>NZ_JBFAOV010000003.1:0-567666 GCF_040675375.1 Nonomuraea sp. NPDC049607
TCCATCGAGATGCGCGACACCGACGAGGACGTCTTCCGCGCGGCGGAGGAACTCGGTATCGATCTGTCCCGGCGTGAGCCGAGCAGCGTGGAAGAAGTCTGAGGGGGAGATCGCACACAATGCTAGACGTCAACTTCTTCGACGAGCTCAGGATCGGTCTTGCGACCGCCGACGACATCCGTCAGTGGTCGCACGGCGAGGTCAAGAAGCCCGAGACCATCAACTACCGGACTCTCAAGCCGGAAAAGGACGGACTCTTCTGCGAGAAGATCTTCGGTCCGACCCGCGACTGGGAGTGCTACTGCGGCAAGTACAAGCGCGTCCGGTTCAAGGGCATCATCTGTGAGCGCTGTGGCGTCGAGGTGACCCGGGCCAAGGTGCGCCGTGAGCGGATGGGCCACATCGAGCTGGCCGCGCCCGTCACGCACATCTGGTACTTCAAGGGCGTGCCGTCGCGCCTCGGCTACCTGCTCGACCTGGCCCCGAAGGACCTGGAGAAGGTCATCTACTTCGCGGCTTACATGATCACGCACGTCGACACCGACATGCGTGAGCGTGACCTGCCCTCGCTGGAGGCGAAGATCTCCGTCGAGCGGCAGCACATCGAGCAGCGCCGTGACGCCGACGTCGAGTCCAGGCAGAAGAAGCTCGAGTCCGACCTGGGCGAGCTGGAGGCCGCCGGCGCCAAGGGCGACCAGCGGCGCAAGGTCCGCGAGGGCGCCGAGCGCGAGATGCGCCAGCTCCGCGACCGCGCCCAGCGCGAGCTGGACCGGCTCGACGAGGTCTGGAGCCGCTTCAAGAACCTCAAGGTCCAGGACCTTGAGGGCGACGAGCTGCTCTACCGCGAGATGCGCGACCGCTTCGGCCGCTACTTCAAGGGCGGCATGGGCGCGCAGGCGATCCAGGACCGTCTGATCAGCTTCGACCTCGACGCCGAGGCCGAGAACCTGCGCGAGACCATCCGCAGCGGCAAGGGCCAGAAGAAGGCCCGCGCCCTCAAGCGGCTCAAGGTCGTGTCGGCGTTCCTGAACACGACCAACTCGCCGCGCGGCATGGTGCTCGACTGCATCCCGGTCATCCCGCCGGACCTGCGCCCGATGGTGCAGCTCGACGGTGGCCGGTTCGCGACCTCCGACCTCAACGACCTGTACCGCCGGGTCATCAACCGGAACAACCGCCTCAAGCGTCTGCTCGACCTCGGTGCGCCCGAGATCATCGTGAACAACGAGAAGCGGATGCTCCAGGAGGCCGTCGACGCGCTGTTCGACAACGGCCGTCGCGGTCGCCCGGTGACCGGCCCCGGCAACCGGCCGCTGAAGTCCCTCAGCGACATGCTGAAGGGCAAGCAGGGTCGTTTCCGCCAGAACCTGCTGGGCAAGCGAGTCGACTACTCCGGCCGTTCGGTCATCGTCGTCGGCCCGCAGCTCAAGCTGCACCAGTGCGGTCTGCCCAAGCAGATGGCGCTGGAGCTGTTCAAGCCGTTCGTGATGAAGAGGCTCGTGGACCTCAACCACGCGCAGAACATCAAGTCGGCCAAGCGGATGGTCGAGCGCGCCCGCCCCGTCGTGTGGGACGTGCTCGAAGAGGTCATCACCGAGCACCCGGTGCTGCTCAACCGCGCTCCGACGCTCCACCGTCTGGGCATCCAGGCGTTCGAGCCGCAGCTGGTCGAGGGCAAGGCCATCCAGATCCACCCGCTCGTCTGCACCGCCTTCAACGCGGACTTCGACGGCGACCAGATGGCCGTGCACCTGCCGCTGTCGGCTGAGGCCCAGGCCGAGGCACGCATCCTGATGCTCTCGACCAACAACATCCTCAAGCCGGCCGACGGCAAGCCCGTGACGATGCCCACCCAGGACATGGTCATCGGCCTCTACTGGCTGACCACCCAGAAGGAAGGCGCGACCGGCGAGGGCCGCGTGTTCGGCTCGATCGCCGAGGCGCAGATGGCCTTCGACCGTCGCGAGCTGGAGATCCAGGCGAAGATCCAGATCCGGGTCAAGGACGTCCTGCCTCCGCGCGACTGGGTCGCTCCCGAGGGCTGGGAGCAGGGTGACTCGATCCGGCTGGAGACGACGTTCGGGCGGTGCCTGTTCAACCAGACGCTCCCCGAGAGCTACCCGTTCGTCAACTTCCAGGTGGGCAAGAAGCAGCTGTCCACGATCGTGAACGAGCTGGCCGACACCTACCCCAAGGTCGAGGTCGCCAACTCGCTCGACGCGCTCAAGGACGCGGGCTTCCGCTGGGCGACCCGCTCCGGCGTCACGATCTCGATCGAGGACGTCGTCGCGCCGCCGAACAAGACCGACATCATGGAGAACTACGAGCGCCGGGCCGACAAGGTCCAGCGCGAGTACGAGCGTGGTCTGATCACCGACGAGGAGCGCCGCCAGGAGCTCATCGAGATCTGGACCCACGCCACGGCCGACGTCGAGACCGACATGGTCAACGCCTTCCCGGCGACCAACCCGGTCTGGATGATGGTCAACTCGGGCGCCCGTGGTAACAAGATGCAGGTCCGGCAGATCGCCGGCATCCGTGGCCTGGTGTCCAACACCAAGGGTGAGACGATCCCGCGTCCGATCAAGGCCTCCTTCCGTGAGGGCCTGTCGGTGCTGGAGTACTTCATCTCCACCCACGGTCAGCGGAAGGGTCTGGCCGACACCGCCCTGCGTACCGCCGACTCGGGTTACCTGACCCGTCGTCTGGTGGACGTCGCCCAGGACGTCATCGTCCGCGAGATCGACTGCGGCACCGACCGCGCGGTCCCGCTGCACGTCGGCGAGCGCGACGCGTCGGGCAACCTGGTCAAGGCGGAGAACGCCGAGTCCAACGTGCACGGCCGCATCATGGCCGAGGACGTCGAGGTCGACGGCAAGGTCATCGTCCCGGCGGGTGTCGACATCAACGACATCCACGTGACGAAGCTGGTCGAGGCCGGTGTCGAGACCGTCCGCACCCGCAGCGCGCTCGTCTGCGAGGCCAAGATCGGTGTCTGCGCGACCTGCTACGGCCGCTCGCTGGCCACCGGCAAGCTCGTGGACGTCGGCGAGGCGGTCGGCATCATCGCCGCCCAGTCGATCGGTGAGCCCGGCACGCAGCTGACGATGCGTACGTTCCACACCGGTGGTGTGGCCGGCGCCGACATCACCCACGGTCTGCCCCGTGTCACGGAGCTGTTCGAGGCGCGCATCCCCAAGGGTGTCGCCCCGATCTCCGAGGCCGAGGGCCGGGCCCGGATCGACGAGACCGACAAGACCAGGAAGATCGTCATCACCCCCGACGACGGGTCGGAGGAGATCGCCTACCCGGTCTCGATGCGTTCGCGCCTGCTCGTCCAGGACGGTCAGCGCGTGACGGTCGGCCACCAGTTGATCGCCGGTGCGGTCAACCCCAACGAGGTGCTGCGCATCCTCGGCCCGCGGGCCGTGCAGCTGCACCTGGTGGCCGAGGTCCAGCAGGTCTACCGGTCGCAGGGTGTGTCGATCCACGACAAGCACATCGAGATCATCGTGCGGCAGATGCTCAAGCGCGTGAACGTGCTGGAGTCCGGTGACACCGACCTGCTGCCCGGCGAGCTCGTGGAGCGTCCGCGCTTCGAGCAGATGAACCGCGAGACGGTGGCCGAGAGCGGCTCGCCGGCCGCGGGCCGTCCGGTGCTCATGGGCATCACGAAGGCGTCGCTGGCCACCGAGTCGTGGCTGTCGGCGGCCTCCTTCCAGGAGACGACCAGGGTGCTGACGGACGCGGCGATCCACGCCAAGTCCGACTCGCTGCTGGGCCTGAAGGAGAACGTCATCATCGGTAAGCTCATCCCGGCCGGTACGGGCATGCCCCAGTACCGCAACATCCGGGTCGAGCCGACCGAGGAGGCCAAGGCGGCCATGTACACCGTCGGCGGTTACGACGGTTCGGCGGCCGACTACACCTTCGGCACGGGCAGCGGCGAGGCCGTCCCGCTGGAGGAGTACGACTTCGGTCAGTACAACCGATAGCAGTTGTTTCGCAAGCGCCGCGCCCGGGTCTCTTCCGAGAGGCCCGGGCGTGGCGCTTTTCCGGCCGTACGCGCTGCCGTAGGCGGTCACAGGCGCTCTGGGCGTCGGGGGCGGTCCGGGGGAGAGGGTCCGCCGCCGTGGCGGTCTGTGGGCCGGTTGCGGGGCTCCCTGGCGAATTGGCACACGTCGGCCCTCAGTGCCGGTATCATTGCCGCGGCGCTTCGGATGGGCTGGATGAGACAGGCCACGGTGGCACGGAGCGGCGAGGCCGACAGGCGTTGCCGTGCCGTTTTGACGTGTCGGCTGGGCCTGGGTAGTCTTGAGCATCGTGCCCGTCTCTAGCGGGCTTTCGGCTGTGCGCTCATATCCATAGGGAGAGCGTCGGCTGGACTCTCAGGCTCGCAAGTCTCCGTGGCTGTGTCTGTGTGAATAGCGCGACACGCCCGACCGCGGGGGCGCCGAGACGAGGAAAACCAGCAGGTCATGACACCGGCAGAACCTGCGAAAAGCAAGACCCAATGACGTAACACCGGCCAAGGCACGAAACGGAGTGGCAGTGCCCACTATTCAGCAGTTGGTCCGCAAGGGCCGGCAGGACAAGGTCTCCAAGACCAAGACTCCTGCCCTCAAGGGGAGTCCGCAGCGGCGCGGTGTGTGCCAGCGCGTTTACACCACGACCCCGAAGAAGCCCAACTCGGCACTGCGCAAGGTGGCTCGCGTTCGGCTCACGAACGGCATCGAGGTCACGGCTTACATCCCCGGTGTGGGCCACAACCTGCAGGAGCACTCCATCGTGCTCGTGCGTGGCGGTCGTGTGAAGGACCTGCCTGGTGTTCGCTACAAGATCATCCGCGGTTCGCTCGACACCCAGGGTGTCCGCAACCGCAAGCAGGCCCGCAGCCGCTACGGCGCGAAGAAGGAGAAGAGCTAACAATGCCTCGTAAGGGTTCTCCTGGCCGTCGTCAGCTCATGTCTGACCCGGTTTACAGCTCGCCGCTGGTGACCGCCCTGATCAACAAGGTGCTCCTGGACGGCAAGCGCTCCATCGCGCAGTCGATCGTGTACGGCGCCCTCGAAGGCTGCAGGGAGAAGACGGGCAACGACCCGGTCGTCACCCTCAAGCGCGCGCTTGACAACGTCAAGCCGACCCTCGAGGTTCGCAGCCGCCGTGTCGGTGGCGCGACGTACCAGGTGCCGGTCGAGGTGCGCGCCGCGCGCAGCACCACCCTGGCCCTGCGCTGGCTGGTGCAGTACTCCCGCGCCCGCCGCGAGAAGACCATGACCGAGCGCCTCATGAACGAGCTCCTCGACGCCAGCAACGGCCTCGGGGCGAGTGTGAAGAAGCGCGAGGACACCCACAAGATGGCCGAGTCCAACAAGGCCTTCGCCCACTACCGCTGGTAACCCGGCGGGTTCGACGAGACGACGAGGACGCGAGTTAAAGTGGCCGCTACGACCGCTCTTGACCTGGCCAAGGTCCGCAACATCGGGATCATGGCCCACATCGACGCGGGCAAGACCACCACGACCGAGCGCATCCTGTTCTACACCGGTATCAACTACAAGATCGGTGAAGTCCATGAGGGCGCTGCCACCATGGACTGGATGGAGCAGGAGCAGGAGCGCGGCATCACGATCACGTCTGCCGCGACGACCTGTGAGTGGATCGGTCACACCATCAACATCATCGACACTCCGGGTCACGTCGATTTCACCATCGAAGTGGAGCGCTCGCTCCGCGTCCTCGACGGTGCCGTCGCCGTGTTCGACGGTGTCGCCGGTGTCGAGCCGCAGTCGGAGACGGTGTGGCGGCAGGCCGACCGCTACGAAGTCCCGCGCATCTGCTTCGTGAACAAGATGGACCGTGTCGGCGCGGAGTTCCACCGCTGCGTCGAGATGATGGTCAGCCGCCTGGGCGCGACCCCCGCTGTGATTCAGCTTCCGTGGGGTGTCGAGGCCGACTTCAAGGGCGTCATCGACCTCATCAAGATGAAGGGGCTCATCTGGAGCGCCGACGCGGCCAAGGGCGAGATGTACGACACCGTCGACGTCCCGGCCGACCACGCCGACGCCGCCCGCGAGTGGCGTGACCGCCTCATCGAGACGGTCGCCGAGAACGACGACGAGCTGATGGAGCTCTTCCTGGAGGGCACCGAGCCCACCGAGGAGCAGCTGGTCGCGGCCATCCGCCGCGCCACGCTGACCAGCTCCATCAACCCGGTGCTCTGCGGCACCGCGTTCAAGAACAAGGGCGTTCAGCCCCTGCTCGACGCGATCGTCGCCTACCTCCCCGCCCCGACCGACATCCCGGCGTTCAAGGGTTACGCGGTCGGCAACGAGGAGAAGGTGATCGAGCGTCACGCGGACCCGACCGAGCCGTTCTCCGCGCTGGCCTTCAAGATCGCCAGCGACCCGCACCTGGGCAAGCTCACCTACATCCGCATCTACTCCGGCACGCTCGACACCGGTTCACAGGTCGTGAACTCGGTGAAGGGCAAGAAGGAGCGGATCGGCAAGATCTACCAGATGCACGCCAACAAGCGCGAAGAGCGCCCGCAGGCGATCGCCGGTCAGATCGTCGCCGTCATGGGTCTGAAGGACACCACGACCGGCGACACCCTTGCCGACCCGGCCAACCCGGTCGTGCTCGAGTCGATGACGTTCCCGGCTCCGGTCATCAACGTCGCCATCGAGCCCAAGACCAAGGGCGACCAGGAGAAGCTGTCCACCGCCATCCAGCGGCTGGCCGAGGAGGACCCGTCCTTCCAGGTCCGTCGTGACGAGGAGACCGGTCAGACGGTCATCTGGGGCATGGGCGAGCTTCACCTGGAGATCCTCGTCGACCGTATGCGTCGTGAGTTCAAGGTCGAGGCCAACGTGGGCCGCCCGCAGGTGGCCTACCGCGAGACCATCCGCCGCAAGGTGGAGAAGGTCGACTACACCCACAAGAAGCAGACCGGTGGTTCCGGTCAGTTCGCGCGGGTGATCATCGACCTGGAGCCGCTGGGCGAGGGCAACGACGGTTACGAGTTCCAGAACAAGGTCTCGGGTGGCCGCGTCCCGAGGGAGTACATCCCCTCGGTCGACGCCGGTGCCCAGGAGGCCGCCGAGTTCGGCGTGCTGGCCGGTTACCCGATGGTGGGCGTGAAGGTTACGCTGACCGACGGTGCCGCCCACGACGTCGACTCCTCGGAAATGGCGTTCAAGATCGCCGGCTCGATGGCCTTCAAGGAGGCCGCGCGCAAGGCGGACGCCGTTCTTCTCGAGCCGATGATGGCCGTCGAGGTCACCACGCCCGAGGACTACATGGGTGACGTCATCGGTGACCTCAACGGTCGCCGCGGGCAGATCCAGGCGATGGACGAGCGGGCCGGCGCCCGAGTCGTCCAGGCGCTCGTGCCGCTGTCTGAGATGTTCGGCTACGTGGGTGACCTGCGTAGCAAGACGCAGGGGCGCGCGAGCTACAGCATGCAGTTCGACTCCTACGCGGAGGTGCCCCCGGGCATCGCCAAGGAGATCGTCGCGAAGGCCCGGGGCGAATAACTTCCCGGTCCCTGGCGGGGTGGTGCGAGCCACCCCGCCGCCTAGGGGTCTGGGATCTCCCGGGCCCGAGTGTGTAGACGAAAGTCAGTCAGATTCTCAAGGAGAGAACCAGTGGGCAAGGCCAAGTTCGAGCGGACTAAGCCGCACATGAACATCGGCACCATTGGACACATCGACCACGGCAAGACCACGCTGACCGCGGCGATCACCAAGGTGCTTCACGACCGTTACCCCGAGCTCAACAAGGCGACTCCGTTCGACAAGATCGACAAGGCGCCCGAGGAGAAGGCTCGCGGTATTACGATCTCCATCGCGCACGTCGAGTACCAGACCGAGAAGCGTCACTACGCTCACGTTGACTGCCCCGGTCACGCCGACTACGTGAAGAACATGATCACCGGTGCCGCTCAGATGGACGGCGCGATCCTCGTGGTCGCCGCCACCGACGGCCCGATGCCGCAGACGAAGGAGCACGTCCTCCTGGCCCGCCAGGTCGGCGTCCCCTACATCGTCGTGGCGCTGAACAAGTCCGACATGGTCGACGACGAGGAGATCCTCGAGCTCGTCGAGCTGGAGGTCCGTGAGCTCCTGTCCGCGCAGGAGTTCCCCGGCGACGACCTGCCCGTCGTCCGCGTCTCGGCTCTCAAGGCTCTTGAGGGTGACGAGAAGTGGGCCGACAGCATCATCGAGCTGATGAACGCGGTGGACGAGAACGTCCCCGAGCCTCCCCGTGACACGGAGAAGCCGTTCCTCATGCCCGTCGAGGACGTCTTCTCGATCACCGGTCGCGGCACCGTCGTCACCGGTCGTATCGAGCGCGGCATCGTCAAGGTCAACGAGCAGGTCGACATCATCGGCATCAAGCCGGAGAAGACGACCACCACCGTCACCAGCATCGAGATGTTCAACAAGATGCTCGACGAGGGTCACGCCGGCGACAACGCCGCCCTGCTGCTCCGCGGCATCAAGCGCGACGACGTCGAGCGCGGCCAGTGCATCATCAAGCCGGGCACGACGACCCCGCACACCGAGTTCACCGGCCAGGTCTACATCCTGTCCAAGGACGAGGGCGGCCGCCACACGCCGTTCTTCAACAACTACCGCCCGCAGTTCTACTTCCGTACGACTGACGTGACCGGTGTTGTGAACCTCCCCGAGGGCACCGAGATGGTCATGCCGGGCGACAACACCGAAATGCGCGTTGAGCTGATCCAGCCCATCGCCATGGAGGAAGGCCTCAAGTTCGCGATCCGTGAGGGTGGCCGCACCGTCGGCGCCGGCCGGGTCGTGAAGATCCTCAAGTAGCTCGACCGTCGGGGCGGCGGTCGGCCCCACATCAGGGCCGACCGCCGCACCACGTCAAGGGCCTCGCGTAAAGCGCCGTGATCCAGCAGTCGCTTCGGCCATAGTGACCGAAGTAACTGCCGGATCACGGAAGAAAAGACAGATCAACAGTGTCTGTCTCGTGGGGTTACGCAGGGTCAGACCTGCACCAACACAGCGGCACAAGGCCGCACGATACTTTTTCAGACGACAGCGAAGGACACCGAGGCCACTATGGCGGGACAGAAGATCCGCATCCGGCTTAAGGCCTATGACCACGAGGTCATCGACAGCTCGGCCAAGAAGATCGTCGAGACGGTGACGCGGACTGGCGCGAAGGTCGCGGGCCCGGTGCCGCTGCCGACCGAGAAGAACGTGTACTGCGTCATCCGCTCGCCGCACAAGTACAAGGACAGCCGCGAGCACTTCGAGATGCGCACGCACAAGCGGCTGATTGACATCATCGACCCGACCCCCAAGACGGTTGACTCGCTCATGCGGCTCGACCTCCCCGCGGGTGTCGACATTTCGATCAAGCTCTGAGGGAACGCACTGACATGGCTAAGACGATCAAGGGCGTCCTGGGCAAGAAGCTCGGCATGACCCAGGTCTTCGACGCGGACAACCGGATGGTTCCGGTGACCGTGGTCGAGGCCGGTCCGTGCGTGGTGACCCGGGTCCGCACCGCAGACAAGGACGGCTACTCCGCCGTTCAGCTCGGCTTCGGACAGGTCGACCCCCGGAAGGTCAACAAGCCGCTCGGCGACTACCTGCGTAAGCACGACATCACCCCGCGCCGTTACTTCGCGGAGATCCGCACCGACGACGCGAGCGACTACACCCTGGGCCAGGAGCTGCTGGCCGACACCTTCGAGGCCGGCCAGTTCGTCGACGTGACGGGCAAGAGCAAGGGCAAGGGCTTCGCCGGTGTCATGAAGCGGCACGGCTTCGCCGGTCTGGGCGCGTCGCACGGTACGCAGCGCAAGCACCGCTCGCCGGGTTCCATCGGTGGCTGCGCCACCCCGGGCCGCGTATTCAAGGGCCTGCGCATGGCCGGTCGGATGGGTAACGTCCGCACCACTGTGCAGAGCCTCAAGGTTCACTCCGTGGACGCCGAGAAGGGCCTCATCCTGATCAAGGGTGCGATCCCCGGCGCTAACGGCAGCCTGGTCCTCGTTCGCACCGCTGCCAAGAAGGGGGCTGCCAAGTGAGCACCACTATTGACGTCCTCGACGCCAGCGGCGCCAAGGCCGGCACCGTCGAACTGCCCGAAGACGTCTTCGGCACGACGGTCAACGTTCCGCTGATCCACCAGGTGGTCGTGGCCCAGCTCGCCGCTCGCCGGCAGGGCACCCACAAGGCCAAGACCCGTGGTGAGGTCCGCGGTGGCGGCAAGAAGCCGTACCGCCAGAAGGGCACCGGCCGCGCCCGTCAGGGCTCGACCCGCGCGCCGCAGTTCGCCGGCGGTGGCACCGTCCACGGGCCCGTGCCGCGTGACTACTCGCAGCGCACGCCCAAGAAGATGAAGGCCGCCGCCCTGCGCGGTGCGCTGTCCGACAGGGCCGGTGGCGGTCGCGTCCACGTGGTCAGCACGCTGATCGCGGGGGAGACCCCCAAGACCAAGGCTGCCCTTGAGGCCCTGCGCAAGATCACCCAGGCTCCCCGCGTGCTCGTCGTCGTCGACGAGGCCGACGAGCTGACCTGGATGAGCCTGCGTAACGCTCCCGAGGTCCACCTGCTGGACGCCGGGCAGCTCAACACCTACGACGTGCTCGTGCACGACGACGTGGTCTTCACCCAGGAGGCGTACGACCAGGTCGTCGCGCGGCTGAGCCAGGGCGGGAAGGAAGACGCCTGATGGAGAAGATCGCCGACCCGCGCGACATCATCATCAAGCCGGTCGTCTCTGAGAAGAGCTACGGCCTGATCGATGAGAACAACAAGTACACGTTCCTGGTGAAGAAGACCGCGAACAAGACCCAGGTCAAGATCGCCGTTGAGCAGATCTTCGGGGTCAAGGTCACCAGCGTGAACACCATCAACCGGCAGGGCAAGCGCAAGCGCACCCGCACCGGTTTCGGCAAGCGTCCCGACACCAAGCGCGCCATCGTGAGCCTGGTCGAGGGCGATCGGATCGACATCTTCGGTCAGATCGGCTAGCAGCGCCATAGATAGGAAGCGGACCGAAAGGTCTGCGAGGGACGAGACCGTCGCATTTCGGTGCGGCGGGCTCGCCCATGTAACCGACGAAGGATGAACGAAAAAGATGGGCATCCGTAAGTACAAGCCGACGACTCCGGGTCGCCGCGGGTCGAGTGTCTCGGACTTCTCCGAGATCACCCGCAGCACGCCCGAGAAGTCGCTGCTTGCGCCCCTTCACAGCAAGGGCGGCCGAAACGTACACGGCCGGGTGACCGCGCGCCACCAGGGCGGCGGACACAAGCGCGCCTACCGGATCATCGACTTCCGTAGGCATGACAAGGACGGCATCCCGGCGAAGGTCGCTCACATCGAGTACGACCCCAACCGCACCGCCAACATCGCTCTGCTCCACTACGCCGACGGTGAGAAGCGCTACATCATCGCGCCGACCGGCCTCAAGCAGGGCGACCGAATCGAGAACGGCCCCGCTGCCGACATCAAGCCGGGCAACTGCCTGCCGCTGCGCAACATCCCGACCGGTACCTTCATCCACGCGGTGGAGCTCCGTCCGGGCGGCGGCGCGAAGCTCGGTCGTTCCGCGGGCGCCCAGATCCAGCTGCTCGCCAAGGAAGGCCAGTACGCCACCCTGCGTATGCCGTCCGGTGAAATGCGCATGGTCGACGTGCGCTGCCGGGCGTCTGTGGGCCAGGTCGGCAACGCCGAGCAGGCCAACATCAACTGGGGCAAGGCCGGCCGTATGCGGTGGAAGGGCAAGCGCCCGACCGTCCGTGGTGTCGCCATGAACCCCGTTGACCACCCGCACGGTGGTGGCGAGGGCAAGACCTCCGGCGGTCGCCACCCGGTGAACCCCAAGGGCAAGCCCGAGGGCCGCACCCGCCAGGCCAACAAGTCCAGCGACCGGCTGATCATCCGTCGTCGGAGCAAGAGGAAGAAGCGGTAGGAGCAGCCGAAATGCCACGTAGCCTTAAGAAGGGTCCCTTCGTGGACGACCACCTTCAGAAGAAGGTGGACGCCCAGAACGAGAAGGGCACCAAGAACGTCATCAAGACGTGGTCGCGGCGCTCCATGATCGTTCCCGACATGCTCGGGCACACGATCGCCGTGCACGACGGCCGCAAGCACGTCCCGGTGTTCGTCACCGAGTCGATGATCGGCCACAAGCTCGGAGAGTTCGCCCCGACGCGGACGTTCCGCAGCCACGTCAAGGAAGACCGGCGCAGCCGGCGATAGACGCCTTCAGAAGCATTTAGAGGAGTAAGCGATGGAAGCCAGGGCTCAGGCGCGGTTCGTCCGTGTCACGCCCCTCAAGGCCCGCCGCGTGGTGGACCTTATTCGCGGGCTGCCCGCTTCGGAGGCGCAGGCCGTGCTGCAGTTCGCTCCCCAGTCGGCGAGCGAGCCGATCTACAAGGTGCTCAGCAGCGCCATGGCGAACGCCGAGCACAACTTCAACCTCGACCCCAGCACGCTCGTCGTGAGCCGCGCCTGGGTCGACGAGGGCCCGACGCTGAAGCGGTTCCGCCCGCGTGCACAGGGTCGCGCCTATCGGATCAACAAGCGGACGAGCCACATCACCGTGATCGTGGAATCCCGCGAGCCGAAGGGAAGGACCCGATAGTGGGCCAGAAGGTTAACCCGCACGGGTTCCGCCTCGGCATCACGACCGACTTCAAGAGCCGGTGGTACGCCGACAAGCTGTACAAGTCGTACGTCGCCGAGGACGTGGCGATCCGTCGCATGCTGCAGAAGGGCATGGAGCGGGCCGGCATCTCCAAGGTCGAGATCGAGCGCACGACGGACCGCGTTCAGGTGGACATCCACACCGCGCGTCCCGGCATCGTGATCGGCCGCCGCGGCGCCGAGGCGGACCGTATCCGTGGCGACCTCGAGAAGCTGACCAAGAAGCAGGTCCAGCTCAACATCCTCGAGGTCAAGAACCCGGAGATCGACGCCCAGCTCGTCGCCCAGGGCGTCGCCGAGCAGCTGTCCAGCCGTGTCTCGTTCCGCCGCGCCATGCGCAAGGCGATGCAGTCGGCCATGAAGTCCGGCGCCAAGGGCATCCGTGTCCAGTGCGCCGGTCGTCTGGGCGGCGCCGAGATGTCGCGGTCGGAGTTCTACCGTGAGGGTCGCGTGCCGCTGCACACCCTTCGCGCGGACATCGACTACGGCTTCTACGAGGCCCGTACCACCTTCGGCCGTATCGGCGTGAAGGTCTGGATCTACAAGGGCGAGGCTCCGACCAGCCGCGCCGAGCGTGAGGCGGCCGCCGCCGGCGCTCGTGCCGGCCAGCGTCGCGAGCGTGACGACCGTCGCGGTGGCGGCGGCGACCGTCCGCGTCGTGGCGGCGGTGACCGTCCGCGTCGTGGTGGCGGTGGCCGTGGCGACCGCGCCCCCCGTACCGAGGCAGCTTCGCAGGCTGCCCCTGAGACCGGCCCGGCTGCGCAGCCGGGTGCTGAAGGGAGCTGACCATGCTGATCCCGCGCAGGGTCAAGCACCGCAAGCAGCACCGGCCTGACCGCAGCGGAGCCGCCAAGGGCGGCACCAGGGTCGTGTTCGGCGAGTTCGGCATTCAGGCTGTTGAGCACTCCTACGTGACCAACCGCCAGATCGAGTCCGCTCGTATCGCCATGACCCGTCACATCCGCCGTGGCGGCAAGGTGTGGATCAACATCTACCCCGACCGTCCCCTCACCAAGAAGCCCGCCGAGACCCGCATGGGTTCCGGTAAGGGTTCGCCGGAGTGGTGGATCGCCAACGTCAAGCCCGGACGCGTGATGTTCGAGCTGTCCGGCGTGGCGGAGTCGGTCGCGCGTGAGGCCCTCACCAGGGCGATCCACAAGCTGCCGATGAAGTGCAAGATCGTTAAGCGTGAAGTGGGTGAGGCGTGATGGCTAAGGGCCTGACCGCCGGCGAGCTGCGAGTGGAGGACCAGGACACTCTGGTCCAGAAGCTCAAGGAGGCCAAGGAGGAGCTGTTCAACCTCCGCTTCCAGGCAGCGACCGGTCAGTTGGAGAGCCACGGGCGGCTGCGCGCCGTCCGCCGCGAGATCGCCCGTATCTACACCGTGATGCGCGAGCGTGAGCTCGGCATCGTCACGGTCGAGAAGGAGACGAGCGATGGCTGAGACCGAGACCACCGAGACCACCGAGACGAACGACTCGCGGAACTTCCGCAAGGTCCGTGAGGGCCTGGTCGTCAGCGACAAGATGGACAAGACCGTCGTCGTCGCCGTCGAGGACCGCGTCAAGCACCGTCTGTACGGCAAGGTCATCCGCCGTACGACCAAGTACAAGGCGCACGACGAGGCCAACGCCTGCGGCGTCGGCGACCGCGTGCTGCTCATGGAGACCCGCCCCCTCTCCGCCACCAAGCGGTGGAGGGTCGTGGAGATCCTCGAGAAGGCCAAGTAGGCCTTCTCGGATATACCGCGCCTCGTGGGGGCCTCAGGGCCCCCATGACGGCGTCCAAGGACGCGAGGTCCTCCAGGGCCTCGCGTCGCCTGCGGTGCGGCCCCTGCGTGGACTGTGGCCGTGGGAACAAGACAACGACAGGTTCCGCCAGGCTCAGAAATGAGAACCGGCGCGACTAACAGGAGTTCAACGTGATCCAGCAGGAGTCGCGGCTCAAGGTCGCCGACAACACTGGTGCAAAGGAGATCCTTTGCATCCGTGTTCTCGGTGGCTCGGGCCGACGCTACGCCGGTATCGGCGACATCATCGTCGCCACTGTCAAGGACGCGCTGCCGGGCAGCACGGGCGTCAAGAAGGGCGACGTGGTCAAGGCCGTCGTCGTCCGCACGGTCAAGGAGCGCCGCCGGCCCGACGGCTCCTACATCCGCTTCGACGAGAACGCCGCCGTCATCATCAAGGACAGCGGTGACCCTCGTGGCACTCGTATCTTCGGCCCGGTCGGCCGCGAGCTGCGCGACAAGAAGTTCATGCGCATCATCTCGCTCGCCCCGGAGGTGCTGTAATGCCGAAGCTGCATGTGAAGAAGGGTGACCTGGTTCAGGTCATCGCCGGCAAGGACAAGGGTGTCAAGGGTCACGTCATCGCCACGTACCCGCGCGAGGACCGCGTGGTGATCGAGGGCGTCAACATGATCAAGAAGCACACCAAGGAGACCCACCAGGGTCCGCGCGGCGCCAAGACCGGCGGCGTGCAGACCATGGAGGGCCGCATCCACGTGTCCAACGTGAAGAAGCTCAAGGACGAGAAGCCCGCCGACAAGAAGGCCGACAAGGCCGAGGAGACGGGTGAGGACAGCTGATGACCGCCACGACCACTGAGACCGAGCGCCCGACGCCGCGACTCAAGACGAAGTACCGCGAGGAGATCGCGGCCCAGCTTCGCGAGCAGTTCGGCATCGAGAACGTCATGCAGATCCCGGCCCTGACCAAGATCAAGGTCAACATGGGTGTCGGTGAGGCGGCTCGCGACTCCAAGCTCATCGAAGGCGCCGTACGCGACCTCACCGTGATCACCGGCCAGAAGCCGGCCGTCGTCCGGGCGCGCAAGTCCATCGCGCAGTTCAAGCTGCGTGAGGGCATGCCGATCGGTGCGCACGTCACGCTGCGCGGCGACCGCATGTGGGAGTTCCTCGACCGCCTGCTGGCGCTCGCGCTGCCCCGTATCCGTGACTTCCGCGGCCTGTCGCCGAAGCAGTTCGACGGCAACGGCAACTACACGTTCGGTCTGACCGAGCAGGTCATGTTCCACGAGGTCGACCAGGACAAGGTCGACCGTCCGCGGGGCATGGACATCACGGTCGTGACCACCGCGACGAACGACGACCAGGGCCGGGCGCTGCTGAAGCTCCTCGGCTTCCCGTTCAAGGAGGCCTGATCCAATGGCGAAGAAGTCGCTGATCGCCAAGGCGGGGCGCAAGCAGAAGTTCGAGGTCAGGGCCTACACCCGGTGCTCGCGTTGCGGTCGTCCGCGCGCCGTGTACCGCAAGTTCGGCCTGTGCCGCGTGTGCTTCCGCGAGATGGCGCACCGGGGCGAGCTGCCCGGCATCACCAAGTCGAGCTGGTAGATACCCTGGGGGACGGCCCCGCGTCGTCCCCTGGGACCCATGTTCAGAAGAAGACAGGACGCTCCGCGTCCATGACCGCGCCGAAGGTCCACCGGCAGAGCGCTGCTTGGCCGACTGGAAACCGCGGCGAGGAAGGCCACTGGCCATGACGATGACCGACCCGATCGCAGACATGTTGACGCGTCTGCGTAACGCGAACTCGGCGTACCACGAGAGCGTGTCAATGCCGTATTCGAAGATCAAGGCGCACATCGCCGAGATCCTCCAGCAGGAGGGTTACATCCAGTCCTGGGCCGTCGAAGACGCCAAGGTTGGAAAGAACCTCGTGGTGGAGCTCAAGTTCGGGCCCACCCGTGAGCGTTCGCTCGCGGGCCTGCGCCGGGTTTCCAAGCCCGGTCTGCGGGTTTATGCAAAGAAGGACAACCTGCCTCGAGTCCTGGGCGGGCTGGGCGTCGCGATCATCTCGACGTCCGCCGGTCTCATGACTGACAAGCAGGCCGGCAAGCGTGGCGTGGGCGGCGAAGTCCTCGCCTACGTCTGGTAGAGGGGAGGAACACAGCATGTCGAGAATCGGACGGCTGCCCATCCCTGTGCCCAGTGGCGTAGACATCACGATCACCGGCCAGGATGTCCAGGTCAAGGGCCCGAAGGGCACGCTTTCTCACACGGTCGCGGACCCGATTTCGGTCGGTCGTGACGACGACGGCGCCATCGCCGTCTCCCGGCCCAACGACGAGAACAAGGTCCGTGCGCTGCACGGCCTGTCCCGGACGCTGATCGCCAACATGGTGCAGGGCGTCACCCAGGGGTACACCAAGGCCCTTGAGATCGTCGGCGTCGGTTACCGCGTCCAGGCCAAGGGCCCGACGCAGCTGGAGTTCTCGCTGGGCTTCAGCCACCCGGTCATCGTCGACGCCCCCGAGGGTGTCACCTTCCGCGTCGAGAAGCCGACCCTGTTCCACGTGGACGGCATCGACAAGCAGAAGGTCGGCGAGGTCGCGGCCAACATCCGCAAGTTGCGCAAGCCTGACCCGTACAAGGGCAAGGGCGTGCGTTACCAGGGCGAACAGATCCGCCGCAAGGTCGGAAAGGCTGGTAAGTAGGCATGGCTCCGAAGACTGCGTTCAGCAAGCACACGGCTGCCCGCACCGTCTCGCGGGCTCGCCGTCACCGCCGCGTCCGCAAGTTCGTCGTCGGTACGGCCGAGCGTCCGCGCCTGGTCGTCAACCGCTCGACCCGTCACATGTTCGTCCAGATCGTGGACGACTCCGTCGGCCACACGCTGGTCAGCGCGTCCACCATGGACGCCTCGCTGCGCACCCTCGAGGCCGACAAGACGGAGAAGGCCAAGAAGGTCGGCGAGCTCCTCGCTCAGCGGGCCAAGGAAGCCGGGATCACCAAGGTCGTCTTCGACCGCGGTGGCAACCGCTACGCCGGTCGCATCGCGGCTCTGGCGGACAGCGCCCGCGAAGGCGGGTTGGAATTCTGATGGCAACTGAGAAGAGGAACCACTGATGGCTGCAGCTCCGCGTCGCGGTGGCGGCACCGGTGGCGAGCGGCGGGACCGTCGTGACGATCGCCGCGGTGGCGCCGCCGACAAGGGCGTCTCGTACATCGAGCGCGTAGTGAAGATCAACCGAGTGGCCAAGGTCGTGAAGGGTGGTCGTCGCTTCAGCTTCACCGCCCTCGTCATCGTCGGTGACGGCAACGGCCTGGTCGGCGTCGGTTACGGCAAGGCCAAGGAAGTCCCCGCGGCCATCGCCAAGGGCGTCGAAGAGGCGAAGAAGCACTTCTTCAAGGTGCCTCGGATCCAGGGCACCATCCCGCACACCGTGCAGGGCGAGGAGGCGGCCGGTGTCGTCTTCCTGCGTCCGGCCTCGGCCGGTACCGGCGTCATCGCCGGTGGCCCGGTGCGCGCGGTCCTGGAGTGCGCCGGCATCCATGACGTGCTGTCCAAGTCGCTCGGCTCGGACAACCCGATCAACATCGTGCACGCCACGGTGGCGGCTCTGAAGGGCCTTTCGCGCCCCGAGGAGATCGCCGCCCGCCGTGGTCTGCCGATCGAGGACGTCGCCCCGGCCCGCATGCTCAAGGCTCAGCGCGAGGGCATCGCCGAGGCCGCGGCCGCGAAGGCGGTGAGCTAGTCATGGCACGCCTGAAGATCACTCAGGTTCGCTCGAAGATCGGTGGCAAGCAGAACCAGCGTGACTCGCTGCGTTCGCTTGGCCTGAAGCGAATCGGCGATGTCGTCGTCAAGGAGGACCGTCCCGAGATTCGCGGGATGGTGTCCGTGGTGACGCACCTCGTCGAGGTGGAAGAGGTCGACTAGTCATGACTGACAAGGCTCCGCTCAAGATTCACGACCTGCGTCCTGCTCCGGGTGCCAACAAGGCCAAGATCCGCAAGGGTCGCGGCGAGGCGTCCAAGGGCAAGACGGCCGGTCGCGGCACCAAGGGCAGCCACGCCCGTACCACGGTTCCCCTCGGCTTCGAGGGTGGCCAGGTGCCGCTGCAGAGGCGTCTGCCGAAGCTCAAGGGCTTCTCCAACGCGATGTTCAAGACGACCTACCAGGTCGTCAACCTGGACAAGCTCGGCGAGCTGTTCCCCGAGGGTGGCGACGTCACCGTCGAGGCCCTGGTGGCCAAGGGCGCCGTTCGCAAGAACCAGCTCGTGAAGGTGCTCGGCACCGGCGAGATCTCCGTCGCTGTGAACGTTACGGCTCACGCCTTCTCGTCCGCCGCGAAGGAGAAGATCGCCGCCGCCGGTGGTTCCGTTACCGAGCTGTAGCTCCGCTATGACGAGGCGTGGGGGTTCCGACAATGGGCCCCCACGCCCTTAGTGCGTTAGAGTTCGGCGAGGCGGCAGGATTCTGTCCGGCTCGTTTGACTGAGACTTGACATGGCAGATCCCCGCACCACCGCATACTCACATCGCCATAAAGGCGCGCAGGAGGGACCGTGCTGACCGCGTTTACCCGGGCGTTCCGGACACCGGACCTGCGCAAGAAGTTGCTCTTCACCCTGGGCATCATCGCGCTGTTCCGTCTCGGCTCGGTTCTTCCGACTCCGGGAGTTCACGTCCAGAACCTCGCGGCCTGTTTCGATCAGGCCCGTAACGGAGCCACCGGCAACATCTATGGGATGGTGCAGCTCTTCAGTGGTGGTGCGCTCCTGAAGCTGTCGGTGTTCGCGCTGGGCATTATGCCGTATATCACCGCGAGCATCATTCTCCAGCTGCTCGTCGTGGTGATTCCACGTCTTGAGGCTCTCAAGAAAGAAGGCCAGGCGGGTCAGGCCAAGATCACGCAGTATACGCGTTATCTGACCATCGGCCTCGGCATCCTCCAGTCGACCGCTTTCATCGCGCTCGCGCGTTCCGGTCAGCTGTTCCCGAACTGCCAGCAGGACGTCCTGCTCGACCCCGACAACATCTTCGGCATCGTCACGATGGTCATCATCATGACGGCCGGCACGTCGGTGATCATGTGGCTGGGTGAGCTCATCACCGACCGCGGCGTCGGCAACGGCATGTCCATCCTGATCTTCACGCAGGTCGTCGCGGTCTTCCCGTCCGAGCTGTCCAACATCTTCCGTGCGAACAAGTTCACCTTCTCGGTGGTCATGGTCGTCGGTGTCTTCATGATCGCGGCTGTGGTCTTCGTCGAGCAGGCGCAGCGCCGCATCCCGGTCCAGTACGCCAAGCGCATGGTGGGCCGCAGGATGTACGGCGGCACCTCGACGTACATCCCGCTCAAGGTCAACCAGGCCGGCATCATCCCGGTCATCTTCGCCTCGTCGCTGCTCTACCTGCCGCAGCTGCTGACCTCGCTCTTCCCGACCTCGAACAACGCGGTCGTCCAGTGGATCTCCCAGTACCTGGTCAGAGGCGACCACCCGGTCTACATGGCCACGTTCTTCCTGCTGATCGTCTTCTTCACGTACTTCTACGTGTCGATTACGTTCAACCCCGCTGAAGTCGCCGACAACATGAAGAAGTACGGTGGGTTCATTCCGGGCATCCGTCCCGGCCGTCCGACGGCTGAATACCTGAACTTCGTGCTCACCCGTCTGACCGCGCCTGGCGCGCTCTATCTGGGTCTGATCTCCATGATCCCGATCGTCGCGCTGGCGGTGGCCGGGGCTAGCCAGAACTTCCCGTTCGGAGGGACGAGCATTCTGATCATGGTTGGTGTCGGCCTGGACACGGTGAAGCAGATCGAGAGCCAGCTGCAGCAGCGTAACTACGAAGGTTTCCTGCGGTAGTGCGTCTCGTTCTCGTCGGGCCCCCCGGAGCGGGTAAGGGGACTCAGGCCCAGTACATCGCATCGAACCTGTCCATCCCGAAGATCTCGACAGGTGACATCTTCCGTGCCAACGTCTCCGGCGGCACGGACCTTGGCAAGCTGGCCAAAACCTACATGGACCGTGGCGATCTCGTGCCCGACGAGGTCACCATCGCCATGGTCCGCGACCGACTGTCCGAGGACGACGCGCAGGACGGGTTCCTGCTCGACGGCTTCCCGAGGAACGTCGCGCAGGCGGAGATCCTGCGCGACATGCTCAAGGACTGGGGTCTGGAGCTCGACCTGGTGCTGGAGCTGGTCGTGGACGACGACGAGGTCGTCCGGCGGCTGGCGGGGCGGCGTACGTGCAGTCAGTGCGGCCGCATCTGGCACGTGGAGTTCGACGACAAGAAGGACGACAAGTGCGACGCCTGCGGCGGCGCGCTGTTCCAGCGTGACGACGACAAGGAAGAGACCGTCAGGCACCGCCTGGAGGTCTACCAGGAGCAGACCGCGCCGCTGGTCTCGTACTACGTCGACGAGGACATCCTCGTGGGCGTAGACGCGACCGGGCCGGTCGAAGAGGTGACTCAGCGGGCAATGGAGGCGATCCGCCCGTTCCTGGGATGACGCCGGACACGATCTCCTGCGAAGGTGGCACGGATATCCGTGCCACCTTCCTTTTTTGTGTGCGGCTATTGTGGGGGAATTAGGGCTCCCACGAGGCCCGTTAGAACCCCCGGGGGGTGCCGAACAATGTTCAAGAGAAACCGACACGGAATCCAGATCAAGTCGCCCGAGCAGCTGGAGAAGATGCGGGCCGCCGGCCTGGTGGTCGGACGGACGCTCGATCTGCTGAGGCGTTCCGTCGAGCCGGGCATGACGCCGCTCGACCTCGACTCCATCGCCGAGAAGGCGATCCGGGACGAAGGCGCGATCCCGTCGTTCAAGGGTTACCAGGGTTTCCCGGCGACGATCTGCGCGTCGGTCAACGACGAGGTGGTGCACGGCATCCCCACGGACGCCCGCAAGCTGCGCGAGGGCGACGTCATCTCCATCGACTGCGGCGCGATCCTGGAGGGCTGGCACGGCGACTCCGCCGTCACGGTGCCGGTCGGCGAGGTCGACCCGAAGCTGACCGAGCTGATGCGGGTCACCGAGGAGGCCATGTGGCGCGGCATCGCCGCGCTGAAGATCGGCCGCCACCTGTCCGACATCGGCTACGAGGTCGAGCGCTACGTGAAGTCTCAGGGCCGCTTCGGCATCCCTCCGGAGTACGGCGGCCACGGCATCGGCACCGAGATGCACATGGACCCGTGGATCGCCAACCAGGGCAAGCCGGGCCGTGGCCCGCTGCTGGAGGAAGGCATGTGCCTGGCCATCGAGCCCATGGTGAACCTGGGCACCGAGCGCACGCGCGTGCTGTCCGACGACTGGACGGTGGTGACGATCGACGGGAAGGCGTCGGCACACTTCGAACACAGCGTCGCGGTGACACATAATGGACCTTGGGTGCTTACCGCCCTGGACGGCGGCGAAGAGCGCCTGCGTCACCTTCAGCTCTGACCCCGGGAGTGGTGGGAATGGCGAACAGCCCCGAGATGCGTGCCTCGGACGTCGACCGCGATCGGGTCGCCGCCATCCTCCGCGAGCACACCGCGCAGGGCCGCATCACGATGGACGAGTTCAATGAGCGGCTTGAAGAGCTCTACAAGAGCAAGACCTACGGCGACCTGGCCAAGCTGACGGCCGACCTGCCCGACGTCGACCTGCGCCACCGGCCCGCCAAGCCCGAGGCCGTGCCCGCGACGCGTGGCAACCTCCATCCGGGCATGCGGGCGGCCTGGGGCGCCTGGGCCGCGGCCAGCGCCGTCAACTGGGTGATCTGGCTGATCGTGGGCATCTCGACCGGCCACATGATCTACCCGTGGCCGCTGTGGGTGATGGGCCCGTGGGGCGCGATCCTGCTGATGAGCACGATCTTCGGGAACGGGCAGAAGCGCGACTAGTCCGGAGCCGTTTGTGCCGTAATGCACTGTGTGTATTCCTCCGCAGTGCATGAGGGCGGTCGTTCCTAGCGTGAGCCGTGTCAGGAACACGATTCACGGAGGAATCAGATGCGCAAGGTCCTCGCAGCCGCCGCCCTCGCCGGCTCGATCGCCGTCACCGGTCTCGCCGTCGCCCCCGCCGCGCAGGCGGCCTCGTCCGGCGGGTGGGGCACGTTCTACGCCGGCAACCACAAGGCGTCCACCCACGGGAGCACGTACCGGTCGCACGGCAGGGTCTACACCCACTGGTACGGCAGGGAGTCCACGCCGAAGTTCGGCTACGTGTGGTTCCGGTACTACGCGAACGGGAGCTGGCACCAGTTCTTCAAGAAGTGGGACGGGAACCACGACGAGACCTGGTCCGGCCGGGACATCAAGAAGATCTACACCTGGACCTGCTGGGGCGGCTCGGTCCGGTACTGCGGTGACCGGCACCGCATCTATTAGGAACGCCTCGCGGAAGGCCCGCCCTCCCCGGCGGGCCTTCCGTCGTACGGTCTTAGGAGTAGGAGCCGTGGGGTAGACTCTTACGTGGTTGTGTCAGGACACCTGGCACGCGTTTCGCGTTTTTGGCTCAGGTGTCGTACACTCCTTAGTCGGCTCACTATGACTATCACGCGTCGGCGGTCTTTGCCGATCGCCGCTCTCTTCGAAGCGTGAGGTCGCGGCTGCTTAGTGAACCGTAGCCTCAGACGACCGATCAGTGAAACGCGAGGGATTTTGGCCAAGAAAGACGGCGCCATCGAGATCGAGGGCACTGTGGTTGAGTCGCTCCCGAACGCCATGTTCCGGGTGCAGCTCGACAACGGCCATAAGGTCCTGGCCCACATCAGCGGACGGATGCGGATGCACTACATCCGGATTCTTCCTGACGACCGGGTAGTCGTTGAACTGAGCCCCTACGACCTGAGTCGCGGGCGGATCGTCTACCGATACAAGTAAGACGTCTGAGGAACACGAAGGACAATGAAGGTAAAGCCGAGCGTCAAGAAGATCTGCGACAAGTGCAAGGTGATCCGCCGGCACGGTCGCGTCATGGTGATCTGCGACAACCTGCGCCACAAGCAGCGTCAGGGTTAGTCGTACGCAAGGTTTCTCCGAGTCCGCCCCGAATTTCAGGGAGCGGGCTCGACGCATGAGGAGCCTGCGACAGTAATCGCGTCTCACACCTGAGCAGGCGGAGCGATCCGTACCTCTCAGGAGACCCCCGGTCGGAGGCCGGGGCCCTCACCCCGGGCATGGGGAGGGGTAGTGCGGCGCAAGACCTCCGCTCAAAAGAAGGAGAATGCCCGACCATGGCTCGCCTGGTTGGCGTCGACCTCCCCCGCGAGAAGCGGCTGGAGATCGCTCTCACCTACATCTACGGAATCGGCCGCACCCGCGCCCAGGAGATCCTCCAGGCGACCGGTGTCAGCGGCGACCTCCGCGTGCACCAGCTCTCCGACACCGAGCTCGTCCCGATGCGTGACTACATCGAGGCGAACTTCAAGATCGAGGGTGACCTGCGCCGCGAGGTCCAGGCCGACATCCGTCGCAAGATCGAAATCGGTTGCTACCAGGGCATCCGGCACCGCAAGGGCCTTCCGGTCCACGGTCAGCGCACGCAGACCAACGCGCGTACCCGTAAGGGCAAGAAGAAGACCGTCGCCGGTAAGAAGAAGCCCGGTAAGAAGTAGTCCACAGCCGCGGACCGAAGATCTCAGGAGTAATGGCAAACAATGCCTCCTAAGAGCCGTCAGGGTGCACCGAAGAAGGTGCGCCGCAAGGAAAAGAAGAACGTCGCTCACGGGCACGCCCACATCAAGAGCACGTTCAACAACACGATCGTCTCGATCACCGACCCGAACGGGAACGTGATCTCCTGGGCCAGCGCCGGCCACGTGGGTTTCAAGGGCTCCCGTAAGTCCACCCCGTTCGCCGCCCAGATGGCCGCCGAGAACGCCGCCCGCCGCGCCATGGAGCACGGCATGCGCAAGGTCGACGTGTTCGTCAAGGGTCCCGGCTCCGGCCGCGAGACCGCGATCCGCTCCCTCCAGGCCACCGGCCTCGAGGTGGGTTCGATCCAGGACGTCACGCCGGTCCCGCACAACGGCTGCCGTCCGCCGAAGCGCCGCCGCGTCTGAATTTCCCCAGGAGATATTGAGAAATGGCTCGTTACACGGGCGCGGACTGCAAGCTCTGCCGTCGCGAGAAGACCAAGCTCTTCCTCAAGGGCAGCAAGTGCGAGTCCGCCAAGTGCCCCATCGAGATCCGTCCTTACCCGCCGGGTGAGCACGGCCGCGGACGCCCCAAGGAGTCCGAGTACCAGCTTCAGCTTCGCGAGAAGCAGAAGACCCGTCGTATCTACGGCGTCCTCGAGAAGCAGTTCCGCAACTACTACGAGGAGGCCGCGGGCAAGAGCGGCAAGTCGGGTGAGGTGCTGCTCCAGATCCTGGAGAGCCGTCTCGACAACGTCGTCTACCGCGCCGGCTTCGCCCAGTCGCGTGACGCCGCCCGCCAGCAGGTGCGCCACGGCCACATCCTGGTGAACGGCAAGAAGGTCGACATCCCGTCGTACCGCGTTCGCGAGCACGACATCATCGAGGTCCGCGAGACCAAGCGCAACCTGCTGCCGTACGAGGTCGCTCGGGCGACCGCGGGCGAGCGCACGGTTCCCGCGTGGCTCGGCGTCGTGCCGGAGAAGCTCCGCGTCCTGGTCCACCAGCTGCCGGTTCGCCAGCAGATCGACACCCAGGTCCAAGAGCAGCTCATCGTCGAGTACTACTCCAAGTAGTCACTGACGTCCTAGTTCGGGTGCGGATTTCCGTGCCCGAACTAGACTGTTTATCGGAGTGGCGTCATATAGCGGGCGCCACACGACAAGGGGAGAACCCACACCATGCTGATCGCTCAGCGTCCGACTCTTCTCGAAGAGTCGATCGACGAGACCCGGTCCCGGTTCGTCATCGAGCCGCTGGAGCCGGGCTTCGGCTACACCATCGGCAACTCGCTGCGCCGTACGCTGCTGTCGTCCATCCCGGGCGCGGCCGTGACGAGCATCCGCATCGAGGGCGTGCTGCACGAGTTCTCGACCGTTCCCGGGGTCAAGGAAGACGTCACCGACATCATCCTGAACCTCAAGGAGCTGGTCGTCTCCTCCGAGCACGACGAGCCGGTCGTGATGTACCTGCGCAAGCAGGGCCCCGGTGAGGTCACCGCCGCCGACATCGCGCCGCCGGCCGGTGTCGAGGTGCACAACCCCGAGCTGCGCATCGCCACGCTCAACGGCAAGGCGAAGCTGGAGATGGAGCTGACCGTCGAGCGCGGTCGCGGCTACGTCTCCGCCGCCCAGAACAAGCAGCCGGGCCAGGAGATCGGGCGCATCCCGATCGACTCGATCTACTCCCCGGTGCTCAAGGTCACCTACAAGGTCGAGGCGACCCGAGTCGAGCAGCGCACCGACTTCGACCGTCTCATCCTCGACGTCGAGACCAAGCCCGCCATGAAGCCCCGCGACGCGGTGGCCTCGGCCGGCAAGACCCTCGTCGAGCTCTTCGGCCTGGCCCGTGAGCTCAACGTCGAGGCCGAGGGCATCGACATCGGCCCGTCGCCGACCGACGCCGCCCTGGCCGCCGACCTGGCGCTGCCGATCGAGGAGCTGAACCTGACCGTTCGCTCCTACAACTGCCTCAAGCGCGAGGGCATCCACACCGTGGGTGAGCTCGTCGCCCGCAGCGAGCAGGACCTTCTCGACATAAGGAACTTCGGGGCCAAGTCGATCGAAGAGGTCAAGCAGAAGCTGCACGAGATGTCGCTGGCGCTCAAGGACTCCCCGCCCGGGTTCGACCCGAGCGCGGTGGCCGGCGGCGGCTACGACGACGACGACAGCGCGTACGTCGAGACCGAGCAGTACTGAGCTTCGTGCGGAGACCCCGTCTCCGCACGTGCCCCGCACGCGCCGAGTGGTCCGACCGCTCGGCGCGTGACGAACGTAACGGCCCAGTCGCCATGATTGCGGCCGGCCCGACTCCGGTACCTGGTACGGCCGGGGCGGGTTAACCCAAGAGGAGAAAGCAATGCCCAAGCCCACCAAGGGTGCACGTCTTGGCGGCAGCCCGGCGCACGAGCGGCTGATCCTGGCGAACCTCGCCACGGACCTGTTCCGCCACGGCAAGATCCGCACGACGGTGACCAAGGCCAAGCGCCTTCGTCCGCTGGCGGAGCGCCTGATCACCAAGGCGAAGAAGGGCGACATCCACAACCGTCGCCAGGTCCTGACCGTGGTCAGGGACAAGGGCGTGGTTCACCACCTGTTCACCGAGATCGCGGTGACGTTCGCCGAGCGTCCGGGGGGTTACACCCGGATCACCAAGATCGGCGCGCGTAAGGGCGACAACGCTCCGATGGCCGTCATCGAGCTGGTGTCCGAGCCGCTGAACGGTGTCACCACCCGCCGCGCCGAGGCGCCGGCCGCCGCTGCCGCTCCGGCTCCGGCCGCCGAGGAGACCGAGGTCGCCGAGACCGAGGCCCCCGAGGCTCCTGAGGCCGCCGCCGAGGAGACCCCGGCTGCCGCTGAGGAGACCCCGGCCGCCGAGGCCGAGGCGAAGAAGGACGAGGCCTGATCTCTCAGGCTGGTTGAATCGGGCCCGGATCCCCTTCGCGGGGGTCCGGGCCCTTTTCCGTGAACGTGAAAGGGACGATCGTGCTACGGCTCCGCCTGGATCTGGCATACGACGGGACCGACTTCTCCGGATGGGCCAGGCAGCCCGGTCGCCGTACCGTCCAGGGTGAGATCGAGCTGGCGCTCACCAGGATCCTGCGCCTGGCCGAGCCCGCCGCGCTGACCGTGGCGGGGCGCACTGACGCGGGCGTGCACGCGCGCGGGCAGGTGGCGCACGTGGACGTGCCGGTCACGTCGTTGGCCGAGCTCGACGGCAACCGCGGGCCCCTGGAGCTCGATGAGCGGCTCTCTGCGCTCGTCCGGCGGCTGGGTGGGATTCTGCCCTTGGATGTACGCGTTCATCGGGTCTCGGTGGCTCCTGAGGGCTTTGACGCCCGGTTCTCCGCAATGTTCCGGCGGTACGCGTACCGGGTGTGCGACACGGCCGGCGGGGCCGATCCGCTGCGACGGCACGAGGTGGTCTGGCACAGCCGTCCGCTGGACCTCGACGCCATGAACGAGGCCGCCCGGCGGCTGGTGGGCGAGCACGACTTCGCGGCGTTCTGCAAGAAGCGCGAGGGCGCCACGACGATCAGGGAGCTGCAACGCCTGGAGTGGACGCGCGAGGCGGACGGCGTGCTGGTGGCCGCCGTCGTGGCGGACGCGTTCTGCCACTCGATGGTCCGCGCGCTGGTCGGCTCCCTGCTGGCCGCCGGCGACGGGCGCCGGCCGGTGGAGTGGCCCGGCCAGGTGCTGACGCGGGCCGTACGGGACTCCGGGGTGCACGTCGCGCCCGCCCACGGGCTGTGCCTGGAGGAGGTGGGCTACCCGGCGGCGGACGAACTCGCCGCGCGGGCAGCCGCCACGCGGCGGGTCCGCACGCTCTCAGCCCTTGGTGACGCGGCGCTCCAGGACGAGTGAGGTCTGGTCCCTGAACGCCCCGCTGACCTTGGCCAGCGTCTTGTCCTTGGCGTCCGGGGTGTGGCCGTCGACGTGGGTGGCGTAGCTGAAGACGATGTACCTGCCCCACACCAGGCCGGCCGCGTAGCCGCCGGCGATGGACACCCGCTCGCCCCCGCTTCCCTTCGCGCCGGGCAGCGCGCGGAACCAGATGTTGCGCGAGAGGTTCTTGGCCTGGTCGGTCAGGGTGGCGTCCTCCTTGGTCGGCAGCACCGCGATGCCGGTGGTGACGGCCCAGCGGCGCTTGCTGTCGACGTAGGTGGCGCGGATGATCCGGCTGCACTTCCGCTCGCTCAGCGCGTCGGCGAACGCGCCGGTCGCCGCCTTGTCGCAGCTCGTCTCCGTGTCGGTCTTGACCCTGGTGAACGTCACGCCGGCCGCCGAGACCTTCTTCTTCGGGAACGCCTCCGTCAGGGACATCTTCTTCGGGTCCGTCTCCTCCGAGTTCAGCATCGACGAGCCCGGGACGTCGGCGGGCGGGCTGCTGGACAGCTCCGTGCTGGGCAGCAACGTGGGCGGGGTGGGGCGGGGACCCGCGGTCGTGGCGGCCGGCGGGGCGGTGTTCAGGGCGCGGTAGGCGAAGAAGCCGCCGGTCGCGACGCCTGCCAGGGCCAGGGCGCCGAGGGTGACGAGCAGGGCCCGCTTGCTCTTGCCCCGGGCGGGGGGCGGCGGGGGCGGGATCTGGAACGGGGGTTGCCTGAACGCGCCGGGTGGGAAGGTGGGGGTGCCGGCGGGCGGGGTGGGGAGGTCCAGGGCGGTGCTGGGCCTCTTGCTCCACAGGTCCTGGTTGAAGGGCAGGTCGGGGAGTTTGTCCGTGGCGGGTGTCTCGTCCGGGCGCTGGTCTGATGGACGCTCGTCGTCGGCGGGCCGGTCCGCTGAGGCCGTTTCGGCTGGGTGCCTGGGCTCGGGGTGGGGGTCCGCCGGGCGTGCGCCTTCTGGGTGCGTCGTCGGGGTGTGGCCGGACGTGCGCTGGTTCGCCTCCTCGCGGCCGTCCTCCGTGTGGACCTCCTCCGGGAGCCTCTCCTCGGCGGGGGGCACGGGGGTCGCGGGGGGCCATACGGGCACGTCGCCGGGCTCCGGGGGGCGTCCCGTCGGGTTGGTGGGGTGGGGCTCGACGTAGTGGGCCGTCCGCATGGGGCCCGTGGGTTCCTCGCGGGGGTCGGACGCGCGCATGCCCTGCGGCGGGGTGTCCTGGGCCGTCGGGTCGTCCCCGTGGGGAGGGGCGGGCGCGGCGTGCTGCTGGACGGCGGCCGCGGCCTCGCGCTTGGCGGCCTCGGGGTCGAAGTAGTGGGCCGCTTTGGGAATCCCGCCGGGGCGGGTGGCATCGGGGTCGTACGACCCTGCGCCCCCGCCGTTGAACGGTTCTGCGTCGGAACCGCCGTACGACGCGGGGTCCGGCGCGTACGGCGCCGGGTCCGGGCTGTACGGCGTGGCGTCCGGGCTGTACGGCGGGGTGTCGGGTTTGTGGGGTGCCGGGTTTGTGTGGGGCGCGGGGTTGCGGCCGGGCAGTGTGGCGTCGGGGTCGCGGGGGAACGCGGGCTCGGCGGCGTGCCGGTCGCCGGGCGTGCCGGTGGCGGCGGTGCCGATGGTGTCGGCCCCGGCGGCCGACGGGCTGGTGGGTGCATCGACGGGGTGGGCGGTCGGTGTACCGGTCGGCGGCGTGTGGCCACCGGGCGTGCCGGTTGGTGGGGTGGGGGGTCGGTTGGGGTGCTGGTCGGCTGCCGTCGGGTCCGCGGGGTGGCCGGTCGGGGTGGTGGGGAAGCGGGCGGTGGGTTCGCCCGTGGCCGGGTCGTCGTTGTCCGGCTCGGCCACCAGTTCGCCCGTGGCGGCGGGCCAGGGGGGCATGACGTCCGGGTCGGCGACCGGGGCGGGCCACACCTGCAGGCCCGCGGCGGCGGCCGTGAACGCCGGTGGCGGCTCCCACGGCGGCGCGCCGGGCACGACCGGCTTGGCGGGCCAGCCGGGAGGGTCCTCCTCCGGGGTGGCGGCCCACTGCGCGGGGGCGGCGGACCAGGAGGCGTCGTCCTCAGGCTGGGGACCCCAGGTGGCTTCGGCGGCGTTTCTGGGCGTCCAGGTGGCTTCGTCGGACGCGCTGGGAGCCCACTCGGGCGTGTCGGAGGTGCGAGGAGGCCACGCAGGCGCGTCGGAGGTGGGGGGAGGCCAGGCGGGCGCGTCGGCGGGCCCGGCGTTCCGGCCGGGCGTGTCGGAGGGCCCGGCGCTTCGGCCGGTCTCGTTGGACGCCCTGGGGCCCCATGCTGCCTGGTCTGGGGTTCCGGGCCCTCGGCCGGTCTCCTCGGGAGGGGCGGGTGCCCATGCGGGTTGGCCTGGAGCTCCGTCGGTTCGTCCGGTGTCGTGCGGGGTTCCGGGGGCCCGTGCGGCCTGGCCGGGGGTGGCGGGAGTTCGCCCAGGTTGGTCGGGGGGGACCCACGCGGGTTGGCTGGGCGCTCCGGGTGCGCGCCCCGGGGCTGCGGGCGGCTGCTCAGGGGTCCAGCCGGACTCGGGGGAGGCGCCGGGGGGCCAGCCGGTCTCGTGGGAGGTGCCCGGGGTCCAGCCGGGTCGGTCGGACGATCGGGGCGGCCCTGTGGGGTCCTCGGGAATGTGGGGAGCCCAGGCGGGTCTCGTGGGGGCGTCGATGGCCCAGTCAGGGGCACCGGCGGGGGCACCGGCGGGGTCGGAGATGCCGGCGGGGGCGCCAAGGGGGCCGGACGCCGCGGTGGGCGCACCGGTGAACGTACCGGGGGCGTCGGCGAACGTGCCGGGGGCGTTGGAGCCAGGGGTGGGCGTGGCTGGAGTTCCGGGGGCCCAGGTGGGGGCGTCCCCTCTGTGTGGGGGGCGGGAGGCGGTGATGGTCTCTTCGTCGGGACCGGAGGCGGTGGGCCCCGGTGTGCCGGACGGGCCGCCCGTGACGGGGCCGGAGGGGGCGCCGGTTCCGTAGGGGGGCTTGGTGGGGGCGGAAGAGGGGGCGGGGGCGTCGTCGGCGAACCAGTCGTAGGGGGCCGAGTCGTCGCCGGCCACCTCCCACGGTTGTACGCCGGCGGACGACCCGGCGGGCTCCGGTGGGGTGCCACGCGGAACCCGCGTCTCGTCGCCGGTCGGCTCGTCGGACGGGGTGATGGCCGACGGAACGCCGCCCCCGATGCGGCCGAAACTCGGCGGTGGCATCGGTGATGCGGTCGTACGGTCGGCTTCCCTGCGATCGTGCTCAGACCCGGGTTCCTGGCCACGCATAGGGCGAGCCTAGCGAGAGTAGCGAGATCGTTATGTCGGTATGGGGGTTCCCAACGGGAACCGCCGTCCCCTTTGAGGGGTTATCGACCGTGATGCCGGTTCAGCTGAGCGCGCTCCCCGTCATCGACCGGCTGTCCAGAGCCTTGAAGACCGTCGCGTCGGTGAGGTCCTTGATGGCCTCGAAGATACGCTTCGATCCCTTCTTGTCCGGCTTGCTGCCGTCCTTGTTCTGGAACCACACCATGATCGCGTAGTGGCCGTGGGTCGAGATCTTGGCGCCGCCGCTGCCCGAGCCGAGCATCTTGGTGACGCTGTCCTTGCCGGCCAGCGGCTTGACGTAGTTGCTCGCGTCGCCGACCTTGGCCACCTTGGTGGCGGTGCCGCTCGTCTTGAGGTTGGCCACGCCGATCGTGCCGATCACCTTGCCGGCCTTGTCACGGAAGCTGGCCCGCAGGAACTGGGTGCACTTGCCGGACTTGAGGGCCTTCTGGAGCTTGTCGCCCAGGGCGCCGTCGGTGCACTTCTTGTCCTTGCTGGTGACCGTCATCTCGTAGCCGCGCCCCGAGACGGTGAACTTCTTCGCCGACCCGAAGATCTCCTTGACCGTGATCGGGTCGGGGTCGGTCTTGCGGTCGGCCGCGAAGCCGTACTTGCCGGGCGGGGCCGACGGGAGCGGCGCGGAGGTACGGGTGGGCGCGCCGGCCTCGGCCGTGCTGGGGCTGCCCGCGTTCCACATCATCGCCAGGCCGCCGCCGAGCAGGCCCAGCAGCAGGACGCCGCCGATCGCGAACCACAGCGGGGCGCGTGAGCGCCGGCCCTCGTCGTAGGGGCTCCAGCCGACCCTGCTCTGCTGCGCCTGCGTCGGCTGCCCGGAGTCCGGCGACTGGGCGGACTGCCCGGCCGGCGGCGTCGGCCCGCTCAGCGGCGGCTGTCCGGGCTGCCCGGTCGGCGGCTGCTGCTGTTGGGCCGGTGTGAACGGAGACTGCCCGAACGAGGACTGCGCGTACGGCGGGGCCTGCGGTGACTGCTGAGTGGTCTCGGCCCCGGCGGCGCGGTCTCTACGCGAACGGCGGGGACCGCTGTCCATGCCACGTTCCTCATTGCCGTTGGAAACCATGCGGAGACATTACCGTGATGTTCGTCATCGGGTCCCGAAGTCCTGGGTCCACCATGGGCCGTCCGGTCCGGAGGCGACGCCGACGCCGATGGCCTTGAGAGTGCAGTCCAGGATGTTCCTGCGGTGGTCGCGGCTGTCCAGCCAGCCGCGTACGGCCTGCTCGGCAGTGCTGTAACCGTTGCCGATGTTCTCGGCGGCGCCCCAGTGGTAGCCGGCGCGGTCCATGCGGTCCCAGGGGGAGGCGCCGTCGGGGGAGTTGTGGGCGAGCTGCCCGGTACGCGCCATCTCCAGCGAGTGCTGGCGCGCCGAGCGTGCGAGCCTGCCGTCCACGCGCAGCGGGCCGCAGCCGTGCTCGGCGCGGGCGGCGTTGGTGAGCGTGATGACCCGGGCGGCCATGCCGGGGATCACCTTGGCCTGGTCGTCGCCGCCGCCGGTGAACACCTGGGTGGGGTCGCCCTTGGCGTCGAAGCCCGCGATCTGCCCTTCCGGGGTCTTCGTGGGCTTGGGGGTGGATCTGCCGCGCGGGGTCCTGACCGTGGTGGCCTGCCGCGGGATGCGGTCCAGCTCGGGCCGGGCCTTCTGCGCCGTGGTGGGGGCGGGGCGCGCGGTGGCCGCGGCGGGCGGGGCGGTCTCGTTGAGGTAGATGTGCGCGGTGGGCTCGACGTCGTCGGACAGCCGGCCGAGCAGCACGCCCGTGAACAACGCGGCCATCAGGCAGGTCAGCACGCCCAGGCTGTTCCGGCGCCGCGCGCCCCGCTGGGTTTGCCGGGTGTGAGAGTTCCGCCACATACCGCAGCTAACGATAGAGATGTCGGGTACCGGGAAAGAAGGGATGCCAGGGAAACGAAATGGAACCGTTCTGTCGTCGGGTAGACTCGTGCAGGGTTACCGGTCTTTTGACCTGCGCGCCTTCAGGCGGGTAACCTAATCGTTCGTTGTGTGCATAGGTCCAGCGTGACCGATGCGCGGCGCGTCCGGCGTCATCTCCCATCATCAAGCCCATCGGGCTCGGGAGACGGAAGGTCCGGGCTGCCGTGTGCCCGCACCGACCGACCCATGTAGCTGTCGCATCCGACAGCGCCGAAGACGCGAGCAAAAGAAGGCTACGACCGTGCGCACGTACTCACCGAAGCCCGCCGACGTCCAGCGTCAGTGGTACGTCATCGACGCGACCGATGTCGTGCTGGGCCGGCTGGCCAGCCACGTCGCGAACCTGCTCCGCGGCAAGCACAAGCCGATCTTCGCGAACCACGTCGACACCGGTGACTTCGTCATCGTCATCAACGCCGACAAGATCGCGCTGAGCGGTAACAAGCGTGAGCAGAAGAAGGCGTACCGTCACTCGGGCTACCCGGGCGGTCTGCGTTCCGTCACCTATGGCGAGCTCATGGACAAGCGGCCGGAGAAGGCCGTCGAGAAGGCCGTCAAGGGCATGCTGCCGAAGAACTCCCTCGGCCGGAAGATGGCCAAGAAGCTGAAGGTCTACGCGGGTACCGACCACCCGCACCAGGCCCAGCAGCCGGTGCAGTTCCAGATCACCCAGATCGCCCAGTAGTAGTTCGAAAGAGTTAGAGGAGAACCGTGGCTGAGCCCACCGGTGTCGAGACGGTCGTCGAGACCGAGCTGGAGGAATTCTCCGGCGAGGACTTCCCGTCCGAGTACACCACCGAGTCCGCTGCCAGCGCTGACGCGCCCGTGCGCAAGCCCGTCACCACGGGTAACTCGTACGGCACCGGCCGCCGCAAGGAGGCGATCGCCCGCGTGCGCATCGTCCCCGGCACCGGCAAGTGGACGATCAACGGTCGTTCGCTGGACGTCTACTTCCCCAACAAGGTCCACCAGCAGATCGTCAACGAGCCCTTCGTGGTGCTCGGTGCCGAAGAGGCGTTCGACGTCATCGCGCGCATCGACGGCGGCGGCGTCACCGGCCAGGCCGGCGCGCTGCGCATGGGCCTGTCCCGCGCCCTGGCGATCCTGGACGTCGACGTCAACCGGCCGCCGCTGAAGAAGGCCGGCTTCCTCACCCGTGACGCCCGCGCCACGGAGCGGAAGAAGTACGGCCTCAAGAAGGCCCGCAAGGCTCCGCAGTACAGCAAGCGCTAAATTGGCGCGCCTCTTCGGCACCGACGGGGTACGTGGGGTCGCTGGTCGCGACCTCACGGCCGAGCTGGCCATGGATCTGTCCGTGGCGGCCGCCCACGTACTCGGTGATGCGGGCGCGTTCGCGGCCACGGGGCGTCGTCCCGTGGCCGTCGTGGGCCGGGACCCGCGAGCCTCCGGGGAGTTCCTGGAGGCCGCAGTGGTCGCCGGCCTCGCGGCGTCTGGAGTGGATGTGCTGCGCCTCGGCGTGCTGCCCACCCCGGCCGTCGCCCATCTCACCGCCGCTCTCGGCGCCGACCTCGGCGTCATGCTGTCCGCCTCGCACAACGCGGCGCCGGACAACGGGATCAAGTTCCTGGCCAGGGGCGGCTTCAAGCTGTCCGACGTGGTCGAGGACGAGATCGAGCGCCGGCTCGGTGAGAACTGGTCCTTCCCCGTCGGTTCGGGGGTCGGGCGCGTACGCGACGCGTACGGCGAGGCCGACCGCTACATCTCGCACGTCCTGACCACGATGACCGCCGCGCTCGACGGCCTGCACATCGTGGTCGACTGCGCGCACGGCGCCGCCCACATGGTCGCGCCCGAGGCGCTGGTGCGTGCGGGCGCCCGGGTCGAGGCCATCGGCGCCAGGCCCGACGGGCTCAACATCAACGCCGGGCACGGCTCCACCCACCTGGACAAGCTCCAGCAGGTGGTCGTGTCCAGGGGCGCCGACCTGGGCGTGGCCTACGACGGCGACGCCGACCGCTGCCTGGCGGTCGACCACACGGGCACGGTCGTCGACGGCGACCAGATCATGGCGGTGCTCGCCGCCGCCATGCACGGCGACGGCCAGCTGGCCAAGGACACCGTGGTCGCGACCGTCATGTCCAACCTGGGCTTCAAGCTGGCGATGCGCGAGACCGGCATCACCGTGATCGAGACCGCGGTCGGCGACCGTTACGTCCTCGAACGCATGAAGTCCGAGGGGTTCAACCTGGGCGGCGAGCAGTCCGGCCACGTCATCCTGCTCGACCACGCCACCACGGGCGACGGCCTGCTCACCTCGCTGCACCTGCTGGGCGTGGTGGCCAAGTCGGGCGTCCCGCTGAAGGAGCTGGCCTCGGTGATGACCCCGCTGCCGCAGATCCTGATCAACGTCAAGGACGTCGACAAGGGCAAGGCGTCGGTGCCCGAGCTCATCGCCGCCGTGGCCGAGGCCGAGGCGGAGCTGGGGGAGACCGGCCGGGTCCTGATCCGGCCGAGCGGCACCGAGCCCATGATCCGGGTGATGGTGGAGGCCGCCTCCGAGGAGCACGCCAACCAGGTGGCCGGTCGCCTGGCCGACGTGGTCCGTACGGCCTGCGCCTCCTGACGCGCGCCTGGGCGGGTACGGCGTCGCGCCGTACCCGCCGGGCCGCTACTCGTCGCCGGTGAGGGCGAACACCCGCAGCCTGCGGCCGGCCCAGAAGACCGCGCCCACGGTCACGATGACGAGCGCCGGGACGGCGAAGCCCATCGTGACGGTCGACTGCAGGAACGGCGAGTCGGAGATCTGGTCGGCGATGGTCCTGGCCCACTCCTGGACCGAGAACTTGCCCGCCCCTGGCATCAAGGTGACCACGGTGACCTCCCAGACGAGGGCGTAGATGACGCCGATCGTGACCGCGTGCTTGGTCACGACCCCGAGGAGCAGGAAGAGCGCGGCGTAGGCGATGCCGGCGACCAGGGCGCCGAGGGCGAAACCGGTCGCGATGCCGTCCTCGCCGCCCACCAGGATCCAGGCCGCCACGTACGTCGGCAGGGCCCCGAACACGGCCATGAGCGAGGCCGCCACCCCGAACTTGGTCAGCGCGATCACGGGCCTGGAGATCGGCTTGGACATCAGGTGGATGACGGTGCCGTCGTCGATCTCCGGCGCGATGACGCCGGTGCCCGCGATGACTCCCAGCAGCGGCAGCATGGCCTGGACGGCGAACTTCTGCATCAGGTCCACGGCCAGTTTCTGGTCGGTGCCGGTCGCCACGCGCAGCAGCACGGCCAGGGCGATCAGGGCCAGCGGGAGCAGCAGGAGCAGGATGATGCGGCGACGCCCGAGCAGTGAGCGGTACGTGATGCCCGCGACCACGGTGTTCATTCAGGTGCTCCTGTTGATCAGGTAGGCGAAGACGCTCTCCAGGTCCTCGTCGGCGGGGGAGACCTGGTGCAGGCGCACACCCTCGTCGCGGGCGACGCGGGGGAGCAGCCGGGCGAATCGCCGCAACTCGGTCGCCTGGACCTCCAGGCCGTCCGGGCGGAGCGTGATGCCGCCGGCCGACTCGTCGCGGATCAGGGCCGCGGCGAGCTTCCGGTCGTCGCTGGACCGGATGACGAACAGGTGGGGCCGGTCGGTCATCAGGCGCCTGATCTCGCGGAAGTTGCCCGAGGCCGCGTGCCGGCCGGACACCAGGACCTCGATGTGCTGGGCGACCCGCTCGACCTCCTCCAGGATGTGCGAGCTGAACAGGATCGTCTTGCCGGCGGTGCCCATGGCGCGGATGAGGTCCATCAGGTGCAGGCGCTGGCGCGGGTCCATGCCGTTGAACGGCTCGTCGAGCAGCAGCACGGCCGGGTCGTGGACGAGGGCGGCGGCCACCTTGACCCGCTGGCGCATGCCCTTGGAGTACGTCTCCACCCGGCGGTCCTTCGGCTCCTCCATCTCGACCGTGGCCAGGGCCTTGCGGGCGGCCTCGACGGGGTCGGGGAGGCCGTGCAGGCGGGCGGCGGACAGCACGAACTGCCAGCCGGTGAGGAAGCCGTACACACCCTCGCGTTCCGGGACCAGACCGATATTTCGGTAGATGTGGTGGTTCTTCCAGACTTGGGTGCCGTCCAGCGTGACCGAGCCGCCGGACGGCGCCAGGAACCCGGCCATCATGTGCAGCAACGTCGACTTGCCGGCGCCGTTGGGCCCGAGCAGGCCGGTGACGCCGGGGCCGATCGTCATGGTCACGTCGTTGACCGCCACCACGTTGCCGTACCAGCGGGACACCTGGGAGAGCTCGATCCTCATCGCGAGGCCGCCTTCCTGTAGCGCAGCGCGAGAGCGGCCAGGCCGACGCCGATCAGCACCACCAGGATCGCCGCCGAGGCGGGACCGCTGGGGTAGGGGCCATCGGCGTGGGACGGGGTGCCGAACAGCCACGACTGCACGGAGTCGACCAGCCAGAACGGGTTCATCAGCCAGGCCCAGGCGGCCCCCGACTCGTTCCCGGTGCTGATCATCGTCCCGTAGAGCAGCGGCACCGACGCCGAGCTCAGCAGGTAGACCGTGATCACCGAGGCCACCCCCAGCCCGCGCCGCGGCGTGAACGAGGCGAGGGCCAGGCCGAACGCCGACAGCAGCAGCGCCAGCACCAGCGCCATGAGCAGCGCGCCGAGGTACTCGCCGGTGGCGGGCGGCCCGGGCAGGTCGACGACCAGCTCGCCGATCCACAGCAGCGTCAGCGGCCCGCCGACCAGCAGGAAGAGCGCGGCGGTCATCGCGATCACCTTGGCGGCGACGTACTGGAAGACCGAGATCGGCCGGGACAGGTACAGGGGCAGCACGCGGTGGCGCAGATCGGGGGCGACGACCGTGGGGGCCTGGGAGGCCAGGAAGATGGCCACCACGGCCTGCAGGAGGACCGCGAATCCGCTGTAGGGGATGCCGCGCTGCTGGGCCAGCGCCATGAGCGCGATCGACACCACCATGGGCAGCAGCATGATGACGACCAGCGCGAACGGCACGATCTTGCTGCGCGCCGGACGGCCGAGGCCGAAGATGCCGCGCAGGCTGTGGACGGTGAGCGCGCGGGTGGCGTACGCGCCGCCCATGCGGGGGCCGTCGTAGTGCCGGTAGCCGATGTCGTAGATCTCAGACACTGGCCGTCTCCTCCCTGAAGACGTCCTCGATGCGGTGGCGTCCCTGTTCGAGGCGGATGAGGCACAGGTCGAGGTCGACGGCGGCGTCGCGGATGGCGTCGTAGGTCTCGGGGCCGAGCACCTTGACCACCAGCAGGCGGCCCTGCTGGGAGACGGTCTGGCCGGTCTCGGTCAGCCGCCGGGCCAGCGGCTCCAAGCCGTCCTCGACCTCGACCGTGACCGTCTGGGTGGCCTGGGTGAACTCCGAGATCGCCGACGAGCGCAGCAGGCGGCCGCCGTCGATGACGATGACGTGGTCGCAGACGCGTTCCAGCTCGCCCAGCAGGTGGGAGGTGACCAGCACGCTGATGCCGAACTCGGTGCCGATGCGCCTGATCAGCGTCAGCATCTCGTCGCGGCCGCGCGGGTCGAGCCCGTTGGTGGGCTCGTCGAGGAAGACGAGCTTGGGGTCGTGCACGAGGGCCTGGGCCAGTTTGACCCGTTGCTTCATGCCGGTGGAATAGCCGCCGATCGGGCGGTAGCGCTCTTCGGCCAGGCCCACGTGGCGCAGCACGTCGGCGGCGCGCTCGCGGGCGGCCGTACGCGGCAGCCCGGAGATCCTGGCGAGGTGGACGACCAGCTCGGTCGCGGAGACGTCGGGAGGGAGGCATTCGTGCTCGGGCATGTAGCCGACGAGCCGGCGGATCTCGGCGCCCTGCGCGGTCACGTCGAGGTCGAGCACCCGCGCGGCGCCCTGGCTGGGCGGCAGCAGGCCGAGCAGCATCTTGATCAGTGTCGACTTGCCCGCGCCGTTCGCCCCCACCAGACCGGTGACGCCGGATCCCACGGTCACCGTGAGCCCGTCGACCGCGGTGACGGTGGGGAAGCGTTTGGTCAGCCCCTCGGTGGCGAGGATGTGCATGTGGCGGACCCTACCCGTCGCGGGGTGGGCGTGGCCTCGTTCACACGGATGAACGCTGTCCTACTTGAGGCCAGAATTTCCGCTGGACCATGAGCGTGGCCGTGCCCGAGATGATCATGCCGAGGATGTTCACCGCGAGTTGCGAGACCGACCCCGCGACCTCGGCCCAGTCGCCGAGCCCCAGCGCGACGGCGAGGTAGCCGGCCGCCGGGACCGTGGTGACCGAGATGAACACGCCGATCAGCGCCGAGGACTTGCCCGCCGTCACCGACAGGACGCCCGCCGCCCCCGCCAGCAGCGCCACGATGAACGACCATTTGTCGGGCTTGACGATGAACTGCACCTCCGCGTTCGCCTTCAGGTTGCCGATGTCGATCCAGCCGAACCACTTGGAGACGAGCGCGCAGGCGAAGGTGACGGCGATGGCGACCGTGAAGCCGATGACCAGCGTCCGGAGGGCGGTGGTGATCAGACGTCCGCGCCGGCCCAGCAGGCCGAAGCAGATGGCGGCGATCGCGCCGAACTCCGGGCCGAGCACCATCGCGCCGACGATCAGGATGGGCGAGTTCTGCAGCACGCCGATGCCCGCGAGCTGCGTCGCGATGGCCAGGAAGGCCAGGTAGGCCCAGGTGATGCGGGACTCGCTGGAGACCTTGTGGGCCAGCTCCTCCCACACCACCGCGTCGTCGGGATCGCCGGGAGCCTCCTCGACCGCCGCCGTGGCCGCCCTGGACAGCGACAGGTCCACCTGCTCGATGGCGATCGAGCCGACGTCCTCCAGCCACTTGAGCCGGCTGATCACCTCGTTGGCCGCCTCGCGGGCGGAGTCGCAGAGGACGACGTCGCCCGCCGGCTCGCGGGCGGCGCCCGGCAGGACGACGATGTTGGTGACGCCCGTGCACTCCTGAAGCAGCTCGACGGCCTCGTCGGTGCGGTCGGGAGGGATGATCAGTCGCAGATGCAGCACTCCGCCATTGTTGTCCATCGGACATTGACGTCGCGTTGACCGGCGTACGCGAGGCTGCCTCACATGATTCGCTTCAGATGCCACGATCATGGTGAGGACTGCTGGTTCGCCGACATCGACGACCAGGAGTGCGCGGGCCGGTTCGCCGCCTACGTCTTCGACGAGGTGTTCAGGTCCGGCGAAGCCGTACCCGCCTGACCGCGTGGTCGGCGCCCTTCTTCAGGACGAGATCGGCCCGGCCCCTGGTGGGGGCGATGTTCTCGACCAGGTTGCGCTCGTTGATGTCGCGCCACACGTTGACCGCGAACTCCGTGGCCTGCTCGTAGGTGAGCTCGGCGATGTACTTGAAGTAGGACTTGGGGTCCTCGAAGGCGGTGCGGCGCAGCTTGTGGAAGCGTTCGACGTACCAGGTGCGGATGTCCTCGACCTTGGCGTCCACGTAGATGGAGAAGTCGAAGTAGTCGTTGACGGCCAGGGACGTGGGCGGGGCGGGCTGGAGGACGTTCAGGCCCTCGATGATCAAGATGTCTGGATTTTTCACGACCTGGCGGGCGCCGGGGACGATGTCGTACTCCAGATGGCTGTAGACGGGCGCGTACACCTCGGGGGCGCCCGCCTTGACCTCCGCCACGAACCTGACCAGCGCGCGCCGGTCGTAGCTCTCCGGGAAGCCCTTGCGCTGCATGATGCCCTTGGCCTCCAGCACCGCGTTGGGGTAGAGGAAGCTGTCGGTGGTGATCAACTCCACGTGCGGGTGCTCGGGCCAGCGGGCCAGCAGGGTGTGCAGGAGCCGCGCCGTGGTCGACTTGCCGACCGCGACGCTGCCGGCGATGCCCAGGATGTACGGGAGGCGCGTCCCCGCGTCCCCGAGGAAGGCGCTCAGCACGCTGCTGCGCTGCTTGGACCCGGTGAAGTGCAGGTTCAGCAGCCGGGTCAGGGGGAGGTAGATGTCGGTGACCTCGGTCAGGTCGATGGGGTCATCGACGCCGCGAAGGTCCTCCAGCTCGTCTGCGGTGAGAGTCAAGGGCGTGTTCTTGCGGAGCTCGCTCCACTGCTCCCTGCTCAGTTCCACGTAGCCGTTGTTCACCTAGGCAGCGTAGCGATGGGGGACAAATGCGATCATGGGCGGGTGCGGCGCGGCGGTCGTCCACAGCCTGTGGATAAAAACGTGGGATTACCAAAGCATGATTCCGGGAAGGAAGAGCGGTTCTGACGATCCGGGCATGCCGGAACCGGCAGGCGGCTACCGTTCCGGACGTATCCTCCGGGAGGTCTTGTGGATCGTCGCCGCTTCCTCGCCGGCGTGGTCGCCGTCGCCGGGCCCTTCGCCGGGGTCGCCTGCGCCGGGGCCCGCGGCGGCGTCCGTCCCGCGGCCGGCTACGGGCCGCTGAAGCCGGTCGCCGACCTGCGCGACGGCAAGGTACGCCTGCACCTCCCCGACGGTTTCCGCTACCGCTCGTTCAGCGCCGCGGGCGAGACGTTCTCCGACGGGACCACGGTCCCCGGCCGGCACGACGGCATGGCGGCCTTCGCCGGTCCCAAGGGCGGCACGATCCTCGTACGCAACCACGAGGTCGCCGGCCCGGTCGGCGCGTTCGGCGACAAGGACGCCGCCTACGACCCCATGGCGGGCGGCGGCACCTCGACCCTGCACGTCACCGGCCACGGCGAGGTGCTCAGGAGCGGCCCCTCGCTCAACGGCACCATGATGAACTGCTCCGGCGGCCCGATGCCCTGGCGGGCCTGGGTGAGCTGCGAGGAGACGGTCAACGGCCCCGACGTGGGCGACGACCCGTCCGGCGGCGACAACAGCAGGCTCACGCGCCGGCACGGTTACCTGTTCGAGGTGCCGGTCGACGGGGTCGCGAGCGCGCGACCGATCAGGTCGGCCGGCCGCTTCCCGCACGAGTCGGCCGCCTTCGACCCCTCCACCGGCGCCGTCTACCTCACCGAGGACAACTTCTCCTTCCCCTCCGGCTTCTACCGTTACCTGCCGCCCAGGCACCCGATGCGGGAGGGCCGGCTGCTCGACGGCGGCAGGCTCCAGATGCTCGCCGTCGACGGGGTGAAGCGCGCCGACCTGTCGCGCGGGCAGCGGGCGGGGGCCTCCTACGCCACGCGCTGGGTGGACATCGACGACCCCGACCCGCGCTTCACCGGCAGGCCGCCGTACGAGGAGGCGGTCCAGGCGGTGGGGCGGCAGGGGCGCGCGGAGGGCGCGGCGATCTTCGCCAGGCTGGAGGGCGCGGTGTTCCACCAGGGCGTCGTGTACTTCGTCTCCACCCAGGGCGGGGCGACCGCGCCGGGTGACCCGCCGCCTTCCGGGTTCGGCGACGGGCGGGGGCAGGTGTGGGCGTACGAGACGTGGAGCGGGCGGCTCAGGCTCGTCCACGAGTCGCCGCGCTCGTCGGTGCTCGACCTGCCCGACAACGTGACCGTCAGCCGGCGCGGCACGCTGGTGCTCTGCGAGGACGGCGACGGCGACAACTACCTGCGCGGCCTCACCAGGACGGGCGAGATCTTCGACTTCTGCCGCCTCCACCCGATCCCGGACGATCCGGGCGCCGAGTTCGCCGGCTCGACGTTCGGGCCGGGCGGGCTGACGCTCTTCGTGAACGTCCAGGCCAAGCGGGGGCGCTCGTTCGCCATCTGGGGGCCGTGGGAACGCGGCCTGTTCTGAGTAGCCTGGGACGATGATCCTGGGTATCGGAGTGGACATCGTCGACATCGCCCGCTTCGAGGCGGCTCTCGAACGTACACCGCAGCTGCGTGAGCGGCTGTTCACCGACATCGAGCGGCCCCTGCCGACGCATTCGCTGGCCGCCAGGTTCGCCGCCAAGGAGGCGGTGGCCAAGGCGCTCGGCGCGCCCAGGGGGCTCGGTCACCTGGAGGCCGAGGTGCGCTGCGACGAGCTGGGCAAGCCGGAGCTGCACGTGTCGGGCAAGGTCGCCGACGTGGCGTACGGCCTCGGGGTCAAGCGCTGGCACCTGTCGCTCAGCCATGACGGGGGCGTCGCCGTGGCCTACGTGATCGCGGAGGGATAACTTCGGATCATGCGCGCGAGGCAGTGCCGTCCCGTGGAGGAGCGGCGGGAGCGAAGCGACCGGAGCGGGGGAAGGCGGCGGCACATGGCGACCGAGCAGCCGAACGGGGTGAGGCCATGAAGACCGCCTACACCGCCGACCAGATCCGGGGCGCCGAGCGCACGCTGATGGCGCGCCTGCCCGAGGGCGCCCTCATGCAGCGGGCCGCCCACGGCCTGGCCGCCGCCTGCGCCGACCTGCTGGGCCGGGTGTACGGCGCCCGCGTCGTGCTCCTGGTCGGCAGCGGCGACAACGGCGGCGACGCCCTCTACGCCGGCGAACGCCTGGCCCGCCGGGGAGCCCGGGTGGCGGCGGTCCTGGCCGGCTCCAGGACGCACGAGGCCGGGCTGCGCGCCTTCCTGCGCGCCGGAGGCCGCGTCGCCGGCCAGGACGCCGTCGCGGACGCCGACCTGATCGTGGACGGGCTGGTCGGCATCGGCGCCACGGGCGCGCTGCGCGAGCCGTACGCCCGGCTGGCCGAGGAGGCGAACGCGGCCCACGGCACGATCGTCGCGGTCGACGTGCCGAGCGGCGTCGAGGCGAGCACCGGGCAGGTCGCGGGCGCGGCGGTGCGGGCGCGGGTCACGGTGACGATGGGGGCGTACAAGACGGGCCTGCTGGTCGATCCCGGGGCCGCGCACACGGGCAGGGTCGAGCTGGTCGACATCGGGCTGGGCCCCTTCCTGCCCGATCCGGACGTGGCGGCGCCGACCCACGCGGACGTGGAGGACCTGCTGCCCAGGCCCGGCAACGAGTCCGACAAATACCGCAGAGGCGTGCTCGGGGTGGCCGCGGGCAGCGACCTGTACACCGGCGCGGCCGTGCTGGCCGTGGGTGGCGCGCTGCGGGCGGGCGCGGGCATGGTCCGCTACGCGGGCACCCACGAGCCGGTCCAGCAGGTGCGCGCGCACTGGCCGGAAGCGGTGATCACCCCGCTCGACCGGCCGTCCATCGAGGACGTCGGCCGCGTCCAGGCGTGGCTGCTCGGCCCGGGGCTCGGCACCGGCGACTGGGCGCACGAGCTGGCCGCCCGCGTGCTGGCCTCCGACGTCCCCGTGCTGATCGACGCCGACGGGCTCACGCTGGTGGCCCGCGACCGGTCGTTGCTGCGCAGGCGGGCGCCCGTGCTGATCACGCCGCACGCGGGCGAGCTGTCGCGGCTGATCGGCGTGAGCCGCGAGGACATCGAGGCCGCCCGGCTGGAGCACGCCCGCCGGGCCGCCGCCGAGCTGGGCGTGACCGTGCTGCTCAAGGGCTCGACCACGGTGGTGGCCGAGGAGGCCAGGCCGGTCCGCGTCAACGAGACCGGCACGTCCTGGCTGGCCACCGGGGGCACCGGCGACGTGCTGTCGGGCGTGGCGGGCGCGCTGCTGGCCCAGGGGCTGTGCTGTTACGACGCGGGCTCCGTCGGCGCGTACGTGCACGGGCTGGCCGGACGGCTGGCCGCCCGCGGCGCCCCGCTCACCGCCGCCGGGGTGGCGGCGGCCGTCCCGGAGGCGATCCGCTCCGTCACGGCGAACCCCGCCCCTGAGCGGCGCGAACCGCGCTCGACCACCCGTCCGAGCTGACACACTGGAGAGATGTACTCCTCGATGGCCACCCCCGCCGAGGCGCGGGTCGACCTGTCCGCGATCAGGCACAACGTGGCCCTGCTGAAGGAGCGGGCGGGCGGCGCCGAGCTGATGGGGGCCGTCAAGGCCGACGCCTACGGCCACGGGCTGGTGCCCTCGGCCAGGGCCGTCCTTGAGGGCGGCGCGTCCAGGCTGGGCACGGCGTTCGTCGCCGAGGCGCTGGCGCTGCGCGAAGGCGGCGTCACCGCGCCCGTCCTGGCCTGGCTGATCACCCCCGGCGAGCCCCTCGACCGGGCCGTCGCGGAGGACATCGAGCTGTCGGCGGCCCACGAGGGCGTGCTCGGCGAGATCGCCGCCGCCGCCCGCCGTGCGGGCCGCCCGGCCAAGGTCCACCTGGAGGCCGACACCGGCATGTGCAGGGGCGGCGCGCCCCTGGCCACCTGGCCGGGCCTGCTGAGCAGGGCGCTGGAGCTGCGGGCCGAGGGCGTCGTCGAGATCGTCGGCCTGTGGTCCCACTTCGCCTGCGCCGACGTCCCCGGCCATCCGTCGGTCGGTCAGCAGGTGGAGGCGTACGAGAGCGCGCTGAAGCTGGCCGAGCAGGCGGGGGCCGCCGGGTCGTCGGTGATCAGGCACCTGTCCAACTCGGCCGCCGTCCTGACCCTGCCCGCCGCCCGCTTCGACCTGGTCAGGCCGGGCATCGCCATGTACGGCCTGAGCCCCGTGCCGGAGCTGGGCGACTTCGGGCTGCGTCCGGCCATGACCCTGACGGCCAGGATCGCGCTCGTCAAGCGGGTCCCGGAGGAATCGGGGGTCTCCTACGGCCACCTCTATGTCACCGACCGCGAGACCACCCTCGGCCTCGTGCCGCTCGGCTACGCCGACGGCATACTCCGGCACGCGACGGGAAGAGCCGAGGTGCTGGCGGGCGGGCGCCGCCGGACGGTGGCGGGCCGGGTGTGCATGGACCAGTTCGTGATCGACGTCGGCGACGACCCCTTGTCGCCGGGCGACGAGGTCGTGCTGTTCGGTCCCGGCGACGGGGGCGAGCCGACCGCCCAGGAATGGGCGGATACCCTCGGCACGATCACGCATGAGATCGTGACCAGGATCGGTTCCCGGGTGCCACGGGTCCACCAGCATGTGACGACGAGCACTCCGGAGCGGCCATGAGCGGAGAAGGATCGGGGACATGACGACGACGACAACACGGCGGCGCAGGGTCGGGATCGCCGGCGCGATCGTCGGAGCGGCGTCGGCCGGTGTCGCGGCGGCGGCGCTGGCCAAGCGCTACGCGGTCGGCCGGATCAGGCTGCGGCACGACGAGGAGGCCAGCGAGCCGTTCGGCGAGCTGCGCGGCAGGGAGCGCACGCTCGTCACCTCCGACGGGGTGGCGCTGCACGTCGAGATCGACGGCCCCGAGGACGCGCCGCTGACGATCGTGATGTGCCACGGCTACTGCCTCAACCTCGAATCGTGGCACTACCAGCGCAAGGACCTGCGCGAGAACTACCGTCTGGTGTTGTGGGACATCCGCTCCCACGGCCGTTCGCAGCGCGGCACGGCCGACGACAGCACGATCGACCGGCTGGGCCAGGACCTCGCCGAGGTGATCGAGGAGTTCGTGCCCGGCCCGTGCGTGGTGGTCGGCCACTCGATGGGCGGCATGACGATCATGGCGCTGGCCGACAGCCACCCTGAGCTGTTCGGCGGGAAGATCCGGGCGGCCGCGCTCATCGCGACCTCGGCGGGCAAGCTGGCCGAGCTGACGCTGGGGCTGCCGGCGATGGTGTCCAAGGCCGTGCACAAGGTGGCGCCGTCCACGGTGTCGCTGCTCGGCAGGAAGGGCTCGCTGGTCGACAAGACCCGGCACGCGGGCAGCGACATCGCCTTCCTGATCACCCGCTACATGGGCTTCGGCGACTCCGCGAACGTGAGCCCGACCGTGGTCGACTTCGCCGAGTCGATGATCAGGCAGACCCCCACCGAGGTGTTCGCCGCCTTCTACCCGGCCCTGATGAACCACGACAAGCTGTCCGCGCTGCACGTCCTCGACCCGGTCCCGACCGCCATCGTCTACGGTGAGCGCGACTGGCTGACCCCGCCCGACCACAGCAGGGCCATCGCGGCGGCGCTGCCCAAGGCGCAGGTCACCGAGATCCCCGACACCTCCCACCTGATCCAGCTGGAACGCCCGGGGATCGTCAACGACGCGCTGCGCGACCTGATCAAGCGAGTGGAGTTGTAGTGCGACTGGCGACAGCGGAGGACATGCGGGCCTACGGCGCCCGCCTGGCGGCCCACCTGCGGCCCGGAGACCTGATCGTGCTGTCCGGCCCGCTCGGCGCGGGCAAGACCACGCTGGTCCAGGGCATCGCCGAAGGTCTCAAGGTACGCGGGCCGATCACCTCGCCCACCTTCGTGATCGCCAGGGTGCACCCGTCGCTGCGGCAGGGCCCGCCCCTGGTGCACGCCGACGCCTACCGGCTGGGCGGCGACCTGGAGGTCGACGACCTCGACCTCGACGCCTCGCTGGAGGAGTCGGTCACCGTGGTCGAGTGGGGCGAGGGCCTGGTCGAGGGGCTGGCCGAAGACCGGCTGGAGATCCACATCGACCGCGAGACCGGCGACGACGCCCGCCTGGTGACCCTGCGCGGGGTGGGCGACCGGTGGGCCGACACGCCGTCTGATCCGGCCTAAGGCTAAAACGTCCGTCAATTCCTGGCAAAGCTGGCACCCTTGACGTACCTGTCCGAAGACATAAATCATGATCGTTGGTCAGGGATTTGCCCAGAATTTCTGGGTATCAGGAGGGGCGACATCCACTTTTTTGGTGGATGCTGGGTGCAAGACGGCAAAGTGGGGTGCGGCGGTGCTCAGGGTCAGGCGAGTCGCGTACGCGGGTGCCATCATGGTGGTCGGGCTGACCGGCTGTGCGGCCTCGGCCGAGACCACACCGACAGCCACACCGACGGCCACAGCCACCACGTCCACCACCGCCACCACGACGGCGACGACGACGGCGACGACCACGGCGACGGCCACGCCGGCCGCCAAACGGCCGAGCATCGCGGTCCAGCTCAACCCCGACCGGGTCACCGCGGGCGAGACGTCCAAGGTGTGGATCCTGGCCAACTGCCCGGTGCCCTCCGGCGGTCCGGCCCACACCGGCACCGCGACCTCGAAGGCGTTCATCAACGGCGTCCCGCTCAACCCCGTGCCGGCCGGATCGGCCTCGCCGACCGCGTCCGGCACCCCGGCCAACGGCTCGCCCTGGGTCCGGGGTGAGGCGACGGTCTCGGGCACGGTCAAGCGCGGCTCCTACACCGTCGACGTCAAGTGCGACGGCACCAACGACGTCGGCAAGGCCACGATCAAGGTGGTCAGGGCCGAGGCCGAGCCGACCGGCGTGCCGACCAAGGCGCCCAGGGCCGGCGGCGGCGGCACCTTCGGCCGCGACGTCGACGACGAGTCCTCGATCCCGCTGGGCCCGGCCGGCGCGCTGGTCGCCCTGGTCCTCGTCGGAGGCGCGGTCGTGGTGGCCAAGCGGCGCAGCCGGGCCTGACGGATGGCACGTCCGGGTCGGGTGGTGCTCGCGGGCGCCGTCACGGGCCTGCTGCTGGTCGCCTTCGGCAAGAGCATGCAGAACTCCTCCACTCCCGCGGCGAGCGTGGTGCCCAAGAGCATCGACATCCCCTCGCTCGACCTTGAGGCCCCGCTGATGAAGCTCGGGCTGAGCAAGGACGGCGAGGTCGAGCTGCCGCCGTACGAGAAGCCGAAGGTGGCCGGCTGGTACAGCGGCAGCGCGGTGCCCGGCGAGAAGGGCGCCTCGGTGATCATCGGCCATGTCGACACCAAGACCGCCCCCGCCGTGTTCTACAAGCTCAGGCAGTTGCGCAAGGGCGAGACCGTCAAGGTGGAACGCAGCGACGGCAAGGTCGTCAGCTTCAAGGTGGACGCCATCGAGCAGGTCTCCAAGGACAGCTTCCCGGCCCGCCGCGTGTACGTCGACGACGGGCTCAAGCTGGTGACCTGCGGCGGCAAGTTCGACTCCGCCAAGGGCGAATACGTCGACAACATCATCGTCTACGCCTCCAAGGCTTGATCATGGAGGTATGAGCACAGACAACAACCCGCCGGCGTCCGGCTCCCGTGTGCCCTGGGAAGAGGTCCACCCGCTGGTGCGCGAGGCGGTCGAGGGCTTCCTCGGCGACCAGGTCGTGGAGGCCGTCACCCAGGAGGGCGGCTTCTCCCCGGCGGCCGCCGTGCGCCTGCGGACGAGCGACGGACGGCGCGTGTTCGTCAAGGCCGTCGGCCCCGAGCCCAACCCCGACAGCGTGCGCATCTACCGCTCCGAGCTCAGGAACGCCGCCGCGCTGCCCGAGTCCGTCCCCGCGCCGAAACTGCTGACGGCGTTCGAGCTGGAGGGCTGGGTGGCGCTGGTCTTCGAGGACGTCGAGGCCGTGCACCCCGCGATGCCCTGGCGGCGCGACGAGCTCGACCGGGTGCTCACGGCCGTGAAGGAGATGGCCGCCGCGCTCACCCCGTCGCCGATCGAGGCGCCCGCGATCGGGGAGGTCATGGACAAGTCCTTCCGAGGCTGGCGCACCCTCCTCGCCGAGGACGCCGCCGACGACGCCGCCGACGACGCCGCCGGGCTCGACCCGTGGGCGGCGCGCCACCTGGCCGAGCTGGCCGAGCTGGAGTCCGGCTGGGCGACGGCGGCGGCCGGCGACACTCTGGTCCACGCCGACGTGCGGGCCGACAACGTCTTGCTCACGCCCGACCGCGTCTACGTGGTCGACTGGCCGTGGGCCTGCCTGGCCGCGCCCTGGTACGACCAGGTGGCCATGCTGCCGTCGGTCGGCATGCAGGGCGGTCCCGCCCCGCACGAGCTGTTCGACGACCCCGACCCGGCGGTCACCGCGGTCATCGCGGCCATCACCGGCTACTTCGTCCGGCAGGGCCGGCAGCCGGATCCGCCGGGGCTGCCCACGCTCAGGGCGTTCCAGCGGGCGCAGGGAGTGGTCGCCCTCGACTGGCTGAAACGGCGTACCGGCTGGGTGTGACCCGTCCGGCGGGTAGGCTAAACAGTCGTGCTGGTCCTGGCCTTTGATACCGCGACGCCCGCCGTCACCGCCGCCCTCCACGACGGTGAGCGGGTGCTCGCCGAGTCCACGACGATCGACGCCCGCCGCCACGGCGAGCTGCTCGTCCCCACCATCGAACGCGTGCTGACCGAGTCGGGCGCCGCCCTGCGTGACGTGACGGCCATCGTCGCGGGCAGCGGCCCCGGGCCCTACACGGGCCTGCGCGTCGGTCTGATGACCGCGCAGGGGCTCGCGACGACGCTCGCCGTCCCCGCGTACGGCATCTGCACCCTCGACGCGGTCGCCTACGGCAGCGGGCTCGGCGAGCCGTTCCTGGCCGCCACCGACGCCCGGCGCAAGGAGGTGTTCTGGGCGCGCTACCAGGACATGCGCACCCGGATCGACGGCCCGTTCGTCGACCGGCCCGCCGACGTGCCCGTCGAGGGCCTGCCGGTGGTGGGCGCCGGCGCCGCGCTCTACCCCGACGTCCTGGGCGGCCATGACGCCCCGCCCTACCCCTACGCGGGGGCGCTGGCCGCGCTGGCCGCCGAACGGCTGGCCGCGGGCGTGCCGCTCGACCCGCCGCGGCCCATCTACCTGCGCAGGCCCGACGCCGTGGTGCCGGGCGCGCCCAAGAGGGTGACGGCGTGAGACTCCGGCCGATGACCGAGGCCGACCTGCCGGCGGTCATGGCGATCGAGCGGGCCATGTTCCCGCTCGACGCGTGGAGCGAGGGCATGATGCGCGGCGAGCTGGCCGACATGCCGCGTTCGCGCCACTACCTGGTGGCCCTGGCCGATGATGACGAGATCGTCGCCTACAGCGGCATCGCGGTCGCGGCCGACCAGGCCGACGTGCAGACCATCGCCGTGCTGGAGAAGCACCAGGGCACCGGCATCGGCAGCGCGATGCTGACCGAGCTGCTGGCCGAGGCGCGGCGCAGGGGAGCGCGCGAGATCTTCCTGGAGGTGCGCGCCGACAACCCGCGCGCCCAGGCCGTCTACCGGCATTTCGAGTTCGAGGAGATCGGCACCCGCCGCCGCTACTACGACGACGGCACCGACGCGATCATGATGAGAAGGAAGCTGGATGGCTGACGCACCCCTGGTCCTGGGCATCGAGACGTCGTGCGACGAGACCGGCATCGGCATCGTCAGAGGCCACACGCTCCTCGCCAACACCATCGCCTCCAGCATGGACGAGCACGCCAGGTACGGCGGCGTGGTGCCCGAGGTCGCCTCCCGCGCGCACCTGGAGGCCATGACGCCGACCGTTGAGGCGGCGCTGGCCGAGGCCGGGCTCAAGTTCTCCGACATCGACGCCATCGCCGTCACCGCCGGGCCGGGCCTGGCCGGTGCGCTGCTGGTGGGCGTGGCCGCCGCCAAGTCGTACGCGCTGGGCCTGGGCGTCCCGCTCTACGGCGTCAACCACCTGGCCGCCCACGTGGCCGTCGACCAGCTCGAACACGGCCCGCTGCCCAAGCCGTGCATCGCCATGCTGGTCTCGGGCGGTCACTCCTCGCTGCTGCTGGTGCCAGACGTGGCCGAAGACGTCATCTCGCTCGGCTCGACCGTCGACGACGCGGCCGGCGAGGCGTTCGACAAGGTGGCCCGGGTGCTCGGGCTGCCCTTCCCCGGCGGCCCGCACATCGACAGGGCCGCCCGCGAGGGCTCGGGCACCGCCGTGACCTTCCCGCGAGGCAAGATCGACGACGGCACGCTCGACTTCTCCTTCTCCGGGCTCAAGACCGCCGTCGCCCGCTGGGTGGAGGCGCGCGAGGCGTCCGGGCAGTCGATCCACGTGCCCGACGTGGCCGCGTCCTTCCAGGAGGCGGTGGTCGACGTGCTGACCCGCAAGGCGTTGCAGGCGTGCAAGAAGTACGACGTGCACGACCTGCTGATCGGCGGCGGCGTGGCGGCCAACTCGCGGCTGCGGGCGCTGGCCCAGGAGCGCTGCGACGCGGCGGGCGTGCGGCTGCGGGTGCCCCGGCCGGGGCTGTGCACCGACAACGGGGCCATGGTCGCCGCTCTGGGGTCCGACCTGGTGGCGGCGGGGGTCACGCCCTCGACCCTGGAGATCCCGGCGGACTCGTCGCTGCCGATCACGACGGTCCACGTCTGAGCCCTGGCGGGCCGGGAAGGCCGGCGGTGCGGCGCGGGTGTGCCACACCGCCGGGGCGGCCTCAGTCTTTCGTCCTGGTGGGCCGGAGCAGGGCCTCGGCCAGCACCAGCATGGTCTCCTCCAGCGCGGCCAGCCGCTTGGTGAGGTCGTCGGTGGCGGGCTGCACGATGCCGCTGACCGTCTCGCTCAGCTCGTCGCGGTCGGGCCTGGAACGCACCAGCTCGGTCAGCGTGTCGGCGGCGGCCGACAGGCGGTCGGCCTGCGCGCCGGCCTGCGACTGGATCAGCTCGCCGACTCGCTCGGGGATGGCCAGGGCGGCCGGTAGCTGGCTGACCTGCTGGTTCATGGCCTGGATGCGGTCGTCGACCGACTCCAGGTGCTCGCCGGCCTGATCGGCGCGGGCGGCCAGGCCGTTGAGGTGGGTGTCGAGGCCGTTGAACCGGCTGTCGAGGCCGCTGAACTGCCCGTCGAGGGTGTCGAAGCGGGTGATGAGGTGCTCCTCGGCCTCGACCAGCCGCTCGTCGATCGACTCCATCTGGTTGTCGAGCTTGTTGAAGCGGCCCTCGCTGCGGACGGCGGTCTCGGTGAGGCGCTGGTCGGTGCCCGAGGCGCGCTCGTCGAGCGAGCCCAGGCGGCCGTCGAGGGCGTCGAAGCGGTCGTCGTGGCGGACCAGGTGGCCGTCGATGGTGCCCAGGCGCTTGCCGAGGCCGCCGAGCTGGCCGTCGACCGAGGTGAGGCGCTTGTCGACGCCGCTGATGCGGCCGTCGACGCCGTCGAGCCTGGTGTCGATGTCGGCCAGGCACTCGTCGGCCGACTCCAGCCGCCCGTCGAACCCGGTGAGCCGGGTGTCCAGCCCCAGGAGCCGGCCCTCGACCCGGTCGAGCCGGGAGTCGACGCCGTCGAGCCGCCCGCTGAGCCGCAGCTCGCTCTCCCCGAGCTGGACGGCGAGGTGTCGGTCGGCCTCGTCGAGGCGGGCGGTGAGCCGCTGCTCGACGTCGGACAGCCGGCCCGTGAGCCGCTGGTCGGCCTCGTCGAGCTGGGCGGCCAGGCGCTCGTCGGCGCGGTCGAGCCGCTCGTTCAGGCGGTGGGTCAGGCGCTCGTCGGTCTCGTCGAGCCGGCCCGCCAGGCGCTTGTCGGCCTCGTCGAGGCGGGCGGCGATGTGCAGGTCGGTGTCGTCGAGCCGGCCGGTCAGCCGCTGCTCGGCCGCGTCGATCTTGACCGCCACCTGCTGCGACGTGGCCGCGACGCTCTCGGCCAGCTCGCCGACCACGCCCTCGACCCGTTCGGTACGGCCCGACAGGTCGGCCACCGACTTGTCGAGCCGGGTGAAGCGGCTGGCCGCCGCCTCCATGCTGGAGTTGAGCTGCGTCAGCTTGGCGGCGAAGTCGGTCATGCCCTGCGTGATGCCGTCGGTGGTGTCGAGCACCGTCTGCAGGCGTTTGAGCGCCTCGTCGACGGCCTCGCCCACGGTGCCCAGATCCGCCCACAGGCTCGGCAGCTCGGCCACCGGCGCGACCCGGGCGTCGACATGGCCGATCTTCTCCCCGACGGCGTCGACGTGGTCGCGCACGGCCTCGACGTGCTGGGCCAGGCCCTCCGCCCACATCGGCGGCTTGGCGGTGATGTCGTCGAGCCGCCCGCTGACCGATTCGAGGGTGCCGCTCAGACCGCCGAGCTCGCGTTCGCGCACCTCGCGCAGCAGCCACTCCATGCCTTCCAGCCGCTGGCGGATCTCGTCGAGCACGGCTCCCTGGGTGCGCTGCTCATAGACATGGTCCTGGGCGGCGCGCGCAAGGAGGTCTCGCATCCTCTCGGAGATGGCGGACTGGCCGCCTGCCTGCAGAAGGGTGGTGTGGTTGGAATGGTCCACCGAAAGGCTCCTTCGCTCGCCGACGGTCTGCCGCGCAGCGGTGGGATAGGTCCGGTTTGCAGATGAAAAGGCGAGTACGCGGGTTACCGCATAAGGGGGAGAACTCCCGCCCGTCCACCTTAGCCTTTCGATCAAGGTCCGGCAGGGCCACAGTGAAAGATCGTATTTAGCGGAAGAATGACCGCTTTGGTTTGTTCAGGCAGGTGAGATGGGGTTGCAGATGATAACCGAAGGCTTATCGAGAATGCGGGTCAGGATAATGAGCACCGAGTTCTCGCCGGAAAGTCGGAGATCGGTTCGCAGGCGTTCGATGTCGACCGCAGACGCACGTTTCTTGATGGTGACATTGCCGATCCGGCGTTCGCGCAGGGCCGCGCGGAGCTTTTTCAGCGAGAACGGCATGACCTCGTCCACCTCGTATCCGGCGGCCCAGGGGGTGTGTCTCGGCTCGTCGGCGGTGATGTAGGCGATCATGGGGTCGGCCAGGCGTCCGTCGATCATTTCGGCCACCTCGCCCACGAGGTGGGCCCGGATCGCGGCGCCGTCGGGCTCGTAGACGTAGCGGCCCATGGGGCCGACGGGGGCCTGCACGCCGGTGGCGGTCAGGGTGTGCCCGCCGGGGAGGAGGGTGGCGCGGCGGACGAGGTCGGTGCCGTCGGCCGGACCGTCCTCTGGGCCGGTCCAGAGGGTGGCCTCCTTGACCTCGCCCTTCCAGGAGACCCATTCGGCCTCGGCGCCGTCGGGGATGAACTCGTACGGGATGCCGGGGGCGACCTTCAGGCAGGCCCGCGGGGCCCGCGCGACCAGGTCGAGCACGACCGGCCAGGGCGGCGAGTAGGCCATCGGGTCGAACGTCCGGCCCTTGCCGCTGCGGCGGGCCGGGTCGGCGAACAGCGCGTCGTACTCCTCGGGCCGGACCTGCGCCGCGTCGCCCGCGCGCACCCGCACCCGGTCGGCCAGCCCGAGCGCGTCGGCGTTGGCCGTGGCCACGGCGACGGTCAGCGGGTCGAGGTCGACGGCGTCGACCTCGCAGCCGGCGCGGGCGAGCGCCAGGAGGTCGCCGCCGATCCCGCAGCAGGCGTCGATCACCCGGGCGCCGCCCATACGGCGGGCGCGGTGGTCGGCGACCTCCCGGCGGGTGGACTGTTCCAGGCCGTGCGGGGTGAAGTACATGACCGCGGCGTCCGCGCCGAACTTCGCCCTGGCGCGCTCGCGCAGCGCCGCCTGCGTGAGCGCGGCGGAGGTGAGCGCCGCGTCGTAGGTGCGGCGCAGCCTGGTCGCCGCCGCCACCGGATCGGTCCCGGTCAGCTCGGCGGCCTCGGCGAGCGCCCGCTGCCCGTGCGGGGTCAGCAGTTCGCCGAAGGCGTCGAGATCCATGTACGCACTCCGCTCTCGGGGTCGCTCACAACTCGGGACGGCTCACAGGGTGGTGTCGCCCAGGGACACCAGGAGCGTGCGCAGCAGCCCGGCCAGGGCTCCGCGCTCCTCCTCCGACAGCCCGGCGAGCAGCCGCTCCTCGTTGGCGGCGTGCCGGACGAGCATCTCGTCGGCGACCCTCCTGCCCTCGTCGGTGAGGGCGACCAGCGTCATGCGGCGGTTGTGCGGCGCGGGCCAGCGGTGGACGAGGCCGCGCCGGACCAGGTGGTCCATCCGGTTGGTGAGCGCGCCGGGGCTGACCATGGCGGAGGAGGACAGGTCCTTCATGCACATGGCGTCGGCGCCGCTGCGCAGCAGCGTGGCCAGCATGTCGAACTCCCACGCCTCCAGGCCGTGCTCGGCGAAGAAGTCCTTCACGCCGCGCTCCAGCAGGCGCGAGGCCCGTGAGACCCGGCCGATCACGCCCATCGGGGACACGTCGACGTCGGGCCGTGTCCGTGCCCACTGTCCGAGTATCGCGTCGACCGCGTCATCCACGGGGATCACCTTACCAAAGCTTCGACGTTGAAATGTTCGGGGTCGTGCGATAGTGTCCACGACGTCGAAATGTTCAACATGGAAATGTTCGAGGTAGGTTCATCATGAAGGTGCTGGTGCTGGGCGCGACAGGTTACATCGGCGGCGCTGTGGTCGAGCGGCTGGCCGATCAGGGGCACGAGGTGGCCGTCCTGGTGCGGCCCGCCGCCGACGGGTCCAGGCGGGTGCCGGGCGTGGCGGACGAGCGCTACGGGGACCTGGCCGACACCGCCGCGCTGGCCGCCGCGATCACCCCGGACATCGACGCGATCGTGGTCGCCGCCCAGCTCGGCGGCGACAAGGAGGCCGACCTCGCCTCGATCGGCGTGCTCGTCGCGTCGGGCCGGAAGGTCGTCTTCACCAGCGGCGTGTGGGTGCTGGGAGCCACCGCCGAGGGGCACGAGGACAGCCCGGCCGACCCGATTCCGCTCGTGGCGTACCGGCACGAGATCGAGCGGCTGGTCACCGACGGCGGCGGCTCGGTGATCCGGCCCGCCGTCGTCCACGGGCGCGGCGGGGGCATCCCCGCCCTGATGCGCGCGCAGGCCGCCGAGCGCGGCGCCGGCGTGTACGTCACCGCCGGCGGCGAGCCGCACACCTGGACGTTCGTGCACGTCGACGACCTGGCCGACCTCGTCGTCGCCGTCCTGGAGAGGGGCGGCGCCCGCGTCTACCACGGCATCAGCGAGGAGGCCGTGTCCGTCGCCGACGTGGCCGAGGCGGCGGCCCGGTCCGCGGGCGTCAAGCCGCAGGCCGAGCCCTGGCCGGTGGCCGAGGCGGCCCAGGTGCTGGGGGAAGGCTTCGCCGAGGCCCTGGCGCTCGGCCAGCGCGTCAGCGCGACACGCACGCGCGCCGAGCTCGGCTGGAACCCCTCCCGGCCCGGTGTCGTCGCCGATCTGGTGGAGGGCTCCTACGTCTGATCGCTCTGAGCAGACGCGTTCGTGTTGACTGTCAAGGCCCTCTTGCATATGTTTCCTGTTGGCACTCTCACCTTGAGAGTGCCAACGTGCGACGAGGCAGGTCTGACACCCGCGACGGCAGGCCCCGCTGGTCGCCTCTTCTAGATCATTCAAATCTGAAGGGGAGGTCCGATCGTGACGACCGCCACCAAGGTTCCCGTTAAGCCGCTCGGCGACCGCATTGTGGTTCAGCCGCTTGAGGCAGAGCAGACCACCGCTTCCGGTCTGGTCATCCCGGACACCGCCAAGGAGAAGCCGCAGGAGGGCAAGGTCCTCGCGGTGGGCCCCGGCAACTGGGATGAGGACGGCGACAAGCGCATTCCGCTCGACGTCTCCGAGGGCGACGTCGTCCTCTACAGCAAGTACGGCGGCACCGAGGTCAAGTACGGCGGCGAGGAGTACCTCGTGCTCTCCGCCCGCGACGTTCTCGCGATCATCGAGAAGTAGGCCGGTTGTGTCGAGCCCCGGGCGCTCTTGAGGGCCCGGGGCTTTCGACGCCAGGAGAGGACTTTCAGCATGGCGAAGATCCTGCAGTTCGACGAGGACGCCCGCCGCGCGCTTGAGCGCGGTGTCAACGCCCTCGCGGACGCCGTGAAGGTAACCCTCGGCCCGCGTGGCCGTAACGTCGTCATCGACAAGAAGTTCGGTGCGCCGACGATCACGAACGACGGTGTGACCATCGCTCGTGAGATCGAGCTGGAGGAGCGCTACGAGAACCTCGGCGCCCAGCTCGCCAAGGAAGTAGCCACCAAGACCAACGACATCGCGGGCGACGGCACCACCACCGCCACCGTGCTGGCCCAGGCCATGGTCCGCGAGGGCCTGCGCAACGTGGCCGCCGGCGCCTCGCCGCTGTCGCTCAAGCGTGGCATCGACAAGGCCGCCAAGGAGATCAGCGACCGGCTGCTGGCCAGCGCTCGCGAGGTGGGCGACAAGAAGGAGATCGCCAACGTCGCCACCATCTCCGCCCAGGACGCCAAGATCGGCGAGCTGATCGCCGAGGCGTTCGACAAGGTGGGCAAGGACGGTGTCCTCACCGTCGAAGAGTCCAACGCCATGGGCATGGAGCTCGAGTTCACCGAGGGCATGCAGTTCGACAAGGGCTACCTGTCGGCCTACATGGTGACCGACCCCGAGCGCATGGAGTCCGTCCTGGAGGACGCGTACATCCTGCTCACCCAGGGCAAGATCTCCTCCATCGCCGACTTCCTGCCGCTGCTGGAGAAGGTCGCCCAGACCAAGAAGCCGCTGCTCGTGGTCGCCGAGGACGTCGAGGGCGAGGCCCTGGCCGTCCTGGTCACCAACAAGATCCGCGGCACCTTCACCTCCGTGGCCGTCAAGGCCCCGGGCTTCGGTGACCGCCGCAAGGCGATGCTCCAGGACATGGCCATCCTCACCGGCGGCCAGGTCGTCAGCGAGGAGGTCGGCCTCAAGCTCGAGCACGTCGGCCTCGAGGTGCTCGGCACGGCCCGCCGCGTCGTCGTCACCAAGGACGCCACGACCATCGTCGACGGCGCCGGTGACCAGCAGGCGATCGAGGACCGCGTCAAGGAGATCAAGATTGCCATCGAGCAGTCCGACTCCGACTGGGACCGCGAGAAGCTGCAGGAGCGCCTGGCCAAGCTCGCCGGCGGTGTGTGCGTGCTGCGCGTCGGCGCCGCCACCGAGGTGGAGCTGAAGGAGAAGAAGCACCGTCTCGAGGACGCGATCTCCGCGACCCGCGCCGCGATCGAGGAGGGCATCGTCTCCGGCGGTGGCTCGGCCCTCATCCACGTGGGCAAGGAGCTCGACGACCTCGGCCTGACGGGCGACGAGGCCACCGGTGTCGGCGTCGTGCGCCGCGCGCTGGTCGAGCCGGCCCGCTGGATCGCCGAGAACGCCGGCCTCGAGGGCTACGTGGTGACCCACAAGGTCGCCGAGCTGCCCGCCGGCCAGGGCCTCAACGCCGCCACCGGCGAGTACGTCGACCTGGTCGCCCAGGGCGTCATCGACCCCGTCAAGGTGACGCGGTCCGCGGTGCAGAACGCGGCTTCGATCGCGGGCATGCTCCTGACGACCGAGGCGCTCGTGGTGGACAAGCCCGAGGACGAGGCTCCGGCCGCCGGCCAGGGCCACGGCCACGGCCACGGTCACTGACCCGCCTGGTTCCCCCGCGCCTGTACGGCCCGCACCGGTTCCCTCCGGTGCGGGCCGTCGGCGTTCCCGGCCCCCTCTGATTCCTCCGAACGCGGGCCGTCGGCTTCCCGGCCGTTCCGGCTGCTCCGGACGTGGGTCGTCACGCGGGTTGTCGGCCTCAGATGCGGTCCTGGCGCGCGCCGAGCCCTCTGGTGCGGGGTGCCGGCCCTTCCAGCCTGTCGCGGTCCTTCCGATGTGGCTGTCGGTGGCTTCCGGGCGCGCCCCGAGGGGTGGGAGGCGTTCGGGTGGGGCCGGAAATACGGTTGGGGCTCCTGGTGGCTGAGGGCATGCGGTGAGAAAAAGTGAGGGAAGAGGTGGATTATGGGAGTAAACCGGGAGTGGAGGTTAAGCGTCGGGGCCTGGCAATTGTCGTGCATTTCGGGTTATCAGGTGAAATATTATGTCAGCTCTTAAGGCTTAGTGTGGTCATTCGATTACTGGTAGTTATCGCCGCTTCAATGTGACCAATCCGTAGCCGTTCGCCATGGGGACAGGCCGGATCAGTGCGGGCATCATGCCTATCGTGAGCGAGGGAAGCGTCGCCGACGCCAAAATTGGGGTAAGGCTCGCGTCGAGACTTCCGGCACGAACGGATGACTCCGACCTAAGGGAACTGACGAGCCTCGCCGTGCAGGGAGATCGCAGTGCGATCGAATCTCTGCTCGGGGAGTTGCGTCCCATGGTGGTGCGGTATTGCCGCGCCAGGCTGGGCAGGGTTTCAGGGCAATATCACATTGCCGATGACGTAGCCCAGGAGGTGTGCATCGCGGTGTTGTCCGCGTTGCCGCGATACCGGGACATGGGGCGCCCTTTCGCGTCCTTCGTGTTCGGGATCGCCTCGCACAAGGTGGCCGACGCGCTGCGCAGCTCGGTGCGCTCGGCCGTGCCCACCCAGGACCTGCCTGACGGGCCCGACGACGGCCCGGGGCCCGAGGAGACGGTGGTCCGCTACATCGAGGTCGAGCACGCGCGCAGACTGCTGGCCAGGCTGCCCGACAACCAGCGGGAGTTGCTGCTGTTGCGGGTGGTGTCGGGGCTGTCCGCCGAGGAGACCGGTAATGTACTCGGTATGTCACCAGGTGCGGTCCGCGTAGCCCAGCATCGGGCGCTGGCCAGGTTGCGGCAGATGGCCGAGCTGGAGTCGGCTTGACGCCGGAGGACGACGAGCTCCATGCGCTCCTCGAGGCCGACGACCTGCGTAAGACCGACGAGCTGCTCGACGCGGTCGCACAGGGCCGGGCGCGTGACTCGTCCGACCCTGCGGTGCGGTTGCTGGGCGCGCTACTGGACGATGTCTCGGAAGTCGATCAGCGGCGCTCCTCCGTGTCGATGACGCCGTCGACGTAGCCTCGGGCGTACTCCCAGCTGACGTAGTCGGCGGGGTCGGGGTGGAAGGCCGGCTCGTGCACCTGCGGCTGGCCTTTCTCGATCATCTGGCGAAGGTTGCCGCGCAGCAGCTCCCAGTCGAAGAAGTGCTGCTCGCCGCACTCGGGGCAGTCGAGCACCAGGCCCAGCACCCCCTGCGGTTCGAGCAGGGAGCGAAAGACCTCGACGTCTGCCAGGTCGGTGATGGCCTCGTCGCGCTCGGCCGCGGTGAGTGGCTCGGCGTCGTCGAGAGCGCCCATCGCCGAGGACGGGTCGTTCGGGTCGTCCGCGAACGGGTCGCGGGGGACGTCTTCCAGCACCTTCCCACCATATGACCGAAGCGGCCCCGGCGGAGAGTATTAGCTGAGCCATCCCCGTCTGGCGGCCTCCACGCCGGCGTGGAAGCGCGACTGCGCGCCCAGCTCGGCCATGGCGTCGGCGAACCTCGCGCGTACGGTCCGGACCGAGACGCCGAGCTGGCGGGCGATGGAGTCGTCGCACACGCCCTGCGCGGCCAGGCGCAGCACCTGGACCATCCCGTCGCCCCTGCGCCCCCAGGGCAGGGGCACGGCGCGGCCCCACAGCTCGTGGAACAGCGAGCGCAGCACGCCGACGACGATCGGCGTGCGCACCAGGTAGAAGTTGTAGGCGTGGTCGGGCAGGTTGCCGCCCCAGAGCGCGGGCAGGCCGGCGACCTCGGGCCCGGCCGTCATGAACCAGCTCGGCACCCGGTCGAGTGTGCGCACCTTGCCGCCGGTGTCGAGCAGGCGGGTGAGCTGCTCGCGTACGCCCGGCAGGCTCAGCGTGGAGACCGGGATGATCACCTGGACGGTAAGAAGCTGCCGTTTCTGCGCATCAATCCATGGGTCCGCAAATTTACGAACAAAATCTGCCATTGTGCGCTCGTCGGGGATTGCGGTCAACAACTCCATCGGCGGCGATTGCACGGCTATGCCGACGACGCTCTCGTAGAGCACGTCCGCGCCGTTCACCATCTCCACCGGAAATGTTCCGCTCTGATAATCGCGACCGGCATCGTAGTCGTGGATCAGCCCGCGGATCGAGCCGAGCGCGGAATCGATCCTGCGGCTCTCCTCGGCCAGCCGGTCGAGCCGCTCGGCGATGACCCGGCCGAGCGCCGCCGCCGGGTGCCTGGCCAGGTACTCGCCGGACTGCTCGTCGACCACCCCCAGCTTGACCAGGTCGTCGAGTTGGCGTCCGACCTTCTCGACGGGGCCGTCCATGGCCTGGGCGAGGTCGGTGCGCGTGGCTCTGTGCAGGCGCAGCAACGCCGTGTACAGGGCGGTCTGCGCCGGGTCGAGGCCCAGCGTCTCGAAGGGCTCTGCAACACGCCGAGGCTGGTTTCGCATTATGGGCGGCTCCGTCGGGGGGACACGGGCGTGCCGCGAGGATAACCCCCTGCCGCGTGCGTGTCCGGACCTTGCCCGGAATCATCGGCGGAACGTGCAACTTCGTGCAATTGCACGTTTTCACATTGCGCCGTGCCGCTGAGTGACGCAGGCTTTACCTAGCGTCGGCACCCTGAAGCGGGGCCTTGCGGCAGCCGCCATCAGGACGCGGAGGGGGGTTCGGTGGCGTGAACGCGCCGCGGGGCCTGGGTGCCGGTGGCCGGGGTATGGGACGGATCACCGACCGTCCCATCCCCCGGCACTTTTGACGTTCCGGACGGCGAAGCCGGGAGGACGACGGACCATGGGGGTCGTCGTACTCCCGGCTTCATTGCGTTTTGGAGGCAGGCCCTAGACTTAGGTCAATCAGCGCAGAGGTCAGGAGGGGGCCGAGGCATGTCCAAGTTCACCGAGATGGGTTTGACCTTCGACGACGTGCTGCTGGTGCCCGGCTACTCCGATCTCCAGCCAGGTGAGGCAGACACGGGGTCCCGCCTGTCACGGGACATCACGTTGTCCATCCCGCTCGTCAGCGCGGCCATGGACACCGTGACCGAGGCCCGCATGGCGGTCGCCATGGCGCGCCAGGGCGGCATCGGCATCCTTCACCGCAACCTGTCGGTCGAGGAGCAGGCCCAGCAGGTCGATCTGGTCAAGCGGTCCGAGGCCGGCATGGTGACCAACCCGGTCACCTGCAGCCCCGACGACACGCTGGCCGACGTCGAACGGTTGTGCGCGACGTACCGGATCTCCGGGGTGCCGGTGACGGACGTGGCGGGCACGCTGGTCGGCATCGTGACCAACCGCGACATGCGTTTCGAGAGCGACCAGACCCGCCCCGTGCGCGAGGTCATGACCAAGATGCCGCTGGTCACCGCGCCGGTCGGGGTGTCGCGTGACGAGGCGTTCGCGCTGCTGCGGCAGAACAAGATCGAGAAGCTGCCCCTGGTCGACCCCGACGGCAGGCTGCGCGGCCTGATCACGGTCAAGGACTTCACCAAGAGCGAGCAGTACCCGCTGTCCACCAAGGACGCCGACGGCCGCCTGCTGGTCGGCGCGGCCGTGGGCGTGGGCGGCGACGCCGAGCTGCGGGCCAAGGCGCTGATCGAGGCCGGCGTCGACGTCGTCGTCGTCGACGTGGCCCACGGCCACTCCAAGGGGCTGGCCGACATGATCGCCAAGCTCAAGGCCAACAGCAAGGTCCAGGTCATCGGCGGCAACATCGCGACCAGGGCGGGCGCCCAGATGCTGGTCGACGCGGGCGCCGACGCGGTCAAGGTCGGCGTCGGCCCGGGCTCGATCTGTACTACCCGCGTGGTGGCCGGGGTGGGCGCGCCGCAGGTGACGGCCATCCACGAGGCGTCCAAGGCGTGCGGTCCCGCCGGGGTGCCGGTGATCGGCGACGGCGGCCTCCAGTACTCCGGCGACATCGTCAAGGCCATCGCGGCCGGCGCCGACACGGTCATGCTGGGCTCGCTGCTGGCCGGCTGCGAGGAGTCGCCGGGCGAGCTGATCTTCATCAACGGCAAGCAGTTCAAGTCGTACCGGGGCATGGGGTCGCTCGGCGCGGTGCGCAACCGCGAGCGCGGCGGCACCTCCTTCAGCAAGGACCGCTACGCGCAGGCCGACGTCGGCGGCGAGGACAAGTACATCCCCGAGGGCATCGAGGGGCAGGTGCCCTACCGCGGGCCGGTCGCGGCCGTCGCCCACCAGCTCATCGGCGGGCTGCGCCAGGGCATGTGGTACGCCGGCTGCCGCACGATCACGCAGATGCACACCGACTGCGAGCTCATGCCGATCACGGCAGCGGGCCTCAAGGAGAGCCACCCCCACGACATCCAGATGACCGTGGAAGCTCCGAACTATCACAGAAGGTAAGTTCATGACTCAGCAGGTGGAGATCGGCCGGGGCAAGACCGGGCGGAGGGCGTACGCGCTCGACGAGATCGGGCTCGTGCCCTCGCGACGCACCCGTGACCCGGAAGAGGTGTCGATCGCCTGGCAGATCGACGCCTACCGGTTCGAGCTGCCCGTCGTCGTCGCCCCCATGGACAGCGTGGTCTCGCCCGCCACCGCGATCGAGATCGGCCGGCTCGGCGGCCTGGCCCCGCTCGACCTCGAAGGGCTCTGGACGCGTTACGAGGACCCGTCCCCGCTGCTGGAGGAGTGCGCCGCCCTCGATGCCGCGGCCGCGACCCGCCGGCTCCAGGAGATCTACGACGCGCCGATCAAGGAAGAGCTGATCGGGCGCCGCATCGAGGAGATCCGGGCGTCCGGGGTGACGACGGCCGTCCGCCTGTCGCCGCAGCGCACGGTCCAGTACCACAAGGCCGTGATCGACGCCGGGGTGGACATCTTCGTCATCCGCGGCACCACCGTCTCGGCCGAGCACGTCTCGGGCCGCGCCGAGCCGCTCAACCTCAAGCAGTTCATCTACGAGCTCGACGTGCCGGTCATCGTGGGCGGCTGCGCCACGTACACCGCGGCGCTGCACCTGATGCGCACCGGCGCGGCGGGCGTGCTGGTCGGCTTCGGCGGCGGCGCCTCGCACACCACCCGCAACGTGCTGGGCGTGGCCGTGCCGATGGCCACCGCGATCTCCGACGTGGCCGCGGCCCGCCGCGACTACATGGACGAGTCCGGCGGCCGGTACGTCCACGTGATCGCCGACGGCGGCATGGGCACCTCGGGCGACATCGCCAAGGCCATCGCGTGCGGGGCCGACGCCGTCATGGTGGGCTCGCCGCTGGCCAGGGCGTCCGAGGCCCCCGGGCACGGCTTCCACTGGGGCTCCGAGGCCCACCACCCCGACCTGCCGCGCGGCCGCCGCGTGGAGTTCGGCCAGGTCGGGACGCTGGAGCAGATCCTCCACGGCCCCTCCAGCGTGGCCGACGGCTCGATGAACCTGATGGGCGCGCTCAAGCGCACGATGGCCTCCACCGGCTACTCCGACATCAAGGAGTTCCAGCGGGTCGAGGTCGTGGTCGCGCCGATCCAGCGCTGACCGACGTCCGCGACGGCTCCCGGGGGTTGCGACCTCCGGGAGCCGAGTGTTTTCCGGCGGGCGCCGTGTCGATTCCGGGGGCCGCCGTTCGTTCAGGACATGCACAGGGACGGCCCGTCACGGCGAGGTGGTTGCAGGATGTCCGACCGGGACGATCAGGTGGAACGCGCCTTCCGGGAGGAGTACGGCCGGGCGGTGGCCGTGCTCGTCCGCGCGTTCGGCGACATCGACGTCGCCGAGGAGGCGGTGCAGGAGGCGTTCGCGGTGGCGGCGCGGCAGTGGCCGCAGGCGGGCCCGCCGCCGAGCCCCGCCGGCTGGATCATCACGACCGCCAGGAACCGGGCCGTCGACCGGTTGCGCAGGGAGTCCGGCCGCCACGACAGGCACGTGCAGGCGGCGCTGCTGCACGCCCGGGACGAGCCCGCCGAGGAGGGGCCCGTGCGGGACGACCGGCTCCGGCTGATCTTCACCTGCTGCCATCCGGCGCTCGCCCCGCACGCGCGGGTGGCGCTCACGTTGCGGCTGCTCGGCGGGCTGACCACGGACGAGATCGCGCACGCGTTCCTGGTGCCGGCGGCGACCATGGCCCAGCGGCTGGTCAGGGCCAAGAACAAGATCCGGCAGGCGGGGATCCCGTACCGGGTGCCGGCGGCGGCGGATCTGCCGGACCGGCTGCGCGCGGTGCTGGCGGTCGTCTATCTGATCTTCAACGAGGGGTACACGGCCAGTTCGGGCGAGCGGCTGGTCCGGGAGGACCTGTGCGCGGAGGCCGTCCGGCTCGGGCGGCTGCTCGCCGAGCTGATGCCGGACGAGCCCGAGGTGTGGGGCCTGCTGGCGCTGATGTTGCTGATCGAGGCGCGCAGGCCGGCGCGGACCGCGGGCGGGGAGCTGGTGCCGCTGGCCGAGCAGGACCGCGCGCTCTGGGACCGCGCGCTGGTCGAGGAGGGGCAGGACATCGTGCGGCGCTGCCTGGGGTGGGGGCGGCCGGGGCCGTACCAGGTGCAGGCCGCGATCAACGCCGTGCACGGCGACGCGCCGAGCGTGGGGGAGACCGACTGGGGGCAGATCGTCCAGCTTTATGACCTGCTGCTGACGTTCACGCCGGGGCCGGTCGTGGCGTTGCACCGCGCGGTGGCGGTGGCCGAGGTGGACGGGCCCGAGGCGGGGCTGACGCTGGTCGAGGGGCTGGAGGTGACAGGCTATTACCTGTTCCACGCCGTACGGGCCGACCTGCTGCGACGGCTGGGACGCGACGGGGAGGCGGCGCGGGCGTACGGCGAGGCGATCGCCTGCGCGGGCAACGAGGTCGAGCGGGAGTTCCTGCGCCGCAGACGCGCGACGTTGAGGGGGACGTGAAGGTGGACCGGGTGTGTGTGGTCACAGGGGCCAATCGGGGGATCGGGCTGGAGGTGGTCAAGCAGCTCGCGGCGGCCGGCGACACCGTCGTGCTGACCGCCAGGGACGAGCGCAAGGCCCGCGACGCCGCGGCGGGCATCCCCGGCGACGTGCTGGCGCGCCGGCTCGACGTCGCCGACGAGCGGTCGGCGGCAGGGCTGGCGCGGGAGCTGGAGTCGACTCATGGGCGGGTCGACGTGCTGGTCAACAACGCCGCCATCCATTACGACACCTGGCAGCGGGCCTGCGACGCGGACCTGGGCGTGGTGTCGGAGGCGCTGGAGACGAACCTGCTGGGCGCCTGGCGGGTCACCCTCGCACTGCTGCCGCTGTTGCGCGCCGGCGCGCACGGGCGGATCGTCAACGTCTCCAGCGAGGTCGGCTCGCTGGCCTCGATGGGGGGTGGCACGCCCGCGTACACGGTGTCGAAGACGGCGCTGAACGCGCTGACGAAGATGCTCGCGGCCGAGCTGCGCGGCGACGGCATCCTGGTCAACGCCGTCTGCCCGGGCTGGGTGGCGACCGACATGGGCGGCCCGGGCGGGCGGCCGGTCGCCGAGGGCGCGCGGAGCGTGTTGTGGGCGGCGGATCTGTCCGACGGCGGGCCGACCGGTGGGTTCTTCCGCGACGGGGTGCCGCTGCCGTGGTGATCAGCGGGTGTAGGTCATGAGGACCACACCGCCCTCGAACTGTCGGGTGCCGGTCAGGGTGAACGTGGTCGGCCGGAACGCCCCGTCGAACGCGGAGACGCCCGCTCCGGCCACCACCGGGTAGGACTTGATGATCAGCTCGTCGATCTCGGGCAGCAGGGCCGCGGCCAGCTTGCCGCCGCCGCAGAGCCAGATGTCGAGGCCGTCCTCCTGCTTCAGGCGGCGCACCAGGGCGAGCGGGTCGCTCTCGACCAGCTCGACGGCCGGGTCGTCGATCTTGCCGATCGTGCTGGACACGACGTACTGGCGCAGGTGGGCGTACGGGCTGGTGATGCCGACGTCTAGCGCCGGCTGGTAGGTGCCGCGGCCCATCACGAGGGTGTCGAAGCGCTGGTTGGGCGCGTCGAGGCCGATCTGGGCCCTGATGTGCGTCGGCACGGCCTCGGGGACCTCGCCGTTGATGTAGCCCATCAGGGCCTCGCTTACGGGATAGAAGTCCACCTCGTGACCGGGGCCGGCGATGTAACCGTCGATGGAGACGCCGACGTAGTAGACAAGCTTGCGCATACGCAACTCCGTTTGAAGTACTATGAGTGAAGTGGTCATACCGTAGTACTACAGATGGAGTGGTGTCAACGTGGTCCGACAGAACCTGGCCAGGCGGGCGGCGCTCGTCGACGCCGCGATCGAGGTGCTGGCCGCCGAGGGCGCCCGCGGCCTGACCTTCCGCGCGGTCGACGCGCAGGCCGGGGTGCCGACGGGCACGGCCTCCAACTACTTCGCCAGCCGGGACGAGCTCTTCACCCAGGCCGGCGGCCGGATCTACGAGCGGCTACAGCCGGACGCGCAGACCATCGCCGAGAGCCTGTCCGGCCCCCGCGACCGGGAGCGCGTGGTGCGGCTCATGATCGAGCTGGTCGACCGGATCTCGGCGTTCACGCCGGGCTACCTGGCGCTGCTGGAGCTGCGGCTGGAGGCCACCAGGCGGCCGGAGCTGCGGGCCGTGCTGACCGAGCGCATCCGCGCCGACGTCGAGGCCAACGTCGGCTACCACCTGGAGTCGGGGCTGCCCGGCGACGCCACCAGCGTGGAGCTGCTCTACCTGGCGATGAACTGGCTGGTGGTCGAACGGCTCACGCTGCCCGACGTGTTCGGCGAGGACAAGATCCGCGAGCTCGTACGGCAGGCGGTCGAGCGTATCCTGCCGTAGCATGGCCGATCTTGTGCACACCCATCTCCTCGACTTCGACGGAGACGTCGTCACCAAGCGCTACATCGACGGCAAGCCGGGCGCGGCCGAGCGCGAGTGGCGGGCGCTCACCCTGCTGGCCGAGCACGCGCCGGGCCTGTCTCCGCGGCCGATCGCCTTCGAGGCCGGCGTCGTGCGCATGACCAGGATCGACGGCGAGCCGCTGCGCGGCCTGGCCGCCGAGGAGTCGCCCCTGGCCGCCATGGCCGCGGCGCTCACCGAGCTGTACGGGGCCGTCCCGTCGGGCGTGCTCCAGGCCGTCCCGGTACGTCCGTGGCAGATCGAGGCGGTCAGCGACTGGGTCAGGGAACGGGCGGCCGCCTGGCGGCCCCGCGACCCGCTGGCCGACCGCGCGGTCGAGGAGGGCGTGCGCTGGCTGGAGGCCTGGCGTCCCGGTGAGGCGGGGGTGCGGCCGGCGTTCGGGGCGGGTGACGGCAACCTGGCGAACTTCCTGTGGGACGGCGTCCGCGTGCGCATCGTCGACTTCGAGGACTCCGGCCGCAGCGACCTGGCCCACGAGCTGGCCGAGCTGTCCGAGCACGTCTCGATGTGGGTGGACGGCGAGGTGGAGATCGCCCGCCGGTTCGAGCTGAGCGGGCCGGAGGAACGCCGGCTGCGCGACTGCCGCAAGCTGCAGAGCCTGGTCTGGCTGTTCCTGCTCTCGCACGACAGCCCGCGCAATCCCCCCGGCACCTTCGCTCGTCAGGTCGACAGGGTGCTGCGATCATTGGGCGCATGAGACTGGCGCAGGAGGCCGACAGGGCCGCCGTCGAACAACTCGTCCACGACGCCTACCAGCCCTGGGCCGAGATCATCGGCACGCGGCCGCTGCCCATGGAGGCCGACTACCCGGCCCTCATCGCCGCGGGCCGGGTGCACGTCACCGACGGCCTCGAAGGGCTCGTCGTGCTCATCCCCGAGGAGGGCGCGCTGCTGGTCGACAACGTCGCGGTCCGGCCCGACCTGCACGGCAGGGGCATCGGCCGCGGCCTGCTGGCTTACGCCGAGCAGGAGGCCGCCCGGCTCGGCCTGCCCGCCCTGCGCCTCTACACCAACGTCAAGATGGCCTCGAACATCGCGCTGTACACCTCGCTCGGCTACGTCGAGACCGGCCGGGTCGATCTCGAAGGCCGCTCGGCCGTGCGGATGCGCAAGGAGCTCAGCCGGTGAGCACGCCCAGCAGGTGACTCACCTCGCGGGCCACGGCGTCGCGGCCCGCGTTGAGGTATTTGCGGGAGTCGACCACCCGCTCGTCGTGGGCCAGGTAGTCGCGTACGGCCCGGGTGAACGCCTTGTTCAGGTGGGTGGCAATATTGATCTTCTTCATGCCGTTGCGGACGGCCTCGCGCAGCACGTCGTCGGGCACGCCGGACGAGCCGTGCAGCACCAGCGGCACCGGCACCGCCGCCCGCAGCTCGGCGATGAGCTCCAGGTCGAGCACGGCGTCCTTGGTGGTCATGGCGTGCGAGGTGCCGACGGCCACGGCGAGCGCGTCGACGCCGGTCCTGGCGACGTAGTCGACCGCCTCGTGGGGTTTGGTGCGGGCGCCGGGCGCGTGCACGCCGTCCTTGCCGCCGACCTCGCCGAGCTCGGCCTCCACCCAGACGCCGCGCTCGTGGCACCAGGCCGCGACCTCGGCCGTGGCGGCCACGTTCTCCTCGTCGGGCAGGGCGGAGGCGTCGTACATGACCGAGCCGAGGCCCAGCGACACCGCCTCCTCCACCAGCGCGCGGTCGGTGGCGTGGTCGAGGTGGACCGCGACCGGCACCTCCGCGCGGCGCGCGACGGCCAGCGCGGCCAGCGCGACGGGCTCCAGAGCGCCGTGGTAGCGCACGCAGTTCTCGCTGATCTGCAGCACGACCGGCAGGCCGAGCGCCTCCGCGCCGGCCACGATGGCGGTGGCGTGCTCCAGCTGGATCACGTTGAACGCGCCCACCCCAGCGGGGGACTGCCGGACGATGTCGCCGATTCCGGCGAGGGCCATGACGAGCTCCTTACGTGATGATGATCTGGGGGTGTATGTCGGCGTAGACCTCGCCGTCGAAGTCGCCGGCGACCGGCGCGGCGACGGCCGCCGCGCCCAGCGCCGCGGCCCGCCGCAGCCTGTCGGGCCACGGGGAGCCCTCGACCAGGCCCAGTGCCAGCCCCGCGACCAGCGAGTCGCCGGCCCCGGTCGGGTTCCCCTGGACGGTGTACGGCATCCGCGCCCGGAAGGTGCCCTCGCCCGTCACCGCGAGCAGCCCGTCGGCGCCCATGGAGACGACCACGGCCTCGGCCCCCCGCTCGCGCAGCGCGTGGGCGCCCTCCTCGGGGGTGCCGCCGGGGACGGCCCTGGCCAGCTCCTCGGCGTTGGGCTTGACGACGGACGGGCGCCCCTCCGGCGCGTGGCGCAGCGGGTCGCCGTCGGCGTCGACGATGGCCGGCACGCCCGCGCCGGCCGCGAGGGAGGCCAGGGTCGCGTAGACGTCGGCCGGCACGCCGCGGGGCAGGCTGCCGGAGATGACCACGGCCTCGGCCTCGGCCAGCAGCGACGTGTAGTGCTCCGTGAACGCCGCCAGCTCGGCCGCCGTGACCTCGGGGCCGGGCTCGTTGAACAACGTGGCGCCGCCCGGCTCGGAGACCACCAGCGTGGTGCGGGAGTCGGCGGCGACGCCGGTCAGGGCGGCGGGCAGGCCGGCGGCCCGCAGGTCGTGCTCGATCGCCTGCCCGGTGGGCCCGCCCGCCAGCCCCGTGACCAGGACCTCCTGGCCGAGGGCCGCCAGCACGCGGGCCACGTTGACGCCCTTGCCGCCGGCGCGCCGGTGGACGGCGCCGACCCGGTTGACGCCGTCCCAGGTGACGGACGGGACCTCGTAGGTCACGTCGAGCGCGGCGTTGAGCGTCACGGTGATGATCATCAGGGCTCCGTGATCCAGTCGCCGTTCTTCATCACGCCGTCGACCTCCAGCTCGCCGGAGAGCACGACCAGGTCGGCGGCCTTGCCGACGGCGATCGAGCCGATCTCCTCGGCCAGGCCGAGCACCCGGGCGGGGGTCAGCGAGGCCACCTGGACCGCGTCGGGCAGCGACATGCCCAGCTCCCGCACGCCGCGGCGGAAGGCGGCGTCCATGGTGAGGGTGGAGCCCGCGATCGAGCCGCCCTCGACCAGCCTGGCCACGCCGTCGCTCACGCGCACCCGCATGGGGCCGAGCACGTAGTCGCCGTCGCCGAGGCCCGTGGCCGCCATCGCGTCGGTGATCAGTACCGTACGGCCGGGGCCGGCCACCTCGTAGGCCAGGCGCAACATCGCCGCGTGCACGTGGACGCCGTCGTTGACCAGCTCGACCGTCACCCGCTCGTCCTCCAGCAGGGCGGCGATCGGGCCGGGCGCGCGGTGGCCGAGCTGCGGCATCGCGTTGTAGAGGTGGGTGGCGACGGTGGCGCCCGCCTCGATGGCGGCGATCGCCTGGTCGTAGTCGGCGTCGCTGTGGCCGAGCGCCGCGATCAGGCCCTCGCCGACGGCCGTGCGGATCGTGTCGAGGCCGCCGGGCAGCTCGGCGGCGACGGTGACCATGCGCGCGTGCCCGCGCGCGGCCTTGACCAGCCCGGACAGCTCCTGCGGCGACGGCTCGCGCAGCAGGGAGGGGTCGTGCGCGCCGCAACGCGCCTTGGCGATGTACGGCCCCTCGAAGTGGATGCCCGCCAGCAGCCCCTCCTCGCACAGCTCGGCCAGCGAGGAGGCGGCCCTGGACAGCCCGTCGAGCGCGTCGGTGACCAGGCTGGCCATCATCGTGGTCGTGCCGTGCCGCCGGTGCAGGGCCACGGCGTCGCGCGCCTTGTCCTGGTCGCCGGTCGGGAACGACCCGCCCGCGCCGCCGTGGTTGTGGATGTCGACGAACCCGGGGACGACGTGCCGCCCCCCGAGGCTCAGGCCGGGGCTGGGCGCCGATCCGTGGCCGACATGCGTGATGCGGCCGTCTTCGATGGTCAGCCATCCTTCGTGCACCCCTTCGGGGGTCACGATCCGGGCGTCGGCGAGAGTAAGGCTCATGAAGAAAGGATCACAGATCGCGTGAGGTGCATGGGCTCGTCGGGGTTCAGCCCACGGGCGAAGGCCCGCGCGACCGCCACCCGCTGGGCGCGCACCAGCTCGGCCATGGGGTCGAGGCCGCTCTCGACGAACGTGCCGCCGGTCGCCTCGACCTGCTCGCGCAGGCCCTCGGGGGCGGTGCCGAGCATCCAGGTGACGCGGCCGGGGCCCGCGATGCTGATCGGGCCGTGCCGGTACTCCATCGCCGGGTACGCCTCCGTCCACGACCGCGACGCCTCGCGCATCTTCAGCGCGGCCTCCTGGGCCAGGCCGACCGACCAGCCGCTGCCGAGGAAGCTGAACTGCTCGGCCTCGATCAGCTCGGCGGGCAGCGGCTCGGCCAGGGCCCGTTCGGCGTCGGCGATCGCGCCCGTGAGGTCCTCGCCGAGGCTGGCGCGGAGCATGGCGAGCTGGGTGGTGGCGAAGCGGGTCTGCACGACTGAGGTCTCGTCGGCGTAGTCGAGCACGATGACCTCGTCGGCGGCCGTCATGACCGGCGTCTTCGGGTCGGCGGTGATGGCCGTGGTGCGGGCGTCCGTCCTGGATAGCAGCTCCAGGACCTCGGTCGTGGTGCCCGAGCGGGTCAGCGCGAGCACCCGGTCGTACGAGCGGCCGACCGGCGCCTCGGAGGCGGCGAACGCGTCGGTCTCGCCCTGCCCGGCCCGCTCGCGCAGCGTGGCGTAGGCCATCGCGATGAACCACGACGTGCCGCAGCCGATGACGGCCACCCGCTCGCCGGGCTGGGGCAGCGCGCCGGCGGGCACGTCGGCCACGGCCCGCCGCCAGCAGGACGGCTGGGACTCGATCTCGGCTTCGGTATGGGTGGTCACCGCGTTCCTCCCCGTAGTTGTTTGTTTCTGCCTTTTTTATACAGTAAAAGCGCATCTTTGTGCAGTGGTCGCTCAGACCTGTCCGTCTGTGCCACGCTTGATCCTGTCCGGATCTCATTGGAGGCTTCGTGTCCCGCTACGATCGCTGGAACGCCATCCTGGAGCTGCTCGCGCAGGAGGGCCGGCTGTCGGTGGAGGAGGCGGCCGAGGCGCTCGACGTCTCCACCGCCACGATCCGGCGGGATCTCGACCAGCTCGCCCAGCAGCAGATGCTCATGCGCACCCGCGGCGGAGCCGTCACCCAGAGCGTCAGCTACGACCTGCCGCTGCGCTACAAGACCGCCAGGCACGCCGACGAGAAGCACCGCATCGCCGCCGCGGCGGCCGGCCTGGTCACCCCGGGGGCCGTGGTCGGCCTCAACGGCGGCACCACGACCTCCGAGCTGGCCCGCACCCTCGCCACGCTGTCCACGCTGGAGAGCGGGTTCACGATCGTCACCAACGCCCTGAACATCGCCGCCGAGCTGACCGTGCGGCAGCACGTCAAGATCGTGGTCACCGGCGGGGTGGCCAGGCAGCAGTCGTACGAGCTGATCGGCCCGCTGGCCTCGGGCGTGCTCGAACAGGTCACCCTCGACGTGGCCTTCCTCGGCGTCGACGCGATCGACGTCGACCTCGGCGCCTCGGCCCACCACGAGGGCGAGGCCAGCGTGAACAACCTGCTGATCAGCCGTGCCGCCCAGGTCGTCGTGGTGGCCGACTCCTCCAAGGTGGGCCGGCGGGCCTTCTCCCGCATCTGCCCGATCGAGCGGATCGACACGCTGGTCACCGACGCCCGGCTCTCCGACGAGCTCACCGGCCGGCTCACCGACGCGGGCGTCAAGGTCGTACGCGCCTGAATCCGTCCGGCGTTACATGGAACCGGGCGTACGGGTAGGTACTGACCGCAGACGACCCATGGGGGGATGATGACGGCTGGTAGGAGTGTGGCCCGGCTCGGGCCGGCCGAGCGCGCGGCGGCGCTGGCGGAGATGTCCGCCCAGGAGTTCGACGTGGTCGTGGTCGGCGGCGGCGTGGTGGGGGCCGGGACCGCGCTCGACGCCGCGACCAGAGGGCTCGACGTGGCCCTGCTGGAGGCCCGTGACTTCGCCTCCGGCACCTCCTCGCGCTCGTCCAAGCTCATCCACGGCGGCCTGCGCTACCTGGAGCAGCTCAACTTCGAGCTGGTGCGCGAGGCCTTGCAGGAGCGGGCCCTGCTGCTCCAGCGCCTGGCCCCGCACCTCGTCCGGCCGGTGCCGTTCCTGTTCCCGATGACCCATTTCGGGTGGGAGCGTCCATACGTGGGGGCCGGGGTGGCGCTCTACGACACGCTCGGCTTCGCCTCCGGGCTCACCCGCGGGGTGCCGGGCCATCGGCATCTGTCCAGGTCACGGGCGTTGCGGTTGGCCCCGGCGCTGAAGAAGAGCGCCTTCACCGGCGCCGTCCAGTACTGGGACGCCCAGGTCGACGACGCCCGCTACGTGATGACCATGCTGCGCACCGCCGCCACCTACGGCGCCCGGGTCGCGCCGCGCGCCCAGGTGGTCGGGTTCCTGCGGGAGGGCGAGCGGGTCACCGGCGTGCGGGCGCGCGACCTGGAGACCGGCGCGGAGTTCGACGTACGAGCCCAGCAGGTCGTCAACGCCACCGGCGTGTGGACCGACGACATCCAGGAGCTGGTCGGCGGGCGCGGCCAGATCCACGTACGGGCCTCCAAGGGCATCCACCTGCTGGTGCCGCGCGACCGCATCCACTCCAGCACCGGCGTCATCCTGCGCACGGAGAAGTCGGTGCTGTTCGTGATCCCGTGGGGCCGCCACTGGATCATCGGCACCACCGACACCGAATGGACGCTCGACAAGGGCCACCCGGCGGCCTCCCGCACCGATATCGACTACCTGCTCGACCACGTCAACGAGGTGCTGGCGGTGCCGCTGACCCGCGACGACGTCGAGGGCGTCTACGCCGGGCTGCGGCCGCTGCTGTCGGGGGAGTCCGACCAGACGTCGCAGTTGTCGCGCGAGCACGTCGTGGCGCATCCGGTGCCGGGGCTGGTGATGATCGCCGGCGGGAAGTACACGACGTACCGGGTCATGGCGCGCGACGCGGTGGACGCGGTGGCGCACGGGCTCGACCAGCGGGTGCCGCGCTCGTGCACCGACCGCGTGCCGCTGGCCGGGGCCGAGGGCTACCAGGCGCTGTGGAACTCCCGCTACCGCCTCGCCCACACCTCGGGCCTGCACGTCGCCCGGATCGAGCACCTGCTCCAGCGCTACGGCTCGCTCATCGACGAGGTGCTGGTGCTGGTCGAGGGCGATCCGTCGCTGGGCAGGCCGCTGGCCGGGGCCGACGACTACCTGCGGGCCGAGATCGTCTACGCCGCCACCCACGAGGGCGCCAGGCACCTCAACGACGTGCTGACCAGGCGGACGCACATCTCCATCGAGACCTTCCACCGCGGGCTGGCCGTGGCCCAGGAGGCCGCCGAGCTGCTGGCCGGGCCGCTCGGCTGGGACGCCGAGCAGGTCAAGCGGGAGGTGGAGTACTACACCAAGCGCGTCGAGGCCGAGCGGCGCTCGCAGGAGCAGGACTCCGACCAGGAGGCCGACGCCATCCGGCTGGGCGCGCCCGAGATCGTCCCCGTCGTCGCGCCGGAGCGCGGGTGACCGTCCCGGCGGACCGGTCACCCGCCCTCGCGAGGGGCCGCGGGGGTCAGCGCAGCGCGATCCACCCCTGACGGGCCAGCGTCGTGGCGTCGTTGACCTGGAGGCCGTCCCAGGACAGCGTCCAGAGGGCGTCGCCGATGATGATCGAACGCTGGATGCCGGGCTGGTAGGCGTAGTCCTCGGCCTGGTGCGTCGGGTGCTTGATCATGCCGAGCTTCGTCACGGCCGAGTCGTCGATCTTCAGCACCAGCGCGCCCGACTCCTTGGGGGTCATCAGCGGGATCACCGACAGGCCGGTCTTGGGCCAGTACAGGAACGCGTGCGGGTCCCACTCGGCCTCGGAGCCCGCCTCCTTCTGGAAGAGCTGCGACAGCCTGCGCGGGGCGGCCGGGTCGCTGACGTCGAACAGCGAGACCTGCGTGCCGAGCGTCCTGCCCTTGTCACTGGCCTCCTGGCCGATGCCGATCAGCCGGCCGTCGGCGCCCGGGTGCAGGTACGCCGAGTAGCCGGTGATCTTCAGCTCGCCGGTCACCTTGGGGGCGGCCGGGTCGCGCAGGTCGAGCGTGTAGAGCGGGTCCACCTGCTTGAACGTCACGCAGTAGCCCACCGGGCCGATGAACCTGACCGAGTAGATGCGCTCGCCCCGGCCGAGGCCGCCGACCTCGCCGACCTTGGCCATGGTGTCGGCGGCGAGCACGTACACGCTGCTGGCGCTGTTCTTGCCGTCGGTGGAGGTGAGGGTGGTGGCGACGCGGAGGTGGCCTTCGTACTCCGACAGCGAGTACTGGTTCAGCAGGCGGCCGGGGACCTTGCCGGAGGCCACGTACGTGGGGGCGCCGGGGGCGCCGATGTCGAACCGGTGGACCTCGGTCTCCTCGGGCGGGGCCGTCGGAGTGGGGTCGGGGGCGGGCTCGGACGTGGCGGACGTGGCGGGCGCGGACGTGGCGGGCGTGGCGGGGGCGCTGCTGGTGACCGCCGGTTCGGCCGGGCCGGTGGTCACGGCCGGGTCGCTCGGCGTGGGCTCGACGGCCGGGGCCCCGTCGGTGGCCGTCGGCACGGGCTCGACGGGCATCGGGTCGGTGACCACAGGGAACCACCAGCGGGGGTTGCTGGCGACGTACAGGCTCTTGCCGCTGCCGTAGACGGTGTCGCCGTCGGCGGCCAGGCTGATGGGCTCGGTGCCGGTCGCGGCGACGTCCTGGGCCAGGTCGATGGTGTGGACGGTCAGCAGCGAGGTGCCGGTGTAGTCGGCGGGGTGGCTGACCCGCTCGCACTTGACCGTGTCCTTCTTGACCGTGCCGGACCCGCTGGTGATCTCGACCGTGGGCAGCCAGGCGGTGAGCGGCGCCTGCCGTACGACGGCCTGGTTGGCCTTCTTGCGGTCGGCCTCCGTGGTGTCCGGGCTCTTGGGCTCGGGGAAGGTGATGTCGGGCTGGCTGCGGGTGACGAGCCGGACCGTGGAGCCGATCATCCGGGCGTCCACGTACGAGCCCTGCGCCCGGATCGTGCTGAGCACCTTCGGCTGCCCGGCCAGGTCGACCACGACGTAGCGGGTCTCGCCGGGCGGCGCGAAGCGCTTGAGCATGATGTCGCCGCCGCGGAACAGCACCAGCGCGCGGTCGCCGGACAGCAGCAGGTCGGCGGGGGCGAAGGTCGGCTCGTCCTTCTTGGTGAGCTTGAGCGACGCGGTGACCTTCTTGGACGCGGTGTCGATGATCCGCAGGTTGCCGTCCACGACCGTGACGATCCGGTTGCCGTCGGTCTTGATCAGGTCGGGCTCGTCCACGCCCGCCTCGTGCACGTTCGTGGTGGAGTGCTCAGGGGTGTCGGAGGTGGTCTTCGCCCTCGCGGTGGTGGCGGTGTCCTCCATGTACATGATCTGCGGGCCGCCGAAGCCCCAGGGGCCGACGTTCTCCGCGGCGTGCTCCCGCAGGCCCGACAGCATGTCGTCGCAACTGTCGTAGGCGACCAGGCGGACGGCGTCGAGCGTGACCTTCGGCACGGGCGCCTGGCCCGTCGCCGCCGAGGTGCAGGCCGCCGTGACCGTGGCGAGGGCCGCGGCGGTCACGGCCGTACGGATCAGCGTCTTCATGACCTCCTTGACGGCTGCGCGGGCCGGATGGTTCAGGAGCCCTTGGCCGGGTTGGCGGTGAAGACCGGGCTGAAGTCCACGTCGCCGGGCACGTCGAGGATCCTGCGCAGGAGGGTGCCCTTGAAGTCGACGACCTGGATCTCGTCCTTGGTGTTGTTGTCCTGTTCCCAGCAGTAGAGGCGGCTGTCGTCGTACCAGCCGAGCACCTTGTCGCAGTCGGAGGTGAACTTGTGCGTGCGGTCGCCCGACTCGGTGTCCCACACGCAGGTGTCGCCGTCGCTGCCGTTGGGGCAGGTGGACAGGAACGACTCGCCCGAGGGGGAGAAGATGTCCTGGGTGCCGGCGGGCAGCGTGCCGATCGAGCGCACGTCGCGCGTGGCCTTGCCGGCGGCGTCGAAGAAGCGCAGGCTGCGGTTCTTCTCGGGGCCGAAGACGTTGACCACGCCCTGGCCCTCGCCGTCCCAGCCGAAGGCGGTCTTGCGGACGGCGGTGTCGTCCACCATGACGATCCTGGCCTTCTTCGTGGCGACGTCCACGATGACGAAGCCCGGGTAGGTCCAGGTCTCGCCGCTCTTCCGCTCGATGTTGAGCAGGATCTTCGAGCCGTCCTCGGACCAGCCGCGGATGCTGGCGATCAGCGGGCCGCGGACGGTCTTGATCGTGGTGCGCTCGCCCGTCTGGCGGTCGCTGACGATGATGTAGTCGTAGTTGTCGTCGGTGTACTTGCGGCCCCGGGTGGCCAGGTAGCGGCCGCCTGGGGAGACGTTCGACTCCCAGTTGCCGGCGTACTTGCGGAACGGGCCGCGCAGCGAGTCCCTGGCGTGGTCGATCCAGTCGTCCTTCTTCTTGTCGTAGATCTCGTACGAGGTCAGGACGATGGCGTCGGAGGTGTTCTCGTACAGGCCGATCGCGGCGCCGGGCAGCGCCTGGCGCGGGCCCTCCTTGGGGACGGAGACCTCGGCGACCGGCGGCGCGACCGACGGCGAGACGGTCGGGAGGCTCCGGTCGGACGGCTGGGCGGACGCGGGGGTCGCGCGGCCGTCGTCGGCGGCCACGGTCGCCCTGTCGTTGGCGATGAGCACGGCGAGCCCGGCCAGCACGAGTAAGGCGACGCCCAGCGTGACCCCAATGACCAGCGGCGCCCTGCTCTTCCTGGCCGGGTGCCCGGGGTGCACGTTCGGGTGGGTGGGCTGCGCGTACGGTCCGGCCGGATGCCACTGCTGCGGGTACGGCTGCGGGCCCCCGGGCACGGGCCCGGTCATCGGCCCCGGCGGCGGCCCCTGATGCGGTCCCTGGAAGGGCCCCTGCGGGGGCGCGGTCATCGGTCCGGGCCGGGGAGGCCCGGCCGGGACGGCTTCGGCGGCGGCCGCCGCGAGGATCGGCGAGTTCGCCGGCATCGGGTGCTGGAGCAGGCGCATGATCACCTGCTCGGCCGTCGGCCGCTGCGCCGGGTCCTTGGCCAGGCACGCGGCCACCACGTCACGCAGCGCGCCGTCGAGCACGCCCAGGTCGGGCTGCTGGTTGAGGACCCGGTTGATCACGGCGGGCATGGTGTCGCTGCCGAACGGCGCCCGCCCCGACGCCGCGTAGACCATCGCGCTCGCCCAGGAGAACATGTCGGCCGCCGGCCCGACGGTGTGGCCCATGATCTGCTCGGGCGGCATGTACGACGGCGTGCCCACGACCATGCTGCTGATCGTCGAGGTGGCGTTGAGCGCCCGCGCGATGCCGAAGTCGATCACCCGCGGGCCGTCCGCGCCCAGGATGACGTTGGCGGGCTTGAAGTCGCGGTGGACGATGCCGGCCTGGTGGATCGCGGCCAGCGCGGTCGCGGTGCCGATGGCCAGCCGGTGCAGCGTGGACCCGGTGCGCGGCCCCTCCTCCTGCACCACCCGCTGCAGCGACGGCCCTTCGATGAACTCGCTGACGATGAACGGCCGTTCTTGCTCGACGCCGGTGCCGAGGACGGCCGCGGTGCAGAACGGCGCCACCTGCTGGGCCACCTGGACCTCGCGCAGGAACCGTTCGACGCTCACGTCGTCGCCGGACAGGTCGGGACGCAGCCATTTGACGGCGACGTGCGTGCCGGAATGATCTTTCGCGAGGTAGACGACACCCTGGCCGCCCTCGCCAAGCCTGCCGAGGAGATCCATGCCGGCCAGACTCGCCGGATCTCCCGGCCGTAGCGGAGCGAACGATGGCATAAGAGGATTCTGACCCCACCCCGCGAATCCGCAAAAACTACCCGCCGGTAGCCAAGCGGAATATCCTTCTGGCATGCACGTCACGTCCAGCGGCAAGACCCGGCAGATCACCGCCCCCTTCACCGGCGAGCCGCTCGCCGAGCTGCCCATTTCCACGGCCGACGACGTACGCCTGGCCTACGAGCGAGCCAGGGCCGCCCAGGCCGAGTGGGCGGCCAGGCCCGCCGCGGCGCGGGCCAGACCGTTCCTGCTGCTGCACGACGCCATCCTCGACCGCAGGGACGAGATCCTCGACATCGTCCAGGACGAGACCGGCAAGGCCCGCAAGCACGCCTTCGAGGAGGTGCTCGACGTCGCCGGGTGCAGCCTCTACTACGCGCGGCGGGCCCCCGGCCTGCTCGCGCCGCGCGGCCGCAAGGGCATCTTCCCCGGCGCCACCCGCGTGGCCGAGCTGCGCCAGCCCAAGGGCGTGGTCGCGCTGATCTCCCCGTGGAACTACCCGCTCTCCCTGGGCGTGACCGACGCCGTGCCCGCGCTGCTGGCCGGCAACGCGCTGGTGCACAAGCCGGACACCCAGACCGCCATGTCCACGTTGTGGACCATCGACCTGCTGGCCGAGCTGGGCATGCCGCGCGAGATCTGGCAGGTCGTGCTGGGCGAGCCCGCCGAGATCGGCGACGCGCTGCTCGACGACGCCGACTACGTCGCGTTCACGGGGTCGACCAGGGGTGGCAGGAAGATCGCCGAGGAGGCGGCCAAGCGGCTCATCGGCTGCTCGCTGGAGCTCGGCGGCAAGAACCCGATGGTGGTGCTCGCCGACGCCGACCTGGCGCTCGCCGTCCAGGGGGCGATCAGGGCCTGCTTCACCAACGCGGGCCAGCTCTGCCTGTCCATCGAGCGGCTGTACGTGCACGCGTCCGTGTTCGACGACTTCGCCGCGCGCCTGGTCAAGCAGGTCGGGAACCTCAAGCTCGGCGCGGGCCACGACTGGTCGGTCCAGATGGGCTCGCTCACCTCGCGACGCCAGCTCGACGCGGTCAGCGCCCACGTGGACGACGCCGTGGCCAAGGGCGCGACCGTGCTGACCGGCGGGCGGGCCAGACCCGACCTCGGCCCGCTGTTCTACGAGCCGACCGTGCTCACCGGCGTGCGCGACGACATGGACCTGTGCCGCAACGAGACGTTCGGGCCGGTGGTCGCCCTCTACCCCTTCACCTCGGAGGAGGAGGCGGTCGAGCTGGCCAACGACACCATCTACGGCCTGAACGCCTCCATCTGGACCACCGACCTGGCCCGCGGCCGCGCCCTGGCCGCCCGCGTCAAGGCCGGCACGGTCAACATCAACGAGGGGTACGGCTCGGCCTACGCCTCCTACGACGCGCCCATGGGCGGCATGAAGGCGTCCGGTCTCGGCCGCCGGCACGGCGCGGAGGGCCTGCTGCGGTACACCGAGTCCAAGACCGTGGCCTCGCAGGCGTCCTGGCTGGGCTTCGAGCCGCCCTTCGACCTGACGTACGAGACGTGGGCCGACGTCCTGGCCGGCACCCTCAAGACGATGCGGAAGCTGCGGATCAAGTGACGTTCGACGTACTGGTCATCGGCTCGGGGTTCGGCGGCAGCGTCTCGGCGCTGCGGCTGAGCGAGAAGGGGTACAAGGTCGGCGTGCTGGAGGCGGGCCGCCGCTTCGACGAGTCCACGCTGCCGGCCACGTCGTGGAAGCTGCGCGACTTCCTGTGGGCGCCCTGGCTCGGCATGAAGGGCATCCAGCGCATCCACGTGCTGCGCGGCGAACGCGGCACCGGCGTGATGGTGCTGGCAGGAGCCGGGGTGGGGGGCGGCTCGCTGGTCTACGCCAACACCCTCTACGAGCCGCTCGACCCCTTCTTCCGCGACCCGCAGTGGGCCGGCATCACCGACTGGAAGTCGGAGCTGGCCCCCCACTACGACCAGGCCAAACGCATGCTCGGCGCGGTCACGAACCCCACCTTCACCCGCGCCGACGACATCATGCGCAGGGTCGCCGACAAGATGGGCGTCGGCGACACCTTCCACCTGGCCCCGGTGGGCGTCTACTTCGGCGAGGACGGCGTCGACCCGTACTTCGGCGGCGCGGGCCCTGAGCGGCGCGGCTGCATCGAGTGCGGGCAGTGCATGACGGGCTGCCGCCACGGCGCCAAGAACACGCTGGTCAAGAACTACCTCCACCTGGCCGAGCAGGCGGGGGCCCGGGTCTACCCGGAGTGCACGGTCACCTCGGTGCGTCCGCTGCCCTCCGGCGGCTACCGGGTCGTCGCCCGCCGGACCGGGTCGGCGCTGCGCCGCCGTTCGTTCACGGCCAAGCAGGTGATCTTCGCGGCCGGCACGTACGGCACCCAGCGCCTGCTGCACAAGCTGCGCGCCACCGGCGACCTGCCCCGCCTGTCACCCAGGCTCGGCACGCTGACCAGGACCAACTCCGAGGCCCTGCTCGGCTTCGAACGCACCTCGGCGGGCGGCGAGAAGCTCAACAAGGGCGTGGCCATCACCTCCTCCATCCACCCCGACGCCGAAACTCACATCGAGCCCGTGCGCTACGGCGACGGCTCCAACGCCATGGGCCTGCTCCGCACCCTGCTCGTGGACGGCGGCCAGTCCCGCTGGCGCGGCCTGCTCCGGGAGGTCGCCGCGCGGCCCATGGAGGCGCTACGCCTGCTCGACCTGCGCCGCTGGTCGGAACGGACCGTCATCGCGCTGGTCATGCAGGCCAAGGACAACTCGATCACCATCCGGCGCACCCGCTGGGGCCTGCGGTCGGCCCGCGGCCACGGCGAGCCCAACCCGACCTGGATCCCGGCCGGGCACGAGGCCGTACGGCACGCGGCGGCCGAGATCGGCGGGGTGCCCGGCGGCACCTGGCTCGACCTGTTCGACATCCCGACCACGGCCCACTTCCTCGGCGGCTGCGTGATCGGCGACTCGCCCGAGACCGGTGTGATCGACGCCTACCACCGCGTCCACGGCCACGAGGGGCTGCACGTGGTGGACGGCTCGGCGGTGTCGGCCAACCTGGGGGTGAACCCGTCGCTCACCATCACCGCGCAGGCCGAACGGGCCATGTCCCTGTGGCCCAACGCGGGCAACCCCGACCCCAGGCCCGCCCCGGGCGCGCCGTACGTGCGGCTGCCCCCGGTGGCGCCCCGCAGTCCGGCCGTGCCGGAGCGGGCTCCGGGCGCACTGCGTCTGTATACACTGTAAACGTGAGTGAGCGAGGGACGGCGGCGCGCATCGAGGCCGTGGCCCGGCGCATCCTGCTGGAGGAGGGCGCCGAGGCCGTCAGCATGCGGCGCGTGGGCGAGGCCGTGGGCGTCACCGCCATGGCCATCTACCGGCACTTCCCCAACAGGGAGGCCCTGCTGCGTGCCGTCGCCGACGCCGCCGCCCGCGAGCTGGCCGAGGCGTGGGCCCGCCGGCCCCGGACGGGCGGTTTGGAGGAACGCGTGAGGGCGGCGCTCGACGACTTCCTCGACTTCGCACTCGGCAGCCCCCACCTGTACCACTTCCTGACCTCCGACGCCTGGGCGCGGGCCCGCCGCTTCCCCGACGACTTCCGCGACGGCCAGGGCCCGCCGTTCAGCGTGGTCGTGGCGCTGGTCGAGGAGGGAATGCGCACGGGCGTGCTGCGCGAGGACGACCCGCTGGAGACCACGCTCGCGGTCACGGCGAGCACCCAGGGCCTGGTCCAGCAGTACCTGAGCGGCCGGATGGGCATGGCGGCGCCCGACTTCCGCGCGCTCTGCCACCGCACGCTGACCCGGGTGCTCGACGGCCTGCGGAATAAACCCGCCGTGCCGCCGTGTCGTTGACGGACATGAAGATTCGTTACGCCGGTGGTCCTACCGCCGTCATCGAGCTGGGCGGCGTGCGGCTGCTGGTCGACCCCACCTTCGACGCGCCGGGCGACCACCCGGTCGGCGCCAGGGTGCTCAAGAAGACGGCCGGCCCCGCCTTCGCCCCTGACGAGGTGGGCCCGGTGGACGCCGTGCTGCTCTCGCACGACCAGCACCCCGACAACTTGGACAATGCGGGCCGCGCGCTCCTCGCCACGGTGCCGCTGGCGCTGTCCACCGCGTCGGCGGCCGAGCGGGTGGGCGAGCCGGTGCGCGCCCTGCCCAACTGGAGCGAGACCGAGGTCGGCCCGGTGCGGGTGACCGGCGTGCCCGCCCAGCACGGCCCCGACGGGACCGAGCACCTGACGGGCGAGGTCACCGGCTTCGTGCTGAGCGGCGAGGGCCTGCCCACCGTCTACGTGAGCGGCGACAACGCCTCGCTCGACGTCGTACGGGCCGTGGCCGCCAGGTTCCCCCAGATCGACGTGGCGCTGCTGTTCGCGGGCGGCGCGCGCACCCCGCTGGTGGACGGCTTCCTGACGCTGACCAGCGAGGACGCCGTCACCGCCGCCGACATCCTGGGCGCGCGGCACGTCGTCCCGCTGCACTTCGAGCAGTGGGCGCACTTCACGCAGGGCCGCGACACGCTGGAGAAGGCGTTCGCGGGGCTCGGCGAGCGGTTCGTGCTGCTCGCCCCTGGCGAACAGGTGGAGCTTTCCTGACCTCGTCCTGACATGGTGGTCCGGTGAGCTGGAGCACGCGCGCGCTCGACGCGCTGGCCGCCGGGCCCCCCACCAGGCTGATCGACTTCCCCGTCCGGGTCCCGGGCGTGCGCCTGCTGCTGAAGGACGAGTCCGGCCAGCCGACGGGCAGCCTGCGGCACCGGCACGCCAGGGCCCTGTTCCGGCAGGCGGTGCTCGACGGCCTGGTCACCGAGGGCACCACCGTGGTCGAGGCCACCGGCGGCAACGCGGCGGTCGCGCAGGCGTGGTTCGCCCGGCGGCTCGGCCTGCCCTATGTCGTGGTCATGCCGGGGAGGCACGACCCGGCGCGGGCTCGCGCGGTGGAGGCGCTGGGCGGCGAGTGCCGGTTCGTCACGCCGCCGCTGGCCATCTACGACGCGGCCAGGCGGATCGGCGGCCACTTCCTCGACCAGTTCGGCCGGGCCGCGCCGCACGATCTGGCCGAGGAGCTGTTCGCCCAGGTCCGTCCCGACTGGGTGGTGACGGGCGCGGGCACCGGCGCGACCTCGGCCACGTTGGGGGCCGTGGCCGGGCGGTTCGGCTGCCGGGTGGCCGTCGCCGATCCCGACAACTCCGCGTACTTCCCGGGCTGGACGCTCGACGTGCCCGACTACGCCACCGGCATGCCCTCGCGGATCGAGGGCGTCGGTCGTCCGCGCGTGGAGCCGGGGTTCCGGCCCGACCTGGTCGATCTGGTGGTCCCGGTGCCCGACGCGGCGAGCGTGGCGGGGGCCCGGCTCATCAGGGAGGTCACCGGGCTGCCGGTGGGCGGCTCGTCCGGCACCGCGCTGTGGGCCGCGCTCGACCTGGCCGCGCGCATGCGGGCCAGGGGCGAGACCGGCACGGTCGTCTCGCTGGTGGGCGACGCGGCCGACCGGCACCTGGCGACGTACCACGACGACGCCTGGGCCGCCGCCAAGGGCCTCGACGTCGCCGCACGCCTCACCGAGCTGCGGAAGCGGGTCTGATCCAGCCCTCCAGCCCCGCCAGGAAGTCCTCGAACAGGTGGCGGTGGATCGTGTGCTCGGCCCCCGTGACCACGCGCACCTCGAACCCCTTGCCCCGCAACTCCTCCTGGAACGCCGGCGGCACCAGGAGACTCGGGTCGGCCACCTGCACCAGCGACGGCACGACGGGCGCGGGCGTGAAGTCCATGCCGGACGCCTCGACGAGCGACAGCGCCGACCCGCGGTCCCAGCGTGCGAGCATCTCGACCTCGACCGCCACCTCCTCGGCCGAGAAGCCGGGGTGCAGAGCGGCGATCAGCTCGCCGGTCTCGTCGGTGAACTCCGCCATCGACTCCAGGGCGCCGCTCTCCGGCGTCGGCAGGCGGAAGGCCGGATCGGAGTAGATCGCCCGTACGGGCATGAGCCGTTCGACGGCGAGGCCGAGCGTGAGACCGCCGAGCGAGTGCCCGATGGCCAGCTCGGGGTGCGCGGGCACCGACTCCGCCAGCGACGAGGCGAACAGCTCGGGCGGATAGGCGTCGGCGCGGGGGCTCTCGCCGTGGCCGGGAAGATCGACGGCGATGACCCGGTAGCCGCGCGCGGCCAGCTCGGGGCCCACCCGCCACCAGCATCGCGAGTCGGCCATGATGCCGTGGACGAGGACGGCCAGGCGGTCGCCCGAGCCCCATTCACGAGTGTGCAGCTTCATGCGGCAACCTCTCCTGATTATACGTATAAGCAGTTGATACCATCCACCCCGTGAACACGACAAGGGGGGACCGCCCGCCGACCAGCGTCGACGTGGCCAGGGCCGCGGGAGTCTCACAGGCCACGGTCTCCTACGTGCTCACCGACAACCCCCACGCCCGCGTGAGCGAGGAGACCCGCAGGCGGGTCCGCGACGCCGCCGCCCGGCTGGGCTACGTGCCCGACGCCGCCGCCCGCACGCTGCGTACGGGCCGCAGCGGCATCGTGCTCATGCCGCTGTCGCGGGCCAGGGTGGGCCGGCTGGCGCAGCAGGTGTTCGACGAGCTGGAGGAGGAGTTCAGGACCCGCGGCTACACCCTCGTCCAGTACGGCGAGCGCACCCTCAAGGGCGTGGCGGCGGCCAGGAGCTGGCTCGCCCTGCGGCCCTCGGCCGTCATCGTCGAGGCCGCGCGGCTGACCAGGCCCGCCGTGGACCTGCTGCACGCCTCGGGCGTCCGGGCCGTCGTCGGCCTGTCCGACCAGCCCTCCCCCCTGGTGCCGGCCGTGGTGTTCGACCACCGGGCCCTCGGCGCCGCGGCCGCCCGCCACCTGGTCGAACGGGGGAGCCGGCGGCTGGCGGCCGTCGTGCCCCGGGAGGAGGGCGTCGACGCCATGGGACGGGCCCGGCTGGCGGGGGTGCGGGAGGTCGTTCCCGGCGCCGCGCGCATCGACCTGGCCTTCTCCGAGGAGGAGGCGGGGCGGATCGTCCGCGCGGGAGACCTGCCCGACGGCGTCTTCGCCTACAACGACGAGTACGCGATGTTGCTGATCAGCGCGTTGCAGGACGCCGGTCTGCGGGTCCCCGAGGACGTCGCCGTCGTCGGCGCCGACGACCTGCCGATCTGCACGCTCATGCGGCCCCGGCTGACCAGCGTGCACTTCGACGCCACCGCGAGCCCGGCCGACCTGGCGGGCGAGATCGACGGGATCGTCCGAGGAGAGCGGCCGTCCGTGGCCGGCGAGGTCGTCGCCCGGTTCGAGCCCCGGCTGGTGATCAGGGCCAGCGCCTGAGGCGCGTAACGAGTTGGACGCGCGTCTTGTCAGCCCTTCCCGTGCGACCTACAGTCCAGAGCAATCGTCGGTGATACGTATCATCACTGCTCGGAAAGGTCCCCCCATGGCTGAAGTTCTGAGCGGCGCGCAGAGGGACACCCGGCGGCTCGGGCCGCTCCACCTGACGCTTCCGCTGGCCAACGTCGCCGTCATGTTCCTGTGGATGAGCGTGGGCGCGTTCGTCCTGCCCGTGCACGTGCAGCGCATCACCGGCGTCAACGACGTGGCCGCGCTGGGCCTGGCCAACTCGATCGGCCCGCTCATGGCCACCCTCGCCAACCCCGTCTTCGGCCAGATCTCCGACCGGACCAGGTCACGCTTCGGCCGCCGCTCGCCGTGGATACTCGGTTGCGTCCTGCTCGGCGTGCTCGCCCTGTTCGCGCAGGCCAACGCGGGCAGCGTGCTCATGCTCGGCATCAGCTGGGCGGGCGTGCAGACCATCATGAACGGCTACCAGGCCGCCATGACCGCGATCCTGCCCGACCGGGTCCCGCCGAGCCGGTACGGCACCTACTCCGGCCTGTTCGGGCTCGGCACGCCGCTGGCCACCATCGCGGCGTCGATCATGTTCGTCGTGTTCCCGCAGTTGGCCGCCGGCGGGGCGTACTACGTGGCGATGGTGCTGCTGCTGGTCGCGGCGGTGCTGGTCGTGGTCGCGACGCCGGACACGTCCTCGGTGGGGATGGCGCGCGAGCCGTTCGGCCTGAGGGCGTTCCTGGCCGGGTTCGTACGCCCGCTGAAGAGCCCGGACTTCACCTGGGCCTTCGTGTCCCGCTTCGGCGTCATGCTCGGATATTTCGTCATCTTCACCTTCAACCTCTTCCTCCTTGAGGACTTCATCAAGATCCCCAAGGGCGAGGTGGTCGCCACGATGGGCCTGCTGATGCTCATGGGCCAGGCCGCCACGCTGCTCGCGGTGCTCGTGATCGGCCCGATCTCCGACCGCCTCGGCCGCTTCCGGCTGTTCGCGCTCGTCGCCGGACTGTCCTCGGCGGTGTTCCTGGGCATCCCGCTGGTGATGCCGACGTTCGAGGGCATGATCGTCTACAACGTCGCGCACGGCATCGCGTTCGGCGTCTACCTGGCCGTGGACATGGCCCTGGTGACGAAGGTGCTGCCGGACCCCGACGACGCGGGCAAGGACATGGGCGTCATCAACATCGCCAACGCCGGGCCGCAGATCCTGGCGCCCGCCCTCGCCGCTGTCGTGGTGGGGACGGGCGGCTACCCGGCGCTGTTCGTCGTGGGCATCGTGATCTCGCTGGTCGGCTCCGTCGGGGTCCTCAGGATCAGGGCCGTGCGCTAGCGTCGGCGACATGACAGAACTTGACCCCAGATTGCGCGCGATCACCGACTTGATGGTGTCCGAGGCGCGCGAAGGGGGCGGCAGGCACGAGTACGACGGCCAGATCCAGGACCTGTCTCCCGAGGGCGTACGGGCCGGTCTGGAGCGCCTGGGCAAGGGCGAGGCGCCGGCCGACCCGCACGACGCCGAGCACCTGCAGATCTTCGAGGAGACCATGCGCGCCCAGCTCGGCGAGCTGGAGCTGCACCGCAGGAACCCGCTGATCCACCTGTCCAACCTCGACCTGGCCTGCTACGACCGCGACTACGGCCCCGAGGCCGAGCGCGCCGCCGCCAAGGCCGCCCACCTGGCGCAGTGGCCGGCCGCCGTGGACGCCGCGATCGCCTCGCTCGACCAGGTCGCGGCGCCGGTCGCCACGTCCCTGCTGGGCGCGGTGAAGGGCCTGGCCGCGGGCATCACCGACGAGGCCGCGATCGAGGCCCACGGCAGGCTCGTGGCGCACGTCGCGCGGGCCGCCGCCGAGGGCGACCCCGACGCGGCGCTCGGCGGCGCGGCCCTGGTCAAGCTCATGAGCAGCGCCGAGGGCCTGCCGGTCGACCTGGGCAGGCTGGCCGAGCGCGCCGACGCCGAACGCGACCGGCTCATGGGGCTGCTCGCCGAGTCCTGCGCGAAGCTCGGACGCTCCGAACCGCCCCTCGACGTCGTACGCGAGCTGGTCAAGGACCACCCGGACGCCGACGGCGTGATCGAGGCGGCCAGGATCGGCACCGAACAGGCCATCGCCTTCACCCGCGAGAAGGACCTCGTGCCCTACCACGACGGCGAGTGCCTGGTCGGGCTGGCGCCGGAGTCGCGCCGCTGGGCCATGGCCATGATGGCGTGGAACTCGCCGGGCGAGCCCGAGGGGCCCTCCTGGTACCACATCACCCCGCCGGACGCGTCCTGGAGCGAGCGCGACCAGGAGGAGTGGCTGGAGGTCTTCAGCGCCACCACGCTGCCCGCCATCAACGTGCACGAGGTGGCCCCCGGCCACTTCTCGCACGCCCGCGCGCTGCGCCGGGCCCCCTCGGACGTGCGGCGGCTGCTGCAGTCGATGGCCTTCGTCGAAGGCTGGGCGCACTACGCCGAGGAGTTGTGCGTCGAGGAGGGCTTCGCGCCCGACGACCCGCGCTTCGAGATCGGCGTCTGGGTGGAGGCCCTGATCCGGGTCACCCGGCTGGCCTGCGCGATCGGCGTGCACACCGGGCAGATGACGGTCGAGGAGGGCGCCAGGCGCTTCGAGTCCGACACCCACCTGGCCGGTCCCGCCGCGCTGTCGGAGGCCCGCCGCGCCTCCTTCGACCCGACGTACGGCCGCTACACCTGGGGCAAGCTGCTCATCCTCGATCTGCGCGAGCAGGCGCGCGAGCAGTGGGGAGCGGGCTTCACGCTCCAGCGCTTCCACAAGGCGCTGTTCGATCTCGGCTCGCCGCCCCTGGGTTTGCTCGGCGCGATCCTGTAGCGTCGGGGGGACCGAGCGAGCGCTAGGGAGGTTCAGGCGGTGCGTGAACTGTCCGGCAAGGTCGCGGTGGTGACGGGCGCGGCCAGCGGCATCGGCAGGGCCCTGGCCGTCCGGTTCGCCGCCGAGGGCATGGCGTTGATGCTGGCCGACGTCGACCCCGGCGGGCTGGCCGGGACGGCCGCGCTCGCGGAGAAGGCGTCCGCCGGGCCGGGCGAGGTGCTCACGCAGGTCACCGACGTCTCCGACGCGGCCGCCGTGCGGCACCTGGCCGACCGGAGCTTCGGCGAGCTGGGCGCGGTGCACGTGCTGTGCAACAACGCCGGCGTCTACCAGGGCGGTCACATGTGGACCAGGACCGCCGAGGACTTCGCCTGGCTGCTCGGCGTGAACCTGTGGGGCGTGCTGCACGGCGTGCACGCGTTCGTGCCGCGCATGATCCGGCAGGACACCGAGGGGCACGTCGTCAACACCGTGTCCGTGGCCGGGCTGCTCGCCGCGCCGGGCGCGGGCGGCTACGCGATCACCAAGTACGCCGCGCTGGCCGCCTCCCAGTCGCTCGCCCAGGACCTCGCCACCGTGGGCTCCAAGCTCCGCGTGACCGCGCTCTGCCCCGGCGCGGTCCGGACGCGGATCGACGACTCCGACCGCTCCCGCCCGGCCGACCTGGTCACCACCCCGACGGACGACGAGTCGGCCGCCCGCGAGGCCGTCGCGGCGGCCATGGCGCGCGGCGTCGAGCCCGCCGAGGTCGCCGCCCTCGTCGTCCGGGCCATCCACGAGGAACGATTCCTCGTGCTGACCCACCCCGAGTTCGGCGACCGCCTGCGCAGGCAGACCGAGCTCCTGCTGTCGGGCGACCTGCCCGGCGCTACCAGCGGCGCTCGTGGACCAGCACGCTCACCACGCTCCCACGCCGGGGATTGACCAGCAGCCGGACGAAGTCGCCCGGCAGCACGTCCTGGTAGAACCGCTCCTTGGCCCGGTAGGCCGGCGCCCGCTCCGAGGTGCCGTCGTGCACCGCCACGTAACAGGTGCGCGAGGAGGACAGGTCGTCGCCGTGCTCGGTCACGATCCAGCGCTTGACCACCCGGCCCTCGACCTCCTGCCGCTTGGCCGCGCCGCCGTCGCGGGGCGCGGGCTCGACCAGGACACCGCGCCACCCGTCGCCGGTGAAGATCCACTCCTGTCGCGGGTCCACCGGCGCGGGCTCGGGCCCGGCGGCCTCGCGGCCGAGCGGCGTCAGCAGGAAGCCGCGCCCGCCGAGCAGCAGCGCGGTCCCGGCCACGAACGCCCCCGCCGTGGCGATCCAGCCGGGCCACGACACGCCCGCCTGGGAGATGGTGACGTACCAGGGGACGGCGAGCGCGGCGGCCAGCAGCAGCGGCACGAGCATGCTCTGCCAGCGCCGCCGGGCCAGCCCGAGGTCGATGGCGCTCTGCCGCACCAGGGGCACGAACTCGGCGTCGAGGTCGCCGCTGTCCGGCATCACGGCGACGACCGGCGCCTGCGGCGCTCCCGCCAGCCGCGCGGCCATCCGGTCGAGCACCCACCGCTCGTACGGCCACAACTGCCCCTCGCCGTTCGCGGAGAGCGTGAGCCGGTCGCCCCGGATCGTCAGGAATCCGCGCCTGGCCAGGTCGAAGACCGTGGCGTGGAAGACCTCGCCGGCGCGCAGCCCGCGTAAGAGCTCGACGACGGACGGCGGCGCCTGGGGAGCAGGGACGGGCGGGGGAGAGGCGGCCCGGCGCGTCGTCAACCCGAACGCGGCGGCCAGCGCGGCGGCCCACACGGCCCACGCCAAGGCCGGCCAGACAAGATCCACCGTTCTGTGTTAGCACGAGTGCGGGTGTGAGGCCAGGCGTAATACCCGAGGCCGATACAATGAAGGCACCGCATTTCGCCTTTGGGGGGTTCTCACGGTGTCTGAATTCGACACAGTGCTGGTGGTCGACTTCGGCGCACAGTACGCGCAGCTCATCGCCAGGCGGGTGCGCGAGTGCCACGTCTACTCCGAGATCGTGCCCTCGACGATGCCCGTCGAGGAGATGATGGCCAAGAAGCCCAAGGCGATCATCCTGTCCGGCGGGCCGTCCTCGGTCTACGCCGAAGGCGCGCCGCCCGTGCCGCACGGCCTGTTCTCGACCGGCGTGCCCACGTTCGGCATCTGTTACGGCTTCCAGGCCATGGCCCAGGCGCTGGGCGGCGAGGTCGCCCGCACGGGCGTCGCCGAATACGGCGGCACCGCGCTCCAGGTGCTCGACGAGGGCGTCATCTTCCAGGGGCTGCCCGCCGCGCAGACGGTCTGGATGTCCCACGGCGACAGCGTGGCCGCGGCCCCCGAGGGCTTCGCGGTGACCGCGTCCACGAGCGAGACGCCGGTCGCCGCCTTCGAGCACCCCGAGCGCGGCCTCTACGGCGTGCAGTTCCACCCCGAGGTGCTCCACTCCGAGCACGGTCAGGCCGTGCTCAAGCACTTCCTCGACGCGGCCGGCTGCCGTCCGTCCTGGACGATGCTCAACATCGTCGAAGACTCCGTCGAGTCCGTGCGCCGTCAGGTCGGCGACGGCCGCGCCATCTGCGCGCTGTCAGGCGGCGTCGACTCCGCGGTGGCCGCCGCGATCGTCCAGCGGGCCATCGGAGACCGGCTCACCTGCGTCTTCGTCGACCACGGGCTGCTGCGCAAGGGCGAGGCCGAGCAGGTCGAGCGCGACTTCGTGGCCGTCACGGGCGTCAAGCTGCGCGTCGTCGACGCCTCCGACCGCTTCCTGAAGGCGCTGGAGGGCGTCACCGACCCGGAGGAGAAGCGGAAGATCATCGGCCGCGAGTTCATCCGCGTCTTCGAGGACGAGCAGCGCGCCATCATGGCCGACGGCCCGGTCGACTTCCTGGTCCAGGGCACCCTCTACCCCGACGTCGTCGAGTCCGGCGGCGGCACGGGCACCGCCAACATCAAGTCCCACCACAATGTCGGCGGCCTGCCGGAAGACCTCCAGTTCAAGCTGGTCGAGCCGCTGCGCGCGCTGTTCAAGGACGAGGTCCGCAGGGCCGGCGAAGAGCTGGGCCTGCCGCCCGCCATGGTCTGGCGGCAGCCGTTCCCGGGCCCGGGGCTCGGCATCCGCATCGTGGGCGAGGTCACCCGCGACCGCCTGGCGCTGCTGCGCGAGGCCGACGCCATCGCCCGCGAAGAGCTCTCCCGCGCCGGCCTCGACCGGCAGATCTGGCAGTGCCCGGTGGTGCTGCTGGCCGACGTGCGTTCGGTGGGCGTGCAGGGCGACGGCCGCACCTACGGCCACCCGGTCGTGCTGCGGCCCGTGACGTCCGAGGACGCGATGACGGCCGACTGGGCGCGGGTGCCCTACGACGTCCTGTCGCGCATCTCCACCCGCATCACCAACGAGGTACGCGAGGTCAACCGGGTGGTCGTCGACGTGACGAGCAAGCCCCCGGGCACCATCGAGTGGGAGTGACGCCGTTGTGCTGACGGTCCGGGCCGGCTTCGGTCCGGACCGTTCGCATGTCCGGCCATGAGCGGTTAATGCAGGTCAGAGCATTGGTTATGGTGGAAAGAGGTCGATTCGCCGTGCCCGCCGGATCCTGGCCCGTGACGATTGCTCAGCCCGTGGACGCATACCGGAAAGTTTTCTGGGAAAAGTCGGTGAGTTTGGGCCAAATCTTGGCCGGAGTGGGCAGTGGGGCACCTGAGGCGTCGATTCGCTAGAGCTCGGTGCCGGTGACGAAGGGTGCAATTGCCAACATGGCCCATGCGAGTGAGGATGACCGGCAGCCGTTGGTGTTGCTCGTGGAGGACGATCCGCAGGATGCGCTGATCGTCCAGGAGCTGCTGGAGGACAGCGGCCTCGCCGTGCGGCTGGAGTGGGCGCGCTCGGTCGACGAGGCGCGCAGGGCGCTGGCCCGGCTGCGCCCCCAGTGCGTGCTGCTCGACCTCGGCCTGCCCGACTCCTACGAGTTCTCCGCGTTGTCGTCGGTGCTGGAGGAGGCCGGGGACGCCGCCGTCGTCGTGCTGACCGGCCTGGCCGAAGAGGGCGCGGGCCTCGCCGCGGTGACCGCCGGAGCCCAGGACTACCTGGTCAAAGGCCGGGTCGAGGCCGAATGGCTGGGCCGCACCCTGCGCTACGCCATCCAGCGCAAGCAGGCCGAGCAGGCGGCCGTGGCGCTGCACACCGAGCGCATGCGGGCCAAGGAGAACGCCCGCCTGGAGCGCGGCCTGCTGCCGTCGCCGCTGCTGCAGCAGATGCCGCTGGAGGTCGCCTCCCGCTACCGGGCCAGCCGCGGGTCGTCCACGCTGGGCGGCGACTTCTTCGACGTCGTCGAGACCGACGACAAGGTCGTGCACGCGGTGATCGGCGACGTGTGCGGCCACGGACCCGACGAGGCCGCGCTCGGCGTCTGCCTGCGCATCGCCTGGCGCGCGCTGGTGCTCAACGGCGTGACCGGCGTCCCCCTGCTGCGCCAGCTCGAACGCATCCTCCTGGCCGAACGGGCCGGCTCGGAGATCTTCGTCACGATGTCCACCGTCGTCCTGGAGCCCGACCGGCACACCATGCGCGTCTGGCGCGCCGGGCATCCCGGCCTGCTGCTGCACACGGCCGACTCGGTGCTCCTCGCCGACCCCCGGCAGGGGCCCGCGCTCGGCCTGCCCATCGAGGCCGATTGGGAGGAGGACCTGCTGGAGCTGCCCGAGGGCGGCGGCGTGACGCTCTACACCGACGGCCTCTTCGAGCGACGGCTGCCGGGGGAGGCGCCGCGGTGGCTGGGCGAGGAGGGCCTGCTGGAGCTGTCCCACCGGTGGACCGGCCTCGGCAGCGAGGCCCTGCTCGACGCGATCCTCGCCGACGTCGAGGCGGCCTCCGTCCACGACGCGACGGCCGACGACGTCGCCGTCGTGCACCTGCGCTGGAAAGACGAATCGTGAGCGGACAGGCGTCTGCTCCGGAGAGGCGGGCCGTGCAGAAGGTTTCCCGTACGCGGGCGGATGAGCAGGGCTGGCGGCGGCTGACCGTGCACGGCTGGTTCGTGCTGATGATCGCGGCCGTGTCGGTCCTGGTGGTCACCTGCGTCGTGGTCGCCACCGTGATGCTCGACCGCACCGCCCGGCTGTCGGACCAGGTCATCCTGCGCATCTCGCCGGCCAGGATCGAGGCCGCCCAGTTGCGCAGCACGCTCATCGACCAGGAGACCGGCGTACGCGGCTTCCTGCTGACCGGCAACGAGGACTTTCTTGAGCCGTACACGGCGGGCGTGGAGGCCGAGCGGCGCAGCCGCGAACGCATCGCCGCGCTCATCGGCGACCGTCCGGAGCTGAAGGGCGAGCTGCAGGCCGTCAGCGACACGGCGGCCGCCTGGCGGCGCGACTACGCCGAGCCGCTCACCGCCGACAAGCGGGCCGACGGCGTCATCTCCGCGAGCCGCATCGAGAGCGGCAAGCACGCCTTCGACGAGATCAGGGCGCTGCTCGACCGGCAGGACGACCGGCTGGCCAAGACCCGCCAGCGCGCCCAGGAGGAGCTGGCGCAGGTCGAGCAGGTGCGCAACCTGGCCTTCGTCATCATGCTGATCCTGTTCCTGCTGGCCGGCGTCGCGATGGCGGTCCTGCTGCGGCGGGCGATCGGCCGTCCGCTCGACGAACTGCGCGAAGCCGCCCGCGACATCGCCGGCGGCGACTTCGACCGGGTCATCCCCGTCAGCGGGCCGGCCGACATCCGCGAGGTCGCACGGGACGTGGAGTCGATGCGCACGAAGATCGTCTTCGCCCTCGACGATTCCCGCAAGCAGCACGTCCTGCTGCGCGAGCAGGCGGCGGGCCTCGACGCCCAGGCCGAGGAGCTGCGGCGGTCGAACGCCGAGCTGGAGCAGTTCGCCTACGTCGCCTCCCACGACCTCCAGGAGCCGCTGCGCAAGATCGCCACGTTCTGCCAGCTGCTCCAGAAGCGCTACGGCGACGTGCTCGACGAGCGCGGCGTCCAGTACATCCACTTCGCCGTCGACGGCGCCACCCGCATGCAGGTCCTGATCAACGACCTGCTCACCTTCTCCCGCGTCGGCCGCCTGTACGACGACCGCAAGCCGGTCGAGCTGGAGGAGTCGCTCGACAAGGCACTGGTGGACCTGTCGACGGTGATCGAGGAGACCGGCGCCGAGATCGAGCGGCCCGACCCGCTGCCGAACGTGATCGGCGACCCCACGATGCTCGGCATGCTCTGGCAGAACCTCGTCGGCAACGCGCTGAAGTTCCGCGCCCCCGACCGCGCACCCCGCGTCCGGATCACCTGCGAGCAGCGGGAGAAGGAGTGGCTGTTCTCGGTCACCGACAACGGCATCGGCGTGGACGCCGAGTTCGCCGATAAGATCTTCGTCATCTTCCAGCGCCTGCACAGCCGGGAGGCGTACAGCGGCACCGGCATCGGCCTGGCGATGTGCAAGAAGATCGTGGAGAACCACGGCGGTACGATCTGGCTCGACACCGGCCACACCGAGGGAGCCCGGATCAGCTTCACCCTGCCCGCCGTCACCGACGAAGGAGCACCCGAATGACCGTCCAGCCCATCGAAGTGCTCCTGGTGGAGGACGATCCCGGTGACGAGCTCATCACCCGCGAGGCGTTCGAGGACAACAAGATCCGCAACAACCTCCACGTCGTGCGCGACGGCCTGGAGGCGCTCGACTTCATCTACCAGCGCGGTGCGCACGTCGGCGCGCCCCGGCCCGACCTCGTCCTGCTCGACCTCAACCTGCCCAAGTACGACGGGCGGCAGGTGCTGGAGAAGATCAAGGGCGATCCGGAGCTGCGGGCGATCCCGGTCGTCGTCCTGACCACCTCCTCGGCCGAGGAGGACATCCTGCGCAGCTACAAGCTGTTCGCCAACGCGTACGTGACCAAGCCCGTGGACCTGGAGCAGTTCATGGCCGTCATCCGGCAGATCGACGAGTTCTTCGTCACCGTGGTGCGGCTGCCCGGCCGTACCCGGCTGCCCGACGGCCAGGATCTGGCCTAGCCGCCTTCCGCGGCGGGCGTGGCCCGGCGGCGCAGCGCCCGCCACGCCCACCTGGCCGCGGCGAGCAGCAGTCGTCCGACGCTCCCGACGAGCAGCGGCACCAGCAGCAGCCCGACGAAGATCGGCGTGGCCATGTACCGGAAGTCCTGCGCCGAGATGTTGGCCAGCACGGCGAGCTGCTGCCCGGCCACGACCGCCGCCACCCCGAGCACATAGCGGTTGCGCAGGGCCAGCGCCCCGAGCGCCACCGCCGCGTACGACAGGTAGGCCCACGACGCCCCCCGCCACAACACCCAGTCCCACTCCGGGGCCAGCGCCCCCGTCAACCACGGCTCGGCCACCTGGTTCAGCTCGGCCGACAGCGGCCGGAGCGAGAACACCCCACGACCGGCGAAGTCCGGCACCTTGCCGGGCCCCACGTACGTGTCGGCGGTGGGCCGCCGGGAGAACCGGTACGTCATCCCGCCCACCACGAACGGGTCCTGCACCGGGCTCCACGCGATCGCCCCCCGGCACAACCGGGCGTCGACGATCATCCCGGGCTCGCTGGTCAGCAGCCGTTTCCACAGGTCGAGCAGCTCGGTCGCGTGCGCGTCGGCGGCCTGCCAGCTGAAGTCGCGTCGCCAGATGAGCAGGTTGACCGTGGCGCAGGTGCCGCCCTCCCACCACCTGGTGAGCGGCGCGACCGAGGTCATGAGCGCCTTGTCCTGCTCGGTGAACAGCTCAGGACGCTCCCTGAACGCCACCGCCACGTCGGCGAAGGCCGTGTGGTAGACGTACGTGCTGGACGGCGGCGTGATGCCGAACCGCGGGAACAGGAGGTTGGTGAGCAGCAGTGGCACGGCGGCCGCCACCGTGCCGACGAGCGCGAGGCGTACCCGTCGCGTGGCGACGACCACCAGCAGGACGACGACGGCGATGCCCACGACGAGGAAGCCGTTCGCGCGGAAGAGCCCGAGCAGCGTCATGAGCACGCCGAGCCCGGCCAGGGAGACCCGCCGGCGCGCGGCCATGCGCGCGCAGACCCCCGCGATCATGATCGCGCAGATCGTGAACGGCACATCCTTCCACAGCGTGACCGTGAACGCCCCGACCGTCGGCGTCACCGGCGCCAGCACCGCCACCAGCGTCGTGGCCCACCGCGGCGCCCCCGACGCCCCGAGCGACCGCGCCAGATAGGTCAGCGCCCCCGCCATCGCCGTGGTCTGGGCGAACGAGACCGCCCCGAGGTCACCGGTCTTGGTGAAGCTCAGCCACAGCAGCGCGTCGTAGGCCACCGAATGATCGCTCATCCACGGCCCGACGACCGTGTGGCTGAGATAGAGCACCGAGTCGCGGCTGAACAGCCCGGGGTAGAAGGCCGCCCACCAGCAGGCGAGCACCGCCTGGATGATCAGGAAGGTCGCGAGCGCGCCCCACGGCCTGGGACGCGCTACGGCACCGACACTCTCCATGGCTCCAGCACTTCGGAGGGAGGCGTGCTCAGAAGTAGCTCACTCCGGACTCCGGCACCTTGCCGCGCAACAGCGTCGGGACGGTGACGAGGGTGTAGCCCTGCTTCTTGAGCTCCTTGAGGATCTCAGGCATCGCCTTGACGGTCTGCGGGACCGTGTCGTGCATGAGGATGACGCCGTCGCGCTTGGCCAGCTTGAGCACCGTCGCCTTGATCTTCTTGGCGTCGCGCAGCTTCCAGTCGAGGGTGGTGCCCGTCCACAGGATCTCGGCGAGGTCCTGCTGGTCGGCCATCCGCAGCACGCGCTCGTCGGTGTGCCCGTAGGGCGGGCGGTACATCTTCGGCCGGCGACCCGTGGCGTCCTCGATGAGGGCCTGCGTGGTGCGCAGCTCCTCGATGATGTCGTCGTCGCGCAGCGTCGGCAGCGAGGGGTGCGAGTAGGTGTGGTCGCCGATCGCGTGCCCCTCGGCGGCCTCCTGCCGAGCCAGCGCCGGACGCCGCTCGACCTGCTTGCCGACGAGGAAGAAGGTGGCCTTGGCCCCTTCCTTCTTGAGCACCTTGAGGAGCGTCGCCGTGTGCTCGCTCGGGCCGTCGTCGAAGGTCAGCGCCAGGCACTTGAGCCGGGCACAGTCGATCTTCGGGGCGGCGGCCGCGGGCGTGGCGGTCAGGGCCAGAGTGGCCGCGAGGAGGGCGTGAATCACCACAGGCGACAGCCTAGAACCATCCGGGCCCGCCCGTGCGCGCGGACATCGACTTGAGACCTGCGCCCTGGCTCGCGGCCTGCTCCGGCGTGGGACCTTCCGCGAGCTTGGGACCTTCCCTCGATCCGGCTCCGGCGTGGGACCCGCCCTCGGCCCGGCTCCGGCAGCCCGCGCGCCTACCGTCCCAGCCTGGCCCGCAGGAAGAGCGTCACGCCCTTCAGTGACCTGACCGGCAGGTAGCGCTCGGCGCGCACCACCATCGACAGGCCCGCGTTGACCACCGCGGGCGTCCGCTGCAGGTCGCTGCCCTGCGACCGCCGCCGGTGCCGGGCCACGAGCGGGCGCAGCAGCACGTTCCAGCTCCACAGCCGGTCCACCTTCAGCCCGGCCTTCTCCACCACGACGGTCAACGTGTCGCGGCCGTAGCGGCGTACGTGCCCCACGGCGTCGTCGTGCGCCGACCACAGCGCCATGTCGCACGGGACGGCGATCAGCGCGTGCCCGCCGGGCGCCAGCACCCGGGCGATCTCCTCGGTGACGAGATGGTCCTCGTGGATGTGTTCGAGCACGTCGAACGCGGTCACCAGGTCCATGCTCGACGTCTCGAACGGCAGCGCCCGCGCGTCGGCGTGCACGGCCTTGAGCCCGCGCTCTCTGGCCACCTCGACCGCCGTCTCGCAGTAGTCCGTCGCGGTGGCGTCCCAGCCCGCCTCGACCAGCACCCGGGTGTTCCCGCCGCCGGCCGCGCCGACGTCGAGGGCCCGCCCGGGACGGCCGAGCTCGCGCAGCTCCCTGCGGAGGATCGCGCGCCGCTCCCGGTACCACCAGTGGGTGTCCTCCAGGTCGAGCAGCCGACGGATTTCAGTGGTTTCCATGTACCTGGTTCCTTGTGCGGGAGAAGACCCAGCGGTCCAGTGCGGTGAAGCGGATCAGGGTGAGCAGTCCGTACGTGGCGACCACCGCGCTCATCTCCATCAGCCGCCCGGCCCCCGGAGAGACGCTGCGCAGCCCGAGCACGGCGGAGGTGGTCAGGAGGTAGTTGGCCACGAAGAGCAGCGCCGCCCGGAAGTGCATCGCGGTACGCCGCCCGCCCAGCCGGTTGAACGTCCACCGCCGGTTGGCCTCGGTGTTGACGAACCCGGTGAGCACGAGCGCGCCCAGGTTGGCCGGCGCGGGCGCCCAGACGCCGCGCAACGGCAGGTAGATGAGCGCGTACAGCAGGACGGAGAACACGCCGATCGCGGCGAACGAGGCGAACTTCGCCAGCGTCACCGCCCTCGGCCGGGCGACCACCGCGTCGGGATGCGTGGGCGTGAGCTCCGAACGCGTCACCTCGACCTCGGCCCGGCCCATCGACATCGACCAGGCGACCCTGGCCAGCCCCTTCAGGTCGTCGATCGCGGTCCTGACCACCCGGACGCGCGAGTCGGTGTCCTCGATCCAGTCGACCGGCACCTCGTGCACGCGCAGGCCGTTGTGCTCGGCCAGCAGCAGCAGCTCGGTGTCGAAGAACCACGCGTCGTCCTCGATCTTGTCCATGAGCGGCCTGACCACGTCGGTCCTGGCCGCCTTGAACCCGCACTGCGCGTCGCTGAACCTGACCCCGAACCCGTACCGGAGCAGCGCGTTGTAGCTGCGCGAGACCACCTCGCGCCTGATCGAGCGCAGGGTGCGGGCGCTGTGCGCGAGCCGGGTGCCGATGGCGATCTCGGAATGCCCGCTCGCCACCGCCGCGACCAGCGGGAACAGCGCGCCGAGGTCGGTGGACAGATCGACGTCCATGTACGCGACGATGTCGGCCGGGCTCTCCCGCCAGGCCGCCTTGAGCGCGGCCCCCCGGCCCCGGATGTCGAGCCGGCGGGCATGCACCCGCTCGTGCTCGGCGGCCAGCCCGGTGGCGATGTTCCAGGTGTCGTCGGTGCTGCCGTTGTCCACGACCGTGATGCGCCACGGCAGCGGGAACCTGTCCTCCAGGAACCCGGCCAGCGTGCGCACGCAGCCCGGCAGCGCCCGTTCCTCGTTGAGCACCGGTATGACGATGTCGACGGTCGCCAGGCCGGCCGAGGTGTCCAGGACGTTGGGGCTAGGGGCCATGGCGGCGCGCGTGTCCATAGAGTTCCCTGATCGCTTGTGGCGGTAGGTTCACGGAAATGGTGCTGGGGGCGTCCAGCGGGGCGCGTGCCGTTTCTCGTCACCATTCCATGAACGGGGACAAGCTTTACCCGGCTGTGAGCTCGTACACGGAGGAGTCGGCGTTGCGGAAGCGCAGTTCGGCGTATTTCCCCAACGCCGGATCATTGCCGGTGAACAGCCATTTGACGCCGTATTTCTGCCGGAGCCTGCGGACGTTCGCGGCCGACGGCTCGCGGAAGGCCGCGTCGTTGTCCGCCAGCCTGGCCTGGTCGGCGAACGGCACCTGGAGGTAGGGGGTCACGAACAGCTCGGCGCGCGACAGCGTGCTCTCGGCGTACGCCCAGCCCTCGACCAGCACCCGGCGCTCGGTGAACCCCGAGACCCAGAAGTGCCTGCTGTCGCACGTACGGCGGGGCGCCGGGTTGCGGCAGTGCAGGTCGGTGGCGACCACGTCGCCGGGCGAGGAGTGGTCGCGCAGCCACCGCCCGGCCTCCAGCGCCCCGGCCGGGATCAGCCGCTCGCGCTCCCACGACTCGGGCGCGACGTGCACGACCACCTCCCGTAGCGAGGTCGGCACGGCGTACCCCGCCAGCAGCGCCACCACCGCCAGCGAGAACCCCTTCCGCCGGAACGCCAGCACCACCACGGCCACCGCCGCGAGCACCAGGTACGGCACCATCACCCGCACCAGCGTCTCGCCCGGCGGCTCCAACCGCGCGGCCACGACGGCCACCGCGACCCCCAGCCCGGCCAGGCCCGCGACCACCGCCCACGGCACCCGCCGCCGATCCATGGCCGCCGTCACCCCGCACACCGCGGCCACCGACAGGTACGGCCGCACCCCTTCGAGGAAGTAGAGCTGCGCGTCGGAGGGATGGCCGAGCACCATGATCGCGCCGATGCCCGCCAGCCCGATCCCGACCGGCAACAGCACCGCGGGGTCCAGCAGCCGCGCCTTCAGCCCCGCCACGCCGCCCCACACGCAGACCAGGCAGAACAGGTGGACGCCGGCGAACACCAGCACCGGCCCCCACGGCTCGGCGGCCAGCGCGGGCGGCTGCACGTCCGCCACCACCCCCCACAACGTGCGCATCGTGGCGAACGGCGCCACCACCGTGCCCTGCGCCCCCCGTCCGAACACCACGAACTGCGCGATCAGCAGGCAACCGAACGTGATCGCCGTCGGCACCACCCACTCCAGCCGCGGCCGCCGGTCCACCGGCAACCGCACGACCAGCACGAACACCAGCCCGGCCAGCAGCATCGGCAGGAACGTCGCCTTCGCACCGGTCAGCGCGAGCAGCAGCACGGCCACCGCCGCCCACCCCTTCGGCCGCATGGCGGTGAGCACCAGCACCACGGGCGCGAACAACAACGCGCCGAACGTCTGCGTCGGGCTGGCCCACGCGGTGAACATCGACCGCGAGGTGAACACCACGCCCTCCTGCAGCGCCGGGGCGAACAGGAAGTACGTGACGCCGACCGCCGCGACCCCCGCCCCCCACCGGCCGCCGAGCCGCCGCCCGAGCACCGCCACGAGCACGACCATCGCGAACGTCATCGGCAGCGTGGACAGCCGGTAGACCAGCGTCAGCGGCTCGATCCCGGTGACCCAGCTCGTGGCCGCCATCTCGGCGTAGACGAACCAGTGGTAGGACAGCCGCTCGCCCAGCACCGACGGCACCGTGGGCGGCACGTGGTTCCTGACCTCGCCGAGCAGGGCCAGGTGGTAGGGCATGTCGACGTACGCGTCGGTGATCGGCACCCGGTAGAGCGACCGGGCGCAGAAGGCCAGCAGGTAACCGGCGACCCCCGCCAGCGACCAGGCGCACCACCAGGGCATGCGTTCGCGTTCGGCCCGGCCCCGCCAGTGACGCCGCAACCGCGGCACCACGAGGAACGCCCCGACGACCGTGACGGGCCAGCCCAGCACGAGCAGCGGCAGGCCCGCCGCGCGGGCGGGGATGTAGACCAGGACCTCGACCGCGTACCCGAGTGCCAGCCCGGCGGCCACGTCCTCGGCGAGCGTCCGTCCGCCGCCGGTGAGGGCCCGCCACAGCAACGTCCCCGGCAGCGCCACCCCGAGCCCGACGTACGCGGCGAAGGCCGCCAGGTCCCGTACCGAAACCCCACACCACAGCAGCACCCACACCGCCGCACCGAGCACGACCCCCGCCGGCACCCACCCCAACAGTCCCCGCCCCGGAAACCGGAGCCCCCGCCGCCCCGCCACCCCCTCCGCCAGAACAACCGTCATCCCACCAACCCCCTACTCAACCAACCCCACAAACCCGACCCTCCTGCCGAGCCCCCAGCGAACGGGAAGGCACACCCGTTTCCTCCTCGAACGACAGCCCCAGGCAGCGGACCAGCCGTTTCACCCCCGAACAACAGCCCCAGGCAGCGGACCAGCCGTTTCACCCCCGAACGACAGCCCCAGGCAGCGGACCAGCCGTCTCACCCTCAACCGGCGGCCCCTCCCTCAGAACGCCGGCCGCTTCACCCTCGGCCGGCGGCCCCTCCCTCAGGACCCCCTCAGCACCAAGCGGCGGGACAGAGGGCGTGGGCGTCTGGGCTTCGGGGTGGTGTGCCTTCGAGTGGTGGGACGGTCGTCAGCAGACGCCTGGCGGCAGGCGGAGAGAGCGCCGTCATCGGTGGCCCAGCCCCGTGCGCGGCCGGTTCGTCCGACGAGGGCTCATCTGACCACGGTCACCAGTCGCGTGAACTCGCCCGGCAGGTCGACCCCGTCCCACACCCGGTGGAAGCTCAACGCGCTCCCCACCGGCACCATGCGATCAACCCCACGCCCGGCGAGCCCCCGGGCCAGCTCCTCCAGCTCACCCAGCGAGAACCCGAAGTGCGTCAACGTCTGGTCCTTACGCTCGACCATCGGGATCAGCTCCGCCAGAGTCGACACCCGCGCGTGCGCGAAGGTGCCCGCACCCAGCCACCGCCGGGGCATGGCGGCCGCCGCCGCCAGCGTGACGTTGGCCAGCGCGTTGCCCCGGAACTCGATCAGGTCCACCAGCCCGTCGGCGGCCAGCCCGTAGACCGAGACCCGCTTCTCCACCGCCATCGCCGCGTCGACCTCCCACCCGCGCCCGGCCAGCACCCGCGACACCTGCTCGGTGAAGTCACCCCGCGCCGCCTCGCAGTCGCCGTCGGCCCCCACCCAGAACACCGTCCGGGGCGAGGAGCAGGCGGCCTGGTCGAACCAGTAGCTGTCGTTGACGAACCCCTCGGCCGCCGCCACCCGGGCCGCGCGCGGCGCGCACAGCCACGCCGCCGCGCTCACCACCGCGAACGACGACCGGTCGGGAAAAGTCAGGTCGCGGGCGTGCGGCGCGAGCGGATGGCGGCGCACCTCGCGTACGGTGTCGTCGCCGCCCCAGATCACCCGCAGGTCGCAGGCCGCCGACAGACCTGCGGTGACGGCCTCGGCCCGCCGGTCGTAGGACACGATGCGCTGCGTGGCCGCCACCACCGGATCGGCGTCGGCCAGCGCCTCCCGCAGCGTGTCGATGATGACCTCGGCCACCGCCCCCGCGCGCGGCGACAGGCGGACGACGTTGCGGTTGCCCATCAGGGCCGACAGGGCCCAGGAGTAGACGAAGACGGTGTCGACGTTCGCGGGCGGCAGGTGGAAGACCAGGCCGCGCGGCACGCGTACGTGGGAGGTGCGCAGCCCTTCGAGGGTGCGGGCCAGCTCGCTGGGCCGCAGGAAGAACCCCAGCGAGCCCAGCTCGGGATGGCGGCGGGCCAGCGCGGGCCGCAGCAGCCGCTTGCCGAACGCCGCCAGGAACGCCCGCATCCGCTCGTCGCCCACCTCAAGGGGGACGCCCTGCCGCATCTGCGCGAGCAGGTCCTCGACGGCGACGGGCGAGGCGCCGGGCGGGAAGCGCACCACGACCCCGGCCGCGTCGCCCAGCCGCGGCATCCGGGCGGTGATCGATTGATCGGTCATCGGCCGCCCTGCCCGAACGTGTCGCTGCAACCGCGCGCCTCGGCCCTCGGCAGCCTGCCCAGTACGGTGAACCGCTTGCCCGGCCAGTGGCCGTCGTCGACGCCGTGCACCATGCCCAGGTCCTCCGTCAGCAGTGCGTGGCCGGGATAGGAGGTGGGCAGGGTGCTGACCACCTCGATCAGCCCCGGCACGCCGGGCGGGACCTCCCGCCAGGTGTCGGGGTCGCGGATGACGACGTCGGCGAAGTCGGGGCAGTAGAGCCCGTCGCCGTCGGGGCCCTCCAGGAAGACCGTGCCGATCTGCTCGACCATGCCGTAGAAGTTGTGGACCCTGGTCAGCCCGCAGTCGGCCGCCAGCCGCCGGCGGAACCCGTCGTTGTCGACCGCCTGCTCGGCCAGCCGCTTCCAGCCGCCCGAGTGGATCAGCACCCCCTCGGACAGGTCGGCCCCCAGATCGAGCAGGTAGAGCCAGACCATGAAGGTGAACCCGAAGATCAGGAACGGCTTCCTGCCGTGGCGGGCCAGGAACGCCTCGACGGCCTCCGTGTCGACCTCGCCCTGCTCGTCGAGGACGAAGGTGTGATCTCTGCCGAAGTTCATCATCCCGAGCACCCCGGCTCCCCGGGCGCTCAGGGTCGGGTCGCGGACGACCGAGCGGCCGTCGACGATCAGCATCGGCAGCCGCCGCTCGCCCAGCACCGCCCGCAGGGTCGCGGCCAGCATGCGCGGCTGCGCGGCGGCCGCCTCCCGGTCGAGGTAGACCCGGCTCGGGCGCTGCCCGGTGGTGCCGCTGGAGGTCAGGACCCGGAACACCTCCTCGGACGGGACGCTGCGCAGCTCGTGCGTCTTGAACAGCCGCACCGGCAGCCACGGCAGGTCGATCACCCGCTCGTAGGGCGGACGGGAGTCGATCGCGTCGAGGATGCGCCGGTAGGGCGGGCACGCCCGCCGGTGCCGCTCGGTCAGCGCCGCCAGCTCCCCGGTCAGCACCGCCTCCCGCGCGGCGGCGTCGAGCGTGAACACACTCACCGCCCAGCCTCCCCCCACAACCCGACCCCCACCGTGGACAGCCGCATCGTCCGCGCCTCCGGAACACCCACCCCGACCGTGGACAGCCCCATCACCCGGCCTCCGGGTTCGACTCCAGTGTCCGGTAGTCGATCTTGCCGGTGGGCAGCAGCGGCAGTCGTTCGACGGCGCGTACGTCGATGCCGCTCCAGTGCAGCCGCAGCTCGGCGCCCAACCGGCGGGCCAGGTTGCGGCACCCGGCCGCGTCGAGCCCCTCCGCCCACACCGTCACCCGGTCGTCGCCGCTGGTCGCCGCGACCGGCACGGTGTCGCGCAGCAGGAGCTCGACGTCGTCGAGGTTGACCCGTACGCCGAAGATCTTGGCGATGCGCCTGAGCCGGCCGGTGATGTGGAGGAAGCCCTCGTCGTCGAGCCGGCCGAGGTCGCCGGTACGCAGCACCCCGCCCAGGTCGTCGCCCCTGGCCAGGTCGGCGGCGGTCTCGGCGTAGCCCATCATCACGTTGGGCCCGTGGTAGACGACCTCGCCGTCGTGGATCGTCAGCCGCCCGCCGGGGACGGCCTGCCCCGCCGAGCCCGGTTTGTCGGCGAGCCGGTCGGGCGGCAGGACGGCGATGCGGGCCGTGGCCTCCGTCTGCCCGTACATGACGAAGAAGCGATCGGCCTGGGTGGCGAACAGGGACACCAGCTCGGGATTGAGCCGCCCGCCCGCCTGGGTGAGCGTGCAGATCGTGGGATGCTCGGCGCGGTCGAAGCGGAGCCTGCGCAGCATCTCGTACTGGTAGGGGACGGCCGCGAGCGAGGTGCACTTGTGCTCGTCGAGGTGCGTCCAGAAGGAACGTTCGAGCAGCCCGGCCTCGGTCAGGACGACCGTCGCCCCCGCGTGGAGGTGGCTGTTGAGCACGGACAGGCCGTAGCTGTAGTGCAGCGGCAGGCTCGTGGGCGCGATCTCGCCGGGCATGATCGACAATGCCGAGGCGATGGCGGCGGCGTTGGCCGAGACCGCCTCGCGGGACAGCCGCACCAGCTTGGGGTTGCCCGTCGAGCCCGAGGTGGCCAGGAGCACGGCCAGGTCGGGATGCGGGTCGGGGGCCTGGCCGCGGGAGCCCGGCGGGCCGTCGGGCGCGTGGGTGAACCCCACCAGCGCCGCGGGCCGGAATCGGTTCACCAGGTCGGCCAGGGCCGCGGCCGACAGATCGGGGTCGAGCAGCGCGATCGGCCTGCCGGTCTGCCAGGCGGCCAGATACCGCAGCACGGACGCCAGGTTGTTGCGCATGCCGCAGAACAGCGGCCCCGGCCGCAGCCTGGACAGGGCGTCGGCCACGCGGCCGACGCGTCGCGTCAGCTCGTCGCCGCCCAGCCCCTCCTGGTCACCGGCGACGACGAGCCGGGCCTGCCCGGACGGGAACATCACGGCACCAGCCCGCCGTCGACCCCGAGCACCTGGCCGGTGATGAACGACGCGCCGGGCGAGAGCAGGAAGGCGACCGCCTGGGCGACGTCGTCGGGCCTGCCGATGCGCCGGAGCGGGGTCACCGAGATCGCCGTCTCGCGGGCCTCCGGCTGGAGCGTCTTCAGCATGTCGGTCTCGACGTAGCCGGGGGCCACGCCGTTGACCCTGATGCCGGCCGGGCCCATCTCCCTGGCGGCGGCCACGGTGAGCCCGATGACGGACGCCTTGGTCGCGGAGTAGGCCGCCTGGTTGGCGCCGCCCGCGCGGCCCATGAGCGAGGAGACCAGCACGACGGCCGGGCTCTGCCCGCGCAGCAGCAGCCGGAAGGCCAGTTGCAGCGTGTGGGCCGGGGCCAGGGCGTTGGTGCGGTAGAGCTCGTCGAGGGTCTCGGCGCGGGCCATGGCCAGCGGGCCGGACGCGTAGACGCCGGCGTTGACCACCAGGGCGTCGAGCCGTCCGTGGCGCTGGGCGATGTCGCGCATGTGACCGGCGACCGTGGCCCGGTCGGCGACGTCGCCGTGGACGGACCACGTCTGGCCGCCGGTCGCCGCGGCCACCTCGGCGGCGGCCTTGTCGGCGCGTTCGGCGTCGCGGCCGTGGAGGACGACGGTGTGGCCCGCCGCGGCCAGGGTGGTGGCGATGGCGCGGCCTATGCCCCTCGTCGACCCCGTGACCAGGGCGACGCGGGCCTCAGACCGCGGCTGCGCCGATTCCATGCTTCTCCAGCAGCTCGCCCGCCTTGGCGAACGAGCTCATGTCGATCATGTCGTCGGTGTCGATGATGACGGAGAACTCGTCCTCCATCGCCGCGATCAACGCCATGTGGGCCAGGGAGTCCCACTGGGGGATGCCGCGGTATTCGAGGCGGTCGACGTGTGTGTCGGCCGGCAGGTTGAGCGCCGTGCGGAAGACGGCCCGCAGGCGGTCGAGATGACTCATAATGTCTCACTCTCTGTCCTCAAGCCATGACGAAGTGTAGCGGTGATTGCGGTGGCAGGAGAAACCAAACCCCCGACGTGAGTAATGGAAGCGTATAACGGCGCGTGGTCGTCGTTCGGGGCTGGGAATGTCCCAAGAGGCGCGCCAACCGCTACAGGGGGAATGATGGACGAATCCAATCACTGGTACGGGCACTCGCGCATTCTGGGCAGGTACTGCGACGTGCCGGACGAGACGCCGAAGCGAATCCAGGGCTTCCTTCAACACGGATGGAACTATCTCCACGGATTTCCCCCGAACGACCACTGGTGCAGCCCCGGATATCCCCGTTTCGTCTGGTCTGACGTGCTTCGTCGTCGAGGCTGGTCGATGGGCAGACGTGGCCACTATCTCATCGGCGCGCCCTGGATCTACCTCCTTCACCTGGAGCCGGATCTCGGCGTGGTCTCCGAGCGGAAGGGTACGATCTGGTATCCCTTTCATGGCTGGGAAAAGTCCTCCGTGATCGGGGACCACGCCCACCTCGCCGACGAAATCCGAAATGTCGAGACCGAACCGGTAACTGTCTGTCTATATTGGCTGGAATATGCGAATCCGGACATCCGGCGGGCGTACGAATCGAGGGGATTCAAGGTCATCTGTCACGGTGAGCGCGGCTCCCGGTGGGAGACCAAGGGGCGCGACTTCCTGCGCCGGCAGCTGATCCAGTTGCGGCGCCACCGCAGGGTGGCCTCCAACCGGCTCGGCAGCGCGCTGTTCTACGGCGCCTCGGTCGGCTGCGAGGTCGCCGTGTACGGAGACCCGATGCAGTACGAGGACGAGCGCCCCGAGTACGGCGGCACGGCGCGCCGCATGCGGCTCTGGCCCGAGCTGCACGGCACGCACGTCGATCCCGAGCTGGCCGCCGAGGTGGCGCGGCAGGAGCTGGGATTCGAACATCAGGCGACACCGGAGGAGCTACGGCGAATGTTCGGATGGAAGCGGGTGCCCGGAGGAGCGCCGGCAGGAGGAGGCGCGGCGGGGGCCGGGCGGCCCGAGCCATGGGCGAAGGCGACCGCCTCAGGGCGGCCGGTCCTGCTCCACGGGGTGACGTCATGAGCGAGCGCGTGAACGAGGCGCCCGACAACGTCCGCCTGATCGGCGGCGAGATGCTGCTGTGGTCGGACCTGTCCAACATGGCCGGCGTCACCGACTGGCGCGGCGCGGCCCTTGAGCTGGTCGGGCGGATGATCCCGGCGACCGGCCGGGTGCTGCTGGTCGGGCCGCATCCGCAGGTCCTGGTCGACGACGTGGTGGGCCGGGCGGGCGAGACGGCCGTGCTGCTGCGGTCCTACCCCGACGCCTGCGCCCTCGGCGAACGGCATCCGGAGCTCGCCGTCCACTGCGGGCGGCTCGACGTGTTCGACGCGGACGAGCCATACGAGCTGGTGCTGGCGCTCGACGGGCTGCTGCGCACGCACTCGGCCGAGGCGCCGGCGGCGGCGTGGATCGAGTCGCTGCACGCGTTGTCCGCGCTCGTCGCGCCCGGCGGGCGCCTCGTGCTGGGCGTGCGCAACGACCTGGGCGTCGACAGGTTCATCGAGGCCAGGCCCGCCGACCGGGAGGGCGGCGACGACCAGTGGGCCCCCCACGGGTTCGACCCGAGCTACCCGAGCGGGCCGGGCGCGCTCGACGGCGCCCTTGAGGCGGCGGGGCTGAGCGTCGAGCGCTGTTACGCGGCCTATCCGGGGCGGCAGGCCCCCCGGGCGCTGCTGGCGCGCGAGGCGCTCGCCTTCGACCTGCCGGAGGCGGTCACGTTCCCGCTGAGCGCCAGGGGCGGCGACCGGATGCACGTGGCCGACCCGCTGCGGCTGACCCGGCTGGTGTTCCGGCACCGGCTGGGGGAGGAGCTGGCCCCGCTGTGGCTCGCGGTCGCCACCCGGCCCCCGACACCGGAGTCCGCCAACCGGAGCGCGGCCGGGCGGGCGCCGCAGGCCGAGGAGGCAGGCGCGCGAGCCCGCCGGCCGGAGACCGAGGGCGAAGGCGCCGAAACCCGGCAACCGGCGGCCGAGGGGGTGGTCGCGTTGCCGCTCGGGCTGATCGAGGAGGGGGCCGTCGTCCACGAGCTGACCAGGGCCGGTGTGCGGCGGTTGCCCGACGGCGAGGAGCGTCCCGTCCCGGCCGGCCGGGTGGTCGAGGAGATCCTGGTCGAGGCGTGCGCCCGCGAGGACACCAGGACCGTGCGCGAGCTGCTGTCGGCGCTGGCCGCCTGGCTGGAGGCCGACGGCGGTCCCTGTGTGACCGCCGACGGCCTGGTCCACGACGGCGAGCGGTTCGCCGCCATCGTCCAGACCGCCGCGCCGACCGTCCCGCCCGAGCCGCGTGTGGTGCTGTGCAGGATCCTGTGGCGGTTCGCCGTACGGCTGCTCGCGGCCGGCCACCACCACCCCTGGCCGTGGCCGCTGGAGGCCGACCAGCTCACGCTGACGCTCTGCGGCATGGCCGGCCGTCCCTGCGACCCGGGCGACCTCGACCTGGCCCGCAAGTTCGACGCCGAGCTGGGCCACCCGGCCGAGCAGGCCGACCCGCCCACCTACCGTGACCTGCTCGGCGCCCGAGACCGTCTGGCCGACCAGCTCACCGCAGCCCTGGCCAGGGTCTCCCGTCTGGAGACCAAGCTCTCCTACCGTGAGCGGGAGCTGGTCAGGGCCAGGTCCAAGCTGAGAAGGACCCAGCGCAAGACCGCCGCCTACCGGCGCACGCTCGGGTACCGCCTCTCCCGCCGTCTGGCCCGCCCGCGAAAGGTCGCCCGCAGGGTCATCCGACTGCTGTCCGGCTGACGAGCCGACGACAACGCTGAGGAGTGCATGTGCCGGTTCTTTCGGTGATCGTCCCGTTCCACAATGTCGAGAAGTACATCGGTCCCTGCCTGGACTCCATCTCCGCGCAGACGATGTCCGACCTGGAGGTCATCTGCGTCGACGACGGCAGTCGCGACGACGGCTGCGCCGAGGTCGAGTCCAGGCAGGCGGCCGATCCCCGGATCCGTCTCCTCAGGCAGCCCAACCAGGGCGTCGGACGGGCCCGCAACGTCGGCCTGACCCAGGCCACCGGCCGCTACCTGGCCTTCGTGGACGGGGACGACACCGTGCCGCGGGAGGCGTTCAAGCGGCTGGTGTCCTCGCTGGAGTCCACGGGCTCCGACCTGGCCTGCGGGAACGTCATGCGGCTCTACCGCAACCTGCTCATCCCCTCCTGGGCCCATCGGGAGGCGTTCGCGACGCCGGTGAGGCGTACCCACATCACCCGCCACCCGCTGCTGATCCGCGACCGCATGTTGTGGAACAAGGTCTACCGCCGGTCCTTCTGGGACCGGCTGGGCCTGAGCTTCCCCGAGCGCATGTACGAGGACCAGCCCGTCGCCATGGCCGCCCACGTGGGCGCCCGCTCGGTGGACGTGCTGTCCAAGGTCGTCTACCACTGGCGGCAGCGCGACGAGCCCGGCTCCTCGATCACCCAGCGCCGCCTGGAGGCGGGGAACCTGCGCGACCGGCTGCTGTCGGTGCTGCAGACCGCCGACCTACTGGCCCGCGAGGCGCCGAAGCTCAAGCCCGACTTCGACCGCGACACGCTCGACATCGACATGACGGTGGCGGTCGAGGCGGCCGCCACGACGGGCGTCCGGCCCGAGCTGCTGGACCTGATGGTCCGCTACCTCGACGGCGTGTCCCGCGAGTGCTGGCGGAGCGTCCCGTTCGAGCATCGGATCCAGGTGCACCTGCTGCACCGGCGCCGGCTGGAGGAGCTGGCCGAGGTGTACGAGCAGGCCCGCGCGGGCCTGCTGCAACCGCGCGTCAGACCGGCGGGCCTGCTGCGCAGGCGCTGGTACGGCCGCCACCCGGCGATCCCCGCGCACCTGTCGGAGATCTCCGAGGCGCTGACCCTGACCGCCCGCCTGGTGTCGCTGGAGTGGCGCGACGGCGTGCTGACCGGCGCGGGCCGGGCCGCGCTCGGCCGCTTCGACGCCGGGGCGCTGCGCCGGGTGCGCCTGCGCGCCTGGCTGGCCGAACGCGCGACCGGCGAGGTCATCCACCTGTCGGAGGAGGACAGCGCCCCCGTCTGGGAGACCGTCGAGCTGGAGGAGGGCGTCGCGGCGCCCGAGCACGCCTTCCCGTTCGCCTTCGCCGTCGACCCCGCCGTGTTCACGCCCGCCCAGCTCGCCCGGCGCGGCCACTGGGAGCTGCGCGTGATGCTCAAGGGCCACGGGCTGAAGCTCGACGCCAAGGTGGCCGGGCCGCGCTGGCTGCCGCCGCCGGTGCCCGCGCCGCGCCGCAGGTCGGGCGTGTGGCTGGTGCCGGCGCGCAGCGCCAAGGGCGCCTGGGGGCTGCGGCTGCGGCACGCCCAGGCGCTCATCGGCGAGTGCCGCGTCGACGACGGCGACCTGGTGTTCTCGGGCCGGATCAACGACCTCGGCGACGGCGAGCCCGTGGTGCGGCTGCGGCGCAAGAGCGACGGCGAGGAGATGTACTTCCCCGTCGCGCTGGCCGGCCAGGACTTCTCCGCGCGGGTGCCGCTGGCCGGCATCGACGAGTGCGTGGGCCGCGAGTCGTGGTGGGAGGTGGTCATCGACCAGGGCCGGCCCATCCGCCCGCTCGTACGGCGGCCCGGGCGCCAGGTCGCCACCGTGGACGACCGGCGCTTCCTCATCGACCGCAGCGAGGACGGCTGCCTGCTGCTGGCCGAACGCTGACCGCCCGGGCTATCAGGCGAGGATCTCGGCGAGGGTCTCGACGACGAGGTCCTGCTCGCCGTCGGTCAGGTCGGCGAACAGCGGCAGCGACAGCTCCTCGGCGTAGTACGCCTCCGCGCGCGGGCACAGCCCACGCCGGTAGCCGAGGTCCTCGAACACCGGGTGCCAGTACGCCGGGATGTAGTTGACCTGCACGCCGATGCCCGCGGCCCGCATACGTTCGTAGACCTCGCGCCGGCGGCCGTCGCGCACCCTGACCGGGTAGAGGTGCCAGCTCGGCGTGACGTAGGCCCGCCGGGCGGGCAGCGTGAGGCCGGGCACGTCGCGCAGCAGCGTGTTGTACCGGGCGACCAGCTCGGCGCGGCGGGCGCGGAAGCGTTCGAGGCGGCGCAGCTGGCTGACGCCCAGCGCGCACAGCACGTCGGGCAGCCGGTAGTTGAGCCCGAACTCGTGCACCTCCTGGTGCCAGCCGCCGTGGCCGGGGTCGCGCTGCCCGGCTGGGTCGCGGACCAGGCCGTGGTCGCGGAAGCGGGCGGCCCGCTCGAACCGGCCGGGGTCGGCCACGGCCACCGCGCCGCCCTCGGCCGTCGTCACGGTCTTGGTCGGGAAGAACGAGAACGTCGTCAGGTCGGCCACCGACCCCACCGGCCGGTCCTTGTAGGACGCCCCGATCGAGTGCGCCGCGTCGGCCACCAGCACGGCGCCGGCCCGTTCGGCGAGCGTACGCAGCTCGTCGTAGTCGGCGGGATGGCCCGCGTAGTCGACGCCCGTGATCGCCCGCGTCCGGTGCGTGACCAACGCGTCGACCGAGTCGGGGTCGATGTTGCCGGTGTCGGGCTGGACGTCGGCGAAGGCCACCCGCGCGCCGCGCAGCGCGGCCGTGGCCGCCGTGGCGACGAAGGTGAGCGGCGAGGTGATCACCTCGTCACCCTGACCGACGCCGGCCGCCGCGTACGCGACGTGCAGCGCGGCCGTGCCGGACGTGACCGACACGCAGGGCACGCCGCCGGTCCACCGCGCCAGCTCGCTCTCGAACAGCCTGACCGCCGGACCTGTGGTCAGCCAGTCGCCGCGCAGCACCTCAGCCACCGCCTCGATGTCGGACTCGATGATGGACTGTCGTCCGTAGGGCAGCATCAGCCGGCCACCATGTCGCGCAGGTCGCGCACGGACAGCCACCGGTCGTTGGTGTCGGAGCGGTAGGAGAACCCCTCGGGCAGCAGCTCGCCGGTCTGCGGCGCCTGGTAGCCCCAGGTCGCGATCGTGGGCTGGACGACGTAGCGGTCGGCCAGGCGCAGGGTCCGGCGGCCGTCGTCGGCGCCGATCATCTCCTCGTGCAGCTTCTCGCCCGGCCTGATGCCGATCTCGTAGACCGGGCTGTCGGGGGCCAGCGCCTCGGCCAGGTCGGTGATGCGCATGCTGGGGATGCGCGGCACGTAGAGCTCGCCGCCCTGCATGAGGTCGAAGGAGTCGACCACGAACCGCACGGCCTGGTCGAGGGTGATCCAGAACCGGGTCATGCGCTTGTCGGTGATCGGCAGGCTGCCGCCCTGCTCGGCCAGGCGCAGGAAGAACGGCACCACCGAGCCCCTGCTGCCGACGACGTTGCCGTAGCGGACGACGGCGAAGCGGGTCTTGTGGGCGGCGGCGTAGTGGTTGGCCGAGACGAACAGCTTGTCGGCGACCAGCTTGGTGGCGCCGTAGAGGTTGATCGGGCTGGAGGCCTTGTCCGTGGACAGCGCGACGACCTTGCGTACGCCGCAGTCGATGGCCGCCTCGACCACGTTCTGGGACCCGGCGACGTTGGTGCGGACGTACTCGAACGGGTTGTACTCGGCGGTGTCGACCTGCTTGAGCGCGGCGGCGTGGACGACGTGGTCGACGCCGTGCATGGCGCGGGTGAGGCGGTCGCGGTCGCGTACGTCGCCGATGAACCAGCGCAGGCGTTCGTCGTCGCGGAAGAGCTGCTTGAGCTCGTACTGCTTGAGCTCGTCGCGGGAGAAGACCACCAGGCGGCGCACCCCGAGCGAGTCGAGCGCGTGGCGGATGAACGCCTTGCCGAAGGACCCCGTTCCTCCCGTGATCAGAATGGACGATCCACTGAGAATGCTCACGCGGCCCCCTGAAATCGCGCTGACGAACTGTGGTCGTTCGAGCTGGCCGGTAGCATAGCGCGATCGGTCAACCACGTATGGTCACACAGGGGAATGTGGTTTTGATGCGTATTGTCGGAATCATCCAGGCTCGGATGGGCTCCACGCGGCTGCCCGGAAAGGTGCTGCGCGACCTCGGCGGACGTTCGGTCCTGGGGTGGGTGGTGCGCGCCGCGCGCGAGTCGCGGGCGCTCGACGACCTCGTGGTGGCCACGACGACGCAGGCCGCCGACGACGCGGTGGCGGCCGAGTGCGACCGGCTCGGCGTGGCCTGCCACCGGGGGCCCGTCGACGACGTGCTGACCCGGTTCATGGACGCGCTGGCCGGGCGGGAGGCCGAAACGGAAGCGGGGGCGGTGATGCGCTTCACGGCCGACTGCCCGCTGCTCGACCCCGTCGTGATCCGGGAGGCGGCGCTCGTCTTCCGCGCGGTCCCGGGCCTCGACTACCTCAGCACGAGCCTGGCCAGGACGCTGCCGCGCGGGCTCGACGTGGAGATCGTCGGCAGGGCGGCCCTGGAGCGCGCCGACGCCGAGGCCACCGGTTTCCACCGCGCCCATGTCACCTCCTACGTCTACGCGCACCCGGGCGAGTCGCGGCTGCTCGGCCTCGCCTACCAGCCCCCGGCCGACGACCTGCGGGTCACGCTCGACACCGACGACGACTGGCGGCTCATCGCCCGCGTGGTCGAGGAGCTGGGCGACGCCTGCGTCCCCGTCCGCACGCTGGTGGGCTGGCTGCGGGCGCGGCCGGAGGTCTGCGAGCTCAACGCCCACGTACGCCAGAAGGAGCTGCAGGACGCATGAGCGGGCGGGTGGGCGTGCGCTGCGACGCCGCGGCGGGGAGTGGGGCCGGACATCTGGTGCGGTGCGTGGCGCTGGCCGAGGAGCTGTGCGCGCGGGGCGTCGAGGTGGTCTTCCTCGGCACGGTCTCCGGTTCGGAATGGGCGATGGATCAACTCAGGAGCCGGGGCCTGCCGCTGGTGGCCGCCCCCGCGCCGCCCGACCGGCTGGCCGCGCTGGCCTGCGAGCTGCGGCTCGACGCCGTGGTGCTGGACTCGTACGAGCTGCCGGAGGGCACCGGCGCGGCGCTGAGGGCGGCGGGCTTCCCGGTGCTGGCGATCGTCGACGGCGACCCGCTGGGCCAGGAGGCCGACCTCTACCTCGACCAGAACCTCGGCGCCGAGGACCGGCCCTTCCCGCTGCCCCGCGACTCCTGGCGGCTGGCGGGCACCCGGTACGCGCTGCTGCGTGACAGCGTCCGGGGCCGGCGCAGGGTGCGGGAGGCCGGGCCGGTGCCGCGGGTGCTCTGCTTCTTCGGCGGCACCGACAGCGCGGGCGTGGCCCCCGCCTGGGCCGAGGCGCTGGCGTGCACGGGCGTGCCGTTCCAGGCCACGCTGGTCAGCCCGGAGCCGTTCGAGGCGGGGGAGGGCATCACCGTCATCCCGCCCACCGACCGCCTGCCCGAGCTGATGGCCGCCGCCGACCTCGTGGTCACCGCCGCGGGCTCGGCCATCTGGGAGCTGCTCCACCTCGGCGTGCCCACGGCGCTGAGCTGGGTGGCCGACAACCAGCTCGTCGGCTACCGGGCGCTGGTGGGCCGGGGGGTGGCCGCCGGGCTGGGCCGGGTGGCCGACGCCGAGGCGGTCGGCGTGCTCGCCCGGCTGCTCGCCGACCCCGCGCTGCGCGAGGAGCACGGCAGGCGGGGCGGCGGGCTGGTCGACGGCAAGGGCAGGGAACGCGTCGCCGACGCCTTCCTCGACCTGTGGATCAGATGAGGTCCCAGGTCAACGGCGTGCCGAGGGGCGCGTCGCGGGTGAACCTGCGGCCCATCACCTCGTCGGCGGCATCGGGGTGCAGGCCGCCGGCCGGGCGGATCGACCGGACGTTCTCCCCCGTCACCGGCTCGCCCGCGCGTACGTCGCGGACCACGTGAAGCGATCGGCGGAAGCGCAGCCCCTCGCGCTCGGACTCGCGCGGCCCGAGTACCGGGCGGCCCAGCGACTGCCAGGCCCGCTCGCTCTCCTCCACCAGCGCCGCCAGCTCGGGCGGCTCCAGCGAGAAGGCGGCGTCCACGCCGCCGTCGGCCCGCGACAACGTCACGTGCTTCTCGATCAGGCAGGCGCCCAGCGCGACCGCCGCCAGCGCCGCCCCGATGCCGGGGGTGTGGTCGGAGACGCCGACCTCGGCGCCGGTGAGCGCGGCCAGCAGCGGCAGCGAGCGCAGGTTGCTCTCGGCCGGGGAGGCGGGGTAGGAGGCGGTGCAGGACAGCACGGCGAGCTGCGTGCAGCCCGCCTGGCGGGCCGCCGTGGCCGCGGCCTCGATCTCGCCCGCCGTGGCCATGCCGGTGGAGATGATCAGCGGCTTGCCGGTGGACGCGGCCAGCCTGATCAGCGGCAGGTCCACGATCTCCGACGAGGCGATCTTGTACGCGGGCGCGTCGAGCTTCTCCAGCAGCTCCACGGCGGTGGGGTCGAAGGGCGCGGAGAAGGCCGCGAGGCCGTGCTCACGGGCCCGCTCGAAGATCGGCTCGTGCCACTCCCAGGGGGTGTGGGCGCGTTCGTACAGGCGGTAGAGGCTCTCGCCGCCCCACAGCGCGTGCCCGTCGCCCACGCGGAAGGCGGGGCCGTCGGCGTCGACGGTGATCGTGTCGGGCCGGTAGGTCTGCAGCTTCAGCGCGTGCGCCCCGCCGGCCGCCGCCGCGTCGACGATGGCCAGGGCCCGCTCCAGGCTCCCGTTGTGGTTGCCGGACATCTCGGCGATCACGAACGGCGGCCGGTCGGCCCCGATCGTCCGCCCTCCGATGGACATCATCCTTGCTCCTCCTTGGTCAGCTGGACGGCGACGACCTCGCGCGACACCCCGTCGACCGGTCTCCGGTAGGTCGCGACCTCGGTGAACCCGAAGCGCCTGTGCAGCCGCCGCACCGATTCGTTGTCGGCCAGCACCTCGCCGCGCAGGGTCGTCAGCCCGAGCGGGCCGAACGCGTGCTCGATGGCGGCCCGCTCCAGGCCCACCCACGCCCTCAGCACCGCGCCGGACCGTTCGAGGCCGTCGAGGTCGAGGTAGAAGCCCCAGGAGGCGCTGTCGCCGCCGAGGTCCGAGTACGTCACCACCCCGGCGCGGGCCCCGGCGTGGTCGTAGATCAGCACCTGCCTGGTCGCGTCCGCACGGACGGCGGCCCACCAGCGGGCGTGCTCGTCGGCGGAGATCTCGTGGCCGGTGAAGCTGGTGGCGCGCACTCTCGGATGGTTGCGCCAGTGGCGCATCACGGGCAGATCATCGTCCCGGACGCATCTCAGCACCGTTCCCCCTACCATTCGTGCTCGACTCATTGCACAACGTAGCGGATTCCGTGTCGGGTAAAGAGCTCATCAGGGACGGGCATCAGGCGCGGAATCGGCGAGGCGGCCACGGCATGCTGCCCTCGACCGCCTTCCACGAAAGCCAAGGAGCGTCATGATCCCCCTGCTCAGTGTCATCGTCCCGGTCCACAATGTGGAGCCGTACCTGACGGAGTGCCTGAAATCGCTGGCCGCGCAGACCATGGAGGACTTCGAGGTCATCATGGTCGACGACGGCTCGGTCGACGGCAGCCGGCGGCTGGCCGACGACTTCGTGGCCCGCGACTCCCGCTTCACGCTGGTCGAGCAGCAGAACCTGGGGCCGGGGCCGGCGCGCAACGAGGGGATCGGCCGGGCCAGGGGCACCTATCTCGCCTTCGCCGACAGCGACGACGTCGTTCCGCCGCACGCGTACGAGGTGCTGATCGCCAAGCTCGGCGAGACCGGCTCCGACCTGGCCTGCGGCGCGGTCAGGCGCATGGTGGACGGCGTTCTGGAGGAGTCGATCCTGCACGAGCGGGTCTTCCGGCGGCCCGTGCTGTGCACCCACATCACCGACAAGAAGGTCCTGATCAGGGACCGTACGGTGTGGAACAAGGTCTACCGCGCCGACTTCTGGCGGCGGCACGGGCTGCGCTTCCCCGCCGGCATCTACGAGGACGTGCCGGTCGCCATGCAGGCCCACGTCCTGGCCACCAGCGTGGACATGGTGGACGACGTCGTCTACCACTGGCGCAGGCGCGACGAGGGGGAGACCTCGATCACGCAACGCCGCTCGCAACTGCCCAACCTGCACGAGCGCCTGACCGCCATCCGCTCGGTGCGCGCCTTCCTGGAGGACGGCGCGCCGGAGCTGCTGCCCGAGTTCGACGCGCTGGTGCTGGAGAAGGACATCGTCTTCCTGTTCCAGGCGCTGGAGGCGGCGCGGGAGGCGGGCCACGACCTGGTGCCGCTGCTGGGGCTGGCCGACGCCTGGCTGGACGAGCTGAGCCCCCGGGCCCTGGCCACCGCGCCCTCGCTGCGCCGCCTGGAGCTGCACCTGACCAGACGCGGCCTGATCGACCAGCTCCGCGCGGTACGCGACTTCCGCCGCAGCCGGCTGGACGGCACACGGGTGCGCCCGCGCGGCTTCCGCACCGTCAACTGGTACGGCGACTACCCCTTCTTCCGGCAACGCCGCCGGCTCGGCATCCCCGACGACGTCTATGACGCCCGCGACGAGCTCAAGCTGATCGCCCGGGTGGACGACTGCGCCTGGACGGGCACCGAGTACCGGGTGCGCGGCGAGGTGTCCTTCCACCGGGTCGATCGCAAGGTCGGCAAGGTGAGCGTGTGGCTGAGCGACGGCCGCCGCAGAGTACCCCTGGAGGTCCGGCGTGCCGGCCGGTACGGCGTGAGTGTCGGCATCGACCCCAGGGTGCTCGAAGGCGGCGGCGCGACCTGGCGGCTCATGGTCAAGGCGGAGACCCGTGGCCTCGTGCTCAAGGGCTGGTTCCGCGACGGAGACGCGCACGGTGCGTGGCGGTTTTCCCTGCAAGGTTGGTCAAGAAGCGGCATGGACATGCCCCAGTAGTTCCAGACAGTAATCGTCAGACGGCGGACCGTAGCCATGCTGGGATCCATGAGGACCTATTCGCTGGATGACGTCTACGAGACACGCAAGCGGAGAGACTCCTGGTGGACCGTGTATTTCGTGGACCCGGTCGCCTGCCGGGTCGCCCTTCCCGTCGCCAACCGCACCCGGATCACGCCCAATGGGCTCACGGTTTTCTCGCTGGTCCTCGGCATGGTGTCAGCGGCCTGCTTCGCGCTGGACCAGCTCGTCGCCGGTGCCCTGATGTTCTACCTGAGCTTCACGATCGACTGCGTGGACGGCAAGATCGCCCGGCTCAAGGGCACGGGGACGCCCTTCGGGCTCTGGCTGGACTACGTGGGGGACCGGGTCAGGGTCGTCCTGTGCGCCGGGGGGCTGGCGTACGGGCAGTACGTCCTGACGGAGGATGTCCGGTACGTGGTGCTCGGCGCGGCGGTGGCCGTGCTCGACCTGTTCAGGTACGTCAACGCCCCGCAGATGAAGCGGGTGCGCGAGGCGGTCAGGGAGGAGCGGGGGGAGCCGGAGCTGCCCGGCGAGGACACCGTCCCCCTGGACCGGGCGCCCGCGGACCTCGACCTGCGCATGCTCGTCGAGCGCGGCACGCGCCCCGGTGGTCGCAGGCGCCGGCTGCCTTCCTTCTTCAGGCGCCTCAACAGGTTCCTGGCCAGGCACCGCGTGCGTTCGCACCTGATCAGCGGCATCGAGTTCCATGCGGCGGTCTTCGTCATCGCGCCGCTCGCCGGCGTGTGGGCGCTGATCCCGCTCGCGGCGGCCGCCGGAGTCCTGCTCCTGGCCAACGAGATCTTCCTTGTCTACCGGATGTGGCTCTTCACGCGCAGGCACAGCGTGCCCTCCCAGGAGAGCCGAGAGCACGTTCTCGTCTAAGTTTTCGGGGGTTAATACGAAATGTCCGACCGGCCAGTCTTCGTCATTGGATGCCCGCGGTCCGGCACCACGATGCTCCAGCTCATGCTCCACTCGCACCCGCGCATGGCGGTGCCGCCGGAGACGCGCTTCCTCGTTCCCGCTTATTACCGGCGCCGCACATGGGGCGACCTGCGGGTCCCCCAGCGGCGCAAGGCACTGGCGCAGTGGATCGCGACCGACCGCAGCACGAAGTTCCGCGAGCTCAAGATCGACAAGGACGAGTTCATCCGGCAGGCCGTGGAGGGGCCGGGCTCGCTCGGCTCGGTCATCGGCACGGCCTTCCGCATGTACGCCGACCGCTTCGACAAGGCCCGCTGGGGCGACAAGAGGCCCAGCTACGTCAAGCAGACCGACCTGCTGCTGCGCCTCTTCCCCGACGCCCAGTTCATCCACCTGATCAGGGACGGCCGCGACTGCGTGGCCTCGCTGAAGGAGATGCCCTGGTACACGCTGGACTCCTTCCACGCCATCTCCACCTGGGCCGAGGCCATCGACGCCGGTGAGCGGCTGCGCCGCACGCTGCCCGACGACACCTACTACGAGCTGCGCTACGAAGACCTCACCGACGACCCGATGACCGAGATGAAGAAGCTCTGCCACTTCCTGGAGGAGGACTTCGCACCGTCGATGATCTCCCCCCGCGAGGCGGCCGTGCAGGCGGTCCCGCAGCACAAGGTCTGGCACAGCAACACCCACCGCGAGGTCACCCGCAGCCGCGTCGGAAGCTGGGCCAACCGCCTGGACGACTGGGAGATCGCGCTGTGCGAGCACGTGCTCGGCGAGCGGCTCCGGGCCAACGGCTACGAGCTGACCGACGCGCCCAGGCCGGCCAAGGAGCACGTGACGGCCTGCCAGAAGACCATGCAGAAGCGCAAGGCCAGCCGTTCGCGCAAGGCCATGCGCGACCGCTTCAACCGGCTGCGCGAGCCCAGCCCGGTCGGCGCGCTGCTCACATCCACGCAGCAGACGCTGGCCGGCATCCCGCAGCAGCGTCCCGAGGTGACCGTCTAGCGCTCGATGTGCGCGAACAGGGACTCCCAGCGGTCCAGCACGTGGTCGAGGCGGAACGCCTCGGCCCGTGCCCGGGCGGCGGCCCCCAGCCGCCGCCGCTCCCGCGCCGACCCCATCAACGCGGCCAGCTCGGCGGCGAACGCGTCCACGTCCCCCGGCGGCACCCGTACCGGGCCGGCCGAGCGGACGCCGCCCGACACGTCGAAGGCCACCGACGGCACACCGTGGGCGCACGCCTCCAGCAGCACCACCGGCAGGCCCTCGTGCTCGCTGGTCAGCGCCACCAGCGAGGCGTTCAGGTACTCCTCGCGCATGCGATGAGCGGGCACCAGGCCGCGGAAGACGACCCGGTCCGCGACGCCCTCCCCGGCCGCGTGCGCCCGTAGCCGCTCGCGTTCGGCGCCGTCGCCGATCAGGTGCAGCTCCCAGGGCCGCGGCGGCTCGGCGCGGGCGAACGCGCTGATCAGCCGGTCGAACCGCTTGACGCCCTCCAGCCGGCCCACGCCCAGCACCCGCGGCACGTCGAGCGCCGACGTCTCCTCGGGCCAGGCGCCCAGCGGGTTGGGCAGCGTCCAGGTGTTGGGCAGCAGCGCGTGCTCGGAGAAGGCCCAGGCGTCGTCCTCGCTGAGGAAGAGCGCCTGGTCGAGGTCGGGATAGTGCTTCCTGATCGAGGCCAGGTGCCAGCAGTCGCGGGCGTGGCCGTACGAGCCGTGGTACTGCCCGATCGAGCGGAACCCGGCGGGCAGCAGCCCCGCCAGCCTGGTCACCACCGACGGCGAGGTCAGCACCGCGTACCCGGGGCGGACGTCGCGCAGCAGCTCCTTCACCCTGCGGTCGGCCAGCCGCCGGGCCAGCGGGCCCTGCGTGCCGGTCGGGCCGCCGACCACGTGCTGCCGGTAACGCGGGCGGTCCACGTAGCGGAAGGGCGCGGCGGCCCGGTGCAGGCCGACGACGTGCACCTCGTGGCCGCGGCCGGCCAGGCCCTGGGCCAGGGTGTGGGTGACCTGCTGGATGCCGCCGAGCGTGTCGGCGTCCAGGCAGGCGAAGACGACGGTCATCGCCTGCGCCCCTCGAAGAAGTCGTCCACGATGCGGGCGGAGGCGTCCCCGTGCTCGTCGGCGCACCACAGGGCGCGGAAGGCGGCGTACTTGGCGGCGAAGGCGGCGTGCACCTCGGGCAGGTTCCGCAGCACGTCCACCAGCTCCGCCGTGGTCGTCACGCACGGGCCGGGCGCGATGGCGGGCAGGTCGTGGTAGACGCCGCGTTCGGAGAGCCGGTAGTCGTCCCAGTCGTCGATGAGGAACACCATCGGCCTGCCGGTCACCGCGTAGTCGCACATCACGGACGAGTAGTCGGTCAGCAGCGCGTCCGAGGCCAGCATCAGGTCGTTGATCTCCGGATAGGACGCGGCCGGCCGGACGAAGTGCCTGAGCCGTTCGGGCGGGTCGTACTTCTCGACCGGATGCGTGCGCAGGACGACCACCCACTCGCCGGCCAGTTCCCTGGCCATGAGGTCCAGGTCGGCGCGTACCGAGCGGCCGCTCATCTTGTCCCGGTCGCGGTAGGTGGGCGCGTAGAGCAGGACCTTGCGCCCCGGCGGGATCTCCAGCCGGGCCCGCACGTCGCCGGCCGCCTCCGCCCGCACCAGCGCGTCGCAGCGCGGCGTGCCGCACCGGTAGACCTTGCCGTCGTAGCCGTTGGAGGGCAGGAACACCCGGGAGAACTCCGCGCTCGGCGAGACCAGCGCGTCCCACCGGGCGACGGCGGCCCGCCACTGCTCGCGCGGCCGGTCGAAGTCGCCGCGCAGGTCGGGCGCGTCGAAGCCGATCGACTTGATGCCCTGCCCGTGCCAGGTCTGCAGGTAGCGGGTGCCGGGCGGCTTCGGGTAGTCCAGCGGGAAGCCGTGGCTGTCCACCCAGATCCCGGCGCGGGCCATCGTCCACAGGTAGCGCCAGCTTCCCCGGCGGACCAGCCGCGCGTCGGCGGGGAAGTTCTTGCGGCCCTTGGCGACCGACCAGACCGCCTCGATCGGCAGGCCGCGCCGCCGCACCTCCTCGTAGATGGCCCGGGGGCTGCCGTTGTAGCCCTTGCCGACGTCCGACTCGAACAGGGCGAGGTCGTCGCGCCGCGGCACCACCTTGATCAGCAGCTTGTACGCGCGCAGCTTGGCGCGCGGCGTGTTGAGCTTCAGCAGCAGCCGGCGGGCCCGCCGCAGCGCCGAGCGGACCCGCGAGTGCGTGCGCACGCACAGGTAGGCGGCGTAGCCCTCGGCCTTCACCGTGCAGCCGGGCAGCTCGATCGGCTCCAGGTTGGGGTCGACGATCAGCCGGTCGGTGGTGACGTGGCCGTCGGAGCGGCGTCTGAAGCCGATGCGCGGGTCGCTCCTGCCACAGGGGGAGAAGACGACCTCGCTGACGTACCCGCCGTCGCCGGAGGGGACCGGCCGGATCGGCACGCGTTCCCCGCCCGCCTCCAGGAACGCCTCCCACTCGGCCGGCAGCACGCCGAACGGGTCGTAGGTGCGCACGATCATCCGCACCCGCTCGCCGTTCGTGGCCAGGCCGGTCACCTCGTGCCGCAGCCGGGAGTCGGTGTAGGGCAGCTCGGCCAGGCGCAGCGGGGTGATGTCCAGCCACGGCGCGGCCGTCGTGCCCCAGTACGTGCGCCCGTCCACCTGCACGGCCGCCCGCGGCGCGGCCCGGGGGCCGGTCAGCGAGCCGGCCGCCACGCGCAGGTCGTCGATCCTGTCGTCCAGGATGAGCCGGCAGCAGACCCGGTCCATCGGCTCGATCCGGTCGAACACCTCGCCGGGGATCTCCTCCAGGTACGGCCGAACGACCGAGGCGAACTCCTTCACCCACACCAGGTCGCGCGCGGGCAGCGGGTTGAGGTAGACCCGCAGGTCCTGCCGCAGGAACCGGTACTGCCGGTGCGGGACCAGATCCTCGGCGCCGTAGCCGCGCAGGATGTCGTCGCTCAGCCGGGCCGCGATCACCCGCTGCCGCACGTTGTCCATCTCGTCGATGCTGAGCGAGATCGACTCGTTCGAGGGCGCCCGGTGCCAGTGGTAGACCACCCACGGGACGATCGCGAACCGGCGGGCCACGGCGTACAGCTCGGTGGCGAAGACGTGGTCCTCGTAGTGGATGTCCTCGGGGAAGCGCAGCACGTTGTCGCGCAGCCAGGCGACGTTGTAGAGCTTGTTGGTGCTGAAGGAGTCGAGGAACAGCTCGGGCTCCGCGCGGATGCCCTCGACCACCCGCCGCCGGGCGAACAGCGACGGATAGTACGGGCGCAGCCGCCCGTCCCGCTCGAACAGGCGGGAGATCTGCCCCGACACGAAGTCGGCCCCGGTGCGCTCGATCTCGGTGAGCAGGCTCTTGCACGCGTGCCTGGGCAGCTCGTCGTCGCTGTCGAGGAACATGGCGTACGGCGCCCTGGCGGCGTCGATCCCGTCGTTGCGCGGGGCTCCGCAGCCGCCGCTGTTGCTCTCCCTGCGCAGGTAGCGCACCCGCGGGTCCTCGGCCATGAGCCGCGCGGCGACCTCGGGCGTGCCGTCCGTGCTCGCGTCGTCGGAGATGATCACTTCGAGGTCGCGCAACGTCTGTCGCAGCACGGACCGCACGGCCCTGGGCAGGCGAGCAGCGTCGTTGTACGAGATCACGACCACGCTGCAGTCCGGCATCCCGACGTCCCCCCAGTAATGACCTGCGGGAATGGCACTTCCCCGGGACGGCGTGAAGTGACCGGACTTTATGTGGTTTTTGCTGAAAATCAGCGTATAAGGCGACGAATCACCCAGATGAGGATCGTGAGCGCCACCAGGCCGCCCGCGATCGGCGCGATCCGTTTGAGCAGCGGCTGCCCGGCGATCTCCAGCAGGTCGAGCGCCTCCTCGTCAGGGGTGCGCGAGGTGCGCAGCGTGCCCGAAGGCCGCACGTCCGGCTCGGGGGCGGGCACCGGGCTCAGGTGCCGCTCCTCTTCCTCCACCTGCGACTCCACGGGCGCGACCGGCACCTGCGGCACGACCGGCTCCTGGGGCGCGACCGGCTCCACCACGGGCTCGGAGAGCAGCTGGGCGAGGTTGCCGGCGAACCGGTCGATCAGCTTGGCCCCGACCTCGGCCATGACCCCGCGTCCGAACTGCGCCGGCCGCCCGGTCACGTTGAACGTCGTCTCCACGGCCACCGACGTGCGCCCCTCGGCCGGCGTCAGGCGTGCCCTGACCGTGGCCGACGCCGTGCCGGAGCCCCTGGCCTCCTTGCCCGACGCCTGGATCGTGAGCGTGTGGGCGTCTTTGTCGACGTCCTCGAAACTGGCCGAGCCCCGGTAGGTGACGGTGATCGGGCCGACCTTGACCTTCAGCCGGCCGGTGAACTCGTCGCCCTCGAAGATGTCGAGCGTCGCCCCGGGCAGGCAGGGCGCGACCCGTTCGACGTCGAGCAGCACCGCCCATGCCTGCTCGATCGGAACCGGGACAGTGAACTCGTGCTCGAACCGCATCGCCATCGATCCGCTCCTTCCGAGGTTGGTTGCGACACTACGTCGGGGCGGGGGCGCCCCGGAAGGGGCGCCCCCGCCTCACTCAGGGGGACCCGGCGGCCGTGCGCACCGCCCGGTGGGTCAGGACGCGGGCCAGGTGGCGGCGGTAGTCGGGCTGGGCGTGCAGGTCGGCGGGCGGGGAGGTGCCGTCTGCGGCCTGCTCGCACGCCTGCCGCACCTGGTCGCCGAGCTCGACGCCCGGCAACGCGGCCTCCGTCGCGCGGGCGCGCACCGGCGTCGGGCCCATGTTCGTCAGCGCGACCCTGGCCTCGGCGATCGCGCCGTCGGAACGTCGGACCGCGGCCGCCACGCCGACGATCGCCCACGACTGCGCGGTCCGGTGGAACTTCTCGTAGTGGAAGCCCCAGCCCGCGCCCAGCTTCGGCAGCTTCACCCCGACCAGGATCTCCCCGGCCCGCAGCGACGTCTCCAGGTAGTCGACGAAGAACTCGGCGGCCGGGATCTCCCGCTCGCCCTCCGCCGACCCGGCCACGATCACGCCGTCCAGCGCCAGCACCACGGCGGGCAGGTCACCCGCCGGATCGGCGTGGGCCAGCGAGCCGCCGAACGTCCCCCGGTGCCTGATCGCCGGGTCGGCCACCCTGGCCGTGGCCAGCGCCACCAGCGGGACGCCGTCGTTCACCACCGGGGAGCGCATCACCTCGTCGTGCGTGGCCAGCGCGCCGATGAAGACGTGGTCGCCCCGGTCGTGCACGCCGTTCAGGCCGGGCAGGCGGCCGATGTCCACCAGCTTGGACGGGTAGGCCAGCCGCAGCCGCAGCAGCGGGAGCAACGACTGCCCGCCGGCCAGGACCTTGGCGTCCTCGTCGGAGGCGAGCTCCGCGCAGGCCGCCGCCAGCGAGTCGGGACGCACGTAGTCGAACGGTGCGGGGATCATCGCCGCGCTCCTTCCAGCGCTCGCCAGACACGCTCGGGCGTGCACGGCATCCGGACGTCGTCGATGCCGTACGGCCGCAGCGCGTCCACGATCGCGTTCACCACCGCCGGGGTCGAGGCGATCGTGCCGGCCTCGCCGACGCCCTTGACGCCCAGCGGGTTGCCGGTCGCCGGGGTCTCGGTCCGGTCCGTCGTGAACGAGGGCAGGTCCGCCGCCGACGGCAGCAGGTAGTCGGCCATGGTCGTGGTCAGCAGGTTGCCGTCGGGGTCGTAGACGGCCTCCTCGTACAGCGCCTGCGCCACGCCCTGCGCGATGCCGCCGTGCACCTGGCCCTCGACGATCAGCGGGTTGACCACCTTGCCGACGTCGTCCACGGCCACGTACGAGCGGATGCGGCTCATGCCCGTCTCGGTGTCCACCTCCATCGCGCACAGGTGCGTGCCGTGCGGGAAGGAGTAGTTGTCCGGGTCGAACGTGGCGTCGGAGTCGAGCCGCGCCTCCACGCCGTCGGGCAGGTCGTGCGCCTGGAAGGCGGCGTAGGCCAGCTCCTGGATCGTCCTGCTCGACCCGGTGCCGCGCACCTTGAACGCGCCGCCGCCGAACTCCAGGTCGTCCGGCGAGCATTCGAGCATGTGGGCGGCCAGCTTCCTGGCCTTCTCCCTGACCTTCTCGCACGCCTGCAGCACGGCGATGCCGCCCACGACCAGCGAGCGCGAGCCGTAGGTGTCCATGCCCTTGTGCGCGACGGCCGTGTCGCCGTGCAGCACGCGCACGTCCTCGAACGGCACGCCCAGCGCGTCGGCCACGATCTGGCTCCACGCCGTCACGTGCCCCTGGCCGTGCGGGGACGTGCCGGTGATGACCTCGACCTTGCCGGTCGGCAGCATGCGCACCGAGCCGTGCTCCCAGCCGCCCGCCCCGAACCTCGCCGCCCCGAGCAGCCTCGACGGCGCCAGCCCGCACATCTCCGTGTACGTGCTGACCCCGATCCCGAGCTGCACCGGATCGCCCCGGTCCCGCCGGTCGGCCTGTTCGGCCCGCAGCTTGTCGTAGCCGAACAGCGACAGCGCCTTCTCCGTGGCCGCCTCGTAGTTGCCCGAGTCGTAGGTCAGCCCCGAGATCGTCGTGTACGGGAACTCCTCGTGCCTGATCCAGTTGCGCCTGCGCACCTCCAGCGGGTCCAGGCCCAGCTCGGCGGCGAGCTCGTCCATCGTCCGCTCGATGCCGAACGTGGCCTCCGGGCGGCCCGCGCCCCGGTAGGCGTCCGTGGGCATCTTGGTGGTGAACACGCCCCGGCAACCGAACTCGTACGCGTCCATCTTGTAGATCGCGTTGAACATGGACGCCCCGAGCAGCGGCACCCCCGGCGTCACCAGCATCAGGTACGCGCCCATGTCCGCCAGCAGCTCCACCCGGAGCCCCCGGATGCGCCCGTCGGCGTCGGCGGCGAGCCGGATGCGCTGGAGCTGGTCGCGGCCGTGGTGCACGGTCAGGTTGCCCTCGGAGCGGGACTCCGTCCACTTGACCGGCCTGCCCAGCCTGCGCGCCATCAGCAGGCAGAGCACCTCCTCTGCGGTGACCTGCAACTTCGAGCCGAACCCGCCGCCCACGTCGGGCGCGACCACCCGCAGGTCGTGCTCGGGGATGCCGGTCACGACGGCCAGCATCACCCGCAGGATGTGCGGGATCTGGGTGGAGGTCCACATCGTGAACGAGTCGCCGTCGGTGTCCACGAGCACCGCGCGCGGTTCCATCGCCGTCGGGATGAGCCGCTGCTGCACGTACGTCCGGTCGACGACGACCGCGGCGCCGTCGAACGCCGCCTCGACGTCACCCGAGGTGATCTTCATGGAGAACGCCTGGTTGCCCGCCTCGTGCACCTTCGGGCTGTCCGGCGACAGCGCCTCGGTCATATCGAGCACCGCGGGCAGCGGCTCGTAGTCGACCTCGATGGCCTCCAGCGCGTCGGCCGCCCGGTACCGGTCGGTCGCGACCACGCAGGCCACGGCCTCGCCGACGTACCGGACCTCGGAGGTCGCCATCGGCGGATGGTCGGGGATGACGACGTCGTCGGTCACCGGCCACGCGCACGGCAGGCTGCCCTGCTCGCCGGCGAAGTCCTGGCCGCTGAACGCGGCCACCACGCCGGGCAGACCGCGGGCCGCCGACACGTCCACCCGGGTGATCCGGGCGTGGGCCATCGGGCTGCGCAGGAACATCACGTGCAGCGTGCCGGGCCGGGACAGGTTGTCCGTCCAGCGCGTGCGCCCCGTCAGCAGCCTGGCGTCCTCCTTCCGCCTGCGCGGCCGGCCCACCTCGTGGACGGCGTCCTGCCCGGTGACGGCCTCGGGGCTCGGCTCGCTCACTGCGTCCTCACCGCCTGCCCCATCTCCTGCGCGCCGCGCTTCACCGCGCGCACGATGTTGCAGTAGCCCGTGCAGCGGCACAGGTTGCCCTCCAGCCCGTGCCTGATCGACTCCTCCGACGGCTCCGGGTCCTCCCGTACCAGGTCGATCGCGGCCATGACCATGCCGGGGGTGCAGTAGCCGCACTGCAGCGCGTGCTCTTCGTGGAAGGCCCGCTGCATCGGGTGCATCGACCCGTTCGCGCCCAGGCCCTCGATGGTGACGACGTCGCCGCCGTCGGCCTGGACGGCGAGCACCGAGCAGCTCTTGACGCTCTTGCCGTCGAGCAGGACCGTGCACGCGCCGCAGTTGCTGGTGTCGCAGCCGACCGGGGTGCCGGTCCTGCCGAGCCGCTCACGTAGTAGATGGACGAGGAGGAGCCGCGGCTCGACGTCCTCCTCGTACTTGATCCCGTCGACGGTGACGGTGATTCGGGGCATACGTCCTCCCTCAGGAGCAGGGGGAAAGGCGGACACACCCGAAACTACGCCGGTGTTTTTCCCGGTCAAGGGTTACTTGCCGCGGACCACCCGCGCGATGATCGCCACCACCCCCGCGAACGCCAGCCCCACGACCGTCACCCCGACCAGGATCAGCGCGTCCCTGAGCTCGCGGGTCACGACGAGAATGCCCAGCACCACGAACAACGTGCCGCTCAGCAGGGCCATCCAGTCGGTCCGGTGCAGCCGCCGGACGCGCTCGACGTCACGCGCCACGCCGCACCTCCATGTCGCCGAGGCCGCCACGCAGGTTCAGCACGATCGTGAACTCCTCGTCCGCGGACCTGATCTCGGGCTCCAGCACCTTGTCGAACTTGATGTCGACGCCGCCCCTGATCGACTGGTCGACCTTGATGTCGCCGACCTTGTTCGACGCGTGCACCTCGACCCTGGCCGTCGGTGGCACGATCACCGTCAGCTCGCCCACGGAGACCCTGGCGTCGAACGTCAGGCTCGTGCCCGGCAGCGCCTTCAGCTCCGTCAGGTCCAGCCGTCCCTCGCCGACGCCGACGTCGTAGACCCTGCCCGCTTCCGAGGGCTTGGTCAGGTACCAGGTGGAGTCGCCGACGTTGCGCGGCAGACCGCCCAGCATCAGGCCCACGCCGATCAGCAGCGCGACCGTGGTGCCCGCCGCGACGAGACCGGCTCCGCGGCCCCACCAGGCGGCGATGAGCAGCCCGGCGCCGATGGTGATGAGCACGGCGCCGCCGACGATGGTCGGGCTCACACCCGCGGCAGACCTGGCCTGGACCGCCACGACGATCCCTCCCACTATGATCGCGAGCAAGATGGTGATGACCCCGATGAACGACTTGGGGCGTCGTTGCCGTGGCGCCGGGCTGTGCGCCTGGCCGGGGGCCGGGCGGCCGTACAGGGCGGGGTCGTAGGGCGAGTAGCCGGCCTGCCGCCTGGCCGGGTCGAGCGGGCGGTAGGGGCCCTTCGGGGCGAAGGGCTCGCCGTAGCCGCTGTAGTCGATCGCGGTTCTGGGCTGGGGGCGGTAGCCGGGCGGCTCCTGCCGCGACGCCGCCTGCGGCTGCGGGGCCTCGACCCGGGTCTTCGGGGACTCCGCTCGGGGGGCGTCCGTTCGGGGGGCATCTGTTTCGGGGGCCTCAGCCTGGCGGGTGGCGTCCGCTCGGGGGGCGTCCGTCTTGGGGGTTTCCGCCTGGCGGGTGGCGTCCTGCGGGAGCTCGTGCTCCGCCGTCACGGCCCCGGCGGCCTCCATCGCCTGCGCGGCCTCGATCTTCGACATCTCGGCCCGCTCTTCCTCGGCGGAGGGCGTCTCGGGCTTGTCCGTACGGGGAGCCTCGGGCTGCCGTCCGGCCGACATCGCCCGCAGTCGCGCGGCCACGGCCTCGGCGTGGGCGGCGGCCGTCGTCCTGGGGGCTGCCGTCGTGGGGGCGGGCGCGGGGGACTCGGGGTGGGCCGTCGCGGTGTCGCCCAGGCCGGACCAACCGGGTTCGGCGGGACGCACCGGCGGGGTCGCGGGCGGCGCGTAGGGCGGCGCGGGCGACTCCGCGTCGGGGGAGCGCCGGCGACCGAGCCGCTCGGGCATCGAGCGGGCCAGCGCCAGCAGGTCGACGCCGCTGGAGTGGGCCGCGAGCAGCGAGACGGCCAGCAGCACGCCGACCACCAGCGTGCCGGTGTCGAGCCACACGGTCGCGAGGTTGAGCGCGAGACCGAACCCGAGCACCGCCGTCAGCAGCGCCATCACGGTCTCGGCGTCGAAGTCGCGACGGGTCCACTGCTCGATGATCCCCGGCCCGCCGTTGGGCTCCTTCATCAGCAGGAACGCCGCGATGTACAGGAAGATCCCGATGCCCGAGCCGAGCAGGAGCACGGCGAACGCCACGCGGAACACCACGGGGTCGATGCCGGTGTGCCGCCCGAGACCGGCGCAGACGCCCATGAGGAAGCGCCCTTCGCTGCTGCGTCGCAGCTCCCGGGGCGGGGCGGCGGGTTGCCTGGGCGGAGCTTCTGTCATGGAACCATCGTGGACCGTCGGGCGGGGTGACCGCATCCGGGAGACCCCTGACTCGACCCTGGGGGTTGTTCCCTGATGCCCGAAGTGCCCGCGACATGTGACGATGGCGATGTTATGGCAGACCAGAAGACACTTGCCGAGCCCACCGGCGATCGACCCTATCGCCGGATGCTCCGCCCCATGGAGGGCCGCCTGCTCGGCGGCGTGGCCCAGGGGCTGGCGGCGCAGCTCTCCCTCGATCCCGTCGTGATCAGGCTGATGTTCGTGCTGCTCAGCGTCGTGGACGGGGTCGGCATGGTGGCCTACGCCGTGCTGTGGATGATCACTCCGCGTGAGCCGTACGAGGGGCAGCCGCCGCAGCGCGACTGGAGCCAGCTCGCCGCCTTCAGCGCGATCGGCGTGGCGCTGGCCGCGTTCGGCTGGCTGACCGGGGCCTCGAAGGGCGGGATCGGCATGTTGCCGTTCGCCGTCGGCGGCATCGGCGCGCTCATCCTCTGGCAGCAGGCCGACCCCGAACGCCGCAAGAACTGGGTCAGCGGCGCGACCAAGAGCATCCGTACCAACCGCGTGCGCACGCTGCTCGGCGTGACGCTGGTCGTCATCGGCGCGGCCGGCTTCCTGTACGCCCAGGGCGAACTGGCCAAGGCCAGGCCCGGCCTGATGTTCACGGTCGTCGTGGTCGGCGGCATCGCGGTCATCGCGACGCCCTGGCTGGCCGGCCTGTGGAAGGAGCTCCAGCTCGAACGCCGCGAGCGCATCCGTCAGGAGGAACGCGCCGAGGTGGCCGCCATGGTGCACGACTCGGTGCTGCACACGCTCACCCTCATCCAGCGCGTCTCGAACGACCCCCGCGAGGTCACCAGGCTGGCCCGCTCCCAGGAACGCGAGCTGCGCAACTGGCTCTACCAGCCCGCCCAGGACGCCGACGCCACCGTGGCCGCCGCCGTACGCAGGATCGCGGCCGAGGAGGAGGACTCGCACGGCGTGCCCATCGAGGTCGTCTGCGTCGGCGACCTCGACCTCGACCCGCAGGGCAAGCTGGCGGCGATGCTCAAGGCGTCCAGGCAGGCGATGGTCAACGCGGCCAAATATTCTGAGAGCCCGGCCATCTCCGTCTACGCGGAGGTGGAGGGCTTGGAGGTGACCATCTTCGTGAAGGACCGCGGAAAGGGCTTCGACCTTGAGGCGGTACCCCTCGACAGAATGGGCATCAGGGAGTCCATCATCGGGAGAATGGAACGTCACGGCGGCACGGCCAGGGTCCGCACCGAGCCCGGCGAGGGCACGGAAGTGATGCTGACGATGAAGGTGGACAAGCAATGACACGCGTGTTGATCGTCGACGACCACCGGCTGTTCAGATCCGGCGTACGCGCGGAGCTGGGCGACTCGATCGAGGTCGTGGGCGAGGCGGAGGACGTCGAGACGGCGGTCAAGGCCATCGCCGAGCACCAGCCCGACGTGGTCCTGCTCGACGTGCACATGCCCGGCGGCGGCGGCCAGGAGGTGCTGCGCCGCGTCCTCAGCACCGGCTCGCAGGTCCGCTTCCTCGCGCTGTCGGTCTCCGACGCCGCCGAGGACGTCATCGGCGTCATCAGGGGCGGCGCCCGCGGCTACGTGACCAAGAACATCAGCGGCAAGGAGCTCACCGACGCCATCCGCCGGGTGGCCGACGGCGACGCGGTCTTCTCGCCGCGGCTGGCCGGGTTCGTCCTCGACGCCTTCGCCTCGTCCGAGGCGCCGTCGATCGATCCCGAGCTCGACTCGCTCACCCAGCGCGAACGCGAGGTGCTGCGGCTGATCGCCCGCGGTTACGCGTACAAGGAGATCGCCAAGGAGCTGTTCATCTCGGTCAAGACGGTGGAGACCCACGTCTCGTCCGTGCTGCGCAAGCTCCAGCTCTCCAACCGGCACGAGCTGTCCCGCTGGGCCACCGCGCGCCGCCTGGTCTGACCCTGCTTTCTGGACCGTTACAAGGTCGTTACGGCCATTCGTAGACGAATCGCCTGTCTCAGTAGTCACACATGGAAGGAGAAGCACATAATCCAGGAGTAATCCCCTTGAATCGCGTCCCCCGGTTGCTTGCCATGGTCGCACTGCTGTCGGCTGCGGCCTGTTCAGCAGAAGGCGTACCAGCCCCGCAGGTCCCGCAGGCCCGGACGACCGCCTCCGTGGGCGCCGCCGCGGCTGCTCACGTCGCGGCTCCGGCCAAGAAGGTCAAGCTCGACATCGCCGACATCACTCCCATGGGGGAGACGTCGGAGAAGGTCGGCGTCGGTTTCCCGATCATCGTCACGTTCGACCGGGACGTGAAGGACAAGGCCGCCGTCGAGGCGCTGCTGGAGGTCGAGGCCGACAAACCGGTCGACGGCGCCTGGCGCTGGGTGTCGGCCCGCAAGGTCATCTACCGGACGAAGACGTACTGGAAGCCGCACCAGAAGGTGCTGTTCACCGCGCGCCTCAGCCAGCTCCCCGGCAACAAGGCCGAGGACGTCACCCGCCGCTTCGCCGTCGGCAACGCGAACATCTCGGTCGTGGACACCCGCAAGCACCAGATGAAGGTCTACCGGGACGGCAAGATCGCCAAGAAGATCGCGATCAGCGCCGGCCGCGGCGGCCTGCTGCGCAACGGCGTGGACGTCTACCTCACCACCAGCGGCGTGCACCTCACCATGGGCAAGAAGTCCGTCGAGACGATGACGTCGTCCTGGATGGGGGTGACCGACCCCAAGGACCCGCGCTACTACAAGGAGGAGATCCCCTGGGCGGTGCGCATCTCCGACAGCGGCGAGTACGTCCACCAGAGCGCCGGCTACTACCAGTACCTCGGCCGCTCCAACCAGAGCCACGGCTGCGTGCGCGCCACCCCCGAGGGCGCCAAGTGGTTCTACGGCATCGCCCAGCGCGGTGACGTCGTCAAGATCACCGGAACCAAGCGCAAGCTCGACTGGCGCAACGGCTGGAGCTACTGGCAGCTCAACTGGACCCAGTGGAAGCAGGGCAGCGCCCTCAAGCCCTGACCGTGACCCTGTCGGCAGGGCTCCCACCCAGGGCCCTGACCACGACCTTGTCGGCAGGGCTCCCACCCAGGAGCCCTGCCCCCCTGCGGCCCCCGGCCCGGGGCATGTCGTCAGGAGCCCGGCTGTCGAAGGCCGGGCGCCCGCTGACCAGGGGTCAGAGCTTCTCCAGGGGCGCGTACGCCAGCAGCAGCGTCTTCTCCCCGTCGCCACCGAAGTCGATCTTGACCTTGGTCTTCTCCGCCACCCCGTCCACGGCCACCACCGTGCCGAGCCCCCACTTGTCGTGCGTCACCCGATCGCCCACCGCCAGCGACGGGACCTGACGCGACCCGCCGCCCTTGGGCGCCGGCCGCGGGGTCGGCTCCCGCCGCGTCGCCGCGCTCCAGGCCGACTTCTCCGGGTCGGTACGCCAGTCGATGAGCTGCCCCGGCACCTCGTTCACGAACCGCGAGGCCGGGTTGAACGACGGCGACCCCCACGAGCTTCGCACCGCCGCCCGCGTGAGGTAGAGCCGCTTCTGCGCCCGGGTGATGCCGACGTAGGCCAGCCGCCGCTCCTCCTCCAGCTCCTTCGGCTCGCCCAGCGACCGGACGTGCGGGAACACGCCGTCCTCCATCGCCGTCAGGAAGACGACCGGGAACTCCAGCCCCTTGGCCGTGTGCAGGGTCATCAGCGTGACGACCCCCTGCCCGCCCTCGGCGTCGGGGATCTGGTCGGCGTCGGCCACCAGCGACACCTGCTCCAGGAACTCCACCAGCGTGCCCTCGGGATTGGCCTCCTCGAACTCCGAGGCCACCGAGACGAGCTCGTTGAGGTTCTCCAGGCGGGACTCGTCCTGAGGGTCTTCGGACGCCTCCAGCTCGGCGCGGTAGCCGGTGGCCACGAGGATCTCCTCGGCCAGCGTGGACGGCGGCACGCCCTCGGCCTTGGCGATCAGCTCCTCCAGCATCGCCACGAACTCGCGCACCGCGTTGAGCGAGCGCGTCGCCATTCCGTACGCCTCGTCGGCTCGGCGCAGCGCGTCCCAGAACGAGATGCGCTCGCGCGAGGACAGCGCCTCGATCATCGCCTCGGCCCGCTCGCCGATGCCGCGCTTGGGCACGTTGAGGATGCGCCGCATCGACACCACGTCGGCCGGGTTGGCCAGCACCCGCAGGTAGGCCAGCAGGTCCTTGACCTCCTTGCGCTCGTAGAAGCGCACGCCCCCGACCACCTTGTACGGCAGCCCGGTGCGGATGAAGATCTCCTCGAACACGCGGGAGGCGGCGTTGGTCCGGTAGAACACCGCGACCTCGCTGGGCTTGACGCCCTCCTCGTCGCTGAGCCGGTCGACCTCCTGGGCCACGAACATGGCCTCGTCGTGCTCGTTGTCGGCGACGTAGCCCACGATCTTGGGACCGTCGCCCTGGTCGGACCAGAGGTTCTTCGGCTTGCGCCCCTCGTTGCGCGCGATCACCGCGTTGGCCGCGGCCAGGATGTTCTGGGTGGAGCGGTAGTTCTGCTCCAGCAGGATCGTGCGGGCGTCGGGGTAGTCGCGCTCGAACTCCAGGATGTTGCGGATCGTCGCGCCGCGGAAGGCGTAGATCGACTGGTCGGCGTCGCCCACCACGCACAGCTCGGACATGTCGCCGCCCGAGCGCACCACGTCGCCGTCGGCGGTGCGCAGCTCGGGATGGCCCACCAGCTCGCGGATCAGGATGTACTGGGCGTGGTTGGTGTCCTGGTACTCGTCGACCAGCACGTGCCTGAACCGCATCCGGTAGTGCTCGGCCACCTCGGGGAAGAGCTGGAACAGCGTCACCGTGTTCATGATGATGTCGTCGAAGTCCATCGCGCCGGCCTCGGTCAGCTTGAGCTGATAGGCCTTGTACGCCTGCGCGAGCGTCTTCTCCAGGTGCGAGCCCGCCCTGTCCAGCGCGGTCTCGTAGTCGACCAGCTCGTTCTTGAAGTTGCTGACCTGCGCCGAGAACGAACGCGGCGGGTAGCGCTTCGGGTCGAGCTCCATCTCCCTGCAGACCATCGCCATCAGCCGCTGCGAGTCGGCCTGGTCGTAGATCGAGAAACTCGACGGGAAGCCCAGCCGCTTGGCCTCGCGCCGCAGGATGCGCATGCAGGCGCTGTGGAACGTCATCACCCACATCGCCTTGGAGCGCGGGCCGACGAGCTTGTCGATGCGCTCCTTCATCTCGCGGGCGGCCTTGTTGGTGAAGGTGATGGCCAGGATCTCGCCCGGATGCGCGTTGCGCTCGGCCAGCAGGTAGGCGATGCGGTGGGTGAGCACCCGCGTCTTCCCCGACCCCGCCCCCGCCACGATGAGCAGCGGGCTGCCATGATGGATCACGGCCTCGCGCTGCTGGGGGTTGAGGCCGTCGAGCAAGGGGTGGTCAACAGAGACTTGGGTCGGCACCCACCTAGGTTAAGACGAGCCACCGACAAACGGCGCCCGGAATGCCTCCGACGGGGTGCCGGTTGTCCTCCGTACAGGGTCCAGGAAGGGGAGCCATGCTGCCGGAATCCGAGATCAACCGGGTACTTGTCGTCACCGCCCATCCCGACGACGTCGACTTCGGATCGGCGGGGAGCGTGGCGCTGTTCGTGGATCGGGGCGTGGAGGTCACGTACCTGCTGGTCACCGACGGTGACGCCGGCGGCAACGAGCGCACCCTGGACAACTCGGGCATGGCCGAGCTCCGCAGGACCGAGCAGCTCGCCGCCGCCAAGGCGGTCGGCGTGACGGACGTACGCTTCCTCGGCTACTCCGACGGCCGGGTCGTGCCCTCGCTCGACCTCCGGCGCGACATCGCCAGGGTGATCCGCCAGGTACGTCCGGACCTGGTCATCACCCACCACCCCGACCGCAACTACCAGTTCGTCGCCCCCAGCCACCCCGACCACCGGGCCGTGGGCGGCGCGGCCCTCGACGCGGTCTACCCCGACGCCCGCAACCCCTATGCCTTCCCCGAGCTGCTGCGCGACGAGGGCCTGGAGGCGTGGACGGTCAGGGAGGTCTGGCTGAACGGCGGCCAGACCCCCAACCACTGGGTCGACGTCACCGAGGTCATGGACCGCAAGCTCGCGGCCTTGCAGTCGCACGTCAGTCAGGTCGCCCACGTCGAGGGCTTCGCCGATTTCGTCCGCGGCCGCTTCGCCGCCTGGGCCGAGCAGGCCGGCTTCGGCGAGGGCCACTACGCGGAGGGTTTCCAGGTCGTGCCCACGGCCTGACCTGGACGGTTCCTCCCTCGGCTCAGGGGATGGAGCCCGGCGGCGCCACCCAGAGCGCGGGCTGCCCGGTGACCTCGGAGATGATGTCGAAGTCCCGGTCGTAGTGCAGGATCGTCGCCTGGTGCACCTCGGCGCAGGCGGCGATCAGCAGATCGTTCAGCCCGACCGCCTGGTGGTGCGACCTGCCGGCGAGCATCGCCTGCACCTCCAGGGCCCTGCCGCCGACCTTTCTGTGCGTGATGGACAGGAGGCGGAAGCCCTCCCGCAGGTGGCGGGCGTCCCTCTCGTAGCCCTTGGGGTCACGGGCGCTGTGGAGCACCTCCAGTTGCGTGACCTCGCAGACGGCGAGCGTCCTGTCGAGCATGAGCGCTTCGAGGGCCTGATGGACCGCCGGATGCGGCATGCGGGCCAGGGCGCTCTTGTCGATGAGGTAGACCACTCCGGTGGTCACCACGCATGCTTCAGGAGCTCCGGGTCCAGGAGATCCGTATTGTCCCGTGTACGCCAGTATTCGAAGGCCTCGCGTCGCTTGGCCCTCTGGGCGACCTCCTCCAGGGCGGCGTTCACCGTCTCCTTCATGGTCGATGTCCCCAGTTCGTGCTGGGCCAGCTCCAGAAGCCTCTTGTCGATGTCGATCACAGTACGCATACACCACCACCTCCGTACCTCCACCGGACGAATCTCTGATCCTGATGTGCGGCGTCCAGGGAGCCCGTCGGAGCTCCCGCGATGCGCGTCTCGGGTGAAGGTAGAGCCATCGGGGCGAGTCAAGTGGACCGTTCCAAGGGAAGTGGAAGGATCCTCAGCTTCGGAGGTGGAATCCTCATCCCCGCCTGGCACAAGTCTCTACCCGGCCGGAACCGATCATCCGGTTTCAGTGCTTTGCTGAGATCCTCGCGAAGAGGTAGCCGAGGGAGTTGGTCGCCAGATGCAGCATCGACGGCGCGAGCAGTCCGCCGCGGCGCCGGAGCTCGCAGAAGAGCACCCCCGCCGCCGCCGTGGACAGCACGCTGCCCGCCACCACCCGCGCGACGTCGAGGTGGGCGGGCGACTCGCCCGCGGTCAGCGCCCCGAGTGCCGGGTTCGCGCGGGCCATGTCGATCGCCGGGAGGATGTGCCAGAGGCCGAACAGGGCCGAGGAGACCGCCGTGGCGGCGACCGCGCCGTGCCGCCTGGCCAGCATGGCGTGCAGCGCGCCGCGGAACCCGACCTCCTCCAGCAGGACCGTGCCCAGAGGGACCTGGACCAGGGCCTCCTCCAGGGCGCGGGCGCGCGAGAGCGACAGGGCGCGCTCGTCGCGGAAGAGCGGCCGGGTGCGGGGTACGGCGATGCCCACGGTGTAGACGGCGGCCACGGCCGTCGCCAGCGCGCCGCCGACGGCCGCGCCCCTGGGGGCCTGCTCGAACCCGAGCTCCCGCCAGGAGGCGCCGCTCCGGCGTGCCATGGCCACGAGCGCGGCGGCGGCGGCGACGGACGTCAGCGGGGCGAGCCTTGGGGCGATCTTGTTGTTGAGGACGTTGGCGGCGGTGAGGACGGCGATCGAGCGCAACAGCACCCTTGCAGGCTACGTCGCGCCACAGAACCCCGGCGTCGCACCGTCCGGCGGGGAAGCGCCGGGGGATGGCGGGGCGGGCTGTCCGGCGGGAACCCGTCCGGCGACGGGGGTGCGTCGGTCGGTGGGGGAGGTGTCAGGAGGCGGCGGAGTTGCGCCAGCCTGCGGGGAAGCGGGTGCGGCGGCGTTCCTGCGGGGTGAGGCCGCCCCAGATGCCTTCCGTCTCGCCCTCGCGTAAGGCGTAGGCGCGGCACTCGTTCACGACCGGGCAGCGGGCGCAGACCGCCTTCGCCCGGGCCTCCTGCAGCGGCGAGGGGGCGAGGGGGAAGAAGAGGTCAGGGTCGCTGGACCTGCACGCGCCTTTACGCAGCCAGCCGATCTCCTCCAGTGGCATGACTCCACCGTAGAGCCAGGTCATGATCAGACGCATCATCCTCTGGGCTGACCCACGGGTACATCCTCAGGAGACGTCCCGGCCCGTCCTCAGCAGCCGCCGACGCCGCCTTCGTAGCCGTCGGCGAAGGCGGACTGGCGTTGCTCGGCGGTGCCGTGGGCGGCGGGGTTCAGCCAGTCGTCCGTGGGGTCGCCGGCGGCCTCCAGGCTGGTCAGGAGCTCGTCCTCGTCACCGGGCTGGGCCTGCAGAGAGCCCGAGCGGACCAGGGCCGACAGCGTCCCGCCGGCGTAGCAGTCGGCCTGGAGCTCGGCCTGGACGTTCAGCTCGAAACCGGTCCTGAGCTGGGCCTGGACGGCGTGCCCGAACTCGTGGGGAATGATCACGTACACCGAGCCGTCGCCCATGTCGTTCCACAGGGACTCCATCCACGACCGGTCGAAGGCGATGTAGTGGCCCTCGGGGCAGTAGAAGGCGTTGTTCGGCACGGACGGCTCGCCCCCGCACGAAGGACCGGAACTCCCGGAGTAAGGGATGAAGGCGGCGATAGGCCGATAAGTCATCCCCTGCTGGTCGAAGAACTCCGCCCAGAACGACTCGGTGAGCGTACGCGCGGTCCGCAGGTCGTCCTCGAAGGTGTCGGCCCCCTGGACGTCCCGGGACACGGGCCGGGTGTCGCCGCAGGCGGCGAGCAGCAGGACGAGGGCCAGGACGAGGAGACGGGCGCGCACGAGGTTCACACGTCCCAAGTGTGCACCGGATCGTTGGCGTGCATGCGGTTGATGTAGTCCAACGTCATCGCGCGTAGCGCCTCGTGCCGGTCGCCGCCCTGCGCGCGCACCCGTTCGACCTGCCAGGTCGCGCCCGTACGGCCGGTCAGGCAGCGTCCCTCGATGATGCCGAGCAGCCGGTCGGCCACCGGCGTGTGCACGCCCCACTCGGCCAGGCCCGCGCGCGCCATGGGCAGCAGCCGGCGCAGGATCAGCTCGGCCGCCGGCACCTCGCCCAGCCCCGGCCAGTAGAGCCGGGCGTCCAGGCCGTGCCGGGCCGCGGCGGCGAGGTTGTCCTCGGCGGTGCGGAAGGACATCTGGCTCCAGATCGGGCGCTCGGCCGACGGGAGCACGCGCATCAGCCCGTAGTAGAACGCGGCGTTCGCGGCGATGTCGGCCACCGTGGGGCCGGCAGGCAGGACGCGGTTCTCCACGCGCAGGTGCGGCACGCCGTCCACGACCGCGTAGACGGGCCGGTTCCAGCGGTAAATGGTGCCGTTGTGCAGGGTCAGCTCGTGCAGGTGGGGGATGCGTCCCTGCGCCAGTTCGGCGCGCGGGTCCTCCTCCTCGCACAGGGGGAGCAGCGCCGGGTAGTAGCTGACGTTCTCCTCGAACAGGTCGAAGACGCTGGTGATCCAGCGCTCCCCGAACCACACCCGCGGTCGCACACCCTGCGTCTTCAGCTCGGCCGGACGGGTGTCGGTGGCCTGCTCGAACAGCGCGATCCTGGTCTCACGGTGCAGCTCCTTGCCGAACAGGTAGGGGGAGTTGGCCGCGACCGCGACCTGGGGGCCCGCGATGACCTGGGCGGCGTTCCAGTGCGGCGCGAACGCCTCCGGACTGACCTGGAGGTGGAGCTGCACGCTCGTGCACGCGGCCTCGGGCGCGACGCTGTCGGCGTGGGTGTCGAGGCGTTCCACGCCTTCGATGCACAGGTGCAGGTCCTCGCCGCGGGCGGCGAAGATCTGCTCGTTGAGCAGGCGGTAGCGGGGGTTGGCCGACAGGGTGCCCTCGCTGATGTCCTGCTCGCGCAGCGTGGGCAGGATGCCGACCAGCATCAGGTGCCCGTCCTGGGAGCGGGCGCGCTCCTCGGCGTGGTTGAGCCGCCTCCGTACGTCCTCCTCCAGGTGCAGCGGGCCGTCGCCGGTCAGCTCCCGAGGCTCGACGTTGATCTCGATGTTGAACTGGCCCAGCTCGGTGGCCCAGTCCGGCTGCTCGATCGCGGCCAGCACCTGGGCGTTGCGCATGGCGGCCTCGCCCTGGGCGTCCACGATGTTGAGCTCGATCTCCAGGCCCGCGCGGGGGCGTTCGAACTCGAAGCGGGACTCGCGCAACATCTGGGCGAAGACGTCGAGACATCGACGCACCTTTTCCCGATATTTCCGGCGATCGTCCCGGCTGAACACGACGACTGGTACGTCCCTGCCCATACCAGGAAATGTCGCACGGCTAGGCCGACATGACCAGCGGGAGACCGGCCCGGCCTCCCCGCGGGCCGGGCGTCATGAAGATCATCGTCGGGGCGCGCGGCCCTCGCGGGGGGCCCGTAGGGTGCGGGGATGCGCGTATTGATTACCGGTGGGGCGGGCTACATCGGCAGCACGATCGGGTCGGCGTGCCTCGACGCCGGCATCGAGCCCGTGATCCTCGACAGCCTCGTGACGGGCCGCAGGGAGTTCGCCGACGGACGCATCTTCTACGAGGGCGACGTCGGCGACGGCGCCCTCGTCGACAAGATCTTCGCCGAGCACCCCGACATCGAGGCCGTCGTCCACTGCGCCGCCCTGATCGTCGTGCCCGACTCCGTCGCCGACCCGGTCGGCTACTACCGCGCGAACGTCGCCAAGAGCCTGGAGTTCACCGACCACCTGCTGCGCAACGGCTGCGAGCGGATGGTCTTCAGCTCGTCCGCGTCGATCTACCGCGCCGGCGAGGACCACACCGTCGACGAGGACTCGCCGCTCGCCCCGCAGAGCCCGTACGCGCGGACCAAGGCGGTCTGCGAGGCCATGTTCGCCGACATCGCCGCCACCCGCCCGATCCGCATCCTGTCCCTGCGCTACTTCAACCCGATCGGCGCCGACCCGGCCATGCGCACGGGCCTGCAACTGCGCCGTCCCAGCCACGCCCTGGGCAAGATGATCGAGGCGTACGAGGAGGGCGTGCCGTTCCGGATCACCGGCACCGGCTACCCGACGAGCGACGGCACGGGCATCCGCGACTACGTCCACGTCTGGGACCTGGCCGCCGCGCACGTGGAGGCGCTGCGCCGGTTCGACTCCCTGGACGCAGACGTGATCAATCTCGGCACCGGCGCCGGCACGACGGTCCGGGAGCTGGCCGAGGCGTTCAACCGGGTGGTCGACCGGCCGATCGACGTGGTCGAGGCGCCCGCCCGGCCCGGTGACGTGGCGGGGGCGTACACGCGCAGCGACCGGGCCCGCCGGCTGCTCGGCTGGGAGGCCCGGTTCACGGTCGAGGAGGGCATCAGGCACTCGCTGGAGTGGGCGTCCCTGCGCGACTCCCGCCTGACCTGACCTGCCCGCCGGTCGTCCCGGAAGGGCCGGCTCCGCGCCTCTCCCGCCAAGCGGCGACGGGAGAGGCGCGGAGCGCGGTACTACTTGGCGACGCTGACGCCGAACGGCAGGTCGAGGGAGGAGATGTCGTCCTTGCCGTTGTCGAACTCGCTGGAGACGTCCTCAGCCGTCGGAGCCTTGATCGACACGGCGCCGCCCCAGCCGGTGAAGCGGGTGTCGACCCGCACGCCGTCCCTCGCCGAGCCCGAGCCCGTGATCGCGGCCTGCGGGAACGTGGACACCAGGCGGACCGGCAGGCCGGCCGCGTTCAGGGTGAGCTTCCAGGTGATGACGCTCTTCAGCGCCTTGGCCGTGGGCTTCGGGTCGAGCGCGCTCGCCCGGTACCAGGGCGAGACCTTCCGCAGGTCGCGGACGGTGATCGTGCCCGCGTAGCCGCCGCTCACCGGCTTGGCGGTCTTGAGCAGGGTCTTGAGCGTGGCCTGCTCGGCGACGTTCACCGGCTGGCCGAAGGTGCCGGTGAGGCCGCCCGTCGGGCCGTTCGGGGCCTTGAACCAGGTCTCGCCCTCCGGCAGGACCGTGCTCCACAGGCCGCCGGACAGGTACGACGTGGTGCCGATCCGGATCGTGCGCTCGGGCCTGGCCAGGGCCTTGAGCTCCTCCGGCGCCTCGTCGCCCAGGTCGGACACGGAGATGTTCAGCTTGCCCGTGATGTCCGAGGCGGCGATGCCGGACTTGCTGAACTGGAAGGTTCCCGTGCGGCGGACGAAGACCTCGCTGCGCGCACCGTCGGTGACGGTGACGCGCTCGCTGAACTTCATCCCCTTGCCGGGCACCAGCTGCTTCTTGACGGCGGCCACGGGGTTCTTGGGCGCCGCCGCCTGGGCGGGGGTGGCCAGCAGCGCGGGGGGCGCGGCCACCAGGGCGGCGGCCGTCGCCAGCGCGACGCCGGTGAGGGTTCGCTTCATATGCGGTTGTCGTCCTTGGATTGAGGGGGATGAAAGCTCGGCGGTCTACTTGCTCAGACCGAGCGAGCTGGTGGAACCTTCGGGGATGTCCTCGAAGGCGGTGAGGAGCTCCGCCATCGTGGCCTCGTTGGCTTCTTCGGAGGAGATCACGTCGTCCTCCGAGGGCGCCTTGATCGTGATCTTCGCGCCCCAGCCGGTGAACCGGGTCTCGACGGTGGTTCGCGTCCAGTCCTTGCCACTGCCGGCTCCGGTATCGGTGTCGAGCCGGGTCGGCAGGCCCGCGGAGTCGAGGCCGAGCAGGTAGGAGAACGCCCCGCTGCCTCCGGAGCCGGGCGCCCCGGCCTCCTTGGCCGTGAGCGAGCCGCGGTGCAGCCCGCCCTTGACGCTCTTGGCATGGGCCACCAGCGATCGCAGCACCCTGGGCTTGAAGACGTCGACGCCCGCCAACGAGACGAGGGGCTCGCCCTCGAACTCCATGAACGCCCACGTCTTGCCCATGGGCAGCCGGTCGAGCAGCAGCGGCGACTGGACGTAGAAGCGTCCGCCGACGCTGACGATGCGCATCCAGTCGGTGGAGGCGGCATCCTTGCCCGTGTTCCTGACCATGAGGTCGGAGGCGACAACGCCCGACTTGCCGAACTCCACGGACCCGGTGACCCGGGTGGTCTCCCGAAGGCTGGGTCTGTCCGACGTCGTTCGCATCGTCTCGGAGATCGTCACGCCGTGGCCGGGGACGAACTGCCGCTTCAGTGCCGTGCCCGGGTCCGCGGCCGCCTGTGCGGGGACGGCCGGGAGGAGAGCCGCGGCCGTCACCGCGGCCGCGAGCATTCGTTTCATGAACTTCCTCGGAAAAAGGGACCCTGCGGGATTACCTGACGTTGCCCAGCGAGTTGAGCGAGCCGTCCGGGATGTCCTGCGGGACCGTGCTGTCGTCGCCGAGCTCGGAGACGTCGGCGACCTCGTCGGCCGGCGGGGCCTTGACCTTGACCTTGGCGCCCCAGCCGGTGAAGCGGGTCTCGGTCGTGCTGTGGCTGGCGCCGAGGATGCCGTAGTCGAGGGTCCAGTCGCTGACGACCCTGGTGACCAGGCCCTGGGAGTTCAGGGCGAGCAGGTAGGAGACCTCGACCTTGGCGACCTTCTTGTCGACGGGCTGGCCGTAGATCTTGCCGAGCTCCTTGACCGTGAGCGTGCCGCGGTAGATGCCGCCCTTGGTGCTCTTGGCGTGGGAGACGAGGGCCTTCAGCACCTTGGGCTCGAAGACGTCGAGCATCTGGTTGGAGTTGCTGATCCTGATGCCGGTGTCGGGGTAGCGGACCCACTTCTTGCCCTCGGGCAGGCCCTCGCTGTAAAGACCGCCCTGCGCGTATACGTGCTTGCCCACAGTGATCATCCGGGACGGCATCAGCGACGCGAACACGTCGGAGTTCTTGCCGGCGCTGTGATTCCTCACGTCCGAGGCGACGATTCCGCCCTTGCCGAACTCGAAAACGCCGGTCGTCTTCGTGGCGCCGGTGCTCTTGCCGTCCAGCGAGGAGCGGGACGTCTCGGTGAACCGCACGCCGTGCCCGGCGACGTACTGCTTCTTCAGCGCCTTCGCCGGGTCCACGGGCGCGGCCTGGGCCGGGGTCGCGGTGACCAGCGCCGCCGCGGAGGCCAGGGCCAGGCCCGCGATAATTCGCTTCATCCGATTCCTTCAGATCAAGAATGAGGGGAGCAGGAATCCTGCCAATTGAAGATCACGACCATATATCGAGAGACACCGCATAAGGCAGCGAATTGGTGCACTTTCGGTGCAGAGTGGGACATGGTGAAGTGAGATCACCGTCACATAGCGGAAGAACCGTGCCCCGATGACCTGTGCAGGTCAAGCTTGGGGCTAGGCTTCACTGGCGGAAACGCCCGGCACGCACCCCTGAGCGTAGGAGCTCGCCGTGAGAGAGCGAGGCACGAAGCCGACACGAGCGGCGAGCGGACGCGACCGTCAGCGCAGTTGCCCGGGCCGTCGAACATCAGTCGGATAAGCAAGGACGGACCCTCGTGGACCTGTTCGAACATCAGGCGAAGGAGCTCTTCGCTGACTACGGCATCCCGGTGCCACGCGGCATCGTCGCCAACACCGTGGAGGAGGTGCGGGCGGCGGCTGAGGAGCTGACCGGCCGCGTTGTCGTCAAGGCCCAGGTCAAGACCGGCGGTCGCGGCAAGGCCGGCGGCGTGAAGGTGGCCGACGACGCCGCCGACGCCGTCGAGAAGGCCACCGCCATCCTCGGCATGGACATCAAGGGCCACACGGTCCACAAGGTGCTCGTGGAGGAGGCCAGCGCGATCGCGGAGGAGTACTACTTCTCCTTCCTGCTCGACCGCGCCAACCGGACCTTCCTCGCGATCTGCTCCGCCGCCGGCGGCATGGACATCGAAGAGGTCGCCCACAGCACGCCCGAGAAGGTCGCCAAGGTGCCGGTCTCGGCCCTCGACGGCATCGACCGCGCCAAGGCCCGTGAGATCGCGGTGGCCGGCGGCCTGCCCGAGAAGTCGCTCGACGGCGCCGCCGAGCTCATCGAGAAGCTGTGGCACTGCTTCGTCGACGAGGACGCCACGCTGGTCGAGGTCAACCCGATGATCCTGTCGGCCGACGGCCAGGTGAAGGCCCTCGACGGCAAGGTCACCCTCGACGAGAACGCCGGCTTCCGCCAGGCCGACCACGAGGCGCTGGCCGACAAGGCCGCCGAGGACCCTCTGGAGGCCAAGGCCAAGGAGAAGGACCTCAACTACGTCAAGCTCGACGGCAACGTCGGCATCATCGGCAACGGCGCGGGCCTGGTCATGTCCACCCTCGACGTGGTCGCCTACGCCGGTGAGGCGTACCCCGGCAAGCCGTCCCCGGCGAACTTCCTCGACATCGGCGGCGGCGCCTCGGCCGAGGTCATGGCCGCGGGCCTGGAGATCATCCTCTCCGACCCGAGCGTCAAGTCGATCTTCGTGAACGTCTTCGGCGGCATCACCGCCTGCGACGCCGTCGCCAACGGCATCGTCTCGGCGTTCAAGCTGCTGGAGAGCCGCGGCGAGGCCGTGACCCACCCGCTGGTGGTCCGCCTCGACGGCAACAACGCCCTGCTCGGGCGGCAGATCCTGGCCGACGCCGCGCTCCCGCGGGTCGAGCTGGTTGACACGATGGACGACGCGGCCAAGCGGGCCGCCGAGCTCGCTGCGGTAGGTGCGTGAGTCATGGCTATCTGGCTGACCGAGAACAGCAAGATCATTGTTCAGGGCATGACCGGCGGTGAGGGCACCAAGCACACCCGCCGCATGCTCGCCTCCGGCGCGAAGGTCGTCGGCGGCGTCAACGCCCGCAAGGCGGGCATCACGCACGAGGGCCTGCCCGTGTTCGGCACGGTGAAGGAGGCCATGGAGCAGACCGGCGCCGACGTGTCGGTCGTCTTCGTGCCGCCGGCCCACACCAAGGCCGCCGTCAAGGAGGCCGTCGACGCGGAGATCCCGCTCTGCGTCGTGATCACCGAGGGCATCCCGGTCCACGACTCGACCGAGTTCTGGGCGTACGCGGTGGCCAAGGGCAACAAGACCCGCATCATCGGTCCCAACTGCCCCGGCATCGCCTCGCCCGGCGCGTCCAACGCCGGCATCATCCCCGCCGACATCACCACCGCCGGCCGCATCGGCCTGGTCTCGAAGTCCGGCACGCTGACCTACCAGCTCATGTACGAGCTGCGCGACTTCGGTTTCTCGACCGCGGTCGGCATCGGCGGCGACCCGGTCATCGGCACCACGCACATCGACGCGCTCCAGGCGTTCCAGGACGACCCGGACACCGACGCGATCGTGATGATCGGTGAGATCGGCGGCGACGCCGAGGAGCGTGCCGCGGCCTACATCGAGCAGCACGTCACCAAGCCGGTCGTGGCCTACGTCGCGGGCTTCACCGCCCCCGAGGGCAAGACGATGGGCCACGCCGGCGCCATCGTCTCCGGCTCGGCCGGCACCGCCCAGGCCAAGAAGGAGGCCCTGGAGAAGGTCGGCGTCCGCGTCGGCAAGACCCCCTCCGAGACGGCCCGCCTGATGCGCGAGATCATGCAGTCCCGCTAGTCACGCGTGGAAAAGCCCCGCCTGGCCGCCGCCATGCGGGGCTTTTCCATGTCCGGGGGCCGTCGGGGCGGCGCGTAAAGGGCTGGGCAAGGGGGTGGGACGCGTTCGCGGGGGTGTCTCGGTGACAAAGTGGACCCGCTGCGGCGCGTCAACCAAGCGATGGTTGGGAAAGATTGAGAAAATCACATCTGTGACGGCCATTCTCGACCAGTTGCGTACCGCCCCCAAGTCGGTGCTCGGCAAGCTCCCCGGGGTCTCGACCGACGACGACGAGACGAGGCGGCCGCTACCCGTGTCAGGGATGCTCGCCGCCGCCTGCACGCTGGGCGTCGGCCTGGCCGTGCTCACCACGCTCACCCTCGTCGGCTGGATCGCCGCGCCGCGCGGCACGCTCGGCGCGGGCCTGCCGGGGGTGTTCCGCGCCGCGGCGCAGCTCTGGCTGGCCGCGCACCACGCGGGGTTCGCGATGCCCGGCGGCCGGGTCGGGCTGCTGCCTCTCGGGCTGATGGTGCTGCCCGCGTTCCTGCTCTACCGCGCCGGCCGGTGGATGGCCCGCGACGCCGACCTGCGGCTGCGCCTGCCCGCCCGGCTGCCCAAGAACAGCCCGCGCGAGCAGGCCAACGCCCGCCGCCGCGCGCAGCTCGTGCTGGTCGGCCAGGCCGGCGTCTCGCTGGCGGCCCCCTACGCGTTGCTGGCCGGGCTGATCGCGCTGGTGGCGAGCAACGAGATCACCCAGCCGTTCATCGGCGAGGCGCTGCTCAGCCACTTCGTGCTGGCCTTCCTGGCGGGCTCGCTGGCCACCGCGCGCATGATCGGCCCGTGGCGGATCATGCTCAAGCTGCTGCCCGAGCGGCTGCGGGCCGTCACGGTCGGCACGGCGGTCGCCACCACGGCGCTGCTGGCGTCCGGGCTGGGGCTGGTGCTGGTCGCGGTCGTCCTGAACTTCGGGCAGGTCAGGGAGTTGTCGGACGTGCTCGCGCCGGGGTTCGTCGGCGGCGTGCTGCTGTTGCTGCTCCAGCTCCTCTACCTGCTCAACGCCGTGATCTGGGCCTCCTCGTACATCGCCGGCCCCGGCTTCGCCATCGGCGCGGACACGCTGGTCGCCCCGACCGGCGTCCAGCTCGGCACGGTGCCCAGCCTGCCGATGCTGGGCGCGCTGCCCGAGAGCGGGCCCGTGCCCGCGTGGATGATGGCGGTGATCGCGCTGCCGTTCGCGGCGGGGGCGGTGGCGGGCGTGTTCGTGGCCCGCATCTCGCCCTCGCACTCGTACGAGGCCGCCCCCCTGTGGGGTTTCCTGACCGGCGTCTCCACCGGCCTGGTCGCCGGCCTGCTGGCCGCGCTGTCCGGCGGGCCCATCGGCGGCGGCCGGCTGTCGGCGATCGGCCCGTCCCCGTGGGAGGTGGCGTTGTCGGTGGCCCTGGAGGTCGGCGTGGCCGCCGGCATCTCGGCGGGCGTGGCCAACCTGCTGCTGCTCAACAAGAAGGCCCGCGCGCCGCTCGACAAGGCCGCCGCGCCGGTCCGCAAGGCGGGCGCGGCCATCGCCAAGGCGGCCAGCAAGGTGGGCCTGGCCGAGTCCGACCCGCGCCCGCTGCCCGGCCACTGGATGGACGCCACCGAGGCCGACACCCAGGAGATCCCGGTCATCAGGGACGACTGGCAGGACGAGCACGCCTCCGCGGAGGCCGAGACCCTGGCCCAGGCCCGCCCGCGCCCGGCCGGGACCACGCCCGGCGGCCCCGGCGACCCGGCCCGCCCGCCGCGCAAGGACATCGTGGACGAGTCCGACGACCGCGGCGGTCACGTCATCTACGTCGACCCCTACGCCTGGGACCGTGACTAGGGCTGCATCGCCCCGAGCAGCTGGAGGACGTCGGGCGGCAGCTTGCGCTGCGCGGCGTCCCTGAACTGGGTGAAGCACTCGCCCTGGGCCGAGACCGTGCCCGCGCCCTTCATGCACTCCTGGTAGGCGGAGTACTCGTCCATCAGGTAGAGCTGCATCCCCGTGGCCATCGCCGACAGGGCCAGCGCGATGGAGGAGATGGTGATGCCGCCGACGGCCGTGCCCGTGGGCTTGTGGGCGCCCCTCAGTCGTGGCAGCGCGCGGACCCCGGACATGAGCGCGAACAGGGCCATGACCAGGCCGGCGAGCGGCAGCATGAACGTCATGGCCAGCGCCGCGATGGACAACCAGATCGCACGGCGACCCGCTGAATCGGCGGGCTGCTGGCCCGCCGGTGCCTGCACCGGTGTCGACACCTGACCTCCTCTGCGTCGCCGGGCGAGGAACAGATACCCTGTCAGCCCCACCCTGTTTCCATTCTTTGGAGTGTGCGTGTCAAAGGCTGGGCGGCTCGTCGTCCTCGTCTCCGGCTCTGGAACCAACCTACAGGCCCTGCTGGACGCTTCCGCCGACCCGGCGTACGGTGCGCGGGTGGTGGCTGTGGGCGCGGATCGGGACGGCATAGAAGGCCTGGCCAGGGCCACCAAGGCAAATGTCCCGACATTTGTTGAAAAACTGAGCGATCATGCGACCCGGGCGGATTGGGATGCCGCCCTCGCCGCCGAGATCGCATCGTACGAGCCCGACCTGGTGGTGTCGGCGGGCTTCATGAAAATTTTGGGTGCTCCCACGCTCGACGCGTTCCCCGTGCTCAACACCCATCCGGCGCTGCTGCCGTCCTTCCCGGGCGCCCACGGCGTGCGCGACGCGCTGGCCCACGGGGTGAAGGTGACCGGCTGCACGGTGATGCTGGCCGACGCGGGGATCGACACCGGGCCGATCGTCGCCCAGGAGGCGGTGCCCGTGCTGCCGGATGACGACGAGCCGGTCCTGCACGAGCGCATCAAGACCGTCGAGCGCCGCCTGCTCGTCGACATCGTCGGCCGGATGGCCCGCGAGGGCTGGACGGTCAGCGGACGAACCGTCCGCATCGGCAACCAATCAGGAGGGGAAAGCACGTGACTCGCATCGCCATCCGGCGCGCGCTGATCGCTGTCTACGACAAGTCCGGGCTCGAAGAGCTGGCCAGGGCACTCGACGGCGCCGGCGTGGAGATCGTGTCGACCGGCGGCACGGCCGCCGCGATCGCGTCCCACGGGATCCCGGTGACCAAGGTGGAGCAGCTCACCGGGTTCCCCGAGTGCCTCGACGGCCGGGTCAAGACGCTGCACCCGCGCGTGCACGCCGGCCTGCTGGCCGACCTCACCAAGCCGCACCACGTGGCCCAGCTCGACGAGCTGGAGATCGACCCGTTCCAGCTCGTGGTGGTCAACCTCTACCCGTTCCAGCAGACGGTGGCCTCCGGGGCCTCCGACGAGGAGTGCGTCGAGCAGATCGACATCGGCGGGCCCGCGATGATCAGGGGCGCCGCCAAGAACCACGCCACCTGCGCGGTCGTGGTCGACCCCGCCGCCTACGGCGACGTGCTCACCGCGCTGGACGAGGGCGGGTTCACGCTGCACGAGCGCCGCCACCTGGCCGGTGTCGCCTACGCCCACACCGCCGCCTACGACGTGGCCGTGGCCAACTGGTTCGCCGGGCCGTACGCGGGCGGGGAGGAGTTCCCCGAGTTCACCGGCACCGCGTACGAGCGCAAGGCGACCCTGCGCTACGGCGAGAACCCCCATCAGCGCGCCGCCCTCTACACCTCCGGCTCGGGCGGCCTGGCCAACGCCGAGCAGCTCCACGGCAAGGAGATGTCCTACAACAACTACCTCGACTCCGACGCGGCCTGGCGGGCGGCCTGGGACTTCGCGGAGCCGTGCGTGGCGATCATCAAGCACCAGAACCCGTGCGGCATCGCCGTCGGCGCCGACGTGGCCGAGGCCCACCGCAAGGCCCACGCCTGCGACCCCGTCTCGGCCTACGGCGGCGTGATCGCGGTCAACCGCGAGGTCACCGTCGAGCTGGCCCGGCAGATCGCCGACGTGTTCACCGAGGTCGTCGTGGCCCCCGGCTTCAGCGCGGAGGCGCTGGAGGTGCTGCGGGCCAAGAAGAGCCTGCGTCTGCTGCGCTGCCCGGAGGGGCCGTCCCAGCCGCTGGAGTTCCGCCGCATCGACGGCGGCCTGCTGCTGCAGGCGGTCGACAGGATCGACGCCGGCGGCGACGACCCGTCGGCGTGGGAGCTCAAGACCGGCGCGGCGGCCTCGCCGGAGCTGCTGGCCGACCTGGCCTTCGCCTGGCGCGCCTCGCGCTCGGTGAAGTCGAACGCCATCCTGCTGGCCGCCGACGGCGCCACGGTGGGCGTGGGCATGGGCCAGGTCAACCGGGTCGACTCCTGCCGCCTCGCGGTCAGCCGGGCGGGGGAGCGGGCCGCGGGCTCGGTCGCCGCCTCCGACGCGTTCTTCCCGTTCCCCGACGGGCCGCAGGTGCTGATCGAGGCCGGGGTCAAGGCGATCGTGGAGCCCGGTGGCTCGATCCGGGACCAGGAGGTGATCGACGCCTGTGAGCAGGCGGGCGTCACCCTCTACTTCACCGGAACCCGCCACTTCTTCCACTGATCACCGGTTGATCGCCGGTTGATACCGGTTGATCATATAAAGGGCGACAAGAGATCACTTGTCGCCCTTTATCCGTTTTCGGCGGCGAGCATCGGCCCGGCCCGGTTACCCTGATTGCCGCCCTGCCGTGCTCATTCCCCCGGAGTCCCCATGCTCGACGCGACCCTGCACGCCTTCGTGACCATGAACGGTTTCTCGACCAGCCCGTTTGTCCTCCTGGTCTTCGCCTTCGTGGGCGCGTACCTCGGCAGCCGCGTCGTCGAGCTCATCCCCTTCACCCGGCGGATCATCGAGCGCCGCGAGGCCCGCTTCGCCGAGCGCGACTGACCGGACAGGCGCCAGGCGAGCCGGGCGGGACTAGCTCGACAGGCGCCACGCGAGCCGGGCGGCCCCGGCCAGCCCCGCGCGCACGCCCAGCGTGGTCGGCCGCACCCGGACCGACCGGACGAACGCCAGCCCCGCCACGTCGTCGAGCGCCCGCTCCAGCGGGCCGAAGAGCACCTCTCCTGCCGCCGACACGCCGCCGCCGATGACCACGGTGTCGAGCTCGACCGCGGCCGCCGTGGAGGCGATCATGCCCGCCAGCGCCCTGGCGCCGCGCTCGAAGGCCGCCACGGCCACCGGATGCCCGCCGGCCGCGTCGGCGGCCAGCGCCCTGGCGTCGCGGTCGCCGACGGGCGCCCAGCCGTTCTCCAGGGCCCAGCGGGCCAGGTTGGGGCCGCTGGAGTAGCGCTCGACGCAGCCCCGGCCGCCGCACTCGCAGCGCTCGCCGCCCGGATCGACGCTCATGTGGCCGACGTGCCCGGCGTTGCCCGCCGGGCCCAGGAGCGGCGCGCCGCCGATCACCAGGCCGCCGCCGATGCCGGTGGACACGACGACTCCGAGCAGCGAGGTGCTGCCCTGCCCGGCGCCCAGCCAGTGTTCGCCGAGCGCCATGCACTGGGCGTCGCCGGCCAGCACCACCGGCAGGCCGGTCAGCCGCCGCAGCTCGTCGCGCAGCGGGAAGCCGCGCCAGCTCGGCATGTTCACCGGGCTCACGGTGCCGGTGGTGAGGTCGAGCGGGCCCGCGCAGCCGACCCCGACGGCGTGCGGGGGCGGGCCCCCGCCGGTCACCTCCGCGACGAGGTCCTTCAGGGCGGCCATGACGTCGGCCCGCGGCGTGGGCCGGGTGGCCGGACGCAGGACGGAACCGGCCTCGTCGACCAGCGCGGCGGCGAGTTTGGTCCCGCCGATGTCGACGGCGAGTACGCACCTCATCCGCGTACGGGGTGGCCGGGCCGGCGGCGACCGCCGAGGCGTGGCAGGGGGGAGCGGGCAGGCAAGGGGAACCTCCGTCTGGCGTGCTGTCGGCGCCACGATATGTCTTTCCTTGATCGATGACAACGATGTCATCGTTACCCTGTGGACAACGGAGGCCGTCTGCCTCCCATCTGTGGAAAAACTGTGGACGAACGCGCGGCCGGTGCCGGCGGGCCGGGGAGTCGTGGAAGGATTGACGGCATGAGCGCAGTGAAACTCGACGGCAAGGCGACAGCCGCCAGGATCAAGGCAGACCTCGCGACCCGGGTGGCCGCGCTCAAGGACCGTGGCATCACGCCCGGCCTGGGCACCGTCCTGGTGGGCGACGACCCCGGCAGCCAGATCTACGTCGCGGGCAAGCACCGCGACTGCGCCGAGGTCGGCATCGCCTCCATCCGCGTCGACCTCCCGGCCACCGCCACCCAGAAGGACGTCGAGGCGGCCATCGACGAGCTCAACGCCTCCCCGGCCTGCACCGGCTACATCGTCCAGCTCCCGCTGCCGAAGCACCTCGACACGATGGCGCTGCTGGAGCGCATGGACCCGGCCAAAGACGCCGACGGCCTCCACCCGGTCAACCTCGGCCGCCTCGTCCACATGGTCGACGCGCCGCTCCCGTGCACCCCCCACGGCATCGTGCTGCTGCTCCAGGCGTACGACGTGCCGATCAAGGGCGCCGACGTCGTCGTGGTCGGCCGTGGCATCACCGTCGGCCGCTCGCTCGGCCTGCTGCTGACCCGCCGCAGCGAGAACGCCACGGTGACCCTCTGCCACACCGGCACCGAAGACCTGGCCGCCCACGTGCGCCGCGCCGACATCGTCGTGGCCGCGGCCGGCGTGCCCGAGCTCATCACGCGTGACATGGTCAAGCCCGGCGCGGCCGTCCTCGACGTGGGCGTCTCCAGGGTCCACGGCAAGATCGCCGGCGACGTGGCCCCCGACGTGGAGGAGGTCGCCGGCTTCCTCACCCCCAACCCGGGCGGCGTCGGCCCGATGACCCGCGCGCTGCTGCTGTCCAACGTGGTGGAGGCCGCCGAGCGTTCCTGAGCGGTGGGATGAAGCCCTGATGGGGGGAATGGGAAGAAGAGCGAGCCCCACCCCCATCACGGAAGGCCGATTCATGGACACCCCGCTCATCGCTGTCGAGGGCACCTACGAGGAGATGGGGGCCGCGATCGGCCACCAGACCGCCGACCTGGTCGCGCGGAGCGTCGAGACCTACCTGCGGCGCTTCCGCGACAAGTCGGGGCTCTCCGCCGCCGACGTGCTGCGCTGGGGCCAGACCTTCCTCGACGTGGCCAGGGCGTACGACGCGAGCATCGCCGCCATGCTGGAGGGCCTCGCGGCGGGCGCGGGCCGGCCGGTCGAGCACATCGCGGCGCTCAACGCCCGTACCGAGCTGCTCGACGGCACCGGCTACCACGACGACGGCTGCACCTCGGTCGCCGTCCTGCCCAAGTACACCCGCGACGGTCACACCCTGCTCGCCCAGAACTGGGACTGGCATCCCGAACAGGGCGCGGTCACCTTCCTGCTGGCCACCCGCGACACCGAGGGGTTCGCGGTGCTCACGCTGGCCGAGGCGGGCATGCTGGCCAAGTCGGGGCTCAACTCGGCGGGGCTCGGGGTGTGCGCGAACCGCCTGCAGTCCGACCGCGACCACGCCGGGGCGGGGGTGCCGTACCACTATCTGCTGCGCGGGGTGCTGCAGTCGGAGCGGATGAGCCGGGCCCACCGCAAGGTGCTCGACGTGCCGCGCGTCTCCTCGGGCAACCTGCTCATCGCCGACGCCGGAGGCGAGGCCATCGACCTGGAGGTGGCGCCCGGCGCGTTCGGCGCGCTGCTGCCGCGCGACGGCCTGCTCACCCACGCCAACCACTTCGAGGCCGAGCTGCCGTTGGAGGACATGAAGGCGGCCCGGTCCGGCCTGACCCTGCTGCGCCCCGAACGCGTGCGCCACCTGCTGGAGGACACCGCCGCCGAGCGCGCGGTGGGCCTGGAGCACGTCGTCGCCGCCCTGCGCGACCACTACTCCTTCCCCGACGGCGTCTGCCGCCACCTCGACCCCGACGCCACCCTGGCCGAGCAGTGCCGCACGGTCTACTCCGTCGTGATGGACCTCGACGCCCGCGAGCTGTCGATCGCCGGCGCGCCGCCGTGCGCCCGCCCGTACGAGCGATGGTCCCTGGACGAGGTGTTCAAGCCGGACGCCACCCCCGAGCTCTGCTTCGACCCCACGACCGACGACGGGCGGCGTCCTTCGGCCTGGTGAGCCCGCTCAGGGCTGGAAGCCCAGGTCCACGGTCACGGCGACGTCGAGCAGCAGCGGCTCCTCGCGCCCGGCCAGCGACGGGATCACCTCGTCGAGCGCGGCTGCCAGCTCGGCGGGGCCGTCCACCCGCCGGGCCGGGCAGCCCAGCGACCTGGCCAGCGCACCCATGTCCACCTCGGTGAACGGCGGCCAAGGGGCCTTGCCGCCCTGCCGGTCGGCCAGCCGGTCCATGACCGCGTAGCGGCCGTTGGCGAGCACGACGAACAGCGCGCCCACCCGGTAGTGGGCGGCGCTCCACAGGGCGTGCACGCCGTAGAGCGCCGAGCCGTCGCTCACGACCGCGACCACCGGACGTCCGGGCAGCGCCATACGCAGGCCGACCGCGGCGGGCACGGCGAACCCGAGCCCGCCCATGGCCGCCGAGACGAAGCCCAGCGGGTTCCTGGCCGGGACCAGCCGGTGCAGGTCAGGACGGGACGACGGGGTCTCCTCCAGCAGCACGACGTCGCGGGGGAGCCGCCGGGCCAGCTCGCGCAGCACGTACGCGGCCCGCATCGGCTCCCCGCCGGGCACCTCGGGAACCGGGGCCACGTCCACCGGAGCGGGGGAACGGGCGGGCACCAGGACCGCCAGGCGCTCGCAGACGGCTCCCGGCGGGGCCAGGACGGCCAGGTCGGCCGCGCTCCGGTGCGCCTCGGCCGGGTCGTCGGTGACCACGGCGACCGCCGTCCCCGGCTCGACGAGCGGCCCCGGCGCGTACGGGTACTGCCGGAACACCGGCGCCCCCACGGCCAGCACGACGTCGTGCGGGGCGAGCGCGGCCCGCAGCCGCCCGCGGTCGGCCGGCAGCACCCCGGCGTACTGGGGATGGTCCTGCGGGAACCCCGCCAGCGCCCCGAACGACTCCTGGAACACCGGGCACGCCAGCCGCTCGGCCAGCTCCACCAGCGGCCCCCACGACGCCCCCGCGCCCGCGACGATCGCCGGGGACCGCGCCCCGGCCAGCAGCTCGGCCAGCGGCGCCAGGCCGGCGTCCGGCACCGCGGCGGGCCGCAGCACCCGGACGGGCGCGGCCGGGGTCTCGCCGGCGAAGGGCGCGTCCCAGTCGTCCATGGGCACCACGACCAGCGCCGGGCCCCGGTGCGTGACCGCCTCGTGGAAGGCCCTGGCCAGCGCGCCGGGCACGTCCTGCGCCCGTACCGGCTGATCCGTCCACACCGGGTAGTCGCCGGCCAGCCCGGCCAGCCGCCCGGCGAGGAACGGCTCCAGCGCCAGGTGCCGCCGGTCCTGCTGCCCCACCAGGACGACCAGGGGCACCCGGTTCACCCGGGCCGTGGCCAGGGCGCCCACCGCGTTGCCCAGCCCGGCCGTGGTGTGCAGCACGGCCAGCGCGGGCCCGGCCTGCCCGATCGCCCAGCCGGTGGCCAGGCCGACGACCGAACCCTCGTGCAGCGCGAGCACGAAGCGGAGGTCGTCCGGCAGGCCGGTCAGCAGCGACACCTCGGTCGATCCGGGGTTGCCGAAGATCGTCGTCAGTCCGTACCGGCGCAGCACCTCGAACGCCGCTGCCCTCACTGTGCTCACTGTGCCCCTCTCGCCTGCTGGATCCGCCGGTAGACCTGCCCGCGCAGCTCGCCGAACCGCGGCAGCGACCGGGTGGTGAGCTGGTCGCGGTCGCGCGGCAGGTCGATCGTGAGGTCCTCCATGACATGCGCGTCCACGGCGGCGAACGGCTCGTCCATGAGCAGGACCTGCGGCTCGTACGCCACGGCCCGCGCGATGGCGACGCGCTGCTGCATGCCGCCGGAGAGCTGCCAGGGATGCGCGTCGGCCACGTCGGCCAGCCCGACGGCCGTCAGCGACCCGGTCACCAGCTCGTCCCGCCGCGCGCGCGGCACCCGCTTCTCCTTCAACGGCAGCTCGACGTTCTGCCGCACGGTCATCCAGGGGAACAGGCTGCGGCCGTACTCCTGGAAGACCACGGCCATGCGCGGCGGCGGCCCGGTCACCGGCTCGCCGGCCGCCCACCACACCTGCACGAGCACCGCGGGCAGCGCGACCAGCCGGAGCGCCCTCACGCCGCCGCCTCCGAGCGCACGGCCGGATGCCAGGCCAGCACCCGGCGTTCGAGCAGCCGCACGGCCGCGTTGACCACGATGCCGACGCACCCGGCGACCACGATCAGCGCGTACACGGTGGGCACGGCCCCGCTGCTCTGCGCCACCTGGATCTCCGCGCCGAGCCCCGGGCTGCCGATCACCAGCTCGGCCGTCACCGCCAGGATGAACGCCACCGCCGCCGCCAGCCTGAGCCCGATCAGCACGCCCGCCGCGACCGCCGCGCAGAACGCCACGGCCAGCCCCAACGCCCAGCCGCGCATGGTCTCGCCGAGCGTCGATCCTCCTCGTCAGCACGCCGTCGGCCAGCGCCAGGTCGGCGATGGTCTGCACGGACGCCTTGTTCACCTCGACCGGCCACCGCGGCAGGTTGATCTTCGCGATCACCTCGGGCGCGATCTTCGTGTACGTCCCGAGGATCTGCCGGACCTCGTCGGGGTGGCCGTCGGCGTACTCCGGCGACTTGCGCATCGCCGCCGTGAACCGCCTGGTCAGGCCGGGGTCGGTTCGGCCGGTGGTGAAGTACATGGCGACGGTGAGGTCGGGGGCGGCGTCGGCGAAGTTCCAGGCCACCGGCCGCGCTCCCTGGCTGATCGCCTGGCTGACGAACGGCTCGACCACCCAGATGGCGTCCACCCGGCCGCTCTTCAGGGCCGCGGGCGCGTCGGGGAAGGGCAGCTCGACGAACTCGATGCCGACCTGATCGGGCTGCCCGGCTCGACCAGCACCGCGCTGAAGTCCTCGCCCTGCCGTCCGGTCGAGGAGACGCCGTTGGCCACCACCTTGACGTCCAGGCCCTGCTGCTTGGCGGTCAGTAGCGAGGTGGTGTTGGCGAAGGCGAACTGGAACTGCCCGCCGACCGCCCCGGAGATGCCGGCCGCGCCGCCCTGCACAGGGGGGATCGTCAGGTCGATGCCCTGCTCGGCGAAGAAGCCCTTGGACCTGCCCAGGTGGATGGGCGCGGTGTCCACGATCGCGATCACTCCGGCGTTGACCTCGTCCTTGCCTTCCGTCCGCGTACCCGGCTGCGTGCCGCCGCAGGCGGTCACGAGCAGGGCGGCGAGGATGATCAGAGCGCGACGCACGGCTGCTCCCCGGTGTTCGCTATGCGCACAGGTATTCTCTGTCCGAACAGCTCTGTATGGCGGAAACTACGCCCTTGTCGGTTCCTGTCAAGGGATCACCATGGTCGATCATGTGCAGTCGCCGGCCAGAGGGCTCGCGGTGATCCGCGCGTTCAGCGCCGCGGCGCCCGAGCTGACGCTCAGTCAGGTAGCGCGGGCGACCGGCCTCAGCCGCGCCGCCGCCAGGCGCTTCCTCATCACGCTCGCCGACCTCGGCTACGTGCGCGGCGACGGCCGGCTGTTCGCGCTCACCCCCCGCGTCCTGGAGCTGGGGTACGCCTACCTGTCCGGCCTGTCGTTGCCCGAGGTCGCCGGACCCCACCTGGAACGCCTGGCGGCCGAGGTGCACGAGTCCGCCTCGGTCGCGGTCCTCGACGGCGAGGACGTCGTCTACGTCGCCCGCGTCGCCACCGCCCGGATCATGAGCGTGTCGATCAGCATCGGCACCCGCTTCCCGGCCTACTGCACGTCGATGGGCCGGGTGCTGCTGTCCGCCCTGCCGCCCGCCGGCCTGGAGGACTACCTGGGACGCGCCGCGTTACGCGAGCTGACCTCCAGGACCGTCGTGCGGCCCGCCGCGCTGCGGGCCGAGCTGGAGCAGGTGCGCCTGCGCGGCTGGGCCATGGTGGACCAGGAACTGGAGGAGGGCCTGCGGGCCGTCGCCGCGCCCGTACGCGACCACGCCGGCCGCACGGTCGCCGCCGTGAACGTCTCCACGCACGCCGGCCGTACCAGCCTGCACGAGATCAGGCAGGGACTGCTGCCGGAGCTCCTGGCCACGGCGGCGCGCATCGAGGCCGACCTGGTGAAGGTCTCGGTCACCCGCGCCTGACGCCCGGTCCTCCCTCACCGGTTGCGGTAGCGGTCGGTGGCGTCGCGGGTGGCGCGGATCGCCGCCTCGGCCCGGTCGTAGGTGCGCTGGGCCAGGCCGACGAAGATGCAGTCCACGATCAGGAGCTGGCTGATCCGGCTGGCCAGCGCGCCGGGCCGGAAGGCGGTCTCCCGGCCGGCCGACACCAGCGTGTGGCTGGCCAGGTCGGCCAGCGACGAGCGCGGGTTGTTGGTGATGGCCACGATCAGCGCCCCCGCCTCGGCCGCCGTACGGGCCGGGACCAGCACGTCCGGCGTCTCGCCGCTGCAGCTGATGGCCACCGCCACGTCGCCGTCCCGCAGCAGCGCGGCGCTGGTCAGGGCCAGATGGGCGTCGCTGAACGGGTGGCTGGACAGGCCGATGCGCAGCAGTTTCTGCGACATGTCGGCGGCCACCAGCCCCGAGGCGGCCACGCCGTAGACGTCCACCCGCCGGGCCATCGCGATGGCCTGGACGACCTCGCCGAGCTGGTCGGGGTCGAGCTGCGCCGCCGTGTCCGCCAGCGCGTCGGACTCCGCCCGCGCCACTTTGGCGATCACGTCGGTCAGCGGGTCGTCGGGGGCCAGGTCGCCGGGCACCAGGCGTTCCGGCTGCTTGGCCACGGCGGCGGCCAGCGCGAAGCGCATCTGCGAGTACCCGGCGAAGCCGAGCGCCCGCGCGGTGCGCACGATCGTGGCCTCGCTGGTGCCCGACACCGCGCTGAACTCGGTGATCGTGCTCCGCACGACCAGGCCGGGGTCGTCCAGGATGATGCGCCCGATGGCCTGCGCCGCCGGGGTCAGCGACGGCAGCACCGCGCGCACGGTGGCGACCGGGTTCACGGGCTCGGCGCTCAACGGGTCAGCCATTCGGCCGCCGCCTGCGCGGAGACGCGGGAGATGCCGTGCGTGGCGAGGTGGGCGGCCCCCACGGGCGCGTCGCTGATGCCGGTGTCCACCACGATCGCGTCGGGCCGGACGGCCAGCGCCCGCGCCAGCGCCTCGCGCACCCACGGATGCCGGGCGGCGTCGTGCACCACGAGCACCACGGGCCGGTCGTCGAAGGCGGGCAGCGCGCCGTCGCGGTCGAGGCGCACCCTGTCGGTGTTCGGCAGCCGGGCGGCCAGCGCCGCCGTGATGCCGGTCGGCGTGGCCGGATCGACCGCCTGACTGAGCCGGGTGTTGACCTCCACGACCAGCGGGGCCCGGTCCAGCACGGCGGAGCCGGTCGTGGTCAGCGCGGCCCTGGCGGCCTCCAGGCCGACGCCCTCGTCGATGTCGGCGCGGGCCTTCTCACGCAGCGCGGACCGCTCGGCGTACCAGGTGGACAGGGCGAGCACCCGCTCGGCCGCCTCGGCCAGCCGCTCCTCCGCCAGCGTGCCCGAGCGCACGGCCGCGACGACGGCGTCGCGCATCTCGTGCAGGCTCCGCTCGTCGGCCCGGCCGGCGCAGATGACGTCGACGCCGGCGGCCAGCGCGCGCACCGCGATCTCGCCGGGGCTGAACATGGCGGCCACCGCCTGCATCTCGATCGCGTCGGTGACGACCACGCCGTCGAAGCCGAGCTCGCCCCTGAGCAGCTCGGTCAGGGCGCTGTGGCTGAGCGTGGCCGGCATCGACGGGTCGAGCGAGGGCACGAGCAGGTGGCCGGACATGATCGTGCGTACGCCGTGCGCGATGGCGGCCCGGAACGGCGGCAGGTCGCGTTCGTCCAGCACCGCCCGCGAGGCGTGCACGGTGGGCAGCGCCAGGTGGGAGTCGGTGATCGTGTCGCCGTGCCCCGGGAAGTGCTTGGCGCAGGCGGCCACGCCCGCGCCCTGCACCCCGGCCACGTACGCGACCGTGTGCCGGGCGACCAGCTCGGGATCGGGCCCGAACGACCGCACGCCGATGACCGGGTTCTCCGGGTTGGCGTTCACGTCGGCGGAGGGGGCGTAGTCGAGGGAGATGTCGAGCTCGGCGAGCATCCGGCCGATCTGCCGGCCGACCCGCTCGGTGAGGTCGACGTCGTCGGCCACGCCCAGCGCCCGGTTGCCGGGGAAGGAGCTGCCCGCGGCCACTTCGAGCCGGGTGACCGCGCCGCCCTCCTCGTCGATCGCGACGATCGCGCCGGGGTTCTCGGCGCGCACCGAACGGACGAGCTCCTCGCCGATGGAGTTGCGGGCGAACAGGATGACACCGCCCAGGCCCTCGCCCAGCGCGCGGCGCAGCCAGTCGGGAGGCGACGTCCCTTCGAACCCCGGCTGGAGCACCGTCATCGCAAGTCGGACCAGCTCTGCGCTCATGCGGCATTTTCCTTCACGGTTGTTGATCTGAAGGTAATTTTCTGTCATCGTCGCCCTCGACACAACCATTGTCGAGAGGCCACCCCCCATGCCCAGCAGAAGGACTCTCCTGAAGGGTCTCGCTCTCGCCGCCGCAGCGTCCGCCGTGCCGCTGCCGGCCTTCGCCCAGGCCGACTACGTCCCCCCGCTGCGTCAGATGCGCGGCATGTGGATCGCTTCCGTGGTCAACATCAACTGGCCCTCGAAGCCGGGGCTGAGCGCCGACGAGCAGAAGGCCGAATACCTCGCCTGGCTCGACGTGGCCGTGCAGCGCAAGCTCAACTCCGTGTTCGTGCAGATCAGGCCGACCGCCGACGCGTTCTGGCCGTCGCCGTTCGAGCCCTGGTCGCAGTACCTGACCGGCACCCAGGGCCAGGACCCCGGCTACGACCCGCTCGGGTTCGCCGTCGAGGAGACCCACAAGCGCGGCCTGGCCTTCCACGCCTGGTTCAACCCCTACCGCGTGTCGATGCAGCCCGACCCCAGCAAGCTGCACCCGGACCACCCCGGACGCAAGAACCCCGAGTGGATCCTCCCGTTCGGCGGCAAGCTCTACTACAACCCGGGCATGCCCGAGGTCCGCAAGTTCTGCCAGGACGCGATGATGGACGCGATCACTCGCTACGACATCGACGGCCTGCACTTCGACGACTACTTCTACCCGACCAACACCACTGCTTTCGACGACAGCGCCACGTTCGCCAAGTACGGTGCCGGCTTCCCCGACCTGGCCTCCTGGCGGCGCAACAACGTCGACCTGATGGTCAGCGAGATGCAGCAGCGCGTCCTCCAGGCCAAGCCGGAGATCGCCTGGGGCATCAGCCCGTCGGGCATCTGGCGCAACAAGGGCACCGACCCGCTCGGCTCCGAGACCAACGGCGGCCAGTCCTACGACAACCTGCACGCCGACACCCGCGGCTGGGTCAAGAAGGGCTGGCTGGACTACATCGCGCCGCAGCTCTACTGGTACATCGGGCAGCCGCCGGCCGACTACTCCAAGCTCGTCCCGTGGTGGTCCGACGTGGCCGCGGGCACGAACACGCTGCTGTGGATCGGGCAGGCCGCGTACAAGGCGGGCGACCCGGCCCAGGCCGCCGAGTGGCAGAACCCGGCCGAGCTGTCGAAGCACCTGACGCTCAACCGCGCCCACCCCGAGGTCGGCGGCGACATCTGGTACAACGCCAACGACGTCAAGGTGGACAGGCTCGCCTCCATCACGACCACCGTCAACGACCACTACCAGCGGCCCGCGCTCGCGCCCGTGCTGCCCCGCCTGGCGAACGGCGAGCCGCCGCGCCGCCCGGTGGTGGCGTACGCGCTGCGCCGCAACGGCGGCGTCGAGGTCCGCGTGGTCGCCACCGGCCGGAACGAGCCGTTCCAGTTCGCGATCTTCCGCTTCCCGGGCGAGGCCGGCCAGAACGCCTTCGCCGACGCCCGCAACCTGGTCGCCGTCGTGCCCGGTGACCGGCAGATCCGCTGGACGGACCCGGACGGCAAGCGCGGCGACCACTACTACGCGGTCGCCGTCGACCGGGCCAACAGGACCAGCCAGGCCAGCCACGGGTTCCGGGTGATCTGAAATACGCCGGTAAGGAAACGTTCATCTCCGGCGCCGCGCGCATGGCTGACCAGCGCGCGTCGCCGGGACGTTTCCCGACCGGCGACAAGCACGGCACGCGTGCCGCGGGCCTTTTCGGTCCGCGGTCACCCGCCCTCGCCCGTTCCGCGCCCAGCAGGGATGGGCACGGTGATCTGTCGATGGTTCCGACGCTGCCGGAACCCCTCGCCGAAGCCCCGGTCGCGATCCGGCTCCCTCTTAGGAAGCCCTCCTACCGGCCGCCGACGGCTGCTCAGCCGCGGCGCCCGCCGACCGCTGTGGTGGCACCACAGGGGTCGGGCGCACCAGCCCGAGCGCGACGACCTCGTTGGCGAGGCGCGTGCGGCGGTTGGTGCCCTCAGGAATCCTGAACTTCTGGTACAGCCGCAGCAGGTGTTGCTTGACCGCGGCTTCGGTCACGACCAGGTCGTCGGCGATCTCGCGCGCCGTCGCCGGAGCGACGAACGCCTCGTCGGACAGCGCCGGCCTGCAGAGCGAGGTCAGCACATCGACCTCGCGCCTGGTCAGCTCGGGCGCCGCCGCCCTGCGCAGCTCGACCTCGGGGGTGAAGTCCTCACGGGGGACTCCACCGATGCGACCCCGCGCCGCGCCGAACGAGACGACGTCGCCGTCGTCGAGGACCCTCCGGGCGATCGGCCTGCCGTTCACCCGTGTGCCGTTGCGGGACAGGCCCAGGTCAACGACGTACAGGTAGGGTCCTCGTCTGACGAACTCGGCATGGAGTCGAGACACACTGGGGTCGGTGAGCCGGATGTCCACACCCCGGCCTCTCCCGACCGTCGTGATCTCGGGGCGCAACGGGACCACGTCGCCGGTGTCCTCGATGCGTATGAACGGCCCCTCCACGGCAGTTCCTCCCCAGGTAGCCCGCCGTAACTATTACTACAGCTCCGGCTTACCCAACCGAGGGGATGCGGAATCTCCTTTGCCGAAAGGAGAATCCGTCGTGAAATTGGTCTGGACCTCTGCGGACGGTTTTACCTGCTCACGGGTAGACTTCGGAGGAAGATAAGCGGAGGAATCACTCATGGCGGACAAGCCCACGAAAGGCCTGGCCGATGTCGTCGCCGCGTCCACAGCGCTGAGCGACATCGACGGCAAGGCCGGTCGCCTCTTCTACCGTGGATACGACATCCACGACCTGGCCGGCCGAGCGACGTTCGAGGAGACCGCGTACCTGCTGCAGTACGGCAAGCTGCCCGGCCGGGCGGAGCTGGAGGCGTACGGGGCCGACCTGGCGCAGGGCAGGGAGCTCGGCGCGCTGGTCGCGGCGAACGTCGCCGAGATCGCCGAGAAGCAGAAACCCATGGAGGCGCTCCGCTCGCTCGTCTCCCTCTCCGGCGCCGACGACCCCGACAAGGACTCCACCGCCCCCGACGCCAACCTGCGCAAGGCGGCGCGCCTGACCGCGCAGCAGCCCGTGCTGGTCGCCCGCTACCACGCCGCGCGCACCGGCGGCGCGGTCCCCGAGGCCGACCCCGGGCTGAGCATCGCCGGGAACTTCCTGCTCCAGGTCACCGGCCGCGCCCCCGAGGCGCGCGCGGTCGAGATCTTCGACGAGTGCCTGGTGCTGCACGCCGACCACACGATGAACGCCTCGACGTTCGCCGCCCGCGTCTGCGCCGCGACCCTGTCGGACATGCACTCGGCCATCGTCGCGGCCATCGGCACGCTCAAGGGCCCCCTGCACGGCGGCGCGAACGAGCAGGTCATGAAGACGCTGGAGTCGATCTCGCCGGGCGGGGTGGCCCAGGCCGTACGCGACAAGCTCGCCGCGGGCGAGAAGATCATGGGCTTCGGCCACCGCGTCTACAAGACCGAGGACCCGCGCGCCACGCATCTGCGCCGGATGTCGGCCGAGCTGGCCGAGTCCACCGGCGACGACACCTACTACCGGATGTCCAAGGAGATGGAGGAGGTCGTCTTCGAGACGAAGGGCCTCTATCCGAACGTCGATTTCTACGCGGCGTCCGTCTACCACTACCTTGGCATTCCGACGGACCTGTTCACCCCCGTCTTCTCGATCAGCCGCATGTCCGGCTGGACCGCGCACGTGATCGAGCAGCATGCCGACAACAGGCTGATCCGGCCCGACAGTGAATACATTGGCGAGCGCGATCAGAAGTGGAAGCCAATAGAAGAGCGTTGAGCCGAGAGAACGAACGCGAACGTTGGGGACCGTTCCCGCTGATCCTGGCGGGAGCGGTCGTCACCGTGCTCGTGATCCTGCTGGTGGACCCGCGCTGGGGCGGGTTCGCGCTGGGTGGCGTGCTGATGGTCGCCGCCGCGCTCCGGTTCGCCGGATTCGACGGGCAACTGGCCGTCCGCGACAGGAGGACGGACGTCATCACGCTGACCGCGTTCGGCTTCCTGATGGCCCTGACCTCGCTGGCGCTGTACAACAACGCGTTCAAGGCCTGGCTTCTGTCCCTTTTGGCCGGTTGACGGGACGGTCCGATAGCCTCAACGCATCCATTCATTGAAGGGGAACCATTCGCATGCCCAAGATCAAGGTGGAGGGTCCGGTCGTCGAGCTCGACGGCGACGAGATGACCCGGATCATCTGGCAGTTCATCAAGGACCAGCTGATCCTTCCCTACCTCGACGTCGACCTGAAGTACTACGACCTGGGGATCGAGTACCGTGACTCGACGGACGACCAGGTCACCATCGACGCCGCCAACGCCATCAAGAAGTACGGCGTCGGTGTGAAGTGCGCCACCATCACCCCGGACGAGGCGCGGGTCGAGGAGTTCGGGCTCAAGAAGATGTGGAAGTCCCCCAACGGGACCATCCGCAACATCCTCGGCGGCGTGATCTTCCGTGAGCCGATCATCATGTCGAACGTGCCGCGGCTCGTGCCCGGCTGGACCAAGCCGATCGTCGTCGGCCGTCACGCGTTCGGCGACCAGTACCGCGCCACCGACCTGAAGATCCCCGGCGAGGGCACCCTGACCCTCACGTACACGCCGAAGGACGGCTCCGAGCCGATCGAGATCGACGTGTACGACTTCCCGGGCAGCGGCGTCGCCATGGCGATGTACAACCTCGACGAGTCGATCCGCGACTTCGCCCGCGCCTCCATGCGCTACGGCCTGGCCCGCAACTACCCGGTCTACCTGTCGACGAAGAACACCATCCTCAAGGCGTACGACGGCCGCTTCAAGGACATCTTCGCCGAGGTCTTCGAGACCGAGTTCAAGGCCGACTTCGACAAGGCCGGGCTCACCTACGAGCACCGCCTCATCGACGACATGGTCGCCGCGGCGCTCAAGTGGGAGGGCGGCTACGTCTGGGCCGCCAAGAACTACGACGGCGACGTGCAGTCCGACACCGTCGCGCAGGGCTTCGGCTCGCTCGGCCTGATGACGTCCGTCCTCATGACCCCCGACGGCCAGACCGTCGAGGCCGAGGCCGCCCACGGCACCGTCACCCGCCACTTCCGCGAGCACGAGAAGGGCAACCCCACCTCCACGAACCCGATCGCCTCGATCTTCGCGTGGACGCGTGGCCTGGCCCACCGCGGCAAGCTCGACAACACCCCCGCCGTGACCGACTTCGCCAACAAGCTGGAGCAGGTCTGCATCGAGACCGTCGAGAGCGGTCAGATGACCAAGGACCTCGCCCTGCTGGTCGGCGGCGACGCCAAGTGGCTCACCACCCAGGACTTCCTGGCCGCCCTGGACGAGAACCTCAAGAAGAAGATGTCTGCTTGAGAGACAACGGCCTCTACCTGCGGCTTCGTCGTACGGTAGGGGCCGTTTCGCATGTCTGGCAGTCTGAGCTTCGGGATGACACCTGCTCGTACGAGGGCCGTCTTCCAGGGGACGTTGTTGAAGCTCGGCCGGCACGTCGATGTCCGCGCTGCACGCCGCGTGAGAGAGGTGTCTCTGACCCTGTGGATCAAAGACGCCTCCTTATGACGGTCGCCTCGCAGCAGGCGATCTCCTTGCCGTGACTGCCAGGGTCACGGCTGCTCGGCGGCGGTCTTGATCGAGCCGAGCCGGCGCGTCAGCTCGGCGTGCAGTTTCGCGCTGTTGTAGAAGAGCCCGAGCAGGGAGCCGGCCATGGACTCCTCGGTTCGCAGGAGCGTGGTTCCGTCCTGCCGGGTGGTGATGAGGTGGCGGTGCGCGGCGCGCGAGCCCATCGCGCTGCCGGTCCAGGTGATCTCGCGGAGCGGCTCGACGACGGCGAACCGGGAGCTGATGGTGGTACGGCCGTTGACCCAGGTGAACGGCGTATCCACCGTGACGCCGCCGTCGCCCGCGACGCGCACGTCGCGGATGGCTCGGTCGAATGCCGACCATGCGGTGGGGTCGGCGAGCAGGCCCCAGACCCGCTCAGCCGGTGCGTCGATCACCACCTCGTGCGCGGAGCGGATGGGCGCCTCCTCGTCGATCCGGTGCCGCTTGGCGTAGTTGTTGTGCAGCTCATCCAGCGACGGTCCGCGGTAGCGAATCTCCCGCAACATCTGGGTCCCCCATGCGTGATCACGAGTGGGCTGGGCGTTCGCCAGCCGTTTGCTCCGTCCACTCTCGTCAAGACCCTGGCCTGGATCAACGTAGACTTCACGCCCGTGCCGATAACGCACGGGTTATGACTAGGGGCGGGGCTTGTGGAACTTCGGGACATCGAGATCTTCCTGACGCTGGCCGAGGAGTTGCATTTCGGGCGGGCGGCCGAACGGCTGCACGTGTCCCAGGCCCGTGTCAGCCAGGCCATCAGTCAGCAGGAACGCCGGCTGGGCGGGGAACTGTTCGACCGCTCCAACCGCCGCCAGATCCGCCTCACCCCGCTGGGCCGGCAACTCAGCGACGACCTTCGACCGATCTACACGAGCCTGAACGACAGCTTGGAACGCGCGCGAATGGCCGCCGAAGGCGTCGCCGGTGTGCTCACGCTCGGCAGCATGGGCCCGCAGGGCTGGATGATCCGCGAGATCGTCGATCGGTTCCGCAACCGATGTCCGGCCGTCCGGCTCGTGCATCGCGAACTCAACGTCGTCGACCCGCTCACATCGCTTCGAGCCGGTGAGGTCGACGTGGCCCACCTGTGGCTGCCGGTCGGCGAACCCGACGTCACCACCGGTCCGGTCACCCACACCTCACCGGTCGTCGTCGTCATGGCCGCCACTCATCCGTACGCCGACCGGGAGTCGCTGAGCTTGGAGGACTACGGGGACCTGACCTTCATGGGACACCGATCACCGATCCCGGCATCCATGGAAGAGGCGTTCCAGCCCTTTCACACCCCGTCCGGGCGCCCGGTCGCCCGCGGCCCGGTCATCTCCAACTGGGAGGACGAGCTCAAGGTCATCAGCACTGGACAAGCCGTCGGTGCCGCCGCCGCCGAGGCCACCCGTTTCTATCCTCGACCGGACCTCGCCTATGTCCCCGTGACCGATGCCCCGCCCCTTCGATGAGCTTTCGCCTGGCGCGCCACCGACACCAACCCGCTCATCCGTGCCCTCGCCGAGGCCGTCGACACCCTGCCGCGTCCAGGCTCGCGGCGCTGAAGGACCTGCCGGCGGAGAGCGCATCCACTCATCACAGCAGTCAGTCGGCGAGTCCGCAGGTCGGGGAAAGGGGCTTGCAGTCCCTCAAGAAGATGTCTGTTTGCGGGAGAACGGCCTCTATCTGCGGCTTCGTCGTACGGTAGGGGCCGTCTTGGCCGGCGGGGCGTCGTTCGCGGGGGTTGACGTCCGGGCAGGGGCGATTAGGGTCCATTTAGGAAAGTTTCCTAAAAGAAGCATCCCTCGGTCCTCAGGAGGCGTCCTCGTGCTGTCCAGGAAGTGGGCCACCGGCCTGCCCGCCGCGACCCTGCTCGCCACCGCGCTGCTCGCGGGCCTCGCCCCGGCCGCGCACGCCGTCCCCGACGGCTGCACCACCAGCGTGAACGGCTCGACGGCCGAGAGCCGCTGCACCGGTGGCACGGGGCAGCACCAGATCGCGATCACCGTCCTGCACGTCAACCCCAGCGTCGGGTACGTCTACAACGTCGGCCCATGGGTCTCTCCCGGCCAGGTCTCCGCGGCCACCATCCCGCCCGGCACGATCATCTCCATCCGCGCCAACAAGCGCTGAGACGCGGGCGGCCGCCTCCGGGCGGCGGCTGACCCGCCGCCGAGGCGGGCTACCTGCTCGCCCGGCGCCAGTCGCTCGCGGCGAGGCGGTACAGGACGTGGCGGCGCAGTCGGTGCCCGGGGGGCAGGACGGGGTGGTCGAAGTCCCCGCCAGGGTCGTGGACCATGCCGAGTCGTCGCATGACGGCGCTGGAACGCGTGTTGACCGTGGCCGTGAAGGAGACCACCTCCGCCAGCCCGAGGCGGTCGAAGGCGAAGCCGAGCGCGGCGGCGGCCGCCTCGCTCGCGTAGCCGTGGCCCCACGAGGCCCGGTTCAGCCGCCAGGCGATCTCCGTGGCCGGCATGAAGTCGGCCTCGAAGGTGGGCTGGTTCAGGCCGGTGAAGCCGATGAACTCGCCGGTGTCCAGCCTCTCCAGCGCCCAGCGTCCCCAGCCCTGCCGGGTGATCGCCTCGTCGCTGGCGGCGGCGAACGCGTCGCTCTGCTCGCGGCTGAGCGTGGCGGGGAAGTGTTCCATGACCTCGGGATCGGCGTTGAGCGCCGCGAAGGGCCCGCGATCGGCGGGCAGCCAGGGGCGCAGCAGGAGCCGCTCGGTGCGCAGCTCGACCGGCGGCAGAAGGGTGGAGTCGATCACCGGTGACATCTTATGCGCCGAGCGAGGTGGGGGAGCTCGTACGCTTGGTCCCGTGTTGAGTAGTAACCGGCTGCGTGTCCTGCTTGAGGTGTTCCGGACGGGCAGCATCGCCGGTGCGGCCCGGGTGTTGAAGCTGTCGCCGTCCGCCGTGTCCCACCAGCTGTCGCGGCTGGAGCAGGAGGCGGGGGTCGGGCTGGTCGAGCGCAACGCCCAGAGCCTGCGGCTGACCGAGGCCGGACGCCGCCTGGCCATCCGCGCCCAGGAGGTCGTCGACATCATCGAGGCGGCCGAGAAGGACCTGCTCGCCCAGGCCAGGGTGGACGCCGGCGAGCTGCGCATCGGCTTCTTCGCCTCCGCCGGGTACCGGTTGCTGCCGCTGGCGCTGTCGCGGTTCGCCTCCCGGTATCCCAAGGTGGCGCTCGACCTGGTGGAGGGCCAGCCGTACGAGCTGCTGCCCGATCTGGAACGCGGCGCGCTCGACGTGCTGGTGGTCTTCGAGCACGCGCTCGACCCGTGGCAGTGCCCGGAGGGGGTGGAGGTGGTCCACCTGTTCCACGAGCCGCAGCTCCTGGTGCTGCCGACCGGCCACCCCGCAGCCCAGCGCTCCGGCATCCGGCTCGCGGACCTGGCCGAGGAGCCGTGGATCACCACGTTCGGCGCCGAGCACCCGGTGTCGATCCTCGAACGGGCCAGCACGCTGGAGGGCTTCTCGCCGCGCATCCGCTGCCGCAGCGACCACTACGAGGTCACGATCGGCCTGGTACGGGCCGGGCTCGGCGTCGCGCTGGTGCCGAGCCTCGGCCTGCAGGGCGCGACCGGGCTGCACACCTGCCGCCTGACCACGCCCAACCTGTTCCGCAGGATCGGCGTGGCCAGGCGGCCGACCAATCCGAACCCGGCCGCCCGGTCGTTCCTGGCCTATCTGCGTACGGCCTCGGCCCAGCTCAGGAACTCGCTGGAGCCTTCGCTGCGCTGAGGCGGGCGGCGACGTCCAGGCCGGCTCGCCGTACGGCGGAGGTCAGGTCGTGCTCGCTGCCCGCCGGGCCGTGGGCGAGGACGGCGTAGGCGATGCGGCCGTCCATGATGCCGACGTCGGACCGGACGCCGTCGTCGGTGCCGGTCTTGTTGGCCAGCCAGTCGCCCTCGGGATCGTGCCTGAGCAGGGCCGGGACGAGACCGTGGTCGGTGTTCCTGCGCATCCAGCCGCGCATGAGCGCCTGCCACCCGCCCGGACCGGCGAGGAGCGCGGCCAGGCCGGAGAGCTCGGCCGCGGTGCCGATCGCGAACGTCGGCGGGTCCTGGGGGGTGCGCGGCTCCCTGATGCGGTCGAGCAGCCTGGTCCGCGACAGCCCGAGCGCCGCGGCGGCGGCGTTGACCCGGTCCAGGCCGATCGTGCGCAGCAGCGCGTTCGTGGCGGTGTTGTCGCTGACGGCGGCGGTCAGCACGGCGAGGTCGCCGACCGTCCAGCTGCGCGCCGACAGCGCCGTGAGCAGCCCGGAGCCGCCGCAGTAGTCGTCGTCGTGCAGTGTCACCGGCGTGTCGGGGGCCAGGATGCCGCCCTCGACACTCATCGCCACCTCGGCCAGCAGCAGCAGCTTGCCGACACTGGCCAACGGCAGCTCGGCGTCCTCGTTGACGCCGTGGAACTCGCCCGTCGCCAGATCGCGCGTCGCGACGGCGAGCGTGATGTCGTTCACCGCCCGATGATCCTTCCTGGTCTGTCCTCGGTGAGCCTGTTGTCCTGTACGGCGAGCCGTCCGGCCACGACGACGGCCCTGATGCCGACGGGGGGCAGCAGCGGGTCGGCGTAGGTCGCGCCGTCGGCGACCGTCCCGGGGTCGAAGAGCACCAGGTCGGCGTGCGCCCCGTCGCGTACGACGCCCCTGTCCTCCAGCCCGAACCGGTCGGCCGCCATGCCGGTCATCTTGTGGACGGCGGTCTCCACCGGGAACAGCCCCTGGTCACGGGAGTAGCGGCCGAGCACCCTGGGGAAGGTGCCGGCCAGACGGGGGTGCGGGTGGCCCGGCTTGGGCACGCCGTCCGAGCCGATCATGGCGAACTCGCTCGACAGGACCCGCTGGACGTCGTCCTCGCGCATGGAGTGGCTGATGATCGTCACCTCGCCCTCCTCGGCGAGGAGCAGCTCGGCCGCCGCGTCCACGGGGTCGCCGCCCAGTTCGGCGATCGTACGGCCCTCGGCCTCGGGGTGACGGGTGGCGCAGGCGACCGAGATGCGGTCCCAGCCGCCGTTGCCGACCGTGTTCTCCCAGCCCGGCACGCCCGTCTCGATGGCCGTGCGCATCCGGTCGCGCTGGCCGCGGTCGCGCAGCCGGTCGAGCAGCGCCTCGGTGCCGCCGTCGTTGGCCCACGGGGGGAACATCGCCGACAGGGACGTGCTGCCCTCGGTGTAGGGGTAGACGTCGCAGGTGAGGTCCATGCCCTGGGCGCGCAGCGCGGCGATGCGGGGGAGCGTGCGCAGGGTCTTGCCCCAGGCGTGCTTCCCGGCGGTCTTGTGGTGGCTGACGTGCAGCGCGGCCCCGCTCCGGCGGGCGATCTCGACGGCCTCCTCCAGCGCCTCCTCGACGCGGGACATCTCGTCCCGCAGGTGGGTGACGTACGGCTTGCCGTGCCTGGCCGCGACACGGGCCAGCGCGACCACCTCGGCGGTGTCACCGTACGTGCCCGGGGTGTAGATGAGGCCGGTGGACAGCCCGGCGGCCCCGGCGGCGAGCGCGTCGTCCAGCAGCGCGCACATGGTGTCGAGCTCGGCGGGGGTGGCCGGGCGGTCCTCGTAGCCGAGCACACCGGCCCGGAGGGTGCCGTGGCCGACGAGGGAGGTCAGGTGGTTCGACCGGGGAGCCCGCTCGTGCGCCTCCACGAACCCCTCGTAGTCCTGAAAAATGGGGATGTTGCCGCCAAAGCCGGCCCTGCTGGACCGGCGCAACGCCGGCACCCGCTCGGGCAGCGCCGGGAACAGGCTCGACCCGCAGTTGCCGCAGATCTCCACGGTGACGCCCATGAGCACGGGCGCGGCGGCCAGCTCCCGGCCCGCCTCGCCGAGCAGGGTGACCGCGTCGGAGTGGGTGTGGACGTCGATGAAACCGGGCGCGACCACCAGCCCGGCGGCGTCGATCACCCGCCCTCCGCCGCCGTCGGACGGGCCGCCCCCGGGCAGCAGGACGAGGCGGTCACCGCGGACGCCGACGTCGGCCCGGCGCAGCGGCGAGCCCGTCCCGTCGGCCACGAGGCCGCCGCTGATCAGCATGTCGAGGCTCACGTGGCCGAACCCTTCCCGAGTGGCGAGCCGTTCACAGCACCTGCCCGAGAAAGGCCCGGGTGCGTTCGTGACGTGGCGCGGACAGCACCTCGCGGGGCGGCCCCTCCTCCACGATCACGCCGTCGTCGATGAACACCAGGTGGTCGCCCGCCTCTCTGGCGAAGCCCATCTCGTGGGTCACCACGATCATCGTCATCCCGCTGGCCGCCAGGTCGCGCATGACCTGCAGCACCTCCTGCACCAGCTCGGGGTCGAGCGCGCTGGTCGGCTCGTCGAACAGCATGAGCTTGGGGTCCATGGCCAGGCTGCGCGCGATCGCGACCCGCTGCTGCTGGCCGCCCGAGAGCTGCCGCGGGTAGTGGCCGGCCCGGTCGGCCAGCCCCACCCGGTCGAGCAGCGCCTTCGCCCGCTCGGCCGCCTTCGCCTTCGGCAGGCGCTTGACCGTGCACGGGCCCTCCATGACGTTCTCCAGCGCGGTCATGTGCGGGAACAGGTGGAAGCGCTGGAAGACCATGCCGATCTCCTGGCGCTGGCGGCACAGCTCGTCGGGCCGCAGCAGGTGCAGCTTGCCGCCCTGCTCGCTGAAGCCCATGAGCTTGCCGTCGACCCACACCCGGCCCGCGTCGATCGTCTCCAGCCGGTTGACGCAGCGCAACAGCGTCGACTTGCCGGACCCGGACGGGCCCACCACGCAGACCACCCCGCCGGCCGGCACGTCGAGGCTGACGCCCTTCAGCACCTCAAGCTGGCCGAAGCGCTTCCGGACCGATTCGATCTTCACCATGCTAGTGGCCACGGCTGAACCTCCTCTCCAGAAAGCGCTGGCCGACGGTGGCCACGCTGGTGAGCAGCAAGTACCAGGTGGAGGCGACCACCAGCAGCGCGATCACCTCGAAGTTGTCCAGGTAGATGCGCTGGGAGACGGTCAGCAGCTCCGCGCCGGAGATGACCGAGACCATCGAGGTGGTCTTCAGCATGGAGATGAACTGGTTGCCGGTCGGCGGGATGATCACCCGCATCGCCTGCGGCAGCACGACCCTGCGCAGGATCTGCCGGTGGGACATGCCCAGCGACTCGGCCGCCTCCTGCTGCCCCGGATCGACCGACCGGATGCCGGCGCGGACGATCTCCGCCATGTACGCGCCCTCGTTGATGGTCAGCCCGAGCAGCGCCGCCGTGAACGGCGTGATCAGCTCGTTGGCCGGCCACTGGAGGAACATCGGCCCGCCGAACGGCACGCCGATCCCGATCTCGGGGAAGACCAGGCCGATGTTGAACCAGAAGATGAGCTGCACCAGCAGCGGCGTGCCCCGGAAGAACCAGGTGTAGAGGCCGGCCGCGCCGCGCAGCACCGGGCTGTCGGAGAGCTGCATGACGGCGGCGACCACGCCCAGGGCGACGCCGATGACCATGGACAGCGCGGTGAGCGCGATCGTGATCCACAGGCCGCCGAGCACGCGGCCGTCCAGCAGGAACTCGGAGATCACGTCCCAGTGGAGGTTGGGGTTGACGATGACGGTGTAGGCCAGCCACGCCATCAGCAGCGCCGCGACCACCGCCGCGACGAGCCGCCCCGGTCTGGGCGGCTTCACCGCCTCGATCGGGAGCTCCATCATGCGCCGGTGTTGATCGTGACCTTGGGCACGGCGTTGGCCGTCGTGCCGTACTTCTCCAGGATCTTGCCGTACTCGCCGCTGTCGATCAGTTCCTGGAGCGCCTTGGCGACGGCGTCGCGCAGGCCGGTCTGCTTCTTGTCGATCGCGATGCCCCAGGGGCCGGCGTCGTACTGCTCGGCCAGGACCTCGTACTTGCCGGTCTCCTTGGCGTACATGGCGGCCACGGGGGAGTCGACGATCGTGGCGACGGTGCGGCCGGAGTCGATGGTGAGCAGGCCGGTGGGGGCGTCCTCGCTCTGCATGATCTCCATCTTCTGGGCGCACTTCTCGTTCTGGCGCTTGCCGATCTCCAGGTTGGAGCTGCCCTTGGCCAGGACGACCTTCTTGCCGCACAGGTCTTCGAGGGTCTTGATGCCCTCGGGGTTGCCCTTCTTGACCATGATCGAGCCGCCGGCGTTGAAGTAGTCGACGAAGTCGACGGCCTTGCGGCGCTGTTCGAGGTCGCTGAGCGCGGCCATGGCGATGTCCCACCTGCCGCCCTGGAGGCCGGGGATGAGACCGTCGAAGGAGGCGTTGATGATCCGGGTCTTCAGCCCGAGTCGCTGCCCGACGGCCACGGCCAGGTCGGCGTCGACGCCGGTCATCTCCTGGGTGCCCGGCTTGTACATCTCCATCGGGGGATAACCTTCCGAGGTCGCCATGCGGAGCTCGCCCGACTTCCTGATGGAATCGGGGACGAGATCGCTGGCGCTCTTGCCGGTCGAGGAGGGCGGCGTGGGGGTCGCCGTACCCGAGGTGGACCTCCCGCATCCCGCGCCGAGAGCGCAGGCCGCCACCAGGGCGATGACCAGGTGTGTTCGCATGGCATGTCATCGTGGCCAGGCCGTCAGGCGCCACCAAGCCTCGTGAAGGCATGCGACCCTCAGCAACGAATCCGTCGATGCTCGACCCCGTGAGCCCTCGGGGTTGCTTACGCTCGCCCCTCATGAGTTTGGACATCTGGCCCCAGACCGCCGCATGGCACGACGGGGAGCTGCATCTCGGCGGGATCGGCGCGGTCGAACTGGCCCGGGTGCACGGCACGCCCGCGTACGTGCTGGACGAGGCCGACTTCACCGCCCGCGCCCGCGCCTGGCTGGACGCGCTCCCCGACGGCGACGTGCACTACGGCGGCAAGGCGTTCCTCTGCCCCGAGGTGGTGCGCTGGCTGGACCGGCTGGGCCTGTCGCTCGACGTCTGCACGGGCGGCGAGCTCGCCGTGGCCATGGCCGGCGGGATGCCGCCCGAGCGGGTCGTCTTCCACGGCAACAACAAGTCGGCCGACGAGCTGCGCCGGGCCGTGGCCTGGGGCATCGGCTGCGTGGTCGTCGACTCCTTCACCGAGATCGGCAGGCTGGCCGGGATCGCCGCCTCCCTGGGCGTGCGGCAACGGGTGATGATCAGGGTGACGCCGGGCGTGGACCCGCACACCCACGCCTTCATCGCCACCGGCGGCGAGGACTCCAAGTTCGGCTTCTCGCTCAGCGCCGGCGCCGCGGCGCTCGCGGTGGCGCAGGTGACCGCCGAGCCCTCGCTGGAGCTGTACGGCCTGCACTCCCACATCGGCTCGCAGATCTTCGAGCTGGACGGCTTCGCCACCGCCGCGGCCCGGATGGCCGCCTTCGCCGCCGAGACCGGCGTCACGAGGCTCGACCTGGGCGGCGGCCTCGGCATCGCCTACACGCCGGACGACCCCACCCCGCCCACGCCCGCCGAGCTGGTCGCCGTGCTCAGGAAGGAGACCCAGGGCCTGCACCTGGCCGTCGAGCCGGGCAGGTCCATCGCCGGTCCGTCCACGGTGGCCCTCTACGAGATCGGCACGATCAAGGGCCGGTACGTCAGCGTGAACGGCGGCATGAGCGACAACCCCCGCCCCGGCATGTACGGCGCCGCCTACACCGCCGTGCTGGCCAACCGCGCCTCCGACGCCCCTGCCGGTGCCTTCACCGTGGTCGGCAAGCACTGCGAGAGCGGCGACGTGCTGGTGCGCGACATCGCGCTGCCCGGCGACGTGCGGCCCGGGGACCTGCTCGCCGTACCGGTGTCGGGCGCCTACCAGCGCTCGATGGCGAGCAACTACAACCACGTGCCCCGGCCGCCGGTCGTGGCGGTGCGGGACGGCGAGGCGCGGGCCGTCGTCCGCCGGGAGAGCGAGGAGGACCTGCTGCGGCTCTACCTGTGAGAGCCGCGCCGGCCGGTCAGGACGTGAGCTTGGCGAGATCGGGGGCGTAGGCGGTCATCCAGTGCGGGTGCAGCCGGAAGTAGACGACGTCGTTGTCCCAGTCGAAGGCGTTCTCGCCGTAGAAGTCCTTGAGGTAGGCGAGCAGGTCGGGCCAGTCGGCGGCCGGCTCGCCGTCCTGCGGGTTGAGGATCTCCACCGTGCCGTGGGTGAACACGCCCAGGTCCTCCCCACGCATGTGCGCGACGCTGGCCACCGGACGGGCCGCCAGGTGGCGTGCCTTGGCGGCCCCGCGCGCGGTGCCGAAGACCCACCTGCCGTGCAGGAAGTGGCCGTCCGCGCCGCTGATGCGGGGCTCGCCCTTCGCCGTCACGGTGGACAGGGCGAGGACGCACATGCCGGTCAGGACGCGGGTGAGCTGCTCGGCGTCCAGGGTGCGCTCGGTGACGATCGAGCGCAGGTGCGAGGTGGAGCGGGAGAGTGAGGCGTCGAGGAGCGCCTGAAGCTCTTCGAGCTCCTGCGGGGTTTCACGCATTGAGGTCCTTGTCTGTCCGTACGCACCGGCCCCCGTTCGGCTGGGCCGGCAGGACCATGCTCGGCCGGAAACCCGACACCCTGTGTCATGTTTTCCGGACTCAGGACGAATCTCTGACGCGGGCGGCCTGTTCCTCCTGGACCCCGCGGGCGGTGCGCAGGAAGCCGAGGATCACCGCCAGTTCGTCCGGCCCGTAGCCGTCCAGCGCCCGCGCGCCCGCCAGGCCGACCGGGACGAAGATCTCGGTCTCGGCGGCGCGGGCGGCGTCGGTCGCGCCATCCACAACGGCCGGGTCCGGCCGGTCACCGTCCCGGAGCCGGACGCGTTCCGTCCAGGATGTCGCAGCTGATGGCCCGGATCGCCCGCCGGTTCGGCCTCGGCAGGGAATGACCTTTTCGCAATCCCTGACGCTTCTTTGACGAGGTCGCGGCGTGGCGCAGTTGATCATCTGGGTAAGGCCCAACCTGTAACAGTCGTACGCGTCTCGGGGGGTTCGGATGCGACTGGGTATTTTGACAGGAGCGGGGCTGCTCGCGGTCGCCGTCGTCCTGACCGGGTGCGACTCGCCGCCCGACACAGCCAAGATCACCGACAGCAAGGCCGAGGCCGCGGCCAGGCTGAAGCAGAGCAAGGCGGCCAAGATCGCGCTGGCGCGCAAGGTCAAGGCGAACGAGCTGGGCCAGATCCCGGTGCTGATGTTCCACCGGGTCATCAAGAACCCGGCCACCACCGACGACAGGACTCCGCAGCAGTTCCGCTCGGACCTCGAACGGCTGGTCAAGGAGGACTACGTCCCGATCAGCGCCTCGGAGATGGTGACCGGGAAGATCAACGTCCCGGCGGGCAAGCATCCCGTGGTGCTCACGTTCGACGACTCGTCGCCCTCGCAGCTCACCCTGAACGAGATGGGCGTCCCGCAGCCGGACACCGCCGTGGCGATCCTGCGCGAGGTGGCCGCCAAGCACCCGGGCTTCCGGCCGGCCGCCACCTTCTACGTCACCCGCGACATGTTCGGCAAGACCGTGCGCGAGGAGCAGGCCCAGACGCTGGGCTGGCTCAAGGACAACGGCTTCGACATCGGCAACCACACCCGCGACCACGTCAACCTGCGCGGACGTTCGGAGAAGGAGGTCGAGGACCAGATCGGCGGCATCGCCAAGCAGATCGACGACCTGACCAAGGTCAAGCCGAACTCCATCGCCCTGCCGTACGGCAACCAGCCGAGCAAGAAGGAGTGGGCGCTGCACGGCAAGTTCTACAACCACGCCGGCGCGTTCCTGGCCGGGTACACGCCCGCGCCCTCGCCGTTCAGCAAGGCGTTCGACCCGGGCGGCATCCCGCGGATCCGCGTCATGGAGAAGAAGGGCGACTGCGCCCAGTTCTGCTCGGCGGCCTGGCTCGACTGGCTCAAGAACAACCCGGACATGCGCTACACCTCCGACGGCGACGTCAGCACGGTCGCGTACCCGAAGTTCAAGAACCCGTACCTGCGCAAGTCCTTCACCACCTGGAGCCTGCCCTACTGACGGACGCGCCCGAGCACCACGCCCAGCTCGGCGGGCTGACCGTGAGGGTGTCCTCGTCCTCCCGGCGCAGGAGGGCGGCGAGCCGCCAGCCGGTGGCCAGCCGCGGGGCGACCGTGCGCACGTGCTCGCCCGTCTTCGTGTCGAACAGGGCGACGCCCTGCTGGAGCACGCCGTCGGGGGTGAGCTCCCGGTGCCGTGACGCGATCAGGCGGCCGGAGGGGGACGGCTCGATGGTCCACTCCACGTTGCCCGGCATGGTGTAGCTGCGCAGCAGGTGGCCCTTGGGCGAGTAGACGGCGAACCAGACCGATCTGAGGTGTCCCGGGGAGCGGCGGGAGGGCTCGCCGCTCTTCATGACGAGGCCTTCCGACGTCCATCCGGCCACCTGCCCGCGACCCGGGAGGCGGGTGGCCGTGCTGCGCGCGGCTGCCTGACGGGGAGCCGTTCGACGGTTCCCGTCCGAAGGTCGGCCACGACGTGGGTGTTGTCACTGTCCCTCAGGAAGGCGGCACGCCACTCCGTCCACGTGATCTCCTCGGCCGCGACCAGGAACGTGCACTCTCCCGTTGATCAACCGTAGCGATCGGCAGAGTCGGGATGCCAGGTTGGAAGCAGGATTTCCTGATGGACCCGATGCCGGCGGGAGGCCGTCGGCGGCCTGATCCATAAGCAGTCAAGACTGTAGTTACAGGGTCCGAATGGACGCTGTGTACGGGCTTTGTGTAAAAACCGGTGAGTCACGAACGGTTAACGGATCCCTGGGAAGTTGCTGAGCGTCGTAAAGTTTGCGTGGTTGGGGTTCAGTGAACGTGGGGAAGACGAATGCCGCAGATCGCGCCGCTGGTGGCCGGCGATCCAGCGCTGCTGGGTTCGTTCCGGCTGTCCGGACGGGTCGGCGAAGGCGGCCAGGGGATCGTCTACCTGGGCGTCAACGAGCAGGGTGAGCGCGCCGCGATCAAGCTGCTGCACGTGAAGTTCAGCGGTGACACGATCGCCAGGTCGCGTTTCGCCCGGGAGCTGAAGGCGGCGCAGCGGGTGGCCTCCTTCTGCACCGCGCGGGTGATGGAGGCCGACCTCGACGGCGACACGCCGTACATCGCGAGCGAGTACATCGACGGGCGGGCGCTGCGCGACATCGTCGAGACCGACGGCCCGCTCAGCGGCACGGTCCTCGACCGGCTGGCCATCGGCACCGCCACCGCGCTCACCGCCATCCACCACGCCTCGATCGTCCACCGGGACTTCAAGCCCGACAACGTGCTCATCGCCGCCGACGGGCCGCGCGTGGTCGACTTCGGCATCGCCCGCATCATCGACTCGACCGGCACGATCACCAGCCGCGCGATCGGCACGCCCGCGTACATGGCGCCCGAGCAGATCGCCGGCGACGACATCGGGCCCTTCACGGACGTGTTCGCCTGGGGGGCGACCATGGCCTTCGCCGCCACCGGGAAGGCGGCCTTCGAGGGCAAGTCGATCGCGGTGGTGCTCAACCGCATCCTGAACCACGAGGTCGACGTGGAGATGATGCACGAGCCGCTGCGGGGGGTGGTGCGTTCGGCGCTGGCCAAGTCGCCCGACGAGCGGCCCTCGGCCGACCAGCTCCTGCTGCGCCTGCTCGGCCAGACCGGCACGGCCGCCGGCGCCTCGACGGCGGTGCTGACCAGGGGCGTGCAGGTGGCCGGTGACGACACCACGCCGTTCACCCGGGTGTCGGCGACGTCCATCACCGAACGGCCCGTCACGCAGGCCACGGGTCACCCCGTCCACCCCGCCGACCCCGCCGCCTCCGGCCGTCCGCCGACCGGCACGGCCCCCGGCCACGACCGTACGACCGGGCAGCAGGTCCGCCATGACCGCATGACCGGGCAGAGCCGGTCGGGCCCGCCGGTGACCGCGCCCCCCGGCCCGGTGACCGGTTCGGTGACCGGTTCGGCGAGCGGCCCGATGACCGGCTCGGCGGCGGGTCACATGACCGGGACCGGGAGCCACGCGACCGGGACCGGTGGCGCGGGGCAGGTGGAGACGACGCCCCCCGGCCAGGGCCCCGCGCCGCGGCCCCTTGACGAGCCCGTGCCGTCCGGCGGCCGGCGGCGGCTCAAGGTGTGGCTCGCGCTGGCCGCCGCGCTCGTCATGCTGGTGGTCGTCGCCGTCGCTGCGATGGCGAACGGCTGGTCGCCGCTGGCGTTCAAGGGTGAGGTCGTGACCCCTTCGACGACGGGCAAGAAGACCCAGCGGCCCCCCACGTTCGCCTCGGTGGTGGACAAGGTCGCCCAGACCGGCAAGATCGTCATCGGTGTGAAGGCCGACCTGCCGGGCGTCGGCCTGCAGAACGGCGACGAGTTCACCGGCTTCGACGTCGAGGTGGCCAAGCTGGTGGCCGCGGCGCTCGGGGCGGAGGAGACCAGGTTCGCCCGGGTCGGCCGGAACGACCGGGCGGCCGCGCTGGCCGAGGGCAGGGTCGACCTGGTCGTCGCCACGTACTCGGTGGACAAGAGCGAGACCCGGTTCGCCGGGCCGTACTACGTGGCCCACCGCGACGTGCTGGTCCGCGCCGGCACCGGCATCGACTCGCTGGACGACCTCAAGGGCAGGAAGATCTGCGCGCTCGACACCCCGACGGTCGGCGAGGTGCAGGACAGGGTGAAGGTCGAGCCCGTGACCGCCGCCAACTACGCGGAATGCATGGACCTGCTCAGGAACGGCAAGGTCGACGCGGTGCCCGGCGAGGACCTGATCCTGGCCGGGTTCGCCAGCCGGGAGAACCTGCGCTACAAGATCATCGGTGCCAAGCTGGACAACGAGCGGTACGCGGTCGGCATACGGGGCGGCGACACCAAGACCTGCGCCGCGGTCAAGGGGGTCATCGCCGACCTCTACCGCACGGGCACCATCAAGAAGCTCCTGAACAGCCACTTCGACAAGGTCGACTTCCAGCCCGAGCTGAAGGTGCCCGCGATGGAGCCCTGCGGATGACGAGCGGTAACATCCGAAAGTCCAACGAATTCATCCTGTGAGTTAGGGGAAGGCCATGGCCACGCCCGTCAAGGTAACCGTCACCGGGGCCGCCGGTCAGATCGGCTACGCACTGCTGTTCCGCATCGCGTCGGGACAGCTGCTCGGCGCTGACGTCCCGGTCAAGCTGAGCCTGCTGGAGATCCCGCAGGCGGTGAAGGCGGCCGAGGGCACCGCCATGGAGCTCGACGACTGCGCGTTCCCGCTGCTGTCCGGCATCGAGATCACCGACGACGCCAACGTCGCCTTCGCCGGCGCCAACGTCGCCCTGCTGGTCGGCGCCATGCCGCGCAAGGCCGGCATGGAGCGCGGCGACCTGCTCGGCGCCAACGGCGGCATCTTCGGCCCGCAGGGCAAGGCGATCAACGAGCACGCCGCCGACGACATCAGGGTCCTGGTCGTGGGCAACCCGGCCAACACCAACGCGCTCATCGCCCAGCAGAACGCGCCCGACGTCCCGGCCGAGCGCTTCACCGCGATGACCCGCCTCGACCACAACCGCGCGCTGTCCCAGCTCGCCGCCAAGCTCCAGGTCCCGGTCACCGAGATCAAGAAGATGACCATCTGGGGCAACCACTCCGCCACCCAGTACCCCGACCTGTACCACGCCGAGGTCGGCGGCAAGGTCGCGGCCGAGCAGGTCGACGGCGAGTGGCTGCGCGAGACGTTCATCCCGACGGTCGCCAAGCGCGGCGCCGCCATCATCGAGGCCCGTGGCGCCTCCTCGGCCGCCTCGGCCGCCAACGCCGCGATCGACCACGTGTACGACTGGGTCAACGGCACCGAGTGGACCTCGGCCGCCGTCGTCTCCGACGGCTCGTACGGCGTGCCGGAGGGGCTCATCTCGTCCTTCCCGGTGCGTTCGGTCAACGGCCGGTACGAGATCATCCAGGGCCTGGAGATCGACTCCTTCTCCCGCGAGCGCATCGACGCCAGCGTGGGCGAGCTGACCGAGGAGCGCGACGCGGTCCGCGAGCTCGGCCTCATCTGAACCCGGCGCGACACCACGGACGCGCGTCCCCGGCTCAGCGGGGGCGCGCGTCCGTCGTCATGAGGGGGAGGGCGGCGGCGCGGGTGTGCTCGGCCCAGCGGGCCACCGGCGGCACGGCGAGCCCGGCCGCCAGGAACAGCCCGCCGAACAGCAGCCAGCCCGGCAGCCCCCAGCCCACGATGACCGTGGTCATGACGGCCGGCACGACGATGTTGGCCACCTGCTGGCCCATCCCGTACAGGCCCTGGTACTGGCCGATGGCCTGCGGCGGGGCCAGCTCGTACGACAGGCCCCAGGAGCCGGCGGCCTGAAGCAGCTCACCGAAGACGTGCAGCAGCGCGCCGCCGAACAGGGCGACCAGCGCCACCCAGACCGGCTGCCCGGCGGCCAGGGCCAGCAGCACGCAGGCCAGCAGCAGGAACACGCCCGAGCGGCGCTGGGCGCGGGCCGCGCCGGCCGCGTCGTCGGTGCCGCGGCTGAGCCGCACCTGAAGGAGCGTGACGGTGACGGTGTTGACCATGGCGACCGCGGCGACCGTCCAGGTGGGCGCGGACGTGCGGCCGGCCACCCAGAGCGGGATCGCGATGGTGAGCAGCCCGTTCTGCATGAACAGCACGGCGTTGAGCAGCGCCAGCACCGCGTACGGCCGGTCGCGCAGCACGATCCAGACCGGCTCGCCCGCCTTCCGCCGGACCGGCGCGACCGACGGCACCCGGAGCGTCAGGGCCGCGCTCCCGAGGTAGCAGAGCGCGCAGCCGAAGATCATCCCCAGGTACACCGGCCTGCTGTCGAAGTGCAGTGCCGCGCCCGCGCCGAGCCCGCCGACCGACCAGCCGACGTTGGTCACCGCCCGCAGGTACGCCCGCACCCGCACCCGGTCGGGCCCCGGCACCGCGCCCCCGACCAGCGCCGCCCGCGCGGTGCCCTCCGCGGCCTCGGCGAACGTCACCAGGGCGGCCACCACGACGAACCCGGCGAACCCCGACACCAGCGCGTACACCGGCACCAGCAGCCCACCCGCGGCGGAGAAGGCGATCTGCACCCGGCGCGGCCCGGCCAGGTCGGCCAGCCGCCCTGCGGGCAGCCCGGCGGTGAGCCCGACGGCCGCGGCGATCGTCATCCCCAGCCCGATCTCGCCGTCCGACAGGCCGACCGAGAGCTTGAAGAACAGCACGCTCACGGTGACGAACAGGCCGCGGCCGACGGAACGCAGGAGTGTGGCGTAGGTGAGCGCGCGGACGGGCCGGCTCTCGGGGAGGAGTGACACGGCGGAACACGCTACTGGTCACCCGGAATCTCCTGTTCGTCCACCCCCGGGCAGGAGGGGACGGGCTGGGCGGCCGGCGCGGGCTGGGAGGTCGCGAAGATCACCCCGGCTGCCGCGGCGAGGCTGCCCAGCAGGATGAGGGCACCAAAGACCAGCTTCGTGACCCTTGGTGAAAAGCTCCTCACATTTGGGTATCACAGCACATACTCGCCACCCACATCAGGCGTTCCCGGAAAGTGCCGTCCACGCGTCGGAGACGATGTCGCGCAGCGCCGCCCGCTCCGCCTTCCAGCCCAGGTCGCTCTGGATGCGCGCGGACGAGGCCACCAGGACGGCCGGGTCGCCGGGCCGCCGGTCACCGACGACGACCGGGATCTCGTGGCCGGTGACCTCGCGGCAGACCGAGATCACCTCCTGCACGCTGAACCCGGTGCCGCTGCCCAGGTTGTAGATCTTGTGCTCGCCCTCGGCGATCGCCTCCAGGGCCAGCAGGTGCGCCCGCGCCAGGTCGCTGACGTGCACGTAGTCGCGCACGCAGGTGCCGTCGGCAGTGGGGTAGTCGGTGCCGAACACGCTCACCGAGTCGCGCTCGCCGGTGGCGACCTTGAGCACGTTCGGGATGAGGTGGGTCTCGACCGTGTGCCGCTCGCGGAAGCGGCCGTAGGCGCCGGCCACGTTGAAGTAACGCAGGCTCACCGCGCCGAGCCCGCGGATGCCCGCGTAGGCGCTCAGGGCGGTGTCCACGGCCAGTTTGGAGGCGCCGTAGGGGTTGGTCGGGCGCGTCGGGTCGCTCTCCTCGACGGGGGAGCGCTCGGGCTCGCCGTACGTGGCCGCCGTGGAGGAGAAGACGATCCTGCGCACGCCCTTGTCGCGCATGGCGTCGAGCAGGGCCAGGGTGCCGCCGAGGTTGTTGGCCCAGTAGAGGCCCGGCTTCGCCACCGACTCGCCCACCAGGGACTTGGCCGCGAAGTGCAGCACGGCGTCGATGCCGTCGAGCGCGTCGTGGGCGTTCGTGATCGACTCGCGGACGAACCGGGCGCCCTCGGGCACCGCGTCCTCGTGGCCCGTGGACAGGTCGTCGAGCACGGTCACCTCGTGCCCCGCCTCGACGAGCTGCGCGGCGACGACGCTGCCGACGTACCCGGCGCCTCCGGTGACCAACAGCCTCATGTTCACTCCTGTTTACATATGTTTGATTTTGTACGGCTTGCCGTTCAGCATACGCGGGAAACCCGCCGAGTACGCTGCCAACCACCATGTTTGACACCCTCGGGGCGAACATCGCCCTGGTCCTGCTCTTCATCCTGGTCGGCGGGTTCTTCGCGGGCGCGGAGATCGCGATGGTCTCCCTGCGCGAGAGCCAGGTCCGCAAGCTCGCCGAGCGCGGCCGCAGGGGCGAGCGCGTGGCCAAGCTCGCCCGCGACCCCAACCGCTTCCTGTCGGCGGTGCAGATCGGGGTGACCGTCGCCACCATGCTCTCGGCCGCCTTCGGCGCCGACCGGCTCGGGATGCAGCTCGTCCCGGTGCTCGAACGCTGGGGGGTGCCGCAGGGCGTCGCGTCCGTGCTCGGGCTCGTGCTGGTGACGCTGGCCATCTCGTACGTCTCGCTGGTGCTCGGCGAGCTGGCCCCCAAGCGGCTGGCCCTGCAACGGACCGAGGGACTGTCGCTGTTCGTCGCGCCCTTCCTCGACCGCATCGCCTCGCTGTCCCGGCCGATCATCTGGATGTTGTCGAAGTCGACCGACCTGGTCGTCCGGCTGCTCGGCGGCAACCCGGAGGCCGACCGGGAGGAGGTCACCACCGAGGAACTGCGCGACATGGTCGTCGGGCACGCCGAGCTCACGGCCGACGAGCGCAAGCTCATCGCCGAGGTGTTCGCCGCCGGCAAGCGCCAGCTCCGCGAAGTCATGCTGCCCCGCACCGAGGTCGAGTTCATGGACGCCGAGACGCCGCTGGCCGAGGCCGCGCACCTGGCCGCCACGCTGCCGCACTCCCGCTTCCCCGTGTACCGCGAGTCATACGACGAGGTCATCGGTTTCGTGCACGTGCGCGACCTGCTCGACCCCGAGCTGATCGGCCGCACCGAGCCCATCAGCGCGGTGGTGCCGGTCCGGCCCGCCAAGTTCGTGCCCGCCTCCAAGCGTCTGCTGAGCACCCTGAACGAGATGCGCGACGAGGGCCAGCACCTGGCCATCGTGGTCGACGAGTACGGCGGCACCGCGGGCATCGTCACCATGGAGGACCTGGTCGAGGAGCTGATCGGCGACATCAGGGACGAGTACGACGTCGAGGAGGACGTCGTCGTCCTGCCCGCGGGCGAGATCGAGATCGACGGCCTGACCAACCTCAACGACTTCGCCGTCGAGACCGGCGTACGGCTGCCCGACGGCCCGTACGAGACGCTGGGCGGGTTCGTGATGGCCATGCTGGGGCACGTGCCGGCCGTCGGCGAGCAGGTGGAGGTCCAGGGCTTCGAGCTCACGGTCACCGAGCTGGACGTGCGCCGCATCGCGCGGGTGAGGGTGAAACGCCGGGCCGCCGTCGAGTCGCCGCCCGACCAGGATTCCTGACACAATTGCCTGCTATGGCCAGACCTCGTGTTCTCTCCGGCATCCAGCCCACCGCGGACTCATTCCACCTGGGCAACTACCTGGGTGCGGTCCGTCAGTGGGTCACGATGCAGGAGACCCACGACGCCTTCTACTGCGTGGTCGATCTTCACGCGATCACCGTGCCGACCGAGCCCGCCGCCCTGCGCAGGCGCAGCCGGGTGGCCGCCGCGCAGCTCTTCGCCGCCGGGCTCGACGCCGAGCGCTCGACCGTCTTCGTGCAGTCGCACGTGCGCGAGCACACCGAGCTCGCCTGGATCCTGATCTGCCTCACCGGCATGGGCGAGGCGGCCCGGATGACGCAGTTCAAGGACAAGTCGGCCAAGTTCGGCGAGAGCGCGGCCAGCGTCGGGCTGTTCACCTACCCGATCCTCCAGGCCGCCGACATCCTGCTCTACCAGGCCAACGCCGTCCCGGTGGGGGCCGACCAGAAGCAGCACCTGGAGCTCACCCGCGACCTCGGTCAGCGCTTCAACCACCGCTTCGGCGACACGTTCACGCTGCCCGACCCGTACATCCTCAAGGAGGTCGAGAAGATCACCGACCTCCAGGACCCGACGGCGAAGATGTCGAAGTCGTCCTCCAGCCCGGCGGGCATCCTCGACGTGCTGGAGCAGCCGGGGCCGCTGCGCAAGAAGGTCATGCGCGCGGTGACCGACACGGGCTCGGAGGTGCTGTTCGACGAGGAGAACAAGCCGGGCATCTCCAACCTGCTGCGCATCCAGTCGGCGCTGACCGGCACCCCGATCCCCGACCTGGTCGCCCGCTACGAGGGCCAGGGCTACGGCACGTTCAAGAAGGACGTCGCCGAGGCGGTCGTGGAGACGTTCACGCCGATCCGGGAGCGCACGGAGAAGCTGCTGGCCGACGAGGCCGAGCTCGACCGCCTGCTGGCCGTCGGCGCCGAGCGCGCCGCGACCGTGGCCCGGCAGACGATGGCCGAGGTCCGCGACCGCGTGGGCTTCCTGCCCAAGCTCTGAGGCCGGAAGGGCGGCGGGTCGCCGCCCTTCACGGGTCATCCGGGGCGCGCGCCTGACCGGTCGAGCGGGCGTACGCGCAGGCGGGCGCGGAGCGCGGCCAGGCTCCGGCCGGTGAGCCGGACGTCGCCCGACACGGCGGTCCATCCCGCTCGTCCCCGGCTGAACGCCCAGCCGGGGAACTCGCGCATCGCCTCCTCCAGCAGACGTTCCATGACGACGGCGGCACTCGGCGTTGTGGTCATGGGACGCACAGTGCCACCCCGGCGCCTCTCCGTGACGAACCGCGGTGACAGATCTCCCTGTTCGGCCGGAGCGAACTCGGAGTTCGGTCGCCGGCCTCAGACGTCGATGTTGTGCCGTTCGGCGAGGAAGCGCACCTCCGGCGCCCACGACGGCCGCGCGCGGCGCACCAGCGAGCGGACCATCTCCCGCAGCAGCAGCTTGTGGTCGAGCTCCTCGGGGCTCTCGCGCTCGATGCGCAGCAGGTAGACCAGGCTCGCGGCGTCGTCGCCCAGGTCCTCGCAGGCGCGGGCGACGTGGCACAGGTGCGTGGTGCGCCGCTCGATGGAGGGCGTCCTGCGGATGTCGATGTCGTCGGCCAGCCGCAGCACGGCCTCGGGGTGGCCGGTGTCGTTCTCGATGCTGGCCATGTGGATGGCCACGTTGGTGGGGCCGAAGAAGGCCAGGTCGTAGGCGCCGGAGTGGTCGTCGGCGTGTTCGGCCAGCCGGGCGGCGGTGCCGCGCACGGTCTCCCTGGCCTGGTCGTCGTCGCCGCCCCGGGCCGCGCTGATGGCGGCCAGCAGGTGCAGCGCGCCGAGGGCCTTGATGTGCCGGACGTCGCCGTCGGCCACGTGGGGTTCGAGGATCTCGATGCCGCGCCGGGCCACGTCGTGGGCGATCTGGTGCATGTCGTCGGAGAGCATCGACTGGCCGAGGTTCCAGTGGGCCCAGGCGAGCATCAGCGGGTCGGCCGACTCCTCGGCGTAGCGCATGGCCCGGTCGGCGGCCAGGTGCGCGAGATCCACCCGCTGCAGGTGCTTGAGCACCCCTCTGGCCAGCATGTACGCGTCCGTCGCCGCCCTGTAGGCCGTGGGCGTGCGCTCGGCCGCCAGGCTCTCGGCGTCGGCCACCAGCGAGGGCAGCGCGGCCATCAGGATCGAGTACCGGCGGGCCGAGGTGAACCAGGCGTTGCGCGCCGCCGCCACGCGTTCGGTCAGTTGCCCGGCGTCGGGCGGTTCGAGGTCGGGCTCGCCGGCCCGGCAGGAGAACAGGGCCCGTTCGATGTCGCGGATCTGCGGCCTGCTGGGCTCGTGGGAGTCGCGGGGGGTCTCGCCCAGGAGCACGGCGGTGCGTACGCCGAGGACCTTGGCGATCTCGCGGAGAAGGGGCAGCGAGGGAGTGCGTTTGCCGTGTTCGATCAGTTCGATGTGCCGGGTGGTGCAGCCGGACTGGGTCGCCAGCGCGGTCGTGCTCATGCCCCTTCGTTCGCGCTGGAGTCGCACCATCTGCCCGGTGCTGATCTCGGTCATGGGGGTGACGCCTCCTGGCTAGGTCCCGACACAGCACAGGCTAGGGTCACCGGACCGGCGCTGCCATGCGTTCTCCCTGGTCAGGAGGTATGTCGGCAAGCTCCCGCGCCTCGGCTTTTACTGGTTTTTGCCCACTATTGGGATGGTTGGGAGTGGTGGTCGCGCAGCCGTGCGAGCAGCCCGGTGAGCTGATCGCGCTCGGGGCCGGTCAGGGGGGCCAGCAGCTCGTCCTGGACGGTGTCGACCAGCGCGTCGAGCCGGGTGAGCCGGTCGCGGCCGCGCTCGGTCATGGAGATCACGTTGCGCCTGCGGTCGGCGGGGTCGGGCGCGCGCTCGACGAGGTCGCGCTCGGCCAGCTCGTTGAGCAGCGCGACCATGTCGCTGCGGTAGATCCCGGTGCGCCGGCTCAGCTCCGCCTGGCTGGCCGGGCCGGCCTCGCGCAGCGCGACGAGCACCGCGTAGTGCCACTTGCGCGCGTCGGCGTCCGCGAGCCGTTCGGTGACCAGACGGTCGGCCTGCATCGCGACGTGGGCCAGCAGGCGGCTCGGCAGGCTGCGCAGGCGAGCGGGGGCGGCCTGGTCGCCGGCGTCGGTCATGTCGTGGCTCATGCCGGCGATCCTATCCCGGTTGCGTTAGTGGCACTAACGATGTACTTTCGTTAGTGCAGCGAACGTTAGAGAGACAAACGAAAGAGGCGTGTCATGCCTGTTGTCGATGTGCTGGACTCGACCATGTACTACGAGGACCGGGGCGAGGGTGTCCCGATCGTCTTCCTGCACGGCAACCCGAACTCCTCCCACCTGTGGCGCAACGTGCTCCCCGCGGTGGGCGGGCCCGGCCGGTTGCTGGCCCCCGACCTGATCGGCATGGGCCGTTCGGGCAAGCCCGACCTGGCCTACCGCTTCACCGACCACGCCCGCTACCTCGACGCCTGGTTCGACCGGCTCGGCCTGGAGGACGTGGTGCTGGTCGGGCACGACTGGGGTGGTGCGCTGGCCTTCGACTGGGCGGCGCGGCATCCGGACCGGGTGCGCGGAGTGGCCTTCTTCGAGACCATCGTGCGGCCGATGAGCTGGAGCGAACTGGGCGAGGGGCCGCGCGCCCGCGGCGAGCTGATCAGGAGCGAGGAGGGCGAGCGGCTGGTGCTCGACGACGACTTCCTGGTGCGGACGGCCTACACGGGCGGGGTGCTGAACCCGCTGAGCGAGGAGGAGATGCGGCCGTACCTGGAGGCGTACGCGACCAGGGAGAGCCGCCGGCCGCTGCTGCAGTGGGCGCGCTCGATCCCGCTCGACGGCGACCCCGCCGACGTGACCGAGGCGGTCGAGCGTTACGACAAGTGGCTGGCGAGCAGCGGCGACGTGCCCAAGCTGCTGCTCACCTTCGACTCCTCGCCGACCCTGCTCATCCAGGGCGAGGTGCTCGACTGGTGCGCCGGCAACATCTCGGCGCTGGAGATCGAGCACCTGGGCCCGGCCGGCCACCACGCCCCGGAGGACCAGCCGGAGGGCATCGCGGCGGCGATCCGCTCGTGGGCCGACCGCCACGCCCTGCGTGCGAGCTAGCGGAAGCGGCGGCGGCCGACGAGGCCGAGCACCTCGCGCAGCGCGTCGGCCGCCGCCCTGACGTCCTGTTCCGGCACCCCGGCCAGCACCTCCTCGTGCGCCCGCGACGACGCGTCGAGCGCCGTCAGGGCCACCCGGAGGCCCTCGGCCGTGAGCTGTACCCATCGGCTGCGCGCGTCGCCCGCGTTGGCCTCCCGCTCGACGTAGCCCGCCGTCGTCAGGCGTTGCAGCACGTTGCTGGTGCCCCCCGAGGTGAGCAGCAGCGCCTTGGACAGCTCGCTCGGCTTCATCCGGTGCGGCGCCGGCGTACGGGTGAGCGCGGCCAGCACGTCGAACTCGGCGTAGGTCAGCCCCAGCTCGGCCAGCTCGGCCTTGATCGCCTGCTCGAAGACCAGGTGCAGCCGGGACAGGCGCTTGCTCAGCTCCAGACCGGCGATCAGCGATGACGACAGCCCGGACTCCGTCCAGCGCGGCACCATCGCGTCGATCTCATCCGGTTTCACGCCATCGAGAATACCCATCGCCAGATTGCTTTCTGAAAAGCTTCCTCTTAAGCTTTTCGGCATGACAACTCTCCTGATCAAGAACGGCACCGTGATCGACACCGAGCCCGAGCCCGTGGTGCTCGGCCAGGTGGACGTGCGCGTCGAGGACGGCCTGATCGCCGAGGTGGGCCCCGGCCTGCCCGACGTCCCCGGCGCCGAGGTGATCGACGCGACCGGGCGGATCGTGCTGCCCGGGTTCGTCGACACCCACCGGCACACCTGGCAGGCCGGCATCAGGGCGGTCGCCCCCGACCTCGCCTTCGACGGCTACCTGCGCCGCGTGCTCAACGAGCTGGCCCCCGGCTACCGCCCGGCCGACGTCTACACGGGCAACCTGGCCGGCGCGCTGGAATGCCTCGACACCGGCATCACCACGCTGCTCGACTGGTCCCACATCCAGCTCTCGCCCGCCCACACCGAGGCGACCGTGCGGGCGCTGCGCGACTCGGGGATCAGGGCCGTGCTCGGCTGGTGCCACGGAGGCGAGCCCGGCGGGCTCGTCCGCGAGGGGCTGCGGGTGCACGGGGAGCACTTCGGGGCGGGCGGTGGGCGGGTCACCATGGTCGTCGCCGCGCTCGGGCCGGAGATCGTGGGCGAGGAGCACGCGCTGGCGGAGTGGCGTCTGGCCCGCGAGCTCGACCTGCCGGTCACCGTGCACATGGGCGTCGGGGGCCCGGACGGCGCCGCCCGCGGCCTGGCCTTCCTGGAGACGAACGGCCTGCTCGGGCCCCGGACCACGTACGTGCACGCCACCAGCTACAGCGACGACGACCTCAAGCGCGTCGCCGGCAGCGGCGGCAGCGTGTCGGTCTCGCCGGTGGACGAGATGACGCTCGGGATGGGCTACCCGGTCACCGGACGGGCCAGGGCGGCGGGCATCCCGACCGGTCTCGGCATCGACACGGTGAGCTGCGCGCCGGGCGACATGTTCAGCCTGATGCGGGCGGCGTACCTGCTGGAACGCGGCCGGCCGGGCGGCGGGGGCATGGGCTTCACCACCCGCGACGTGCTGCGCATGGCCACCGTCGAGGGGGCCGAGGTGGTGGGCCTGGGCGACGTCGTCGGCTCGCTGCGGCCGGGCAAGCAGGCCGACCTGCAACTGCTGCGTACGGACACGCTCGGCATGGCGGCGGCGCACGACCCGATCGGCGCCGTCGTGCTCAACGCCGACCCGAGCGCGGTGGAAACCGTGCTGGTCGGCGGGCGTGCCGTCAAGCGAGGTGGGCAGATGCTCCACCAGGACCTGGCGGCGGTCCTGGCGTCACTGACAGAATCGGCCGACGCCGTGACGAGGTGATCGTTCGCCTCCGGCAGGGGGTGTGAGGGCGTGAAGGCGAGTCTGACCGAGCGGATCGCGTCGATACGCGCCTGGGGCCGCAGGACGCTCGACCACTGGCGGGTCCGCCGGCTGTGGATCGACCACCTGGTCAGGGCCGTACGCCGCTACCAGCTCCAGGGCGGCGACCGGCTGGCCGGCTCGGTCACCTACTTCTGCTTCCTGTCCTTCTTCCCGCTGCTCGCGCTCGGGTACGCGGTGCTCGGCTTCACCCTCGACGCCAGCAGCGCGACCAGGGAGGCGCTGGAGACCGCCATCACCGAACGGCTGCCGGGCATGGCGGCCGACCTCAACCTGGAGCAGATCGCCGGCGCCCGGACCACCGCGGGCATCATCGGCCTCCTCGGCCTCCTGTACGCCGGCCTCGGCGCGATGGACGCCCTGCGCGCGGCGCTGCGCGAGATGTCGATGACCACCGTGCCGCCGCCCAACTACTTCCTGGGCAAGCTGCGCGACCTGGTCTCGGTCATCCTGCTCGGGGCGACGCTGGTCGTGTCCGCGCTGGTGTCCGGGGCCGCGACCACGGTCACCGACAAGGTGCTCGATCGCGTCTTCGGCGACAACTCGCTGCTCAGCACCGAGGCGTTCCGGATCTTCGCGGTGGTGGCGAGCGTCGCGGCCGACTGGGTGCTGTTCGTGATCATGCTCGGCTGGGTGGCCAAGCCCGCCGAGCCTTTCAAGGTCATCGTCAGGGGCGCGCTGCTCGGCGCGATCGGGTTCGGGCTGCTCAAGCAGCTGGCGAGCCTGCTGCTCAGCCACACGCTCAGCAACCCGGTCTACGGCGCGTTCGCCGCCACCGTGGGGTTGCTGGTGTGGATGAACTTCTCCGCCCGGCTCGTGCTGCTGGCCGCCGCCTGGACGTCCACCACGGGGTTGTGCCCGCCGCCGTCCCCGTCGCCGATCCCGTCGCTGGGGGACCCGACGGAGGTGCCGGCGGCCGACCAGGGCCCGGCGCCCGGCCCCGAGTGCAAGGGCGCGACCCCGCGCCCGACCTCGGAACCCTGACCCGGCCCCCTCCTCGGGGCCCAGTCCGGACCCCGCCACGCCCTGTCGTCAGAGGCGGGACCTGTTGCGCTTGCGGCGGATGCCGAAGCCGAGCCACACCAGCCCGAACAGCAGGCCGCCGCCGATCACGGCCGACCCGACCGTGCGGGTGGAGTCGGTCTGCTTCGAGGCGGCGGCGTCGAGCAGCGGTGGCTGGGCGGCCGGCGTCACCTTCGAGACCGGCGCCTGCGGGGCGGCCTGCACCCGGTCGGGCACCGGCTCGACGAGCTGCCCGACCGGGGCCGCCTTGCCCCTGACCGAGAAGCCCCAGTCGAGCAGCTTGGCCACCTCGTCCCAGAAGTAGCCCTCGTGCCGCATGATCGTGACGAGGATCGTGTGGCCGCCGCGCGTGGCCGCGCCGACGAAGCTGCCCTGCGCCTTCGACGTCCAGCCGTTCTTGACGCCGATCATGCCCTGGTAGCGCCAGAGCAGCTTGTTGTGGTTGCTGATCTCGTAGTAGTCCTTGGGCGCCGGAAACTTGGCAACCTTTGTACTGATATATCGCCGGAAATCGGGGTTTGCGAGGCCGGCGCGGGCGATGAGCGCCAAGTCGTACGCCGAGCTGCTCTGGCCGGGCTTGTCCAGGCCGCTCGGGGTCTTGGCCACCGTGTCGTACGCCTGCAACCGCTTGGCCTCGGCGTTCATGTCGCGCATGGTCTGGGCCACGCTGCCGTTCGTCTCGGCCAGCGCCATGGCGGCGTCGTTGCCCGAGGACATCATCAGCGCCCGGAACAGGTCGTCGACCTTGTACGTCATCTTGGGCGTCAGCCCGACCGCCGTGCCCTCCTGGTTGCAGGCGTTCTGGCTCGGCCGGACCTTGCGGTTCTTGTCGAGCTTCGGGAGCAGCGTCAGCGCCGTGAGCGTCTTGAGGGTGCTCGCCGGCAGGTAGCGACCGTGCGCGTCCTTCGCGGCGAGCACCTGACCCGTCTCCACGTCCGCGATGACGTAGGAAGTAGCCTTGCTCTCGGGGGGCGCCTTGACGCCTTGGGGTTGCACCAGCCCACGGCTTCCCAGCGCGTCACCGCCGACAGGCGTCGTCGGCGTGGCGGATGCGGTCCCGCTCGTGAGTGTGACCGCTGCGAGAAGTGCCGTAACCGGCACAAATTTCGTCCACATGGCGGTCTCAGCGTAGCTCCGTGTGAATGCCCATGTGGCGACACATTCCCCGGATGATCCGCCTTCGATACTGGAGAGATGACCATGTCACCAAAGATCGCCGGTTTCCTCGTCATCCTCGGCGTGTTCATGATCGTCGAGTGGATCAACCTGGGGTTTAACTTGGCCGACGGACATCCCACCGGCTTCTACGTCGTGCACGGCATCCTGATCGCGGTCAACGTGATCCTCGGCGCGGTGCTGGCGGTGATCGGGTGGCGCGGTCTGCGGGAGGCCGGGATCAGGCGTCGCAAAGAAGGCGCCGGGTGAGCGCGTGCAGCTCGTCGGCCTCCTCGCGCGAGTCGCCGATGGTGGTGAAGCCCAGCTTCCCGTACTCGGGGAGTGCGCCGAGCAGGTGGAAGACGTTGCCCGTGCGCCGGTCGGCGTCGAAGCCGATCCCGAGCCGGCGGGCGGTGCGCATGACCTCGCCCGGCGTGCGGCCACGCAGGCAGGACGAGGAGCAGTTGTCGGTCGCGGTGTAGAACTTCGGCTGGTTCCCGGCCATGAGGAGGCCGGTGGCCGGGTCGTACCTGGCTCCGGTCGTCAGCACCGCGGCGCCGTACGGGTGCGTGGTGCCGCCGATCCGCAGGTTGATCTCGCACAGCAGCGCGGCGTACCCGGCGTCGGCCTTGAGGGCGAAGAAGTCCATGCCGAACAGGCCGACCACGCCGCGCTCGGCCAGGATGCCGGCGATGCGCTCGGCCGACTCGCCCACCTCGTGCCGGTACTCCGGGGCGGCGGGGAACGTGCAGCCCTGGTAGACGTCGTTGTTGGGGCCGCCGAGCACCTGGTCGTGCGTGGCCAGCACGGCTGCGTGCCCGCCTGGCGTGATTCGAGCCAGGGCGCTCGGGTAGTAGAGCGGGCGATGTTCGATGAACTCCTCCACCACCGCGCCGCGCTCCCTGATCTTCGTCGTGAAGCTGGTCCAGGTCTCCCCGGCCGCCGAAAATCGGGTCAGTGAGCGGTCGGCCTTGCTGACGATGGCGTTGCCCAGGCCCGAGTAGCCGTCGTTGAGCTTGACGATCACCCGTTCGCCGGGCAGCGAGTCGATGGCCTCGTCGATCGCGATGATGCTGTGCACGTCGCCGAAGCCGCGGGCCATGGGCACGCCGGCCTCGTGCCCGACCTCGCGGGCTCCGCTCTTGGAGCCGTAGTAGGCCAGCGAGGTGGCGGGTCCGTAGATGGGGACGTTGAGTGACGCGGCCAGCTCCTCCTCGGTCTCGCTGAGGACGAACGGCACCAGCCAGGCGTCGGCGTCGATCGCCGACCGTAACCGGTCGAGGACGTCGGGTCGGCGCAGCAGCGTCCGGGTGAGGGGTTGCGACCAGGGCTCGTCGAGGCTGATGAGCTCCAGGCGCTTGGCGGCGTCGTCCGGGTCGGGGAGGAAGCTGAGGTAGTAGTCGATGATGTCGGGATCGATCGGCGCGGAGGAGAGGTAGATCACCTTGACCCCGGGTTCCCGGAGCGTCAGGAGGAGGAAGAGAAGGCGCTCCTCGTACGATCGGGCTGCCGTGATGCGGCGGAGCTCGTCCTGCGGCAGGGAGAGCGAGGGTACGACCACCAGGGTCCCCTCACTCGGCTCGAAGATGCTCAACCCGGCATACTTCTCCCCGAACGGGATATTAGTGATCATATAGCGAGTGAAACACGCATTCTTCACAAATGCAGCAAGCGACAAAGTGTCATGACCATGACAGAAGGTGACAGGATTCAAAATCGGTGAGCACGTTTGGAAGTGGCGACATCGGGTCACCATCTAATGATCCCTTGTGACTATTTTCCGGATCAGGCGGACATGTGCGGAACGTGACCACCTGCGGTTACGGGCATGCCGTCGGCCAACTTTTGGTGTATCTGTCGGCGCGAAGGCGCACGGGAGCGATAAAGTCAGAAGCATCGCCATCGGGCTCACGGCTTACCGCCGTGCACCCGGGCTGCTGCGACCGATGAACGCGAAGCCCGTGCTGACGATCTCGCGCACCGAAACCTCCGGGTGTGGCTTTTGATTCGCCGAGCGGCCGCCTCAACCAGGTGGCTACCGCAGGATGGATGATTTTCGAGAGCGTTATGAGCCGCCGTCGCCGCGTGGGACGCGCGGCCTCGACGGGATGGATGGTGACATATGCGGGGACGTGAGCTGCGGGGAGAGCTGGACGCGTTCCTGGCGGAGATCGAGCAGGAGCTGGTGGCGTTCCGTCGCGACCTTCACATGCATCCTGAGCTGGCCTTCGCCGAATACCGCACGACCCAGCGCATCGCCGACCGGCTGACCGCCGCGGGGCTGACCCCGTCGGTGCTGCCGCGCGGCACCGGCCTCGTCTGCGAGGTGGGCAGTGGCGACGGCCCGACCATCGCCCTGCGGGCCGACATCGACGCGCTCCCGCTCCAGGACGAGAAGGACGTGCCCTACCGCTCCACCGTCCCCGGCGCGTGCCACGCCTGCGGCCACGACGTGCACACCACGGTCCTGCTCGGCACCTCGATCTTCCTGGCCCAGCAGGCCGCGGCCGGTCTGCTGCCCGGCCGGGTCCGGCTGATCTTCCAGCCCGCCGAGGAGCTGCCCGGCGGCGCCCTGGAGGTCATGGCCCACGGCGGCATCAGCGGCGTCGACCGCATCTTCGGCCTCCACTGCGACCCGCGCGTCGACGTCGGCCAGCTCGGCCTGCGGAGCGGTCCCATCACCTCGGCCTGCGACAAGCTCGTGGTCAGGGTCTCCGGCCCCGGCGGCCACACCGCCCGTCCGCACCTGACGGCCGATCTGGTCTTCGCCCTCGCCAAGATCCTCACCGAGCTGCCCGCCGCGCTCTCCCGCCGGGTCGACCCGCGCTCGTCGCTCAGCCTCGTCTGGGGCCGGGTCGAGGCGGGCTCGGCGGCCAACGCCATCCCCGACGACGGCATCGCCGAGGGCACGATCCGCTGCCTCGACGAGAACGCCTGGCACGCCGCGCCCGACCTGATCAAGGCCCTGCTGGAGTCCGTCGCCGGCGCGTACGGCGTCGAGGCCGTGATGGACTACACGCGGGGCGTGCCGCCGGTCGTCAACGACGAGGTCAGCGTCGAGATGCTGGCCGAGGCGGCCGAGCGGGCCCTCGGGGCCGGCGCGGTGGTGCCCACCCAGCAGTCGCTCGGCGGCGAGGACTTCGCCTGGTACCTGGAGTCGATCCCCGGGGCCTTCGCCCGGCTCGGCACGCGCTCGCCCGACGGCGTCACGTACGACATCCACCAGGGCACCTTCGACGTCGACGAGAAGGCGATCGCGATGGGCGTGCGGGTGATGGCCGCCACGGCGCTGACCGCGCTGTGGGACGTCGGCCCGCTCGACTCGATCAGCAACAACGCCATGGCCTGAGCCCGGGTCCGACGGCCCGCCGCGCGACGCGGCGGGCCGTCGGCGTGTCAGGAGAGCCTGCCGAAGACCACCGGCAGCCGCAGGGACGAGTGCCCCGGCGACACGGTGACCCGGGTGCCCGCCGGGTAGCGCAGGGTGTAGTCGCGGTCGGTCGAGATGATCACCAGGCCCAGCCGGTGGCCCTTCTTGAACAGGTAGTCCTTGGGCTGGAAGTCCCAGGTGAAGGTGTACTCCTTGCCGGGGCGCAGCGGTTCGGTGCGGTCGGCGCGATGGCGGTTGCGCACGTCCAGCCATCCCCTGGAAACGATCTTGTATGCGGTCGTCGCCGTGCCGAGCCGCCGCAGCGTCGTGCAGCCCGTGTCACCCGGGACGCCCTCGCCGTAGCAGTAGCTCTGGCCAGTCGAGAGCAGGCTGCCGTCCGGGCGCACGTCCGTGCCGTAGTCCACCAGCAACGCCGTCAGGTACGGCGAGGCGCCGTCCTTGAACGAGGCCCGCACCGACACCGTCGGCGTGCCGGAGATCCGCACGTCGGCGGGCAGCTCGCCGGTCCGGTACGCCAGCCGGTTCGGATCGGCCCCGGTCGCCTCCACCAGTTGCTCGGCGCTCCTGGCGCTCTGGTCCACGAAGGACTCCTCGGGCGACAGCGGCCGGGGCAGCAGGCCGAGCCGTTCGCCCGCGGCCGGGTGCAGCGAGACCGTCGTGGCCCCGGGCAGCGGCCAGGAGGCGTGCTGCTGCCACTCGCCGACGCCGATCTCCACGTCGGCCTGCGGCTCGCGCATGATGCCCGAGTCGATGCCCTGCAACCAGTAGTCGAACCAGCCGTGCAGTTGGCGCAGCCACTCGGCGGTGCGCAGGTTGAAGGGGTTCATGTGGGTGCCCTGGTGCAGCCAGATCTTGCGCGGCACGTGCCGTTCGGCCAGGGCGTTCCACCATTGGGCGAACTGCTTGGTCTTGACGTTCCAGTCGTTGAGGCCGTGCACGAGGAAGACGCTGGCCTTCACCTTGTTCACGTCGTTGAGGTAGTTGCGGGCGTCCCAGAGCGGGCCGTAGTCGCCGGTGATCCGGTCCTGGGCCGCGGCGAGGGCGTCCATCTTGGCGCCGCAGACCTCGAAGCCCTTGTCCCTGGTCAGCACGAACTTGGCCAGCACGTCCAGGTCCTCGCCCTGGTAGCCGCCGGGGGCCAGGACGCCGCCGTTGGCGCGGTAGTAGTCGTACCAGCTGGAGATGGCGGCGATCGGGACGATCGTCTTCAGGCCCTCGACGCCGGTCGAGGCGACGGCGTTGGGCAGGGTGCCGTTGTAGGAGACGCCGATCATGCCGACCTTGCCGGTGGACCAGGTGGCGCTGACCTCGTTGCCGTCGGCGTCGAAGCCGCGGGCGCGGCCGTTCAGCCAGTCGATGGCGGCCTTGGGGCCGGCGGTCTCGTTGCGGTCGCCAGAGGTCGGGCAGCCGGTCGCGCGGGCGCTGCCCACGTTCTCGACCAGGGCGATGGCGTAGCCGCGGGGCAGGAAGTAGTTGTCGTAGTAGCCGTCGAACGGCTCACTGGCGAGCTTGTTCGAGGGCGACTTCAGGGTGGGCAGCGGGTTGCCGTTCTCGTCCACGTCCACGGGGTGGTTGGGGACGTCGTTGCCCGGGGCGTAGTACGGGCTGGCCTCCATGATCACCGGGACCTTGAGTCCCTGGTCGGTCTCCTTGGGGCGCAGGATGTCCATGGCGACGCGGTCGGGTTTCCCGTCGTCGTCGCTGTCGGTCCCGGCGACCTCCACGAACACCGTCTGCTTGACGGCGTCGGCACGGGAGAAGACGGGCTGGGTGGCGTTGTTCTCGATCTTCAGGGCGGGGGTGTCCGCCGTCGCGGGGGTGGGGCCGCCCAAGGTCACGGCGAGGATCGCGACCAGCGGTACGGCCAGTGTCTTCCAAGGCTGCATACGGGGCTCCGATACGAAATTTCCACCGTTGATCGGAATCTCTGCCATGATCGACCGCTCGGCAAGGGCCCCTTCCCTACCAAACTTGGGCAAAATCTTGCGGACACCGTCCCAAGTGCCTGAACCCAGATTCAGGTCACGGACGCGCTTGATGTCGATAACGGAGCGGTTGCGACCCTGTGTGCCGGTTTGGTCTGCCCTGGTCAAGCAACTATCTTCCGTGCAGGTGCCGTACGTTTCTTCGCGCCTGCGATGAAGTTCGACGGCGAGGAAATGGAAGGGAGTCGCCTTGCTCGGCAAGCGATTCAGCAGGATTGCCGTCGGCTCGGTAGCCGGCGTCATGCTCATGGCAGTCGCGGCCTGTGGCAGCGAGGGTGGAGGCACCTCGGCGAGCACGCAGCCGAGCTCCGGCGCGAGCAGCGAGGCCCCCAAGGGCGGGCTGAAGGTCGGTCTGGCGTTCGACGTCGGCGGCCGTGGCGACAAGTCGTTCAACGACGCCGCCTACGCCGGCCTGGAGAAGGCCAAGACTGAGCTGAACGCCGACATCAAGGAGCTCAGCCCGGCGGCCGACGGCTCCAACCGCGGCGACCTGCTGCGCCAGCTCGCGGACGCGGGCTACAACCCCATCATCGGCGTCGGCTTCGCCTACGGCGACGACATCAAGAAGACCGCCGCCGAGTACCCCGACGTGCAGTTCGCCGTCGTCGACTCGGCCTCCAACGGCCCGAACGTGACCGGCCTGCTGTTCGCCGAGGAGCAGGGCTCCTACCTGGCGGGCGTCGCCGCGGCGACCAAGTCGGAGGCCGGCCACGTCGGCTTCGTGGGCGGCGTCGAGAACGACCTGATCAAGAAGTTCCAGGCGGGCTTCGTGATGGGCGCCAAGTCGGTCAAGTCGGACATCAAGATCGACATCAAGTACCTCACCCCCGACGGTGACTTCTCCGGCTTCAAGGCCCCCGACAAGGGCAAGGTCGCGGCCGAGAAGATGTACCAGGACGGCGCGGACATCGTCTACCACGCCGCCGGCGACTCCGGCCTCGGCGTGTTCCAGGCGGCCGCCGCGGCCAAGAAGAAGGCCATCGGCGTCGACTCCGACCAGCGGCAGACGGTCAAGGAGACCGACCTGCAGTCGGTCATCATGACCTCGATGCTCAAGCGCGTGGACGTCGGCGTCTTCGAGTTCGTCAAGGCCTTCCAGGGCGGCGCCAAGGGCGGCAGCAACACCGTCTACGACCTCAAGGTCGACGGCGTGGGTCTGTCCACCACCGGTGGCGAGATCGACGACATCAAGGACAAGCTCGACGCTGCCAAGAAGGACATCGTCGACGGCAAAATCACGGTTCCGTCCAAGCCGTAATCTGGGTAGGAACGGACGACCGAGGGCCCGGAGTCCCCACTTCGGGCCTTCTCGCTATCCGCCCCGTCCGCCCCCCATGCTCTAGGAGAGGCGAAATGAGCTCGGACACCCTCGCCGCGGTGCAACCCGCCGTAGAGCTGGAGGGCATCACCAAGCGTTTCCCCGGCGTCGTCGCCAACCACGACATCCGCATCACCGTCGAACCCGGCACGGTGCACGCGATCGTCGGCGAGAACGGCGCCGGCAAGTCGACCCTGATGAAGATCCTCTACGGCATGCAGAAGCCGGACGAGGGCACGATCCGGGTCAACGGCCGCGAGGTCACCTTCCGCACCCCCAGCGACGCCATCGACGTCGGCATCGGCATGGTCCACCAGCACTTCATGCTGGCCGACAACTTCACCGTGCTGGAGAACATCGTCCTCGGTGCCGAGCCCACCAAGGCCGGCGTGCTCGACACCGGCAGGGCGCGGGCCCGCATCGCCGAGCTGGCCAGCAGCCACGGCCTGCGCGTCGACCCCGACGCGCTGGTGGAGAACCTCGGCGTCGGCGACCGCCAGCGGGTGGAGATCCTCAAGGTCCTCTACCGCGGCGCCCGCATCCTCATCCTCGACGAGCCGACGGCGGTCCTCGTGCCGCAGGAGGTCGAGGAGCTGTTCGAGAACCTGCGCGAGCTCAAGGCCGAGGGCCTGACCGTCATCTTCATCTCGCACAAGCTCGACGAGGTGCTGAACATCGCCGACGCGATCACCGTGATCCGCCGCGGCACCACCGTCGCCAGCGTGAACCCCGCCGAGGTCACCGCCCGCAGGCTCGCCGAGCTGATGGTCGGCAGCGAGCTGCCCACGCCGGAGACCCGCGAGTCCACCGTGCGGGAGAGCGTCACGCTGAGCGTGTCCCGGCTGACGATGGAGGCCGACGGCTTCCGTCCCGTGCCCAAGGGCACCTCCGTCGGCCTGTACGTCGACAAGCTCCGCGAGGAGGGCAAGCGCCTGATCCTCGACGACGTCTCCTTCGACATCCACGCGGGCCAGATCCTGGGCATCGCCGGCGTCGAGGGCAACGGCCAGTCCGAGCTGATCGAAGCGATCATGGGCATGCGTCCCGCCCACGGCACGATCACCCTCGGCGGCGTGGACGTCAGCGCCTGGTCCACGCTGAAGCGCAGGGAGGCCGGCATCGGCTACATCCCCGAGGACCGCCACCGGCAGGGCCTGCTGCTGGAGGCGTCCCTGTGGGAGAACCGGGTGCTCGGCCACCAGACCAGGTCCCCGGCGCGCCGCGGCATCTGGGTGGACCGCCGCGCCTCGAAGGCCGACACCGAGCGCATCGTCAAGGAGTACGACGTGCGCACCCCCAGCGTGGACACCCTGGCCCTGGCCCTGTCCGGCGGCAACCAGCAGAAGCTGATCGTCGGACGCGAGATGAGCGGCGAGCCGTCGTTCCTCATCGCCGCCCACCCCACCCGCGGCGTGGACGTCGGCGCCCAGGCCGCCATCTGGGACCACCTGCGCAACGCGCGGGCCGCCGGTCTGGCCGTGCTGCTGATCTCGGCCGACCTCGACGAGCTGATCGGCCTGTCCGACACGATCCGCGTGATCCTGCGCGGCCGGCTCGTGGCCGAACTCGACCCGTCCGACGTCACGCCCGAGCGGCTTGGCGGTTACATGACCGGCGCCATCGCCGGTACTGAGGAGACGTGATGCCCGCCGGGCTCAACCGGGCGCTGCTCACCGTCGCAGGCGCCATCGTCGCCATCGTCCTGGCGATCGCGATCTCCAGCGTGGCGATCATCGCGGCGGGCGCCAGCCCGATCGACGCGTTCGCCGCCTTCTTCGACTTCGGCGAGACCGCGCGTTCGGTGTCCAACGGCATCGCGGCGTTCCTCAACCGGGCGGTGCCGCTGTTCATCGCCGGTCTCGCGGTGGCGGTCGGCTTCCGCATGAACCTCTTCAACATCGGCGTCGAGGGCCAGTACCGGATCGCGGCCATCTGCGCGGCCTACGTCGGCTCGACGTTCACCGCCCCGAAGCCGATCCAGATCCTGGTGATCATCGTCGTCGCGGCGGTCGTGGGCGGCGCGTACGCGCTGATCCCCGCGGTCATGAAGGTGACCCGCGGCGTCAACGAGGTCATCTCCACGATCATGCTCAACTACATCGCGATCTCGCTGGCCTCCTACCTGGTACGCGGCCCGTTCGCGGGCCAGCGGGCCGCCGGCCAGCTCACCACGACCACGCCGCAGCTCCCCGAGTCGGCCATGTTCCCCAACCTGAACTTCGTCTTCGACTGGTTCGGGCTGCTGCCGCCCACCCGCGGCGGCGGCGTGTGGGGCTTCCTGCTCGTGGCCGTCGTGCTCGGCCTGGTGGTCTGGGTCGTGCTGGAGCGCACCCGCTTCGGCTTCAACGTCAAGGCCAGCGGGCTCAACGGCCCGGCCGCCTTCGCCTCGGGCGTCAACCCGAAGAAGATGGTCATCGCGGCCATGGTGCTGTCCGGCGCGATCGCGGGGCTCATCGGCCTGCCCGAGATCCTCGGCGACAAGGGCGCCTTCAACTCCAACTTCACCGCCGGCCTCGGCTTCCTCGGCATCGCGGTGGCGCTGCTGGGCAGGAACAAGCCCGTCGGCATCGCGATCGCCGCGCTGCTGTTCGCCTTCCTCGACCGGGCGCAGGGCGCGCTGCAGATCGCGGACGTGCCGTCGTCGGTCATCACGATCATCCAGGGCGTCATCGTCCTGCTGGTGGTCATCGCGAACGAGGTGACCAACCGCATCGCCATGCGGCTTGAGGAGCAGCGGGCCGCCCGGCAGCTCGACACGAACAGACCGGTTGAGGTGGCAGCATGAGCAGGGTCGGCAAATACCATCTGGCGCTGCTCGGCGTCGCCGCGCTCATCCTGCTGCTGTCGCTGGTGCGGATCATCTCCGGCCAGGACGACCTGACCTCCTCCGGCACGTTCAACGCGGCGCTGCTGCTCGCGGTGCCGATCGGGCTGGCCGGTCTCGGCGGCCTGTGGGCCGAGCGGGCCGGCGTGGTCAACATCGGCCTCGAAGGCATGATGGTGCTCGGCACCTGGTTCGCCGGCTGGGCCGGATACCAGTGGGGCGCCGTGGCCGCGCTGCTCGCCGGGCTGCTCGGCGGCGCGCTCGGCGGGCTCATCCACGCGATCGCGACCGTCACGTTCGGCGTCGACCACATCATCAGCGGCGTCGCCATCAACCTGCTCGGCCCCGGCATCACCCGCTTCCTGTCGGAGGTCCTCTACGGCGAGGGCACCTCGGCCAGCGCGAAGGGCGCCGGCATCACCACCTCGCCGGCGATCAGCTCGGGCGCCCCCGAGGTGAGCCTGCCCGTGTTGTCGTCCGGCCCCGACCTGCTCGGCAAGCTGGAGAACACCCACTGGTTCCTGCTCTCCGACCTGGCCGGCATCCTGCGCGGCCTCACCCACGACGTGAACGCGCTGATCATCCTGGCCGTGCTGCTGCTGCCGGTGACGTACCTGGTGCTGTGGCGCACGTCGTTCGGGCTGCGGCTGCGTTCGGCGGGGGAGAACCCGTGGGCGGCCGAGTCGCTGGGCGTGAACGTCTACCGGATCAAGTACCTCGCGGTCGTCGTCTCCGGCGCGTTCGCCGGGCTCGGCGGCGTGTTCCTGGTCTTCGTCTCCAACAAGTACGTCGAGGGCCAGACACAGGGACGCGGTTTCATCGGCCTGGCGGCCATGATCTTCGGCAACTGGCGGCCCGGCGGGCTCGCGGCCGGCTCGTCGCTGTTCGGCTACGCCAGCGGCCTGCAACTGCGCAGCTCCGGCGACGCCAACGCGGTCACCACGTTCTTCCTGTTCGGCTCGCTGCTGCTGGTGATCTACATCGCGCTCCAGATCCGCAAGCTGGTCGCGCCGAGCCAGCCGGCCGAGGTCGTGACCAGGGGCGTCAAGGACTACACCGTGATCGCCGCCGCGGCGGTGGGCGCGCTCGTGCTGTTCTGGCTCTGGCGGACCGTGGAGACGCTGCCGGGCGAGTTCGTCTTCATCACGCCACACGTGCTCACGCTGCTCGTGCTCCTGGTCGCCTCGCAGCGTCTGCGGATGCCCAAGGCCGACGGCGTACGCTTCCGTCGGGGGGATCAACATTGAACATCGATTGGGACGGCCTGCGCGCCGAGGCCGCCACGGCCATGCGCAACGCCTACGCGCCGTACTCCAAGTTCCCGGTGGGGGCGGCGGCGGTCGTCGACGACGGCCGGATCGTCACCGGCTGCAACGTCGAGAACGCCTCCTACGGGCTCGGCCTGTGCGCCGAGTGCGGCCTGGTGTCGGCGTTGCAGATGTCGGGCGGCGGCCGGCTGGTGGCCTTCACCTGCGTCGACGGCCACGGCGAGCTGCTCATGCCGTGCGGGCGCTGCCGTCAGCTCCTGTACGAGTTCGGCGGTGAGGACCTGCTGGTCGAGACCGTCGACGGCCCCAAGCGCATGGCGCAGATCCTGCCGTACGCGTTCGGCCCCGACGACCTCAGCAGGAGCTCGTGACCATGGACGCCATCGAGGTCATCCGCGCCAAGCGCGACGGCGGCGAGCTCAGCACCGCCCAGATCGACTGGGTGATCGCCGCCTACACCCGCGGTGACGTGGCCGACGAGCAGATGTCCGCCCTGGCCATGGCCATCCTGCTCAACGGCATGAACCGGCGCGAGATCGCCGACTGGACGCAGGCCATGATCCGCTCGGGCGAGCGGATGGACTGGTCGATGCTCGACCGGCCCACGGCCGACAAGCACTCCACGGGCGGCGTCGGCGACAAGATCACGCTGCCGCTGGCCCCGCTGGTGGCGGCGTGCGGGGCGTACGTGCCCCAGCTCTCCGGGCGCGGCCTCGGGCACACCGGGGGCACCCTGGACAAGCTGGAGTCCGTCCCGGGCTGGCTGGCCTCGCTCTCCAACGACCAGATGCTGCACGTCCTGCGCACGGCCGGTGCGGTGGTCTGCGCGGCGGGCTCGGGGCTGGCCCCGGCCGACAAGAAGCTCTACGCGCTGCGCGACGTCACCGGCACGGTCGAGTCGATCCCGCTGATCGCCTCCTCGATCATGTCGAAGAAGATCGCCGAGGGCACCGGCTCGCTGGTGCTCGACGTGAAGGTCGGCTCCGGGGCGTTCATGAAGACGACCGAGACGGCCCGCGAGCTGGCCGAGACCATGGTCGCGCTCGGCGGTGACGCGGGCGTGCGCACGGTCGCGCTGCTGACGGCCATGGACCGGCCGCTCGGCCGCGCCGTGGGCAACGCGCTGGAGGTCGAGGAGTCGATCGAGGTGCTGGCCGGCGGCGGGCCGTCCGACGTGGTGGAGCTGACCGTACGGCTGGCGCGCGAGATGCTGGCGGCCGCCGGGGTCTCCGGCAAGGACCCGGCCGACGCGCTGCGCGACGGCTCGGCCATGGACGCGTGGCGGCGGATGATCTCCGCCCAGGGCGGCAACCCCGACGCGGTCCTGCCGAGGGCGGCCGAGACCATGACGGTCGCGGCGCCGTCGTCCGGGGTGCTGGCCCACCTCGACGCGTACGCGGTGGGGCTGGCCGCCTGGCGGCTCGGCGCCGGACGGGCGCGCAAGGAGGACCCGGTGTCGTTCGGGGCCGGGATCGTGCTGCACGCCAAGCCCGGCGACCTGGTCCGCGAGGGGCAGCCGCTGATGACGCTGCACGCGGACGAGACGGCCAGGTTCGAGCGGGCGCTGGAGGCGCTGGCGGGCGGCTACGAGGTCGCCGAGTCGGGGCGCGAGCTGCTGCCCCTGGTCATCGACCGCATCGGCTGACCACCGGGAACACTCGTGCGCGGCGGCCGGACCCCTGCCGGGGACGGCCGCCGCCGGTCTTTCTCGCGGGCCGGCTAGGTGGTGACGGCGGGGACGTCGGTGAAGACGTCCGCGAGCACGGCGCGCTGCGTGGGCAGCGCCTCGGTGTACCGCTCGCGCCCCTCGTCGGTGATGCAGACGAACACGCCCCGGCGGTCGGAGACGCAGGTGTCGCGGGTGACGAGCCCGCTCTTCTCCAGCCTGGCCACGACCCTGGACAGGGCGCTCTGGCTCAGGTGGACCTCCTCGCAGAGCTCCTGGATGCGCAGCTTCCTGTCGTTGTGGACGATGCGGTCGAGCACCTCGAACTCGCTGGGCCCGAGCCCGTGCCGCTCGCCGAGCTCCCGCTCCAGCGCGCACATGGCCTTGGCGTGTTTGGCCAGGACGTAATGCCAGGTCTCGACCACGAACTCCTCGTCCATGTCGCGGAGGTTACCATCTCGGGAAGATTCATGCAACGGCATTAAATGCGCTTGCATTAGATGCGAGCGCATGTATTGTTCTGACTCATGTCCTCTTCCTCATCCCGTTGGGGCGCGCTCGCCGTGCTCTGTGCAGTGATCTTCCTTGACGCCCTTGACGTCTCCATGGTCGGTGTCGCCCTGCCGGCCATCCAGCACGACCTGGGCCTCAGCACCTCTTCCCTGCAGTGGGTGGTCAGCGGCTACGTGCTCGGCTACGGCGGTCTTCTGTTGCTCGGGGGCAGGACCGCCGACCTGCTCGGGCGGCGCAGGGTTTTCCTGGTCGCTCTGGGCGTCTTCGCCGTCGCGTCGTTGCTGGGTGGTGTCGTGGACGACGGGGGCCTGCTGATCGCCGCCCGGTTCGTCAAGGGGGTGGCCGCCGCCTTCACCGCGCCCGCCGCCTTGTCGATCATCACCACCACGTTTCCCGAGGGGCCGGAGCGCAACAAGGCATTGAGCATCTTCACCGCCTGCGCCGCCAGCGGCTACTCGCTCGGCCTCGTGCTCTCCGGCCTGCTGACCGGGCTCGGCTGGCAGTGGACGCTCCTCATGCCGGTGCCGGTCGCGGTCATCGCGCTGATCGCCGCGTTGAAGGTGCTGCCGAAGGGCCAGGAGGAGCGCGCCGAGGGCGGTCACGACCTCATCGGCGCCGTGCTGATCACCGCCTCGATGTTGCTGCTGGTCTTCACCGTCGTGCAGGCTCCCGAGGCCGGCTGGGCCTCGTTCCGGACGATCGGCTCGCTGGTGGCCGTGGCGGTGCTGCTCGGCCTGTTCGTCTTCACCGAGCTGCGGTTGAAGCACCCGCTGGTGCGGCTCGGCATCCTGCGCTCGGGTCACATCGTGCGGGCCAACCTCGGGCTGCTCATCCTGATGGGCTCGTACGTGGCCTTCCAGTTCGTGGCCATGCAGTACTTCCAGAACCTGCTGCACTGGTCGGCGCTCGGCACGGCCCTGGCGTTCCTGCCCGCGGGCCTGCTCGTCGCGGTCACCTCGACCAAGATGGGCGACTTCGCCGACAGGTTCGGCACCGGCAAGCTGATCGTCATCGGCGCCGCGGCCCTGGCCGGCGGGTACGCGGTCTTCCTGGGCATCGACGAGACGCCGAGCCTCGGCGGCCTGGTGATCCCCGGCATGGTCCTGCTGGGCGTGGCCTTCGCCCTGTCCTTCCCCGCGCTGAACATCCAGGCCACCAACGGCGTGGACGACGACGAGCAGGGCCTGGCCTCCGGGCTGCTCAACACCTCCGGCCAGGTCGGCGGCGCGATCGTGCTGGCCGTGGTGACCGCCGTGCTCACCTCGGGCGGCGAGACGCTGTCGATCGGCGCGCTGCGCTCGGCGATCGTGGTCGCGCTGGTGCTGGCCCTGGTCGGGCTGGTGATCTCGGCCACCGGCCTGCGCTCGGGCAAGGCCGCCGCGGTCGAGCAGGAGGACGCGAAGGTCTTCGAAGCCGTCTGACCTCCGCGCGGCAGGGAAGAGGGTTCCGCTCGAAGCGGGGCCCTCTTCCTCATTCCTCCAGCGCGCCGATCGGGTCGGAGTAGTCGATCCACTCCGTCGCGGAGTCGTCGAAGGCGGTGGCCTCGCCGGTGCGGACGTCCACCTGGATCAGGTACACGTCCTCGCGGTCCCACAGGCGCACGAGGACCTTGCCGGGGCCCAGCCAGCGTTCCACCCTGATCACTTCGAGGTCGTCGTCGTCCAGGCGGGTGCGGGGGCCGGCGACGCGGCCGGTGCGGGCGTCCATGGTGACCAGCCGGGCGTCGGCCGTCACCAGGGCCAGAAGGCGGCCGTCGGGCGAGAGCGCGGCGCCGTGCTCGACGAGGGCGGGGTCGATCCGGAACCCCTTCGTGCGGGTGCGCGCGCCGTCCAGCCTGAGCGTGCTGACGGAGGCGTGGCCGGGCACGTCGGTGGTGTCCCGGCGTTCGGCGACCACGCGCGTGCCGTCGTCGTCCACGGCCAGGATCTCGACGTCCTCGCCGCGTACGGTGCTGGTCGTGCCCGTCCGGAAGTCGAGCACCGCGCCGTCGTCGGACGCGCCGAAGGACAGCGAGAAGTAGCGGCCGTCCGGGGACGATGAGATGTGCGCCTCGCCGTCCCCGGCCGTCGCCTCGATGCGCTTGACCGCGCCCGTGGGCAGGTCGTGGACCAGGTAGCGGCCCTGGGGGTTCTGGTAGGCGAGCCGGTGGCCGTCCTGGCTGAGGGCGAGCGGCATGGAGTCGCCGGTGGCCGGGTCGTAGCCGGCCCGCGCGCCCGGCAGCCGCCATTCCGTGCCCGATCGGGTCGTGAGCACCCACTGGCCGCAGGGCCGGGGGTCGTGGGCGTCCACCTCGGCGTCGCGGCAGTAGCCCGGATAGGCGAAGCGGACCGGGTCGGGGAGCGCGGCGGGCAGCGGGTCGCGGGTCTCCTCGGCGGCGCCCGCCGCCCCGGGGTCGAAGGGGGAGCGGGCCATCGCCTCGTTCACGTTGTCGGCCACCGCGGACAGGCCCGCCACGACCGTCGCGACCAGCGCGGCGACCAGGCCGGCGGAGGCGAGCGTCCACACCGACGCCCGTACCCTGCGCCGCGTCGTGAGCCGGCGCAGGACGGTGCCGGCGAGGTCGGTGCGCGGCAGCTCGGCGGCCAGGGAGAGCAGGGCGGCGCGCAGGGCCGGATCCGTGTCCTGACCCTCCTCCGCCGGGGCGGCGGGCTCGGGGGCGGCGCCGAGCGTCCAGGGGGAGGAAGGCGTCGTGTCGGTCCGGGGAGGCTCGTCCGGGAACAGATGCGGGTGGGAGGCGCGGAGCCGGGCGCGGGCCCGCCGCAGCTCGTCGTCCAGGGCGCCGGTCCACAGGCCCGTGACCGCGGCCGCGTGCGGGAGGCTCAGCCCGTCGTGGAAGGTGACGACGACGGCCGCGCGGGTCGTCGGGGCGAGCCCGGTGAACAGGTGGCCCTCCGGCAGCGGCCAGGGCTCGCCCGTCGCGCCCAGGAACCGTCCGTACAGCTCGCGCAGCACCGCGTCGGCCGGGCGGTGGTAGCGGATGGCGGACCACCGGCGGCAGGCCGCGAGCAGGGCGTGGACGGTCAGCTCGCGCGCCTTGTCCACGTCGCCGGTCAGCAGGTACGCCGTCCGCGCGAACGAGGGCTCATAGGACGCCAGAAAAGCCGATAAGTCGTGGGATTTGCTCACTTGTATGACTCCTTGGAGGTTGATCAGCGTAGAGGCAGTCCCGGCCGCGCGGAAGTGCCCCGGAAACCCGGACCGATCCGCCGTGGAGCCGCTTGCAGGCCCGTGGGCTGGGCATCTACCGGGCATGCGCCCGTCATCCCCGACCTGCGACCGGTCGTCGCGCCTTCGCCTCGTCGCGCCGCTCGCCTGCCTCGCCGTGCTGACCGCGTGCGGCACCGTCACGCAGACCGCCCGGCTGGACACCCCCGCGGAGACCAGCCCGGCCGCCACCCCACGCAGCACCCCCTCCGACGTCCCCACCAGCACCGCCGAGGTGGACGTCGAGCGCGACGGCCTCGACCCGGCCGTGGTGACCGGCGTCCGGTACGCCACCCACGACGGCTACGACCGGGTGGTCATCGACCTCAAGGGCGACATTCCCGGATACAAGGTCAAATGGGTGGACGAGTTCCTGGAGGACGGTTCCGGCGAGCCCATGGGCGTCCGCGGCGGCGCGTACCTGCAGCTCACCCTGGTCCCCGCCAACGCGCACGACGACGACGGCTATCCCACCTGGAAGGGCGGCCCCGTCTACCCGGCCAACCTCAAGAACGTCTCCGACGTCGTCAGGACCGGCGACTTCGAGGGACGCGTGGGCATCGGCCTGGCGCTCGCCCACAAGGCCGGCTTCCGGGTGAAGGAGCAGTCCGCGCCGAGCCGGCTGGTGCTCGACGTGGCACACTGATCCCCGTGGTGAGAAAGATCGAGGGCCCGACCCGCATCCCCGTCCCCGGCGGCAAGCTCATCGACGAGCACGTGGGGCGCGTCAACAGTGGCGACGAGCAGGTCTCGATCGCCCACATGACCGCCCCGCCCGGCTGGGCCGAGCCCGCCCAGACGCCGTCGTTCACCGAGTACACCGTGGTCCTGCGCGGCAGCGTGCTCGTCGAGCACGACGGCGGCACGGTCGAGATCGCCGCCGGCCAGTCGGTGGTGACCTCGCCGGGGGAGAAGGTGCGCTACAGCGCGGGCCCCGACGGCGCCGAGTACGTCGCCGTGTGCCTGCCCGCCTTCGCGCCGGAGGCCGCGGGCCGCGACTGACCCGGGAGGCCGCGCGGGTGTGCCGGAGGGGTCGTCCACAGGCGGGCGCGACGTGTGCGGCGGCGGAGGAGTGTGCTCATATCATGGCCAGATGAGCCCCACGCTTGACAAGATCCGGCTGGCTCCCAAGGTGTTGTTGCACGATCACCTCGACGGCGGGCTGCGCGCCGAGACGATCGTCGAGCTCGCACGGGAGATCGACTACGGGCGGCTGCCCTCCACCGACCCCGACAACCTGCGCCTGTGGTTCGAGGAGGCCGCCGACTCCGGGTCGCTTGAGCGCTACCTGGAGACCTTCGACCACACGGTCGCGGTCATGCAGACCCGCGAGTCCCTGGTCCGGGTGGCCGCCGAGTGCGCCCGAGACCTCGCCGACGACGGCGTGGTCTACGCCGAGGTGCGTTTCGCCCCCGAGCAGCACACCACCATGGGGCTGAGCCTCGACCAGGTGGTGGAGGCGGTGCTCGAAGGGTTCACGCTCGGCTCGCAGGGGCGCGGCATCCGGGTCGGCACGCTGCTGACCGCGATGCGGCACATGGCGCGTTCGATGGAGATCGCCGAGCTGGCCGTGCGCTACCGCGACGCCGGCGTCGTGGGGTTCGACATCGCCGGGGCCGAGGCCGGCTACCCGCCCACCCGGCACCTCGACGCCTTCGAGTACCTCCAGCGGGAGAACGCGCACTTCACGATCCACGCCGGCGAGGCGTTCGGGCTGCCGTCGATCTGGCAGGCCATCCAGTGGTGCGGCGCCGACCGGCTGGGCCACGGCGTGCGGATCATCGACGACATCGCGGTGGCCGGCGACGGGTCGGCCAAGCTGGGGCCGCTGGCGGCGTACGTGCGCGACAAGCGCATCCCGCTGGAGATGTGTCCCACGTCCAACCTCCAGACCGGGGCCGCCGCCTCGATCGCCGAGCATCCCATCGGGCTGCTGCGCAGGCTGCACTTCCGGGTCACCGTCAACACCGACAACCGGCTGATGAGCTCCACGAGCGTGTCGCTGGAGTTCGCCAAGCTGGTCGAGGCGTTCGGCTACGACTGGGACGACCTCCAGTGGTTCACGGTCAACGCGATGAAGTCGGCCTTCCTCCCGTTCGACGAGCGGCTGGCGCTGATCAACGGCGTGATCAAGCCGGGGTTCGCGCAGATCAAGTGGCAGCCGTGAAGCACACCTACCGGTCCAAGACCGCTTTCGTGCTGGGCTGCGCGTGGCTGGTCTTCGTGGCGTTCAACGTGTGGGACCTGACGGCCCACTACAACGGCAAGCCGTCCATGGTGGCGCTGGCCGTGCTCGGGGCGATGTCGGCGCTCGTCTACGCGATCGCGATCAGGCCCGCCACCGTGGTCGGCGAGGAGGGCCTGCTGGCCCGCAACCCGCTGCGCACGACGTTCCTGCCGTGGGCGTCCGTCGGCGAGGTGACGGTCACCCACTCCATCGCGGTCCGCCACGGCGGCGAGGGCGCCGACGAGCAGGTGCTGCGGTTGTGGACGCCGATGAGCAGCGCCCGCGAGCGGTCCAAGGCGCAGCGGCGCGGTGTGCCCAAGCCCGAGCGCGGCGGCCGGTTCCGGGTCGAGACCACGGTGAGCAAGGCCGAGCAGGCCGCCGCCGAGGCGTTCACCGGCAAGACGCACGCCGACTTCGTGGGCGACCAGATCCGCGACCGCGCCGAGGCCGCCCGCCGCCGCGAGGAGCCGGCGACCCCGGCCAGGGTCACCTGGTCCTACGACTCGATCGCGGTCCTCGTGGCCGCGGTCGCCCTGATCGTCGCCGCCGTCGTCATCGCCTGACCGTCCGCCGGCCCGGGTGGGCGGGCGGACGGCGCGATGTCAGGAGGTCCGGCGGGTGAGGAAGCGGGTCATGCCTGCCTGGGCCAGGCCCGCCCGCTCGACCTGCCGGGCCGCCTCGGTCTCGGCCTCGAAGGCGCGCTCGACGTCGGCGAGCGCCGGGCGCAGCAGCCGGAGGTGCGTGGCGGTGGCGGTGCCCGGCCGCGTCCAGTGGCGCACCCGCGCGATCGCCGTCTCCACCAGCTTCTCGGCAGGCACGAGCTCGTCCAGCAGCCCGGCCGCCAGCGCGCCGGCGGCGTCCAGGCGGGCCGAGTCGAGCACCAGTCGCAGCGCCCGGCCGCCCGCCAGCCGGGGCAGCAGGTGACCGGCGGCGTTCGAGATCGACAGGCCGAGGTGGTTCTCGGGGAAGAAGTACTCGGCGGCCGGGGCGCCGAGGCGCGTGTCGAAGCAGAGCGTCCACTCGGCGGCGCCGCCGACGGCCAGGCCGTTGACCGCGGCGACCACCGGCACCTCGGTCTCCAGCACGGCCCTGGTCATGTCGTGGAACAGCTCCACCTCCGCCTCCAGCGGCTTGCCCGCCGCCTCGGCGATGTCCTCGCCCGCCGAGAACGCCCGGCCGGCGCCGGTCACCACGATGCCCCTCGCCGTACGGCCGTGCGCGCGGACGGCCGCGGCCAGGTCCCTGCGCATGCCGGCGGTGAGGGCGTTCAGTTTCTCGGGGCGCGTGAGGGTGATCAGGGCCACCTCGTCGCGTACGGTCACGTCGATCATGCCGGGTCCTCCGTGGGGATGGCGGGGGCGGCGCGCTGGTCGCGGCCGGGGCGGAGCAGGTGGCGCTTCTCGATGCGGGCGGACGGGGTGAGCGTGAACGACTCCACGAACTCCACGTACGCCGGGATCTTGAAGCGGGCCAGGCGTTCCCTGGCATGGGCGATGACGGCGGCGGCCGTGCCCGCGTCGGCGGCGTGTCCGGGGCGGAGCTGGATGAACGCCTTGGGCAGCTCGCCGAAGAGGTCGTCGGGGATGGGGACCAGGGCCGCTGACAGGACCGCGGGATGCCCGGCGAGCACGCTCTCGACCTCGGCGCACGAGATGTTCTCACCGCCCCTGCGAACCATGTCCGTCAGCCGCCCGGCATGTCGGATACGCCCTAGCTCGTCGCGTACGCCCAGGTCGCCGGTGTGGTACCAGCCGCCGCGGAAGGCGTGCGCGGTGGCCTCGGGATGGTTCCAGTAGCCGTTCATCATGGGTGCGCCGCGGACCAGGATCTCGCCGGTCTCGTCGTCGAGCCGGACCTCCTTGCCGGGCGGCGGCGTGCCCATCGCACCGGTGCCGACCGTGTCGTCCGCGTCCGGGGCGGCCATCAGGTCGCAGCCGCTCTCGGTGGAGCCGTACAGCTCGCGCCAGGGTGCGCCCCAGCGCTCCTCGAACGTGCGGTGCAGGCCCGGGACGATGCCGGAGCAGAGCACGAGCCGCATCCGGTTGTCGCGGTCGAGGGGGCTCGGCGGCTGCTTGTGCATCAGCAGGGGCATGGTGCCCAGCACGTACGTGAGGGTCGCGCCGTGCTCGCGGACGGCGGGCCAGAAGCCGGAGGCGGAGAAGCGCGGGAGGACCACCAGCGGGATGCCGCCGGCCAGGCAGAGCAGGGTGGTCCATTGCGGGTCCATGTAGGAGTACGCCTGGGCGATCAGCAGGACGTCGTCGTCGCGCAGGTGTACGAGGTCGGCGATGACCCGCGCGGTCCTGACCCAGTAGTCGTGGGTGAGCAGGCAGGCTTTGGGGAAGCCCGTCGTCCCCGACGTGTACTGGAAATTAGCGACATTGTCCGCGCTAGGGGATATGTCGATAGGTGGGCCATCTGTCAGCGTGTCCACGAGGTGCACCACGCCGGGCACGCGCGCCGCGTGGGCCCGTCCGGCCAGGGTGGCGACCGCGCCGGAATCGCGCAGGACGTGCTCCAGGTCGGCGGCCTGGTACCGCACGTTCACGGGGACGGTGACCGCCCCCGCCTTCAGGACGGCGAACCAGCTCAACGGCCACCACGGCTCGTTGTCCAGCATGACGGCCACCCGGTCGCCGGGGCGTACCCCTCGGGCGGCCAGCGCGCGGGCCAGGCGGTCGGACTCGGCGTCGGCCTCGGCGAAGCTCAGCGAGGTCGCGGGGACGGTCGGTGAGGGGGCGGGGAAGCGGAGGAACTCGCGTTCGCCGTACGTGCTAGCGGCGGTCCTCAGCAGGTCGGGGATCGTGGTGTGCATCCGGCGGCTCCCACGGGAAGTCGGGCAGCAGGCGTGGATCGAGGGGCGCCACGACCGGGACGGCGGCGCGCACGGCGGCCAGGCCGATCGTGACGAACTCCGCGCACACCTGCTCCAGCGTCGAGTCCCCGTCGGGGCGGTACCACTCGCTGGTGCCGGTGCACATGGACATGAGCGCGAGGCGGGTCAGCCTCTGGTCGGCGAGGTGGAAGACGCCCTCGGCGACGCCGTCGGCCAGGGCGCTCCTCCAGTGGCTCTCGTAGGCGTCGCGCAGGGCGATGACCTCGGTGTGGGCGGGGGAGCCGGGGGTGAGTGAGCGGAGCTCGCCGTCCATGACGCGGCTGGTCAGGGGGCTGCGCGCGTGCAGGGCGGTGAGCGAGGTGATCAGCAGGGCGAGGCGGTCGGCGGGACGCGTGGCCCCGTCCAGGACGCGGGCGGTCGAGTCGATCAGGCCCTGGAGGCCGGTCCGCATGAGGTCGGCGAGCAGGGCTTCCTTGCTGGGGACGTGGTGGTAGATGCCGGCGTTGGTCAGGTTCGCCGCCCTGGCCAGGTCCCTGATGCCGGTGGCGGCGAAGCCCTGCCGGGCGAAGAGCCGCACGGCCGCCGTCCTGATCCGGAGCAGTGCGTCCACGTCCATGGCCACCTACCGAACGTTCGGTTGCTTGTTACGCTGGAAATTACCCCATGTCTGTAGAAACCGCCATAGGTTGACTCTGACACCGTGTGAGCCCCTACTCCTGGAGCGGACATGTTCAGCATCGGAGAATTCGCCAGGCTGGGGCTCGTGTCCGTACGCATGCTCCGCCACTACGACGCCATCGGTCTGCTGCGTCCCGCGCAGGTGGACCCGCTCACCGGTTACCGGTCCTACCAGGCCGCGCAACTGGCCAGGCTCAACCGCATCGTCGCCATCAAGGACCTCGGCTTCACGCTGGACCAGGTCCGGGCGATCCTGGACGAGAAGGTCAGCACCGAGGAGCTCCACGGCATGGTACGGCTGCGCCGCGCCCAGCTTGAGGCGCAGATCAGCGCCGACCTGGCCAGGCTGCGCGGCGTCGAGGCGAGACTCCGCAGCATCGAGACGGAGGGTCAGATGAGAACCGCGGAAGTCATGCTGAAGAAGGTCAGCCCGGTACGGGTCGCCCAGCTCAGCGCCAGAGCCGCCAGCTACGAGGGCGAGGACGTCGGCCCGGTGATCCAGCCGCTGTTCGCCGAGATCTGCGCCCGCGTGGAGCAGGCCGGCCTCAAGGTGGTCGGCCCCGGCCTGGCCCACTACCGCCAGGAGGACGACGGCTCGGTCATGGTCCACGCCTGCCTGCCGGTCAACGCCGACCCCGACCCCCGCCACGACTTCGAGATCAGAGACCTGCCCGCCATCGGCACGGCGGCCACGATCATCCACCACGGCCCGATGGAGGCCGTCGGGCCGACCTTCCAGGCCCTGGCCCACTGGATCGAGGAGAACGGCTACCGTTCGCTCGACCTGGCGCGCGAGGTGTCGCTGCACTGCCCGGACGACCGCGCGGAATGGGTGCACGAGCTGCAGATCGAGGTGGCCCCGATCTAGTGGAGGCGACCGAGCTGGAACACCACCGGGTCGAGCTGACCGGTTACTGCTACCGCATGCTCGGCTCGGGCTTCGAGGCCGAGGACGCGGTGCAGGAGACGTTCGTCCGGGCCTGGCGCACGTACCAGGCCGGGCGGGGGCCGTTGCGCCCGTGGTTGTTCCGGCTCGCCACGTCCGTCTGCCTCGACATGCTGCGCGGGCCGCAGCGGCGGGCGCGGGCGATGGACCTCGGGCCGGCGGCGCGTCCGGGTGACCCGCTCGGCGAGCCGCTGCCCGGGGACGCCTGGGTGTGGCCCGTCCCCGACGACCGCGTGCTCCCGGCCGACCCGGCGGAGCTGGCGGTGGCCAGGGAGAGCGTGCGGCTGGCGTTCGTGGCCGCGTTGCAGCGGCTGCCGGCGCGGCAGCGGGCCGTGCTGATCCTGCGTGACGTGCTGAAGTGGCAGGCCGCCGAGGTGGCGGGCCTGCTGGAGATGAGCGTCGCGTCCGTGAACAGCGCGTTGCAGCGCGCCCGCGCCCGCCTGCCCGCCGTCACCCCGGAGGACGCCGAGGTGGACGAGAGGCTGCTCGACCGCTACGTCTCGGCCTTCGAGCGGTACGACGTGGACGCGCTGGTCTCGCTGCTGCGCGAGGACGCGACGATGTCGATGCCGCCGTTCGCGTGGTGGTTGCGCGGCCGGGAGGCGATCAGGGCGGTCCTGGTGGCCGCCGCGGCGCCCTGCGACGGCACCCGCCTGCTGCCGGCCAGGGCGAACGGCGCGCCCGCCTTCGCCCAGTACCGGGACGGGAAGGCGTTCGCCCTGGTAGTCCTGGAGATCGGCGGCGGAGTCGTCACCGGCATGACCACCTTTCTCGATCCCGGGCTCGTGTCGTCCTTCGGCCTGCCGATGAGTTTCGGGGGCGCGCTCCGTACTGACAGGTGAAGGAGGACAGACACATGCCACAGATCGTCGAATTTCCCGAGCGTCCTTACATCGGGATCCGGAAGACCATCACGATGACCAGCTTCGGCCTCGTCGGGGACCGGATCGCGGAGATGATCGGCTGGCTCGCCGAGCGCGGGCACACGCTCGCCGGAGCCCCGTTCTTCCGGTACGACAGCATCGACCTGCCGCAGGACCGGCTGGTGGTGGAGGCGGGCGTGCCCGTCACCGCGCCCGTGGCGGGGGAGGGCGAGTTCCACGCGGGCACGCTGCCCGCGGGCCGTTTCGTCACCGAGACCCACCACGGCCACCCCGACCAGCTCTCCGGCGTCATCGAGTCGGTGCTGACGTGGGCCGCCGAACAGGGCCTGACCTGGGACATGACCGAGAAGGGCGGGACCGAGCACTGGGGCTGCCGGCTGGAGCTGTACCGGACGGACCCGCGGGTCGAGCCCGACCTGAACAAGTGGGACATCGACCTGCAGTTCCGCCTGGCCTGACACTCGGCCGGATGACGCGGCCCCTCATCCGGCCCCTCATCCGGCCAGAAACCGGGCCTGTCATCCGGCCCCTCACCGGGCCAGTCATCGGGCCCGTCACGCCGCTTCGGTGCGGGGCAGCCGTGAGGTCAGCAGCGCGGCCAGCACGAACAGGGCCGCGCCCGCCAGGCCGATCGTCACGAGCCCGCTGACGAACGCGGCGTGACTGGCCCGCAGCAGCTCGGCGGCCTGCGCCGGGGCGAGCCGCGCGGCCACGGCCGCCGCGCCCGCCACGGTCTCCCTGGCGGCCTCGGGCACGTCCGCGGGCAGGGCGTGGTGGTAGACGGCCGCGCCGACCGTGCCGAGCAGGGCCAGGCCGAGCGTGCCGCCGAGGAAGTTGCCGGACTCGGCCAGCGAGGCCGCCGACCCGGCCTTCTCCGGCGGCACGGAACCGACCACGATCCCCGTGCCCAGGGCGAACAGCGGGCCGGTGCCCAGCGCCAGCACGGTGATGGCGGTGATCACCACCGGCAGCCCGGACCCGGCCTGCGTGAGCAGCGCCGCCCCGGCGGCCGACAGCGTCAGGCCGCCCACGACGGCCGTCCGGGGGGCCAGGCGACGGGTGAGCGCCGGGGTCAGCGTGGTGCCCAGCGCGACGCCGAGCCCCATGGGCGCGAACCACAGCGCCGACTGCGCCGGGGTGTACCCCAGCACCGACTGCAGGAGCTGGGTGACCAGGAGACCGGTGCCCGCCATCGCGATCCCGGCGAGCACGAGCGCGGTCAGGATCAGGGTGAGCGGCCGCTGGGCGAACAGGCGCAGGTTGAGCAGGGGAGCGTCGAGCGTGAGCTGCCGCCGTACGAACGCCGCCCCGAACGCGAGACCGACCGCGATCACCGCGAGCGGCACGCCGGGCCCGGCCGACACCGACGAGGCGGCCAGCTCCTTGACGCCCCAGACCACCGGCAGGATCGCCAGCATCGACAGCGCCACGCTGACCAGGTCCATGCGCCCGCCGTCCGGGTCGCGGAACTCCGGCAGCAGCAGGACGCCGGCCACGAGCAGCACCACGATCACCGGCACGGCCAGCAGGAACACCGACCCCCACCAGAAGTGCTCCAGGAGCAGCCCGCCGACGACCGGCCCGAGCGCGGCCCCGGCGAACTGGCAGGTGGCCCAGACGGCGATGGCCGTGCCGCGCTGCCGGGCGTCGCGGAACATGTTGGTGATGAGCGCGAGCGTGGAGGGCATGAGCGTGGCCCCGGCCACGCCCAGCACGGTACGGGCGGCGATCAGCATGGCGGGGCCGGTCGCGTACGCCGCCACGACGGAGGCGACGCCGAAGGCCGCCGCGCCGGTCAGCAGCAGCCGGCGGCGGCCGATCCGGTCGCCGAGGCCGCCCATGGTGATCACCAGCCCGGCGACCATGAACCCGTAGATGTCGATGATCCACAACTGCTGGACGGCGCCGGCCCCCAGGTCCACGCTCAGCCGGGGCAGCGCCAGGAACAGCGCGTTGATGTCGACCGCGACGAGCAGGGTCGGCAGGGCGAGCACCGCCAGCCCGGCCCATTCGCGCCGCCCGGCCCGGGGCTCGGCGGCGGTCTCGGTGAGATTCGGCATGTCGGCACCCTCCTGGTGTCATCGGTTCCGCCAGGAGGTCGGAGCGGGGGGCGCGCGCTCGACATGCTTTCCGGAGAAGTTCCGCGGGGATGTCGAGAGGGCCGCGCCGGCTCCGACTCCAGCACGACGGAACTCGCACGACCACGAGGAGAGACGATGAAGTTTCTGCTGATCATGCAGGTGAACCAGCAGGTCATGGACACCCTGACCGAGGAGCAGCGCGAGCTGATCATGAACGGCCACGGCGCGTTCATGAAGACGATCCAGGAGTCGGGCGAGATGATCGGCACGCAGGCGCTCGGCGACCCGTCGACCAGCGCCGTCGTCCGCACCCGCAACGGGCTGCCCGCCGTGACCGACGGCCCCTACCTGGAGGCCAAGGAGTACATGGGCGGCTACTACATCGTCGACTGCGAGAGCCGCGAACGCGCGATCGAGCTGGCCGGGATGATCCCGGACAGCCGGATCGAGGGCCTGGCCGTCGAGGTCCGGCCGATCATGTTCTCGGCCGGCGCCGACATGTGACCCCGAGACCCCGGGCCCGCGACGCGACGCGGGCCCGGCCCCCGGAAACCCCTGGCCCGAGCGGGACCGGAGGCGCTCAGAGTTCCAGGGCGGTGGTGAGGTCGGCCTTCAGGGCGTCGAGGTCGCGGGCGGCGGACGCGCGGGCCTGCGACACCTCGCCCGCCACCGGCACCACCACCTCCAGGTAGCACTTCAGCTTCGGCTCGGTGCCCGACGGGCGGACCACGACGCGGCCGCCGTCCGACAGGCGGAAGCGCAGGCCCTCGGTCGGCGGCAGGCCGCCGTCGCCGCGGCTCAGGTCGTCGACGGCCTCCACCGCGTGGTCGCCGAGCCGGGACGGCGGGGCGGCGCGCAGGCGGTCCATCGCCCCGGAGATCAGCGACAGGTCGGCGACCCGGAAGCTGAGCTGGGACGTCGCGTGCAGGCCGTACCGGACGGCCTGGTCGTCGAGCAGGTCGAGCAGGGTGCGCCCGTCGCGCTTGGCGGCGGCGGCGACGGCCGCCACGGTCAGGGCCGCGCCGATGCCGTCCTTGTCGTGGACCGGCAGGCCGGCGTCGGAGCCGACGCTGTAGCCGATGGCCTCCTCGTAGCCGAAGACCAGGCCCTCGCCCGCCTTCATGATCCACTTGAACCCGGTCAGCGTCTCGCCGTAGCGCACGCCGTGGGCCTGGGCGATCTTGCTCAGCAGCGTCGAGGAGACGATCGTGGTGGCCACCAGGCGGTCGCCCGTGGTGAGCGTGATCACGTGCTCGGCCAGCAGACCGCCGACCTCGTCGCCGGTCAGCATGCGGCACGTGCCGTCGGGCAGCGGCACGCCGACCGCGCACCGGTCGGCGTCGGGGTCGTTGGCCAGGATCAGGTCGGAGCCGAGCTTGGCGGCCAGCGCGACGGCCAGGTCCATCGCCCCGGGCTCCTCCGGGTTGGGGAAGGCCACCGTCGGGAAGTCGGGGTCGGGGTTGCGCTGCTCCTCCACGGCCATCGGCGTCTCGAAGCCGGCCGCGAGGAAGGCGCCCGTCAGCGTCCCGGAGCCCACCCCGTGCAGCGGCGTGTACGCCACCCGCAGGTCGCGCGCCTCGCCCAGCGGCAGGGCGGTCACCGCGTCGATGTAGTCGTCGACGATGTCCTCGCCCAGCTCGGTGAGCGTGCCGGGGCCGTCGAGGGGGAGCTGGTCGACCCGGCCCGCGGCGTCGATGGCGGCCGAGATCTCCCGGTCGACCGGCGGCACGATCTGCGAGCCGTCGCCCCAGTAGACCTTGTAGCCGTTGTCCCTGGGCGGGTTGTGGCTGGCCGTGACCGTCACGCCCGCGTCGGCCCCGAGCTGGCGCACGGCGAAGGCCAGCACCGGCGTGGGCAGCGGGCGCGGCAGCAGCGAGACGTGCAGTCCCGCGCCGGTCAGGACGGCGGCGGTGTCCCTGGCGAACACGTCGGACTTGTGCCGGGCGTCGTAGCCGATCACGACGTGCTTGCCGGGGCCGAGCACACCGGCCAGACCGGCGGCGGCGCGCATGACGGTGACCCGGTTCATCCGGTTGGGGCCCGCGCCCAGCTCGCCGCGCAGGCCGGCGGTGCCGAACTCCAGCTTGGCCTGGAACCGCTCGCGCAGGGCGGGCAGGTCGTCGTCCTCCAGAAGGCCGGACAGCTCGGCCCGGGTGTCCGGGTCGGGGTCCTGGGCCAGCCACTGACGGGCGCGGCGCAGCAGGTCGGCGTCGACGGGCGGCAGCGGCACGTCACCGCCGGACTCGGGCGGGATCAGGTCACCGCCGGACTCGGGCGGGATCAGGTCGCCGCCGGACTCGGGCGGGATCAGGTCACCGCCGGACTCGGGCGGGAGGCCGGGGGTCACAGGCGGTCCACCACCTTGGCCAGCAGCACGCCCATGCGGGCGGCCGTGGCGCGGCCCACCTCCAGGACCTCCTCGTGGTTGAGCGGCTCGCCGGACAAGCCCGCCCCCGGGTTGGTGACCAGGGAGACGCCGAGCACCTCCAGGTTCGCCTCGCGGGCGGCGATGGCCTCCAGCACGGTGGACATGCCCACCAGGTCGCCGCCGAGCGTGCGCAGCATCCGGATCTCGGCCGGCGTCTCGTACGTCGGGCCGCGGAAGGCCACGTAGACGCCGTCGGCCAGGGTCGGGTCGATCTCGCGGACCAGGGCGCGCAGGCGGCGCGAGTAGACCTCGGTGAGGTCGATGAAGGTGGTGCCGGTGATCGGGTTGGCGCCGGTCAGGTTGACGTGGTCGCTGATCAGGACCGGGTCGCCGACGTTCTGGGTCTCCGGCCGCAGACCGCCCGCCGCGTTGGTCAGGACGATCGTGCGCACGCCCGCCGCGGCCGCCGTGCGCACGCCGTGGACGACCGCGTCGACGCCCAGGCCCTCGTACAGGTGGGTGCGGCCGAGGAAGACCAGCGCGTGCCGCCCGGACGGGGTGCGGACGACGCGGATCTTGCCACCGTGCCCGGCCACGGCCGGGGCGCGGAAGCCGGGCAGATCGGTGAACGGGATCTCGGCCACGGTCTGCCCGATCGCGTCAGCGGCGGGAACCCACCCCGACCCCATGACGAGGGCCACGTCGAAGGTGTCGAGGCCGGCCGCGCCGGTCAGGGCGGCGGCGGCCTCTACGGCCAGGGTGTATGCGTCGTTGCTCACATCTCAGTAGTTTAGGAGCAGCCTGTCCAGGACCCGCACCCCGAACTGCAGCGCGTCCACCGGCACCCGCTCGTCCACGCCGTGGAACATCGAGGCGAAGTCCATGTCGCCGGGCAGCCGCAGCGGCACGAACCCGAACCCGCGCACCCCGAGGTCGGCGAAGAAGGTCTTGTTGTCGGTGCCGCCCGACATGCAGTACGGCACCGCCCGCGCCGTCGGGTCCTCGGCCTTCAGCGCCGCGATCATCGACTCGACCAGCGCGCCGTCGAACGTCGTCTCCAGCGCGATGTCGTGGTGCACGAACTCGCGGCGCACGTTCGGCCCGATGAGCGAGTCGACGGTCTTGAAGAAGTCGTCCTCGAAGCCGGGCAGGAAGCGCCCGTCCACGACGGCCGTGGCCTGGCCGGGGATGACGTTGGACTTGTAGCCGGCGTCGAGCTGGGTCGGGTTGGTGGTGTGGCGGAGCGTCGCGCCGACGAACCGCACCAGCGGGCCGAGCTTGTCCAGCAGCGGGGCCGGGTCGTCCTCGTCGAACGGCAGGCCGAAGGCGTCGGCGACCTCGGTGAGGAACTGGCGCACGGTCGGCGTGTAGGTCAGCGGCCACTCGTGCCCGCCGAGCCGGGCCACGGCCTTGGCGACCTCGGTGACCGCGTTGTCGGAGTTGAGCATCGAGCCGTGCCCGGCGGTGCCGTCGGCGACCAGCTTCATCCAGGCCAGGCCCTTCTGGGCCGTCTCGATCAGGTACAGCCGCAGCGACGGGTCGACCTCCAGCGAGTAGCCGCCGACCTCGCTGATGGACTCGGTCACGCCCTCGAACAGCTCGGGGTGGTGGGCCGTGAGGTACTTGGCGCCGTACACGCCGCCGGCCTCCTCGTCGGCGACCCAGGCGAAGACGATGTCGCGGCGCGGGCGGCGTCCCTCGCGCTTCAGCTGGCGCAGCACGGCCAGCATCATCGCGTCCATGTCCTTCATGTCCACGGCGCCGCGGCCCCAGATATAGCCGTCCCTGACCTCGCCGGCGAAGGGGTCGACCGACCAGTCGGCGGCGTTGGCGGGCACCACGTCGAGGTGGCCGTGGACGAGCAGCGCCGGCAGCGACGGGTCGGTGCCCTCGACGCGGGTGACCACGTTGCCACGGCCCGGCTCGCTCTCGACGTACGTCGCCTCGATGCCGACCTCGTCCAGCCGGGCCATGACGACCTCGGCCGCGGCCCGCTCACCGGGGCCGCTGCCGTCCCCGTAGTTGCTGCTGTCGACGCGGATCAGCTCCACGCACAGGTCGGCGACTTCCTTCTCGGCAGGTGTCATGGCGTCTTCTCCAGGGTGAGCAGTCCGGACTTGTGGAGGTGGCCGCGTTTGTACGCGCGGGTGATGAGGGTCAGGTCGCTGTCGGTGATCTCGTCGAGCCGGCCGAGCACGTCGGTCATGAAACGATAGAGGTCCGCCTCATGGGCCACCGCCACCTGCACGATGAGGGAGTGGGTGCCCGACGTGGCGGCGCAGTAACGCACGTTGGGGTGCGCGGCCAGGCGCCGGCCGGTCTCGCCGAGCCCGTACGGCCGCACCTTCAGCCACAGCATGGCCTCGACCTCCAGCCCGAGCAGCGCGGGCTCGACCTCGGCGCGCGGCAGCAGTAACCGCCGGTCGATGAGCGAGCCGACCCGCCGCCGGGCGGTCGGCACGGAGAGGTCGAGCCGTTCGGCGATCGTGGTGAAGGCGGCCCGGCCGTCGGCCGCCAGCAGTTCGGCGATCTCCTTCTCCAGCGGCGACAGGCCGTCCTCGTCGGGCAGGTCGGGCGGCGGCGGCGCGGGGCGCAGCTCGGCGACCTCCCGCTCGGTCAGGAAGGGCGCGTGCCACTCGGCCACGGTCGTGAACGTGTGCAGCACGACCTGGGTCTGCGTCTGGAGCACGCCGTCGATGTCGCTGATGTCGTGGGACAGGATGGTGTGCAGGTCCTGCCGGGACGGCGGCACCAGCTCGCAGGCCAGGTCGGCGGCCCCGGTCAGCGCGTAGACCGACCGCGTGTCGCGCCGGTCGGTGAGCGACCTGGCCACCTGGGCCGCCGTGCCGGGCCGCACCTGGACGTGCAGGTGCGCGGGGCGGCCGTGGCGGGTGCGCAGGTCGTCGTAGATCGCGGTGACACGGACGACGCCGTCGGCGATGAGCCGCTGGAGCCGGCGGGCGACCGTGCGTTCGTGCTCGCCCACCGCCCGGCCGATCTCGCCCCACGTGGCGCGCGGGCTGACCTGGAGCGCGGCGACGAGCCGTCGGTCGAGAACGTCCACCTGCAACCGCTTCCGTGTCGGGTTTGTAAATAATTGCCCAGACATTTGACTGTTTCGGTCTTCCGAATGCACAGTAAGCCATCACCCCACGTGTCAGCAAAAGGAGACATGCCGTGTCGACCTCCCCCGTCGCGCAATCGCCGCTCGGCATACCCAAGAGCAGGGTCCGTCAGCTCATGGCGGCCAGCATCGGCAACGTGGTCGAGTGGTACGACTGGTACGCCTACACCTTCCTGGCCACGGTCTTCTCGGCGCAGATCTTCCCCGACAGCTCGGGCAACAGCCTGGTGCCGCTGCTGAGCTCGTTCGCGGTCTTCGCGGTGGGCTTCTTCATGCGGCCCCTCGGCGGCCTGCTGGTGGGCGCCTTCGCCGACCGGTACGGCCGCAAGTCCGCCATGACCTTCACCATCGTCCTGATGGGCGGCGGCTCGCTGCTGCTCGGCCTGACCCCCACCTACGAGGCCGTGGGGCTGCTGTCACCGGTCATCCTGACGCTGGCCCGGCTCGTCCAGGGCCTGTCCGTGGGCGGTGAGTTCGCCGCCGCCACCACGTTCCTCGTCGAGTCGGCCCCGCCGCGCCGTCGCGGCCTGTTCTCCTCCTTCCAGTACGTCAGCACCACCATCGGCCAGCTCATCGCCTCCGGACTGGCCGCGGTGCTCACCGCGACGCTGGTCAAGGAGGACATGAGCTCCTACGGCTGGCGCATCCCGTTCCTGGTGGGCGCACTGCTCAGCCTCGTCGGCCTGTGGATCCGCAAGGGCGCCGACGAGACCTCGGCGGTCGCGGAGGAGATCCAGCGGGGTGAGGTCAAGCGGCCGGGCATGTTCGAGTTCCTCAGGCTCCACCCGAAGTCCGCGCTCACCATCGTCGGCATCACGATCGCCGGCACCGTCGCGTACTACACCTGGACCAGCTTCCTGCCCACCTACGCGCAGATCACGGTCTCGTTCGACAAGGCCGAGTCGCTGCAGGTCGGCACGATCTCGCTGGTGTTCTTCATGTTCTTGCAGCCGCTGCTCGGCCTGCTGTCGGACAAGATCGGGCGCAAGCCGATGCTGATCGCGTTCGGGCTCGGCTTCCTGATCCTGCCGGTACCGCTGCTCGGGCTGCTCACCGACTCCTTCGCGAGCCTGCTCGTCGTGCAGATGATCGGCATGGTGTTCCTGGGCTGCTTCACCTCGGTCTCGGCCGCGGTGAACTCCGAGCTGTTCCCGACCCGGGTGCGGGCGGCGGGGGCCGGGTTCCCGTACTCGCTGACCGTGGCGATCTTCGGTGGCACCGCGCCGCTGATCGGCACCGCGCTCCAGAAGGCGGGCAACCCCGGGATGTTCCCGTGGTACATGTCCGCTCTGGCCCTGATCTCCACGCTGGTCTACGTCTTCGTGCTGCGTGAGACCAAGGACGAGCCGCTGCGCTAGGGCGCCGAGGTGCAGGGGCGCTCCCGCAGCTCCTTGACGTAGTCGTCGGGGGCGCCCGCACGCTCGGCCGCGTCGGCCAGGTTGCACAGGTAGCGGGCCGAGGGCAGGCCGCCCTCGTAGCCGTCGAGCACGTAGAACCAGGCCACGGCCTCGCCGTCGAGGGTCTGCACCCGCAGCCGCACCTTGTGGTACGCCCCGCGGACCGCGCCCTCCCACTGGTCGAGCGAGGTCTCCTCCCATTCGGGCACGTCGTAGAGCACGACGAAGACGTGCTCGTCGGGATCCTCCACGATGGTGGCGAGCGAGCTCTCCCACTTGCTGTCGGTGCGGCCGAAGGTCAGCCGCCAGCCGGTCAGCCAGCCGACCCCCCAGATCGGGGAGTGCGGGGCGCGCATGGCCATCTGCTCGGGGTCCATGTTCATCCCGTAGGAGGCATACAGCCGTAGATCATTCGGCTTCCCTGATTGATCCGAAAGCCACGCCACGATCCACCCCTCTCGCCGGGTGCCGCTCGTCATCCAGCTACCGCGCCATCCTGCCACGCTGACCCGGCGTGTCGGTCCATCAAGCCGGGCACGGAAGGCCCATGTGTCCCCCATGTCCACGGGAGCGTCATCCCGCCATGGCCCGGTTGCGGCTTCCGGGGGCACGTGCGGGAGAATGGGACACGTGACGAGGATCGTGATCATTGGTGGCGGACCAGGCGGCTACGAAGCGGCGCTGGTGGCGGCCCAGCTAGGCGCGCAAGTCACGATGGTCGAGCAGGACGGCCCGGGCGGAGCCTGCGTGCTCACCGACTGCGTGCCGTCCAAGACGCTGATCGCGACCTCCGTCCGCAAGCAGGCACTTCTCGACGCGCCCTCGCTCGGCGTGTCGTTCTCGGGCGGCCCCGACGGCGACGCGGGCGTGGTCGGCGTCGACCTGCCGCTGGTCAACAAGCGGGTCAAGGAGCTGGCCCAGGCCCAGTCGGCCGACATCGCGACCCGGGTCGAGGCAGAGGGCGTCGAGATCATCAAGGCGCGGGGGCGGCTGGTCGATCCGCAGGTCGTCCGCGCGGGCGACCGTACGATCAGGGCCGACGTGGTGCTGGTGGCCACCGGCGCGACGCCGCGCGTGCTGCCGGGGGCCGAGCCCGACGGCGAGCGCATCCTCACCTGGCGGCAGCTCTACGACCTGGAGGAGCTGCCCGAGCACCTGATCGTGATCGGCTCCGGCGTGACCGGCGCCGAGTTCGCCGGCGCCTACCGCTCGCTCGGCGCGGAGGTCACCCTGGTCTCCAGCCGCGACCGGATGATGCCCAACGAGGACGCCGACGGCGCCGAGGTGCTCGAAGAGGTCTACCGGCGGCGCGGCATGAACGTCATGGGCCGCTCGCGCGCGGCCTCCGTCAAGCGCACGGCCGACGGCGTGGTGGTGACCCTGGAGGACGGCCGCACGGCCGAGGGCTCCCACGCGCTGATGACGGTCGGCATGGTCCCCAACACCGGCGGCATGGGCCTTGAGGAGGCCGGCGTCCAGCTCGACCGCAACGGCTTCGTCAAGGTCGACAAGGTCTCCCGCACCTCCGCGCCCGGCGTCTACGCGGCCGGCGACTGCACCGGCGTGCTCATGCTGGCCTCGGTCGCCGCCATGCAGGGCCGCATCGCCGTGTGGCACGCGCTGGGCGAGGCCGTCCAGCCGCTGCGGCTGGCCACGGTGGCCTCCAACATCTTCACCGACCCAGAGATCGCGGCGGTCGGCGTGGCGCAGCGCTCGATCGAGGCGGGCGAGATCGACGCGAACGTGGTCAAGCTGCCGCTGGCCACCAACGCGCGGGCCAAGATGCAGGGCTTCAACGACGGCTTCGTCAAGCTGTTCTGCCGCCCCCACACCGGCATCGTGCTCGGCGGCGTGATCGTGGCCCCGCGCGCCTCGGAGCTGATCCTCGCGGTGTCGCTGGCCGTGCAGCAGCGGCTGACGGTCGACCAGGTCGCCCACACGTTCGCGGTCTACCCGTCGCTGTCGGGCTCGATCACCGAGGCGGCCCGCCGTCTCATGCAGCCCGAGGCCGCCATCGGCATCTAGCGCCGTGGCCGATGACGCCCTGAGGAGATGTCGCGGGTGAATCGTGCTCTGCTGAGCCGGCTGCTGCCGGGCGTCGACCTGGAGGACCTCACCGTCCGTCAGGGGCAGTTCCACCAGGTGGTGATCGGCGCGGACCGGGTCGTGTGCCTGCCTCGCACCGAGGCCGCCGCCACCCGGCTGCCGCAGCGGGCCGCCGTCCTGCGCCTGCTCGCCGGGTTCGAGCTCGGGTTCCGTACGCCCCGGCCGCTGTCGGAGGGCGGCGGCCACGGCGCGGACCAGCCGCGGTTCCTGGTGCTCAGCCGCGTTCCCGGAGCCCCGCTGGAGGCCGAGGCGCTCGAAGATGCCCGGGTGGCCGAGGCCGCGGCGGCTCAGTACGTCACGCTGCTCACCGAACTGGCCAGGATCGGCGCCGAGGAGAGCGTGCGAGCGGCCCTGCCGGCGCCGCGCGATCGATGGCGGGAGTTCGCGGCGGACGTCCGCGCCGAGCTGTTCGAGCTCATGTCCGACGGCGGGCGCCGGCGGGCCGAGCGGGAGCTCGCGGCGCTCGACGGCCTTCCGCACGTCGCCGACGCGGTGGTGCACGGCGATCTCGGCCCCGAGAACGTCCTGTGGGAGTGCGCGGACGGACTGCCCGTGCTGGGCGGGGTGATCGATTGGGACGAGGTCACGATCGGCGATCCCGCCGAGGACCTCGCGGCCGTCGGAGCCGGCTACGGCACGAGGTTCCTGGATCGGGTGCTCGCGCTGGGCGGCTGGTCGGACAGCGGGACGGCCGGCCGCATCGCCGTCATCCGGGCGACCTTCGCCCTGCAACAGGCCCTGTCCGCGCACCGGGACGGTGACGAGGAAGAACTGGCGGACGGCCTGACCGGCTACCGCTGAAGCCGTCCCCGTCGTCGACGGACCGACCTGCGCGGTTTCCTCGTCGTCCCGGGGCACCCGGACCTGGTCTTCAAGGACGACCTGCGGCTCGGGGACGTCTCGCCGGCCCGTTTGCCATGACACTCATTGGATAGTAGCATTATCCAATATTCAGATAATGCTACTATCCAATGAGGTGTTCCCGGTGACTGTGATCGTTCTCTTGGTGGCAACGGTGGGCTTCCGGTTGCTGGGCGTGCTCGGGGTGCGGCGGTTCGGCACGTGGCAGGTGTCCGTGGCGCACGGGCTGGCGGTGATGCTGGTCATGACGGGAAGCGCGCACTTCGTCCCCGAGGGTGTGACCTTCATGCCGAACCATGGCGACCTGGTGCGCATGGTGCCGCCTTTCGTGCCGTTCCCGGCCGCGATGGTCTACCTGACCGGCGTGTTCGAGCTGGCCGGGGCGCTCGGGCTGGTGCTGCCGGGCACGCGCCGGGCCGCCGGGCTCTGCCTGGCCCTGCTGTTCGTCCTCCTGCTCCCGGCGAACATCTACGCGGCGGTCTCCGACGTGCCGTTCGCGGGCGGGGAGGCGTCGCCCCTGTGGCAGCGCGTTCCGGAGCAGGTCCTGTACATCGCCGCGGCGCTCGTCGCCGTCGGGCGGCGTGCCGTCCCTGCCCGGGAGGGCGCGGAGCCCGTCACTGCCGGGCGTTGATTCGTTGCCTGACCCAACCAGGGGCCTGCTGACGGGCCCCGCGGGGGCGCTGCGCGCATGTGGAGCTGCCGCAGCGCCCACTCTCAGGGCTTCCAGGCCGGGTCGCGGCCGATCAGGCCGAGCAGGCGGTCGAACGGCGGGGCGTCGTCCGGCACCGCCACCGGCGGCCCGAACGCCCCCTGCCGCCGGCCCATCTCCACCGTCTCCTCGGTGAACCGCAGCCCCCGGGACACCGCCTCCGCGTCCGGTTCGTACGCCTGGTCGGTGGCCCTGGCCAGGTCCCAGCCATGGACGACCATGTCGACCAGCCACAGGTGGGCCACCACGGTCATCGGCAGGCCGCCCAGCGCGTCGCAGGTGCCCTCCCACGCCTCCGGCCGCGACCAGGCGTCCAGCATGCGCCCGGCCCGCTCGGGGAAGTCGCCCGCGTACGGGCCCTGCTCGGTGCGCTCCCCGCCGCGCGCCAGCGACTCGAACATCTCCGCCACCCATTCCAGGTGGCTGACCAGCGCCTTGACGTCGAACTCCGCGCAGGGCGTCGGGGAATCGAACTGCTCGGGCCGCACCCCGGTCACCAGACCCGCGGTCCGGTCGGTGGCCCGCGCCATCAGCGGCATCATGTCTTCCATGGCAGACATGATGTCCCGCCTGCCCGAGGCACGGCTTGTAGAAACGCGACAGCGCGGCTGGGTCAACCCGTACGCGGGGCTCGCCGCCTTCGATTTCGCGCGGCAGGCGCCGTCGCCGGAGCTGGCCGCGTACGTGGACCACTTCTGGGTCGTCACCTGGACCGACCTGGCCGAGCCGTACGAGCAGCGCATCCTGTCGCACCCGACCGTGAACATGACGATCGTCCAGGACTTCCACCAGATCGCGGGCGTGATCGACGGTGGGTTCTCGTACACGATGCGGGGCAGCGGCCGGGCGCTCGGCACCCGCTTCCGCCCCGGCGGCTTCCGGACACTGCTCGGCGCCCCGGTGTCGGAGCTCACCGGCCGGTTCGTGGAGATCGGCGAGATGTTCGCGGCCTCCGGCCCGGCCCTGGTCGAAGGCGTGCTGGCCGAGCAGGACCCGGGCGCCGCCATCGCCTTGGTGGAGGCGTTCCTGCTGGAGCTCGGGCCCGAGCCGGACCCGCTGGCCGAGGAGGCCGCGGCGCTGGTGGGGATGGTGGAGGACGACGTGACCGTGACCAGGGTCGACGAACTGGCCGCCAGAGCGGGCCGGTCGGTGCGCTCGCTGCAACGACTGTTCCGGGACTATGTCGGCATCGGCCCAAAATGGGTGATCCGCCGCTTCCGGCTGCACGAGGCCGCGGAACGCGTGCAGCAGGGCCTCGACCTCGCCACGCTCGCCGCCGAGCTCGGCTACACCGACCAGGCCCACCTGACCCGCGACTTCACGGCCGCCGTCGGCATGACGCCCGCGGCCTACGCCCGCCTCAACCCCCGGACCTGACGCCTGCGGGCGGATCACCACTCGCGGGGGGCGATCAGCTCCTCCACGTCCGCCTCGGGGAAGCCGTAGGTCGAGGCAACGAACCAGAACTCCTCGCCGATCGCGTCGCGCGCGACGGTCTCGATCTCGCTGCCGGCCTCGTGGAACTCCGCGTCGAGCTCGTTGAACTCCTCCGTCGCGGCATGCGTGAGCGCGTAGAGGGCCGCAAGGTCGGCGGGCTGCTCGGTCTCGATGCGCTCGCACAGCCGCAGCAGGACGGCCCGGCCCTTGTCGACGACGTGATCGGGGTAGTAGCCGTCGTCGTACATGGCCTTGAGAAAGGGGTGGCCGGTCACCTGCTGATGTGTGGGGGACATCCCGAGCTCCTTCGCGGTCGCGGTCGAACGGCTCGATCATGCACCGCGCGACCGACAGAATCCGCCGGGCCGAGGTCAGCGCATCAGCTCGTACGCCGCGTACGCCGTGACCCCGTACGCCAGGTGCGGGATCACGTCGGAGACCCACGCGCCCGCCGGCCACTCGCGCGGATCGGTGACGTCGAGCAGCGTCAGCGGCACGTTCGAGCCGGACATGGCCAGAGCGGTGAGCGCCAGCACCCCGACCGGCCACGACCTGCGCCGCCCCGACAGGACCCCGTAGGCGATGGCCGAGGCGATCCCGGTCGCGTACCCCATGAGCGAGCCCAGCGCCTCCACGCGGTTGGCGCCCCGGTCGCCGTCGCCGAGGTCGGTGTGGGTCAGGCCGGACAGCTTCTCCACGGCCTGGCGCGGCGTGCTGCTCGCGGCCCGCGCCCGGACGAGCATGTCCAGGTAGGAGACGGTGTTGAGGGCCGTGGTGCCTGCCGCTCCCGCGATCAGTCCCTTGACGAGTGTGTGCATGCCCTGGCCGCTACCCCGCCCTGCCTGCCCCTCACCCGCACGTCGAACCGGTGGCGGCACGTACTGTGGCCGGGTGAGCGCTGATGGGATGCCCGCCGCGCTGTCGCCGTACGTGACGACGCTGGCCGCCTACGACCTCGGGCCCGGTTCTGGCGGGGTTCATCGCGGGCTGCCGTCGTCCACGTTGTCGATCACGATCCCGGAGGCGGACCCGGTCGACATCGCATGGGTCGGGCGGCCGGGCCCGGGGCGGCGGCTGCGGGCCGCCGTGGCCGGGCTGCACCTGGACGCGGCCGAGCTGCGGCAGCGGGGATGCACGCGCGGGCTGTGGCTGACGCTCACCCCGCCGGGCGCCGCCGCGCTGCTCGGGGTCCCCGCGTCGGCGCTGGCGGGGGAGGTGGCCGAGCTCGCGGACGTCGTCCCGGCGCTGGCCGACCTGCCCGAGCGCCTGGCGGCCTGCCGGTCCTGGGCCCAGCGCCGCGCCCTCGTCGAACGCCGCCTGCTCGCCGGCCTGGCCCGCCACGGCGACCGCGCCGCCCGCCGTACACCCCGCGCGGCGCTGGCGGCCCTGTCCGGGACCGGCCGGGTCGAGGAGGCCGCCCGGCTCCTCGGGTGCTCGCGGCGCCACCTGAGCGGCGCGGTGCGCGCCGAGCTGGGGGTGACGCCGAAGGAGTACCAGCGGCTCGTCCGGTTCGAGGCCGCCCGGGCCCGGCTCGTGGCCGCCGCGCGGTCCGGCGCGGCCGGGTTGGCGGACGTGGCCGCCGCGTCGGGCTTCGCCGACCAGGCCCACCTCACCCGTGAGTGGCGCGCGATGGCCGGCTGCACCCCCACGGAATGGCTGCGCACCGAAGGCCCAACCCCCCAACCTCCATCCCAGCCCCCGCGCTGACGCCCGTCGCGCCGCCCCACCGGCGCCCACGGGCGCCGGTGGCCCGTCGCGGGGCGTTCCCAGATGTTCAAGACCGCCGTCGCCGCGCGAAGCCACGATGGCCGTATGGACCTGAACCTCATTCCCCGTCTCATCGTGCCCGACCCCGACCGGGCCTCCGCCTTCTACCAGGACACCCTGGGCGCCGAGCAGGTGTTCCGCGCCGACCAGGGCGAGGACGGGCGGCCCGCCGTCATCGAGCACCGCCTCGGGCGCGCCGCCTTCCGGGTCTCACCGGCCGTCGCCGCGTGGGGCTGGCTCTCGCCGGACGACCTGGGCGGCTCCCCGGTGCTCCTGGAGGTCGAGGTCGGCGACCCCGACGCCGTCGGCGAACGCATGACCGCCCAGGGGGCGGAGACGGTCGTGCCGATCGAGAACCGGCCCTACGGCAAACGTTCGGGCCGCCTCCGTGACCCCTACGGCCACCTCTGGATCATCACCGGCGACCTGCGCTGAAGCACCCGCGCCGGGCCGCGGCAGAGCGGTCAGGAACGGAGAAGCGGCCGGAGGCGGGCGACGCCTGGCTTGGGCGGCATGACCATCGCACTCCAGTACTGCCACATCACCGTCGACGACCTGGACGAGTCGCTCGCCTTCTACCGCGACCCGTCGGGGAACATGGTCCGGATCCAGCAGCGGGCCTGACCCGCGTACCCGAGGCTTTTTTCCTGATGGTCCGGCCTGTCATGCTGCTCGGCATGGAGGATCCGGATCAGGCGCACGTCCGTGTGCGGCCCTTCCGCGAGGAGGACCGTCCGGGGGTGCTGGCGCTGGCTCCACGGCTGGCGGAGGGGGTGGCGTCCTGGCGGGACGCCGAAGCCGCCGCACGGGCGGCGGAGCGGTGGCTCACCGGGTCCGTCGCCTCGGCGGGGGAACGACGGGGAGCCGTCTTCGTCGCCGTACGGGGGACCCGGGTCGTCGGCGTCGTCTCGGTGGACCGGCAGCGGACAACGCGACCGCCCGCCGCTTCTACGCGGCTCTCGGCTACACCGAGGAGGGCGTGCGGCTGACCCGGTCGCTGGACCGCGCCGTCCAGACCCGGCTGAGCTGAAGCACGCTGCCGGCGAACAGCAGCACGCCCAGCGGCACGTGCACGGTCGTCACGTGCGCGATGCCCAGCGCGACCTGGGCGCTGACCAGCACCAGGAACCCCGCCGCGTGCATGATGGGCTTCGGGGAGCCGCCGCCCGGCCGCCACGCCAGGATCGCGGCGACCAGGTGCAGCACCGCCACGCCGAACACCGTGTACGCGGCGGCACTGTGCAACGGCTGCCCGTTGGGCACCGACAGCAGCAGTCCGGCGGTGACCGGCGCGGCGAACAGGGCCAGGGTCTGCAGGGTGATCGCGACACGCAGCAACATGGGGAACTCCTCGGCCGCCGGGTGGTGGCGGCCCGCTTCTGGGGCTTGCCTTCAAGAGTCCGACGACGTGACCGCCGGAAATGTGAGGTCGGCGCGGTGACCTCACGATCAGAGGCGCTGTCTCGTCGGACACGATAGGGCAAAAGCGACTAAGGGAGTCGTCCACCATGACCACCGCATCCGACCCGAGCCTGGACGCGATCATGAGCGAGCGCAGGCAGCTCATCAACCTGGCCTACCGGCTGCTGGGCTCGCTGGCCGACGCCGAGGACGTCGTCCAGGAGACCTACACCCGCTGGTACGCCATGTCGCGGCGGCAGCAGGAGGCCATCGAGTCGCCGGGCGCGTGGCTGACCAGGGTCGCCGGCCGTGTCTGCCTGGACCTGCTCGGCTCGGCCCGTGCCCGCCGCGAACGGTACGTGGGCGAGTGGATCCCCGAACCGCTGCCCGGCCGTACGGAATGGGCCGGTGACGACCCGGCCGACCGGGTCACCCTGGACGAGTCGGTCAACATGGCCTTCCTCGTCGTGCTGGAGTCGATGACGCCGGCCGAGCGGGTCGCGTTCGTCCTGCACGATGTCTTCCGCTACCCCTTCGCCGAGGTGGCGGAGATCGTCGGCCGCACCCCGGCCGCCTGCCGCAAGCTGGCCTCCTCCGCCCGCCACCGCATCGACGCCGCGCGGACCTCGGTGACGCCGACGGCCCGGCAGGCCGGCATCGTCCGCGAGTTCAAGCAGGCGTGGGAGGCCAAGGACATCGAGGCCCTCATCGCCCTCCTCGACCCCGACGCGGTCGGCGTCGCCGACGGCGGCGGCGTGGTCAGCGCGGTGCTCCGGCCGGTCGAGGGCGCGGACCGGCTCGCCCGCTTCGCCATCGAGATCGGCGTCCGGGCGCCGTCCATGACGTTGCTGGAGCGCACGGTCAACGGCCGGCCCGGCCTGGTGGCCCAGCGGGACGGCGTCATCGTGATGGTCGTGGCCTTCGACGTGGCCGGCGACCGGATCAAGCGCCTGTGGGCGGTACGCAATCCCGACAAGCTCCACCCCTGGACGGCGGCCTGACCCTCACATTCCCGGACGCTGCGTCGTCGGACCGCCGAGAGACGATCGCAGAAGAAGGGAAGCCGATGTCCACGACGACCGAGCAGGAGAACCTCCAGTCGCGTCTGCCCGATCCCTCCCGGTTCTTCCCCGAACTGGGAGAGATCGCCGTCGCCATGACCAAGGCCACGCGCAACGGCGCGATCCCGGGGACCACCGTCGGCCTGGTGCAACTGCGCGCCGGGCAGATCGTCGGCAGCACGTACCACACGGTCCGGCAGGCCGACCTGCTGCGCAGGGCGGGGGAGCCGGACGAGCGCCTGGCCGCCGTGGCGTCCTGGCGGGACGCCCCCTACTTCTCCGGCGCCGAACGGGTGGCGCTGGAGCTGGTGGAGGCCGTCCTCACCGCGAACCCGTCCGGGGAACGCGTCCCGGACGAGCTGTACGCCAGGGCGGCGGCCCACTACGACGACAAGGCCATGTGGACGCTCATCCTGGCGATCAGCCAGATCTGCTTCTTCATCCCCGTCGCCGTCGTCGCCAAGCCGATCCCCGGCAAGGCCCCCGGCAAGAACTACACCGGCTGAGGCGGGCGGCTACGCGGCCGGTTCGCGGTTCCCGGCGAGCAGGCGCCTGACCTCCTCGACGTCGGTGCTCCTGCCGTAGCCGGCGAGCTGGAAGGTCTCCTCCTTCGCGAAGTCCGCCCAGTGTTCGAGCACGAACGCCCGTCCGGCCGCGACGTCGCCGGGCTCGGGCGCCTGGTCCAGGAAGCCCCGCTGCCACGGCGCGAACTCCAGGAACTGGGAGGCGTGGGCCAGGCAGGCGTCCAGCTTGGCCGTCAGCACGGGGGACACGTCCACCACCACGTCGGGGCGGTGCACGGGGGCGGAGGCGTAGTCCGTCATGAGCAGGCACACCGGCATGCGCTCCAGGGCCGGCTTGCCCACCTCCAGGTTGCGCGTCATCGCGAACTCGACCGCGTGCGCGGCCAGCTGCCCGGCGGCGCGGTTGTCGGGATGGCCGCCACCGTCGGCGTGCAGGGCGATCACCAGGTCGGGACGCCAGGCGCGGATCTCCGCCAGCACCCGCAACCGCAGCTCGACGGTGGGCTCCAGCATGCCGTCGTGCACGTCGAAGATCTCGTAGTCCACCACGCCCAGGGCGTCGGCCGCGCGCCAGGCCTCCTGGGCGCGGCGGCGGGCTAGCGGACCGCGTTCCAGCACGTGGTGCCCGGCGTCGCCGTTGGTGAGCGTCAGGAACTTCACCGCGTGGCCGGCCTGGGCCAGCAGCGCGGCCGTGCCGCCCGCGTAGATCTCGGGCTCGTCGGGATGAGCGGCGATCACGAGGGTTCTCAACATGTGCGTCCTTAGGGGTTGGATTCGCCGGTACGGCCGGCCGTACCGGCTTGGAAGACCCGCTCGCGGGTCAGGTCCAGGGCGTAGCAGAGGGCGCCGTCGAGCACGGCGTTGCCGCGCGCGGCGCTGAGGGCGACGGTCACCGGCACCAGGGGTGTCGAGGCCAGGCGGTCGGCGACCCGCGCCCTGAGCGGCTCGCCTCCCGCGACGCACAACGGCCCGGCCAGCACGACCAGGCCCGGGTCCAGCACGCCGATCGCGGCCGTCACGCCGAGCGCCACCCGTGCGGCGGCGTCGTCGAGGAAGCCCGGGTCGGCGCCCGCCAGCGTCCGGCTCACGGCGGTCAGCGTGGGTTCGCCGGCCAGGCCGTGCGCCTCGGCCAGCGCGGCCAGCGGCTCGGCGCCGAGCAGCGCGCCGAGCGGCCCGCCGTCCTGTCCGTAGCGGCGGCCGGTGGTGACCGGGTCGGGCACGATGACCGAGCCGACCTCGCCGCCGCGCCCGGTGACGCCACGCCAGAGCCCGCCGTTCAGCACGACTCCCGCGCCGACCCCGCCGCCCACCCAGAGCAGGACGAAACTACTGTCCTCGTGCTCCTGGAGCTCCCGGATGGCGACCAGGTTGACGTCGTTCTCCAGGCGGACGTTGCCCGGCAGCTCGTCCAGGCCGGACCAGCCGGAAAGCTGCACGGCCTGCCGCAGCCGCCGCCCGTCGGCCTCCACCACGCCGGGCACGCCCACCACGACCTGGTCGAGCTCGTCCAGGTCGAAGCCGGCCGCGCCGAGCGTCTCGGCCAGCAGCCGCCGGGCGTCGCCGGTGGCCTCGGTCCGGTGGCTGCCGAGCACCCGGCCGGTCAGGTCGGCGACCGACACCTCGATCGAGCTGGTGGTGAGATCGACCCCCGCGACGCGCGCCGCCGCGCCGTCGAGCTGCCACATCTGCGCGGCCGGCCCGGCGTTGCCGGGCTTGAGGCCGGCCTTCCTGGCGAGCCCGCTGCCCTCCAGCCTGCGCAGCACCTCGGCCGCCGACGCCTTGGACAGGCCCGTGTGCAGTTCCAGCTCGGCACGGGTGAGGCCGCCGTGCTCCAGGAGCAGGGTCAGCGCGGCGCGCTCGTTGAGCGTGCGGAAGACGGTGGGGTTTCCCGAAGACATGCCTACTTCAGCGCTCCTGATGTCAGCCCGGACTGGATATGTCGCTGGAAGACGATATAGATCAGCACGACGGGAAGCACTGTCATGCTGAGAGCGGCGAACAGTCCGGGCCAGTCGGCCTCGTACCCGGCGATGGTGGAGATGTCGGCCACGCCCTGGGTGATCACCCACAGGCTCTTGTCGCCGGGCAGCAGGACCAGCGGGATCAGGTACTGGTTCCACTGGCCCAGCACGTTGAAGATGGTCAGGCTGACCAGCGCGGGCCGGGCCATGGGCAGCATGACCTGGAAGAACGTGCGGGTGTGCGAGGCGCCGTCGATCATCGCCGCCTCGGCGACCGCGTCCGGCAGGGCCCTGAAGAAGGACGTCAGGAAGAACACCGTGAACGGTAGCGAGTAGGCGATGTACACCAGCACCAGGCCGACGTGGCTGTTGAGCAGCCCGAGCCCGTCCACCACGAAGAACAGCGGCACGAGCGCCAGGAAGACGGGGAAGGCCATGCCGGAGACGAACAGGAAGTAGACCAGCCGGTTGCCCCGGAAGCGGTAGCGGGCCAGCACGTACGCGGCCATCGAGCTGAGCAGCATCGTCCCGGCGACGCCGAAGAAGACCACGATGACCGTGTTGAGCATGTAGCGGCCGATGTTGGCCCGCTCCCAGGCCCGCGCCCAGTTGTCCCAGCGCAGCTCGCCGGGCAGTTGCAGGGCGTCGCCGAAGATCTCGGCGTTGCTCTTGAACGAGGCCAGCAGGGTCCACAGCAGCGGGGCGATGATGAGCAGCGCCCAGAGGCCAAGAACGGCCTGGATGCTGATTTTTCGGAACATTTCAGTAGACGACCTTCTGGCGACGGGTCACGCGCAACGTCAGCGCGGCGAAGGTGAGGGTCAGGAAGAACAGCGCCACGCCCATGGCCGAGGCGTAGCCGAAACGGGAGTAGGAGAAGGCGTTCTTGTAGATCTCCGTGGCCAGCACGGTGGTCGCGCCGTCCGGCCCGCCCTGCTCCACCGACAGCACGTTGACCAGCGCGAACCCGTCGAACGCGGCGATCCCCAGATAGACCCAGGCCACCTGGACGGTGTCCCAGACCAGGGGCAGCGTGATGGAGAAGAACATGCGCAGCCGTCCGGCGCCGTCGAGGGCGGCCGCCTCGAAGACGTCCTTCGGGATGGCCGCCATACCGGCCGAGAACAGCACGACGTAGAAGCCGACCGCCTGCCACACCATCACCGCGATGATCGACCACAGCGCCAGGTTCTGGTCCGTCAGCCAGCCGACCGGCTCGACGCCCAGCTTCGTCAGCGCGCCGTTCAGCACGCCGCTCGCGTCCGGCCGGTAGACGGCCTTGAACAGCACCCCGACCACCGCGACCGCCAGCACCTGCGGCAGGAAGAAGATCACCCGGTAGACCTTGGCGCCCGGCGTGCCCGCCGAGTCCCCCAGCAGGTACGCGAAGACCAGCGCGAGGGCGATGGTCACCAACGGCACCGTGACCAGCAGGACCGCGTGGTTGCGGACCGCCTGCCAGAACGTGTCGTTGCCGAGCATCCGCCGGAAGTTGTCTAGGCCGACGAAGTTCAGGTTCGCCGAGACCCCGCGCCAGTCGGTCAGCGCGATCTGGAACGCCTGGACATACGGGCTGATCACGAAGACCGCGTAGAGGATCACGGGCAGGGCGAGGAAGCCCGCGACGAAGCCGTGCCGCCTCATCGGTCAGACGCTCCGGGTCTGCTTGGCGATCGACGAATCGGCCTTGAGCTCGTCCGCCTTCTTCTGCATGTTCGCGCAGAACTGCTCCGGAGTGATCCGTCCGGACATCACCGAGTTCGTCTGGACCTGACCGTGGTCGAACAGCTCCTTGTACCAGCCCTCGAAGCGGGCGTCGGTGATGATGTTCGTCCCGGCGGCCTCCTGGGCCTTGGCCGCGCTGCGCACGGCCGAGGTCAGGTCCAGGCCGTCGACCACGCCGTTGACGACGGTGAGGTTCTTGGTCATCTCGGTGTAGCCGCGCGCGCCCTCCCGCGACAACATCAGGCGCAGGTACTCCAGGCCGCCCTGCGGGTTCTTGCCCTTGGCCGCCACGAAGAACGCCTCACTCACCCCGATCATGATCGCCTCGTACGGCATCGCGTCGGCGGCGGTGATGCTGGGCACCGGGGCGATCGCGTACTCGAAGGAGGCCGGCCGGTCCTTGGCCATCTCGTTCTCCAGCCAGGAGCCGCAGGGGTAGAACAGCACCTTGTCCTGCAGGTGCTTGACCTGCGTCTGGGTGTGGTCGAGCCCGAAGTACGCCTTGTCGCCGAAGTCGCGCTGCACCTGCGCCCACGCCGCGACGGCCTGCCGTACGGGCTCGGCCTGCCAGGCGCCGTCGGCGAGGTTGTCGATGTCGACGATCACCTTGTTGCCGCCGACCTTGGCGGCGCTGTAGACGAGGTTCCAGAGCTGGTAGAAGGGCCCGACCTGGCCGGGGTAGGCGAACAGCGCGATGCCCGCCTTCTTGGCCTCCTCGCCGAGGGCGTTGAACTCCGCCCACGTCTTCGGCACCTGCCAGCCGCGCTTCTCGAACAGCTTGGCGTTGTACCACAGGGCGCGGTGGGCGACCGTGTACTGCAGCACCCGCGGCACGCCGTCGATCAGGGAGTTGTCGTAGACGCCACCGACCAGCGTGTCGCGCACCTTCTTGGCCGGGTCCACCAGGGAGGGTGCGTCGAACAGCGGCGTCAGGTCGGCGAGGTGCCCCTCGGCGACGAGCGACTGCAGGTCGAGGGCGTCGGGGCCGGAGTTGTTGACCACGTCGGGCGCGTCGCCGCTGATGAAGCGGGGGCGGAGCTGCGTGCCCACCTTCTGCGTCGGCACGTGCTTGATCTTGGCGGTCTTGTACGCCTTGCTGTACAGGGCCTCGTGCAGGTCGGTCGCGTAGCCGTCGCCGTTGCCGCCGCTGAAGATCACGACTTCCAGTTGCCGGGCGGCGTCCACGCCGAGGGGGTTGGCGGCCGAGGTGGGGGCGGCCGAAGTGGAGGCGACGGGGGCGGCGGATCGGCCGGTGGCGCACGCGGCGAGCAGCCCGGCGCCCGGGCCTGTCGCGAGGGCGGTGAGCCCGATACGTCGAAGAACCTCACGTCGGCTGGGGTTGGTGGACATGGGTGGCCTCCTTGAACCGCCAACCGTCCGGATACCTTCCAGACGGTTGGCGGCTGACTCTAGACTTACCGCCCCACGTGCGTCAATACCTTCTAGAACTGCGCTCGGAACCGTTAGAACTGCGCTCGGAGTCGAGCCTTGGCCTCCTCGGAGGCCCCGACGCGGTCCAGACCGTTCAGCGCGGCGCCCACGATCGGCGGCTGGTCGGGGATGACCTGCTTGGCCAGCGGGGCCCGCGCGGCGAACCGCTCCTCCAGCATCGCGACCAGCAGCGGGATGCGCGCGTGCAGCACGCCCCCGCCGAGCACGACCTCCGTCGGCGTCTCCAGCAGGTCCAGCCGGCGCAGGCACACCTCGGCCATCACGACGATCTCGTCGGCCAGCCGGCTGACCAGCGCCAACGCGACCGCGTCAGCCGACGCGGCGGCCTCGAACACCCCGGGGGCCAGCGCGGTCAGGTGATGCCGCTCGATCTGCCCGAAATGCACGCCGAGCACCACCTCCTCGACCGTCCGCGTGCCGAAGTGCGCCTTGACCAGGTCGGCGAGCGCGGTCGGCACGCCCCGGCCGTCCTCGGCGCGGACGGCGTGCCACAACGCCTCCTCGGACAGGCCGCCGCCCCCGCCCCAGTCGCCGCTGATCTTCCCGAGCGCGGGGAAGCGGGCCACCTGACCGGTGGGCGAGACGCCGACCGCGTTGATGCCCGCGCCGCACACCACGGCGACGCCGCTCGGCCCGGACGCCCCCGAACGCAGCAGCGCGAAGCTGTCGTTGCCCACGACGACGTCGGCCGCCATCCCGCGCGCGCGGAACTCGGCCGCGAGGGCCTCCTCCTCCACCGGCAGGTCGGCCCCGGCCAGATAGGCGTAGAGCTGGTCGGCGTACGGGGGAGCGGCCGCCGGGCCGAGCGCCCGCCTGACCGCCTCCTCCACGACGTCCACCGCCGCCGGCACACCGACGGTCTGCGGCTCGAACGGCCCGCCGTCGCCCTGGGCCAGGACCGTGCCGTCGTCCGAGAGCACGACGACGTGGGTCTTGCTGTTGCCCGCGTCCACGGCGATGATCACCATGACAGGTACCGCTCGTTCGCCGCCAGCAGCAGGCCGGTCAGCTCGTCCGCGACGGCCTCCTGGCCGATCAGCGGGTGGGCGAGCAGGGCGTTCCGCACCCGGTCCGCGCCGCCGCGCAGCGCCGCGTCGAGCGCCAGCTCCTCGTACGCGGAGACGTTCGCGATCAGGCCCGCGTACAGCGGCTCCACCGGATCGACCGGCAGCGGCGCCGCCCCCGACGCCGAGATCCTGGCCGGGACCTCGATGACCGCCTCGTCGCGCAGGAACGGCAGCGTCCCGTCGTTGCGGGTGTTGACCACCTGCACGTCGCCCCGGTCGCCGAGCAGCGAGGCGATCAGCGCGACCGCCGCCTCCGAGTAGTAGGCGCCGCCGCGCTTGTCCAGCAGGTCCGGCTTGGTGTCCACGGCCGGGTCGGCGTACAGCTTCAGGAGCTGTTCCTCCATCGCCGCGACCTCCGCCGCCCGCGACGGCTTGGCCCGCTGCTCGGACACCACCAGGTCGTGGGCGTAGAAGTAGCGCAGGTAGTAGGACGGCACCACCTGGAGCCTGCGCAGCAGCCCGAGTGGCAGGCCCAGGTCGTCGGCCAGCTCCTGCCCGTGCTCGGCGAGCAGTCGCGGCAGCACGTCCACGCCGTCGACCAGGACCGACCGCTCCCACGTCAGGTGGTTGAGCCCGACATGACCGAGCGTGACGCTCTCCGGCGCCACGCCCAGGTGCCGGGCGAAGCGGCGCTGGAACCCGATGGCCACGTTGCACAGGCCGATCGCGCGGTGCCCGGCGTCCAGCAGCGCCCTGGTCACGATGCCGACGGGGTTGGTGAAGTCGACGATCCAGGCGTCGGGCGCGTGGGCGCGTACCTGCTCGGCCAGTTCGAGCACGACCGGGACCGTGCGCAGGGCCTTGGCCAGCCCGCCCGCGCCGGTCGTCTCCTGCCCGACGCAGCCACATTGCAGCGGCAGCGTCTCGTCGACGTTCCGCGCGGCCTGGCCGCCCACCCTGAGCTGGAAGAGCACGGCGTCCGCGCCCGCCACCCCCTTGGCCACGTCGGCGGTGGCGACCACCTCGGCCAGGTGCCCGGCCCTGCGCAACATCCTGCGGGACACGCCCGCCACCAGGTCGAGCCGGGTGGCGTCCGGATCGACCAGGGCGATCTCGGTGAGCGGCAGCTCGTCGCGCAGCCGGGCGAAGCCGTCGATGAGCTCGGGGGTGTAGGTCGAACCGCCCCCGATCACGGCGAGTTTCATGTGCACTCCTTGAATTAGGAAACTTTCCTAACCGGCGAACCTACCCGACCGCCGCCCGCCCGACTCCTCCCGCCCCCGTTCGCGAAAAGTTTCCCCGCGCCGTGTAGAGAACCCGTCCCCGGCTCCGACTCCCTGGTGATGGCGCCGCCAGGGCGCCACGAGACAGGAGGCGAACCGAGATGGGCAAGGTCACCTGCGACATGGGAACGTCCCTCGACGGCTACGTGGCGGGGCTCAACCAGAGCCTGGAGAACCCGTTCGGCGACGGTGTGGGCGACCGGCTGCACCAGTGGATGTTCGAGGAGCCGGAGCGGCACGCCGAGGTGATCGAGGCCATCACGGCGGCCGGGGCGTTCATCATGGGCCGCAACATGTTCGACCCCGGCCGCGGCGACTGGGACCCGGACTGGACCGGCTGGTGGGGCGAGGAGCCGCCGTACCACGCGCCGGTGTTCGTCCTCACCCACCACCCGCGCGAGCCCCTGCCCATGAAGGGCGGCACGACGTTCTTCTTCGTCACGGACGGGATCGAAGCCGCCATGACCCGGGCCCGCGAGGCCGCGGGGGACCGCGACATCTCCATCGCCGGCGGCGCCGCCACCGTCAACCAGTACCTGGCCGCCGGTCACATCGACGAACTGCGCCTGCACGTCGCGCCCGTGATCCTCGGTCGCGGCGAACGCCTCCTCGCCGACGCGGGCGACATCACCCTCACCCCGGCGGCCCCGCCCACGGGCACCGACCTGGTCACACATCTCACGTACCGGGTGGTCCGCTAGGGACGTTCCTTTCCAGGTCGGCCCATACGACACGGTGGCCGTACGGTTCGGCGACGTGCGTGCCGCTCCTGACGGACAGTGCGGCCACCAGACCGAGGCCGCGACCTGACTCCCGCAGGGACCCGGCGTCCAGGGGGGCGAAGCGCGGCTCTCGCTCCGCCGTCCCGGGGTCGACCACTTCGAGGCGTACGAACCCGTCCCCGACCCCGAGCAGCACCGTGACCCAGTCACGCTCGGGCCCCGGCGGCACATGCCTGACCGCGTTGGTGACCAGCTCTGAGACGACCGTCAGCGCATCGTCCCTAAGCAGTGGATCGACCTCGTCCAGCCGGCGCCGAATCGTCTGCCGGCTTTCTCCGGGGGCTCGGTCCCCGCGCCTCAGCGTCATGCCTTTCCAGCTGGAGACGGTCTGGAGAAGTGACATGAATTCCCTCCAAAGCGAATCCTGACGTTTCTTGCGACAAAAGCGCTGTCGCCCGGGATCCAGCATGAAGGGGTGCGCGATGGCATAGCACTCACACCTCGCGAAACCTGGCCGACAAGGAATGACGCCTGGCATGTATTGATTGTCGGAAGGACGTCGCAGTAGCCTTCCGGAAGGCAATCCCCCTGCTCTTGACCTGCGGAGACGCCATGACTCCCGATGTCAGCGATCATTTGTCACCCAGGGCGCGTTTCGCTCGTGACCTCGCAGAACGACGTAAAGCGGCTCGAATGACACAATCCGCACTTGCTCTACGCATTCTCTGTCGCGAATCACTCGTCAGTCATGTCGAAAAAGGCCGACGGGTCCCCACGCTGGTATTCGCTCGCGAAGTGGACAGGGCGTTCGGCACCGACGGCCATTTCACCGGCCTCCACGAGCGCATCTCTCAGTCACCCGCTCTGGGCTGGTTCGCACGGTGGGTCGAGGAGATCGAACCGCAAGCCGTCATCATGTACTCGTGGGATCCGCTCGTGATCCCCGGCATGCTCCAGACCGTGGACTACGCCCGTGCCGTCTTCGCGGGTACAGGCTCATCCGATCAGGTGGAAGAGCAGGTCCAGGCGCGGATCCGGCGCATCGGCGTCTTCGAGGCATCCAACCCGCCATCCCTTCTCGCAGTCATTGAGGAGGGAGTCCTTCATCGGCCCTTCGGCGGGGCCGGTGTCCTGGTCGGGCAACTGCGTTTTCTGCTGGAGCTCACCGAGCATCCCCAGATCACTGTTCAGATGCTTCCGCACACGGCTGGTTGCATAGCCGGCATGGTGAGCGCGTTCGCGCTGGCGCGGCTGCGCGACGGATCCGAGGTGGTTTCGGCGGACTCGCTTCTGTCCGGACAGGTGTCAGGCGACCACGACGCAGTCGCGCGTTTGAAGCAGAGGTATGACAGCATCAGAGCGCACGCACAGCCGAAGAATGTCACTCGACAGGCGATAGAGGGTGCGATAGCCAAATGGACCAGCTGAACCTTGATGATGCGCAATGGCGCAAGTCCAGCGCCAGCGCCGACACAGGGCAGTGTGTCGAGGTCGCGACCAACCTCCCGGGGATCATCGCCGTCCGTGACAGCAAAAACCCGCAGGGCCCAGCGCTGATCTTCACTCCTGAGGAGTGGAAGGCGTTCCTGCATGGCGCCAATCGGGGCGAGTTCGCCATCTGAGGCAGACGTCTGTCGCTTCGGAGTCGGGTTCGTCCGAGGGGTGCGGGGACCGGCAGGTCCCCGCCGGGGGTGTGGGGGCTTTCCCCGACACAGCCTGAGCTCACCGCGCCCATCGGCGAAGCCCTTCATGGCCCACGCGAGAACCGGATCCGTCCTATCGGGTGAAAGGGGGTGTTCAGCCCGAAGAACGGAGCCGAGAGTTTGACGCAGGACACCGAGGTGGACGACGCGGAGGTGATCAGACGTGCCCGCAGCGACCCCGCCGCCTTCTCGGCGTTGTACGACCGGCACGCCCCCGCGCTCCACAGATACGTCACCCGCCGCCTGGGCGATTCGCTGGCCGACGACATCGTGGCCGAGACGTTCCTGGACGCCTTCCGCCGCCTGGCCCGCTACGACACCACCCACCGCGACGCCCGCCCCTGGTTGTACGGCATCGCCGCCAACCTGATCGGCAAGCACCGCCGTACCGAGATCAGGGCCTACCGCGCCCTGGCCAGGACGGGCCTCGACGCGGTGGCCGAGAGCTACGCCGACCGGGTGGAGGCCCGCGTGTCGGCCGGGGCGGCGCACCGCGAGCTGGCGGGGGCGCTCGCGACGCTGTCGCCGCAGGACCGCGAGGTGCTGCTGATGATTGCCTGGGCCGACCTCAGTTACGAGGAGGTCGCCCGCGCGCTCGGCGTCCCGATCGGGACCGTGCGTTCGCGCCTGCACCGCGCCAGGAGAAAGACCCGGGCGGCCCTGGGCGGCATCGACCCGTCAGCCATCCACGACACCGCCCCCTCAACCACCCACGACGCCGCGCCGTCAGCCATCCACGACACCGACGAGGAGGAGCCCGGCCGTGGACGATGACCTCACGCTCCTGCGCGAGCTGCGCGCGGACGCCCCCGAGCCCGACGCCGCCCGCCTGCGCGCCGTGCGCGCCCGAGCCCTGGCCCCGGCGTCGCCGCCGGTCCTCGCCCCGGCCCCGGCCCGGAAGCGGCGCCGGTTCTGGGCGGTGCCGTCGCTGCTGGCCGCCGCGACAGCCGCCGCCGTCGTCGTCGTGGCGGTGAACGGTTCCCACACCCCGGCCCCCGCTCCGCCGGGCGCCGTGACCACCATGCCGGTACGGGCCGAGACGGTGCTGCGCCAAGCCGCCCTGGTGGCCGAGGGACGCCGCAAGCACCACGAGCCGCGCCCCGACCAGTGGTTGTACCGGAAGGATCTGGTCAAGCAGCCCTCCGAGGAGCGAGGCACGGTCGGGGAATCCTGGACCCGGTACGACGGCACCCGGTACGCGTACCGCCAGAACGGCGGCTCCATGGAATCCCTGGACATCACCCCCGACCCGGACGACGACGACCTGACACCCCGGCAGTACGCGGCCAAGTTCGCCGACCTGCCCACCGATCCCGCCGCGCTGCTGGACCACGTCAGGGGCGACCGGCACTGGTCGACCCTGCCGAAGGGGGCGGAGGCCGAGCAGCCGGACGCGCGGGCGTTCCGCGTGTTGTCGGTCTACCTCGACGCGGGTGTCCCCATGCCGCCGCAGGTCGAGGCCGCCATCTTCCGCGCGCTCGCGGAGCTCCCCGGGGTGCGGGTGGACCTCGGCGTACGGGACGCGGCGGGCCGGGCGGGGATCGGCATCGCCTACGAGCCCGCCGGTTCCGTCCCCGGGGGGCCGGTGCGGGACGCGCAGGGCCGGATCGTCTCGCGGTCGTACCTGGTGCTGGACGCCGCGACCTACCGCTTCCTCGGCAGGCGCGTGGACACCCTCCAGGACGAGGTCATCGGCGGTGAGGTGACGGCCCGCAGGGGCACGTTCTACGCGAGCGCCGACCTGGCGACGGGCGTAGTGGACGAACCAGGCCAGATCCCCTGACCGACCCCGGAGCGGCCCGCGAGCGGGCGGGCCGCTCGCAGGCCGCGCGACCGGAAGACCGTTCGAGCCGCAGGCCACGCTACGGACGCTCGCCCAGGCGGTCGACCCAGCCCGTCTCCTCGTACGTGGTCTGGATCAGCGGCTCGGACCGCCCGGGCGGGCGGAGCTCGTAGGCGAGCAACCGCGCCGTCGCAACGTCCACGACCAGGCGCGACTCGCCCGCACCCTCACCAGTGCCCGGCGTGGTCAGCGTCAGGGCGACGCCGGTGCGGCCCAGCGGGTCGGTGACCTCGCCCAGCGACCTGATCGCGGGCTGCTCCGCGAGCAGCCGATACAGGGAGGAACGGGTTCCCGGGCTGATGGGACCGGCGAGCAGGTCCTGCGCCGTCGCCCACACATAGGAGGTGAACGTCGGCTTGCCGGGCCACCAGTCGCCGGGCTCCTCCTCGTCGAACAGCCGCCGCAGCAGGCTCGCCAGCTTCTCCTTGTCGGCCGGGAGGGCCAGCAGCTGGCGGAGCGTGTAGCGGTGGCTGCCGATCAGGAAGCGGAGTTGCATGGCGTAGTCATTGCTCGACGGCTTTCCCCCGCTCAGGTCGGGGGAGCCGAGCCGCCTCCATCGAGCCTCGTCCTCGGGGGAGGCGAAGGTGACCTTCGGGTCCTGGCGGGTCATGGTCCGGCTGGGCGCGCCCCGGCGGGCCGCGTACCAGGTGTCCTGGGTGTTCGTCACCCTGGCCGAGAACGGCGGGTTCTTCGCCTGCGGGTGGCTCACCGGCTGGGTGGTGCGCGCGCGGACGTGCCAGTACCGGCCGGCGGCGGCGGGCCCGTGCCCGGCGGCGGACTCGGCCGCGGCCAGCAGCACGGACCGCGCGTCCAGAGCCTGGCGCGCTCCTTCCGAGGACGTCGGCGTACCGGCCGGCACGGCGCTCGGCGGCGCGCCCGCAGTGCCGATCCCGGGGCCGATCCCGGGGCCGATCCCGGGGCCGATCCCAGCGCCGAGCCCGGTGCCGCCGAGGATCACGAAGGCGGCCGCCGAGGCGAGCAGCGCGCCCGCGGCGGCCCGCGTCGCGGTGCGGATCCGCCTGGCCCGGCGCCCTCGTCGCAGCAGCGCAGGCACCGGCGGGGGCGCGAGCGCGGGCCCCTCGCGCCGGGCGAGAACACGCAGTGCCCGCGCCAGGAGTTCCTGGTCGTCCTTCATCGTGCTGCCTCCTGATCTTCGCGCAGAGCCGTACGCAGGCGCGCCATCGCTCTGGAGTGCTGGCTCTTGACGGCGCCGACCGAGCAACCGAGTACGGCCGCGACCGCCTTCTCCGTCAGGTCCTCGTAGTGCCGCAGCACGACCACCGCCCGTTGCCTGGGTGACAGGGCGAGCAGGGCGCGACGCAGGTCCTCGTGCGGCTCGTGAAGCTGCTGACGGGGATCGGTGTGCTCGGGCGGACTGGCGGTGGGCACCTCCCGCCGTCGCCGCCGCCACCGGCTGACGTTGCCGTTGGCCAGCATGCGCCGCAGGTAGGCGTGCGGGTCGGCGGACCGCACGCGCCGCCAATGGACGTACAGCCGCACCAGGCAGTCCTGCAGCAGTTCCTCGCCCCGGTGCCGGTCGCCGGCGAGCAGGATGGCGACGGCCATGTGCCTGTCCCAGGCCGCCGCCACGAAGGCGGCGTAGGAGGCGTCGTCGGATTCACTCACACGGCCTCAACGCGGAAGTGGGCCGGGAAGGTTTACCCCGGAACACGAAAAGGGCGCGCCCCCCGGAATGGGAGGGCGCGCCCGTCAGGGTCGGCGCAGGGTTACCAGTCTCCGCCGCCGAAGTCTCCGCCGCCGAAGTCTCCGCCGCCGCCGCCGAAGTCGCCCCAGCCGCCGCCACCGCCGCCGAAGTCCCCTCCGCCGCCGAAGTCGCCGCCGCTGAGGTCGCCCCCGCCGCCGCCGTCCTGGTAGCCCTCGGCGTAACCGGCGCCGTAGCCGCCGCCGCCCCAGCCGCCGTGGAACATGCTGCCCATCATCGTGCCGATGAACATGCCGGTCATGATGTCGCCGAAGCCGCCGTAGTAGCCGTAGGCGTACGGCTGGTAGGCCGGGCCCGCGTCGTAGTAGGGGCGACGGTGACCGTCGACCATGACCTCGCGCATCTGCGGGTCGAAGCCGCGCTCGACGGCCTCGGCGTCCATCGCGCAGGCCGGCACGTCGCGCACCGCGCCGCCGGGCGGGGCCCAGCGCACGTCACGGGCCGACGGGCCGTGCTGCGGGTTGAAGAAGCAGGGGGCACGCCGCTCGGGGATCGGCCGGTTGTTGACCTTGGCCTTCACCACGGCCAGCGCGTAACGGCCGTCCTCCAGGGTCTGGGTGACCTCGCGGACCTGGTCGGCCCGCTGGACCGCGTTGAGCTGGACCTTGGCCTTCTCGTAGGAGTCGAGCGCCTGCTGCCACTCGGTGATGTGGCCGCCGCCCTGGCCGGCGAGGGTGACGTCGGTGTCGAGCTCGGTGATCTCCTCGCCCAGCTTGGTGACGTCCTCCTCCACGGTCTGCTTGACCGCGGCGAGGTCCTTGGCCTCCTGGATGGCGCGCTTCTTCTTCTTGTTCTTGGAGTACAGGAAGTAGCCGCCACCGCCGACCACCAGCAGGCCGAGCAGGGCCACCAGCGCGAACTGGCCCCCGGCGCCGGGGTTGGCCTGGCTGCTGGTGCTCAGGGCGCCGCTGCGGTCGTTCTTGCCCGCCGCGTCGACCCGGTTCGTGAAGTCCTTCACGCCCGCGACGATGTCGCCCGAGTTGGCGTTCACCGAGAGCTTGACCAGCTGGCCGGCGAGGTTGTTGCGCAGGGCGTTGGACCCGGCGAACATCGTCTCGCCGTCGAACACCACCACCGTCACCTTGGGACGACCGGCTTCCACCAGCGCCTTGCCCAGCGATGACAGGTACGGCCCGACGGTGGAGTTGTCAAAGGTGCCGTCGGGCAGCGCGACAGCGTAGATCTTGCTGTCGGCGTCCTTCAGCGCGTCGTTGATGTCACTCTGCTGGCTGGAGCTCAAGGGGGAGCCCGACACCACGTAGAGCGGGGCCTTCTTCCAGTTTTGCACCACAGTCTGTGCGTCAGGTGGCGCCGCCGCGTTGGCGGCAGGGGACAGCGCAAGAACGACGAACAGCCCGGCGATCAGAGCCGCGATCGCGGCCCCTGCTCGGCGCAGCGAATGGGTCATTGGCAGCAAGCCTCCTTCGCCCATGAGGACGAACGGGCGGTCGGCAAAGTTCCTCACTGGGCACGTTACCTGCCCGCGACGGCGCGGAAGCACGGGGGGAGCGGGCTCAGGCGTCCTTGATCTCGCAGATCGTGGCGCCCGAGGTGACGGTCTGGCCGACGGCGGCCGACAGGCCCGTGACCGTGCCCGACTTGTGGGCGGTCAGCGGCTGCTCCATCTTCATGGCCTCCAGCACCACGACCGTGTCGCCCTCGCCGACCACGTCGCCGTCGTTCGCCACGACCTTGACGATCGTGCCCTGCATCGGGCTGACCAGCGCGTCGCCGCCCGCGGAGGCGTGCTTCCGCGCGCCGCCGGCGCGACGCGGCGCCTTGCCCGCGGCGGGCGCGGGGCCCGCCATGCCGAGCCCGGCCGGGAGCACCACCTCAAGGCGCTTGCCGCCGACCTCGACCGTCACCGTCTCGCGCACCGCCGGGGCGGACGGAGCCGTGGCGACCTCGCCCGCGTACGGCTCGACCGGGTTGTCCCACTCGGTCTCGATCCACCGCGTGTGCACGGCGAACGGCTCGGACGTGAACGCCGGATCGGTCACGACCGCCCGGTGGAAGGGCAGCACGGTCGGCATGCCGTCGATCTCGAACTCGGCCAGCGCCCGCCGGGCCCGGTCGAGGGCCTCGCGGCGGGTGCGGCCGGTCACGATCAGCTTGGCCACCAGCGAGTCGAACGTCTGCGGCACCGTCATCCCGGCCTCGTAGCCCGAGTCGAGGCGCACGCCGGGCCCGGACGGGGTGCGCATGGCGGTCAGCGTGCCGGGGGCGGGCAGGAAGTTGCGCCCGGCGTCCTCGGCGTTGATGCGGAACTCGATCGAGTGGCCGCGCAGGGCCGGGTCGTCGTAGCCCAGGAGCTCGCCGTCGGCGATCCTGAACATCTCGCGCACCAGGTCGACGCCCGCGACCTCCTCGCTCACCGGGTGCTCGACCTGGAGGCGGGTGTTGACCTCCAGGAAGGAGATCGTGCCGTCCTGGCCGACGAGGAACTCGCAGGTGCCGGCGCCGACGTAGCCGGCCTCCTTCAGGATGGCCTTGGAGCTGGTGTAGAGGAGGTCGATCTGCTCCGGCGACAGGAACGGCGCGGGGGCCTCCTCGACCAGCTTCTGGTGGCGGCGCTGGAGCGAGCAGTCGCGGGTGCTGACCACGACCACGTTGCCCTCGCGGTCGGCCAGGCACTGGGTCTCGACGTGCCGGGGGCGGTCGAGGTAGCGCTCGACGAAGCACTCGCCCCGGCCGAAGGCGGCCACCGCCTCGCGGACGGCGGACTCGTACAGCTCGGCGACCTCCTCCAGCCTGCGCGCGACCTTGATGCCGCGCCCGCCGCCGCCGTACGCGGCCTTGATCGCGATCGGCAGGCCGTGCTGCTCGGCGAACGCCACGACCTCCTCCGCGCCGGAGACCGGGTCCTTGGTGCCGGCCCCCAGCGGCGCGCCGACCTTCTGCGCGATGTGTCTGGCCTGCACCTTGTCGCCCAGCGCGGCGATGGCGGCCGGGGGCGGGCCGATCCAGATCAGGCCGGCGTCGATGACGGCCTGGGCGAAGGCGGCGTTCTCGGCCAGGAAGCCGTAGCCGGGATGCACGGCGTCGGCGCCGGAGCGCGCGGCGACGTCGAGCAGCTTGGCGATGTCGAGGTAGGTCTCGGCGGGGGACTGCCCGCCCAGCGCGTACGCCTCGTCAGCCGCCCTGACGTGCAGGGCGTCGATGTCTTGGTCGGCGTAGACGGCCACGCTGCCGATCCCCGCGTCCGTGCACGCGCGGGCCACCCGTACGGCGATCTCGCCGCGATTGGCGATCAGAACCTTCCGCACCGACCTTCGTCCCTTCCTCGTGAGTGCTCAGCGGCCGAGGTACGCGCCGCCGTTGAGATGCAGCACCTGCCCCGTCATGTGCCCGGCTCCCGCGGATGCCAGAAAGAGAACGGTATCGGCCACGTCAGAGGGGGTGCCAGGGCGCCCGTTGCGCGTTTTCTGCACGCGGGCCTTGACGCCCTCCTCCGTGAGCCTGCCGCGGAAGAACTCGGTCTCCATCACCAGCCCGGGAGCCACCACGTTGGCGGTGACGCCCCGGGGGCCCAGCTCGGCGGCCAGGTCGGCGGTCCAGGACTCGACGGCGGCCTTCGCGGCCCCGTACGAGCCGGACCCGGTGCCGCGCGCGGCGATCGAGCCGATGGAGATGATCCGGCCGCCCTCGCCCATGCGCGGCGCGAGCGCGGTCGTGACCAGGACGGCGGACAGCAGGTTGGCGTTGAGGTTGGCCCACCACGCCTCGGCGACGTCCGCCAGGTCGCCGGACTGCCCGCGGTCCAGATCGGTGTTGCCCCCGGCGTTGTTGACCAGGACGTCGACGTGCGCGGGCAGGCTGTCGAGCGCGCCCTGCACGGCGGCGGGGCTCGCGGCGTCGAACGGCACGTACGCCGCCCCCAGCCGCCCGGCCGCCGCCTTCAGCACCTGCTCGCGCCGGCCGGTGATCGTGACATGGTCGCCGAGGGAGACGAACGCCTCGGCGACGGCATAGCCGATCCCGGTGCCGCCACCCGTCACCACGACCTCGCGCATGAATGGATCACCCCTTTGATCCGAATAATCCTCTGGACGACCATAGCCGCTCGGCATAACGGGGGCGATGGGCGGTGGCCCGCTTTAAGGTGAGGGCGCTTTCACCAGTCCCAGGAGGTATGCATGAGCCAGAGTATGCTCGGCGGCAACCCCATTGAAATGCAGCAGATGGCGAGCCAGTTCACCCAGCAGGCCGAGGCGCTCCAGAACGTGTCGGCGGCGCTCGACCGCGAGGCGGCCAAGGTGGGCACCGCGTGGACGGGCGACGGGGCCAAGCGGTTCGGCGAGGCCTGGCAGCAGTACCGCACGGCCTTCACGCGCATGACCGAGGAGCTGCGGGAGGCTTCGCGGGTGATCAACACGTACCGGCAGAACATCGAGTCCGCCACGCAATGAGCACGGACGGGGGCCCTGGCCGGGCGCCGGGGCTTCTTCCGTCCTGAGGGGAGCGTTCCTCCCGGATCGGGCAGGCTACGCTCTTTCTTCATGATTGGTCGCGCCTTGGCGGCGAGCGTGCTCGCCCTGCAGTTCGCGGCGGCGCCGGCGCAGGCCGCGCCCGAGCGGTGCACGCCCAAGAAGGCCACCATGGCGATCGCCGAGAGCTGGGCGCAGCGGCGGCTCAACGTGCAGCGGGTGTGGCCGCTGACCACGGGCCGGGGCGTCACGGTCGCCGTCATCGACAGCGGCGTGGACGAGACGCACCCGCAGATCCGCCTGAGCGGCAAGGCCGACCTCACCAACACGGGCTTTCGCGACTGCGTCGGCCACGGCACGGCGGTCGCCGGGATCATCGCCGGCCAGCCGCGCAAGGACGTGCCCTTCCACGGCGTCGCCCCCGGGGTCAGGCTGCTGTCGATCAAGCAGGTCAACGGCGACAGAGGCGACGTGGGCCTGCTGGCCAAGGCCATCAAGACGGCCGTGGACGAGCGCGCCACCGTCATCAACCTCTCGATCGACGCCCCCGACACGGCCGACCTGAGGGCGGCCGTCGCCTACGCGCTGGAGCGGGACGTGGTGATCGTCGCCGCCGCCGGCAACCTGACCAAGGAGGACGGCACGTCGGCCCCCTCCTATCCCGCCGCCTACGACGGGGTGCTGTCGGTGGGCTCGGCGACCCCGGACGGGGGGCGTTCGACGTTCTCCAACCCCAACGCGGTCGCCGTGCTCGGCCCGGGGGAGGGGATCAGCTCGACCTGGCCGCTCAAGGGCTACCAGTCCGCCCTGAAGGGCACCAGCTACGCCGCTCCCTACGTGGCGGGCGTGGTCGCGCTCGTCCGGTCCCGCCATCCCGGGCTGACGCAGCTCCAGGTGCGCAGGCGCATCACGATGACCGCCGACGGCGCGTCGGGGACGGGCACCGGCGCCGGGATGGTGAACCCGCTGCTCGCGGTGACGGCGGTCCTGCCGTCGGAGCAGGTGGCCGTGGCGCCGCCGGTGCCGCCGCCGCTGCCCGCGACCGTGGTGCGCAAGGCCGTGCCGCCGGACCAGCGGTCGATGGAGGTCGCGACGGTGGTCGCGGTGGGCGGATTGTCGCTGGCCGGGGTCGTGATGGCGGCCTGGGTGGTCGTGCCCATGGGACGCAGGCGGCGCTGGCGGCCCGGCTCGCCGCCGGATCTTGGGCGAATTGACGGTTAACGGTAAGAACGAGCGACCGAAACTGCTGATGCTTATGGGGCTTATTTGGTTAAATGTCTCTCGATCATGACAGACTCCTGAAAGGACGGTCATGGTGGAGAAGGACTCCCCCCAGGCGCCTGTACCGGAGCGCTTCGGCGACCACGACATTGTGAGCCAGTTGGGGCAGGGCCCGCGTGGCGCCGTTCATCTGGGCAAGGAGTCCGAGGACGCCGATCCGGTCGCGATCAAGACGCTGACCGTCGACCCGGCGACCGACCCGGACTTCGTGACCCGGCTCAAGGACGTCGCCCGCGTGTCCAGCTCGTACGTGGCCCGCACGCTCGACGCCGGCGTCCAGGACGGCCGGCTCTACGTCGTACGTGAGCACGTCGAAGGACGTTCGCTGGCCGAGACCGTCGCCGAGGACGGCCCGCTGACCGGTGACGCGCTCGAACGCGTGGCGGTCGGCATGCTCACCGCGCTCACCGCGGTGCACCTGGCCGGGTTCGCGCACCGCGGGCTCACCCCGAACAACGTGATCCTCACCGGCGAGGGTCTGCGCGTCACCGACATCGAGATCGGCGACCCGGCCGGCGAGATCGGCTACCGCGCCCCCGAACAGCTCAACGGCCTCCAGTACGGCCCCTACGCCGACGTCTTCGCCTGGGCGGCGACCGTGGTGTTCGCGGCCACCGGCTCCGCGCCGTTCGGCCAGGACGCGCACGCCGTCCTCACGGACGAGCCCGTGGTGGACGGGCTGCCGGACCCGCTGCGGCAGACCGTGCTCGCGGCGCTGTCCAAGGACGTGTCCGGACGGCCCACGACGTACACGGCGCTGCTGCGGCTGCTGGGGGACGACAAGGCCCCCATGCCGGCCGCGCCGATCGACGGCGTGCCCGTCCAGCTGCCGTCCGACCCGGCGGCCCTGGTCACCCTGATCGACGGCCAGTACCCGATGCCGGGTCAGCCTCCGATGCCGGGGCAGCCGCCCGTGCCGGGCCGGCCTCCGGTGCTGCCCCTGGCCATCGAGGGCGCGCCGGCCCCGTACGGCCCGGTGCCCCCGCAGCCCGCACCCCCGGGATTCCTGCCGGAGGGCGCGATCCCGCCGGGCGCGTTCCCGCACGACCCGATGCAGCAGGGCCCGATCCCGCCCGGCGCACTGCCTCCCGTCCCGATGGGGCAGGACCCGATGCAGGCCGGTCCGATGCAGGCTGGTCCGATGCAGCACCTTCCCGCGCACGAGGAGCCGGTGCAGGGGGTGCCGGTGCAGTACCCGCCGGTGCCCGTGCAGGCCGCGTGGGGACCGCCGCCCGGACCGCAGAACCCGCCCGTGGAGCCGGGCCGGCCCGTCGCGGCGGGCGCGGCCGGCGCCGCCCCGGCACGCAAGCCGTTCCCGATCGGCCTGGCGGCCGGCGTGATGGCGGTCGTGCTGCTGTCGGCCCTCGGCCTGTGGGGCGCGAGCCGCTACTCCTCCAACGTCACCTTCGAGCCCGCCGCCGCGGCGGCCTCCGCCTCGGCCAGCTCGGGCGCGGCAGCCGCCCAGCAGGCCATGACCGCCGCGCCCACGCAGCCCCAGCCCGAGGTCACCGCCCCCTGGGCGACCACGCCGTCCCCGGACGACGACGGCGTGGGCCCGCTGGTGCTGCCGGACGACGACGACTCCACGGACACCCGCCAGGTGCCGGTGCTGACCTCGGTGCCGACGCCGACGGTGACCCAGCAGATGGTGGTCCCGACGTACCAGCAGCCGACGGCCCAGCCGACCGCGCAGGCGAAGAAGACCGACAAGGAGCCCGAGCCGACGGCCACGGTCACCAGGACGGTCACGCCGACCCCGTCCGAGACGCCCACCCAGAAGCCGACGGAGAAGCCCACCGAGGAGCCGACCCCGAAGCCGACGGAGAAGCCGACGCAGAAGCCGACGGAGACGCCCACCCCGACGCCCACGCCGACCTCGACTCCGACCCCGACGCCGACGCAGAAGCCGACCGAGACGCAGAAGCCGACCGAGAAGCCCACCCAGGCTCCTGAGCCCACCACCCAGAAGCCCACCCAGGCGCCGGAGCCCACCAAGACCTCCGAGCCCCCGGCCAAGCCGAACCCCTACACGGCGACGCAGGTGTGCGGGTCCGGTTTCGTGGTCCAGCGGTCGTCCACGTTCAGCGGCGGCACGACGTACCAGCTCTACAACAGCAGCACGGGCCAGAACTGCGTGGTCACCCTCAAGTCCGGCGCCGACGTCGGCAAGGCGAGCCCCGTCAGCGCGACCCTGGAGGTTCAGGGCGGCCCGAGCAGCACCGACAGCGGCAACTACGAGTACTACGCGGGCCCGGTCAAGCTTCCGGCCAAGGGCAAGTGCGTGCGGTACTCGGGCAGCGCGGGCTCCGTCAAGGGCGGCGCCGACTGGGCCAACTGCGGCTAGGGCTCAGTATCCGCGGTAGCCGGATCCGGTCTTCGTCCCGACGACCCCCGGCACCGCGGACACACTGCCGTAGCGATCGATCGAGTAGCGCACGCCGGCGATGATGTTGTCCACCGGGTTGTAGATGTTCCGGTGGCCGTCCATGGCGTGGGCGTTGAAGGTGGGGTCGATCGTCTGCATGAGCCCCTTGGAGGGGTGCCCGGCCGCGGCGTTGGAGTCCCACAGGTTGATCGCGTGCGGGTTCCCGCCGGACTCGTGCTGAATGATCATCCAGATGTCGTTGACGTTCATCTTGTCGGCCGGGTAGCCGTTCGCCTTGAGGATGGCGACGGCCTCCTCGATCCACTCCTTCACCTTGCCCGAGGGCGCCGGCCCGCCGCCCGCGGCGGGCGGCGGGCCGCTGGAGCCGTAGCCGCCGATGATGGGGCTGCCGCCGCTGCCCGAATAGGGCGAGGTGTAGCTCTGGGTACGCCGCCAGTCCAGCCGGTGATCGGCGTCCGGCACGAACCTGTGCTCGCCCTCCTGCTCGCCCGCCGCCTTGATCTTGGCGAAGGTCATCTTGCGCTCGGCCAGCGCGGTGTCGATGGCCTTCTTGGCGTCGGAGACGGCGGTCTTGGCGTCCTTGACCGGCTGCCCGGCGTTCTCGGTCTCCTCGCGCACCAGGCGGCCGATCTCGGCGTTCAGGTCCTCCGGCTTGGCGTCGGGGTTGGCGTCCTTGTAGGTCTGCACGCGGGTGAGCAGGCGGTCGCAGATGCCGTCCACCTGGCGCTGTGAGCTCTCCAGCGCGTCGGCGGCGGCGTCGAGCGCGTCCGCGCAGGCGTCGAACGCGTCGTGCAGGCCCTGGCCGGCCCTGCCGTAGTCCCACATGTAACGGACGAACGCGTCCGCCGAGGCGCCCTCCCAGGCCAGGTCCACGGTGGTGACGGCGCTGCCGAGCTCGCCCGCTCCGGCGAGCACCTCGCCCGCGGCCGTACGCCAGCGCGCGGCGATGCCCCGGATCGAGCTCGGGTTGCCGGTCACCTGCTCGGCCAGCGCGGCCAGAGTGGGACCGCCGGGCAGGCTGTTGATCGCCTCCGGTGCGCTCATGACGGGTCGTTCGCCTTCCGCACGTTGCTCTCCACCAGGTCCAGGGCCCGCTCGACGCTCTGGACGAGGCTCTTGGCCTTGCCGCACTCGCTGTCGGCGACGCCCTCCACCCGGCCCACGGCGGTCGCGAGGGCCGAGGAGTCGGCCAGCTTGCCGAAGATCGAGGAGTCGACGGCCGTGGCGGGGAAGCCGTCGGCCAGGTCGCCGAACTTGTTCGCCACGGCATGGGCCGCGATGCGGCAGTCGTCCAGGGCGTCGAAGTGGATGTCGAGTCCTGCCATCACTCCTCCTCCGGGGGCGGCCAGAACGCCGTCTGCGCCAGCCGCGAGCCGAACCTTCTGTCCACCACGAAGCCGCGTCCCGGAGGCTGCGGCTGGGCGCGTACGTTGCCGAACAGGAAGCCCTCGTCCCTGCTGCCGGACAGGATCACCGCGGGGCTGGCCATGTCCTTGATGCGCTGGATCACCGGGTCGAACATGGCCCGGCCCAGGCCGCCCATGGCCCGCGACATGATCAGGTGCAGCCCGATGTCCCGGGCCTGCGGCAGCAGCTCGACCAGCGGCAGCAGCGGGTTGTTGGACGTGGCCACCAGGTCGTAGTCGTCGACCACGATGTACAGGTCGGAGCCCTTCCACCAGTCGCGGGCGCGCAGCTGCTCGGGCGTGAGGTTCGCCGGCGGCAGGCGCTTGAGCAGGGCGTTGCGGGCGTCGTTGACCAGTTCGAGCGCGGCGGCGCTGGAGGCGGCGTAGCCGATGCGGTTCTCGCTGACCGCCGTGTCCAGCAGCGACCGGCGGTAGTCGATCACGATCATCATGGCCTCGCGCGGCGTGTGCCGGGCGACGACGTTTTCGGCGATCACCTTGAGCATGTTGGACTTGCCGCTCTCGGTGTCGCCGACCACGATGAAGTGCGGATCGGCGTCGAAGTCGATCAGCACGGGCGCGAGCGCGGCCTCGTCCACGCCGATCGCGATCCGCTCCTTGCCGGTCTCCTCCACGCCCGGCAGCGACGCGGCGGGCAGCACCGACGGCAGCAGCCTGACCTGCTTGGCGGGCGGCCCCTGCCAGGAGTCGCCGATCGCCTGCACCAGGCCCTGGAGCCCGGTGGCCAGGTCGTCGGAGTCCTGCACGCCGTCGATCCTGGGCAGGGCGCCGAGGAAGTGCAGGCCGTCCTTGGTCAGGCCGCGTCCGGGCACGCCTTCCGGCACGGCCAGGGACTTCTTCCTGTTGATCTCGGACTCGTAGGCGTCGCCGAGCTTGAGCTCCACCCGCGTGCCGAACAGGTCACGGATGCCCGGCCGGAACTCCGACCACTTGCCGGTGGCCGCCACCACGTGGATGCCGTAGCCGAGGCCGCGCGCCGCCAGGTCGGTGATCACCGGTTCCAGGGTCTCGAAGTCCTGCCGGATCGTCAGCCAGCCGTCCACGACGAGGAAGATGTCGCCCCAGCCGTCGCCCTGGAGGGAGCCGTCGGCCACCCGCTTGCGGTAGGTGCCCATGGAGTCGACGCCGTTCTCGGTGAACTCGCGTTCCCGGTCGCGCAGGATCAAGGCGATCTCGGCGACCGTGCGGCGCACCCGGTCGGCGTCGAGCCTGGAGGCGACGCCGCCGACGTGCGGCAGCCCCTCCAGTGAGGACAGCGCGCCGCCGCCGAAGTCCAGGCAGTAGAACTGCACCTCGGCGGGCGTGTGCGTGAGCGCCATGCTGGTGATCAGCGTGCGCAGGATCGTGCTCTTGCCACTCTGCGGGCCGCCGGCCACGCCCACGTGCCCGGCCGCGCCGGACAGGTCCAGCCAGTACGGGTCCCGCCGCTGCTCGAACGGCCGGTCGATGAGCCCCACGACGGCCTGCAGGCGGCCGCGTCCCGGCCAGCCGGCGGTGGCCAGCCCCAGCTCGGGCGTGACCGACAGCGGCGGCAGCAGGTGCGCCAGCGTGGGCGGCTCGGCCAGCGGCGGCAGCCAGATGCGGTGCGCGGCCGGCCCCTGGCCCACCAGGCGGCCGACCACGATGTCCAGGAGGCTCTGCTGCGCCTTGTTGCTCTCCTCCTGCGCCGCGGGGTCCTCGGGCTGCTCGTCGACCATCGGGACGGGCACGAAGTCGGGGCCGTACTCGACGATCTCCCTGACCGTCACCGAGCCGTCGTGGGTGGCGACGTGCCGCAGGTCGACATGGTGGGGGCCCGACACGTACGCGGCCTTGAAGCGGGTCATGCCGGTGGTGTCGAACTTCAGGTACCCGTTGCCCGGCGCGGACGGCAGCTCGTACGCGTCGGCCACGCCCAGCACGACCCGGCTCTCCATGGCCGAGAACGTCCGCAGGCCGATCCGGTACGAAAGGTGCGTGTCGAGGCCGCGCAGCCGTCCCTCCTCCAGCCGCTGTGAGGCCAGCAGCAGGTGCACGCCGAGCGAACGCCCGAGCCGGCCGATCATCACGAACAGGTCGATGAACTCGGGCTTGGCCGTCAGCAGCTCGCTGAACTCGTCCAGGATGACGAACAGCGTGGGCAGCGGGCGCAGGTTGGCGCCCTGCTCGCGGGCCTTCTCGTAGTCGCGCAGGGAGGCGTAGTTGCCGGCCGCGCGCAGCAGCTCCTGGCGGCGCACCATCTCGCCGTGCAGGGCGTCGTGCATGCGGTCCACGAGCGGCAGCTCGTCCTCCAGGTTCGTGATGACCGCGGAGACGTGCGAGAGGCCGTCCAGGCCGAGGAAGGTCGCGCCGCCCTTGAAGTCGACGAGCACGAAGTTGAGGATCTCCGAGGAGTGCGTGACCGCGAGCCCGAGCACCAGCGTGCGCAGCAGCTCGCTCTTGCCCGAGCCGGTCGCGCCGATGACCAGGCCGTGCGGGCCCATGCCGCCCTGCGCCGACTCCTTGATGTCCAGCTCGACCAGCCGGCCGTCGGCGCCGAGCCCGATCGGCACCCGCAGCCGGTTGCGGCCCGCGCGCGGACGCCAGGTCACCGACGGCTCCAGCCGGGTCGGGTCGCCGACGCCGAGCAGCTCGGTCAGGGTCGTGTTCACCGCCAGCACGTCCTGGGCGTCGCCGCCCTTGGCCGAGGACGCGCGCAGCGGCGCGAGCTGGCGGGCCAGCCCCTCGGCGCGCAGGTAGTCCAGCGAGTCGGGGTCGCCGAGCCGGTTGGTGTTCTCGCGGCCCGCGTGGTCCAGCTTGACCATGTGGAAGCCGGCGGCGTCGATGCGCAGCCGCAGCGTGCTGCGTTCCTCGACGGTGCCGGCCGAGTTCGTCAGGTCGATCACGGTCACGCCGTCGATGGCGTCCGCGCCGAGCTGCGAGTCCTGCGGCACGTGGCCGCCGTCCAGGATGAGCACGTGGTACGGCAGCGCGTCCGGCGAGGCGCCCGGCTTGAACCGGGCCCGTTCCTTCAGCTCGCCGCCCACCAGGCGGTCGAGCTGGGCCAGGTTCTCGGCCATGAGCCTGACCTGGCCGGCGCCGTCGGTCTCCTCGGGGTGCAGCGCGTGCGGCAGCCACTTGACCCATTCCCAGTGGCTCATCCACTCCTTGCTCGCGCACACCATGATCCGCATGTCGTCGGGGGAGTGGAAGACGGCCATCTGCGCGATCATGGCCCGGACCAGGTCGCGGACCAGGGCGGGGTCGCCGTCCAGCTTGATGCGGGCGAAGGAGTGCAGCGCGACGGCGACCGGGAGGCGTTCGACGGTCGAGTGGGTGCGGATGAAGCGGCGCAGCGCGCCGGCCGACAGGGCGTCCAGGTCCTCGACCGGCTTGGAGTCCGGGGGGATGAGCTGGACGGCCAGCTTCTGGATGCCGGTGCCGAGCCGTACCGTGCTGAAGTCCTCGTCGCGGGGGCGGCGCTCCCACAGGCGCGGGCCCATCGCGGTCCACCAGAGCGTGTCGGGGGACGGGCCGCTCCACTCCAGGGCCTCGCGCTGCTGGATGGCGGCCTTGCGCACCTTCTTGCGGATCTGCGCCAGGTAGCGGAAGTAGTCGCGCCGGGCGCCGTTGAGCCGCTGTTTGCGCTCGCCCGCCTGGCGGCCCATCTGACCGACCGTCATGCCGACCATGGAGAACGCGAACAGGCCGCTGGCCACGTACATGATGGGGTTGGCGTTGGTGCCGCCGGCGGTGAACATCAGACCCATCGCCGCCGCGCCCGCCACCATCGGCAGGTACGTCAGCACCGCCATCATGCCTTGTGACTGGACCTCGGGGATCTCCGGTGGAGACTCCAGCAGGATCTCCCCGCGCGGAGCCTTCGGGCTGGGGCGGCGCTCCGGGCGCCGTACTACGACGATGCTCACCCTAGTGACAGGCCCTTCTGGTGCTCGGAAGAACCTTCTTACCAGATGTGCCTTACGTCCGAGTTGAGGTCTGAGTTAACACTGTCTCGCTATGTTGTGTTTGTGACATCGTTGGCCGAGATCCCGCCTCCACAGCAGGGCGCGTTGCACCAGGTGCCCGCTCCGCTCCCGCCGCTGTGCCACGTGACGGTTGTAGGGCCGCGCAGGAAGGCCGACCTGGCGCTGCCCGCCGACATCCCGCTGCCGCACGTGCTTCCCGGGCTGCTCAGGGCGATGGGCGAGCTGGGCGGCGACATCGCGACCGCGCCCGGCTGGACGCTCCAGCGCCTCGGCGGTCCCCCCTTCGACCTGGGTCAGAGCCTCGGCGCGCTGGGCGTGCTGGACGGCGAGATCCTCTACCTGCGCCCGCGCGCGGTCGCACTGCCGCCGGCCAGGTTCGACGACGTGGCCGACGTGGTCGCCACCGGCGTGCGCGAGGGCAAGGGCAAGTGGTCGGCCGACCTGACCCGCGGGATGGGCGGCGGCGCGGCCTGCGGGCTGCTCGTCGCCGGCGCGGTGGCGCTGGCGTTCGGCGGGCTCACCCCCATGGTGACCGCGATCGTGGCCGGGGCGCTCGCGCTGCTGATCATCGGCGTGGGGATGGCGATCTCGCGGGCGGTCGGCGACTCGGGCTCGGGCGCGCTGATCGGGTACGCCGCGCTGCCGTACGCGTTCCTGGCCGGGCTGCTCGCCCCCGCCGCCGGCGGCGGATTGGCCACCGTCGGCGCGCCGCAGCTCCTCGGGGCGCTGGCCTGCACCGCGCTGGTGGCCACGCTCGGCGGCACCGCGATCGCCGACGGCGTGCCGGGCTTCCTCGGCACGGCCATCGCCTCGATGGCCGGCGCGATCTGCGCGGCCGTGATCATGGTGACCGGGGCGTCGCCCGCGGGCGTGGCGGCCGTCGGCGCGGCCGTCGTGATGGCGTTCAGCCCGCTGGTGCCCGTGCTGTCGTTCCGGCTGGCCCGCGTGCCGCTGCCGTCCATGCCCACCAACGCCGAGGAACTGCGCGGCGACAACCAGCGGCTCGACAGCGCCTCGGTGCTGGAGCGCACGGGCGCGGCGCGGCGGTACGCGACCGGCATGATCGTGGGCGTCGCGCTGGTCGGGGCCGGGGCGCACGCGCTGTTCGTCGCGGACGGCCGGTGGGTCTCGGTGGCCATGTCCCTGGTGCTGGCGTTCACGCAGATCATGCGGGCCCGGGTGTTCCAGGGCGTCGGGCAGCGGTTGTGGCTGCTGCTGGTCGGGCTGACCGCGCTCGGCGCGGTGGCCGTGTCCGTCGGGATCGGCATGGGCGGCGTGGCCTCGGTGGCCGTGGTGCTCGGGCTGCTGTGGGCCGCCATGGTGGTCGTCGGCATGGGCGTGTGGCTGCCCGGCGGCAGGCCCTCGCCGTTCTGGGGGAGGGCCGCCGACATCACGGAGTGGGCGCTGATCGTCGCGCTGGTGCCGCTGGCGCTCGGGGTGCTGGAGGTCTACGCCTGGGTGCGCGGCCTGGCCGGTTAGCCGTACCGGCCTGGGAGGGGGGCGGGGCTCAGTCGTCCGACAGGACGCGGCGGCGGATGGCCTCCAGGGCGTCGAAGCGGTCGTTCAGCTCCCGCGAGAGGCCGTCCTGGAGGTCCTGGAACTGCCGGGTGACCGCCTCGGCCGACAGGCCGCCGAACGACGCGGGCGGGATCACGTCCCTGAGTCTGCGCGACTGGTCGTCCTGGGCGGCGCGGACGGCCTGGACGATCTCCTCGGTCAGCTCGTCCAGCTCCAGGCGGCTCGCCCTGGGCGCCAGCCTCAGGTCCTCCAGGCGGCCGTCGGCGTCCACGCGCGCGGTGACCGCGCCGCTGCGGCTCTCGCCCTGGCCGGTGACCAGGCTGAGCTCGTCCAGCATGCCGGCCAGGTTGCGGACCGAGCGTTCGCTCTCGCTGATCACGCGGTCGAGGTCGTCGGGGTTGAAGTCGATGGGGTCCATGGCCTGCACGCCACCGCCCGTAGGTTAACGAACGGGGAGCGGTGGTTTTCCGTCCCCTGAAGTGATCACGAAAACCGCGCTATGGGTACTGAAATAGGGGCAAACCGCCGCAACAATCGGACGTCGTGGCAACGAATCGGGAAATCCATATCACCTCGACGACCATCGGCAAGACGCGCCAACGGGTGGAGTCCGAGCTGAAGACGGGGATCGTCGGTTTCGTCAAAGGCCTGATCCCGCTCACGGCCGTGGACGGCCTGGGCTTCGGCATCCTGGGCAACATGATCATCGGCAGCACGTACGAGGCCGTCATGGACCGTGCCGACGGCCTGATGGGGGAGGCCGAGGGCGCCCTGGACGGCTGGTCCGGCGCGCTGACCGTGTGCGAGCGCAACTGGCGGGCGGCAGAGGACGCCAGCATCATCCAGTACCGCGCATGAGCGACCCCTATCTCGACGCCATCAACAAGGGCAGGGGCGCCTCGCGCGGCGGCGGCGGTTCGTCCCTGCTGAAGGCGGTCAACAAGGGCGGCTCGGTCGGCCCGCCGCGCTCGCCGTCGATCCCGCTCAACCCCGCCACCGGCAAGCTCGGCCCGGTGGGCGCCGGCTCGGCGGAGTCGCTCAGCACGCGGGTGCTGAACCTGCTGAAGCGCGCGGGCCGGTTCTCGCCGTACCTGGTGGCCGTGACCGCCATCGTTGCGGTGGGCGCGGCCGACGAGTTCGCCATGGCCGAGGCGGCCAACGTCTGGAAGTACGGCATCAGCGCCCGCCTCGACGACGGCGTGAAGAACCTCATGCCGCAGATCCTGGCCACGTCCAGGACCGGCTGGATCGCCGCCGACCAGACGGAGTTCGGCCGCGTGCAGGCGCTGTTCCACCAGGAGATCGGCGCGCTGCGCAACTCGTTCGGCGAGATCGGCGGCGTGCTGGACGAGGTGGCCGCCGGGGTGCGCAACTACTGGATGCAGATCGGCTCGACGGTCGTGACCGGGATCACGCTGCTGCTCACGGCCGTGCGGATGAAACTGGCGCCGGTCCCGCAGGTCGCGGCGGCCGGGATGATCCTGGAGCACCTCGTCGGCTCGGCGCTGATCAGCGCCGCCGCGATCATGACCGGGATGCTGGCGCAGCTGCTCAGAGGCGGCATGCAGGTGCTCGGGACGCTGATCAGGAAGCAGCACCAGTTCGGCTTCGTGCTGCCGGGGGGCGCGGCCGCCGTCGACTTCGGCCGGGCCACGATCGACGCCAAGAACCTGCCCTCCTTCCAGGAGCCCGCCGCGCCCGGGCAGTTGCCCGCCGGGTACCAGGGCTTCGACTGGGTCGTCCCTGAGGTGAGTACCACAAAGCCGTGATTGTGGTTAGATCGCCGGGATATGCCCTAGGGGAGGGATGGAGTCGATGGCGGATTTCGGGGACCTCGGTGACATCGACATGGACCGGCTCCTGAACAACATGGACGAGCAGCTCAGCAAGTCCGAGGAGCTGCAGAAGGCCATGTCCGCCCTGGTGGGCCGGGGCGAGGACGACGGACACCTGATCCTCGTCGAGTACGGCCAGGAGGGCCTGCGCACGCTGGACATCCAGCCGAAGGCGATGCGGCTGAGCGCGGTCGAGCTGTCGGAGAGGATCAAGGTGGCCGTCGATCTGGCGACCGTCGACCTCCAGCGGCAGGCCGACGCGCTCCTGACCCAGATGTTCGGCGAGAGCGGCAACCCGATGCGGATGCTGGAGAACCCCGACCAGGCGCTGCGTCAGATCCGCAAGGCGGAAGCCAGCTACGAACGGGCCTTCGAGAGCACCATGCAAGAGTTCGACAGAATCCGCCGCGAACTGGACCTGTGATTGACCAGGGCGTTTGCTGGCATGTCGAGAAGTTGTTACATCTAGGCCACTGAGTCCGCTGTTACTCATGGGACCTTTGGTGCTTATATGGGTTAGCGACCGAAATGATCGTTACGGAGGTGGCGAGTGGTTGACTTCTTTGGGGCAAGCCCGAGCCAGATCAAGGTGGCCTCTGGCCACGTGGTGGACACCGCCCAGTACATCGAGGGTCTGAGGACGGCGGTTGAGACGACCGCCAATGGCCTTCTCACGACCGGCTGGCTCGGCCCGGCGGCGGCCAGGTTCCAGAAGGCCATGACCAGCTGGGACGAATCCATGCGGGCCGTACGGACCGACCTGGAGCTCATCGCCGACAATATGGGCGTCAACGCGGTCGTCTACTCCGCGGCCGACGAGGACGTCCAGGCCGGTATGGGCCGCGTCGAGTCCCTGATCAACGTCGACATCAAGTAGGAGGGGGAACGCGGTGTCAGCTGAGCTCGACTTCACCAAAGTCAACTTTGGGCACATGGAGCTCGCCCAGGAGGACTTCATCAAGATCCTCGGTTCCTTCGAGAAGGCCACCCAGGACCTGATGACCCGGTTGCAGACCGACCTGAAAGGTCATTGGGAGGGCCCGGACGGCGCCGAGACGTGGTTCCGGGAGCGCGAGAAGAAGTGGCAGGGCGCGGCCACCCAGATGCGCGGGCAGCTGGACGAGCTGCAGAAGGCCGTCCAGATCGCCAACGAGAACTACCGCGCGGCCGAGAACCGCAACAAGTCCATCTGGTACGACGGCTGACGTTTTCGGGTCGGCCACCCCCGCGGTGGCCGAGCCTTGTAAGGGGAGGATCATGGCCGGGCTCGAACCCGAACCGTGGCCTGGGCTCGACGACACCGACGCCGAGCTCTACTACGACGTGGGCAGGATGCGCGCCATAGCCGAGGACCTGGAGATCGCTCTCGCGCTCACCCAGGGCGCCGGCGGCAACAGGGACGGCGTCACCGGCTCTGTGGAGACCCTCACCAGGTACTTCACGCTGGGCGAGGAGCACATAGGGCGGTGGCCGGCGGCCAGCGCCCTCGCGCACAGCGTGGGCAGCACCGGCGCGGACCCCGGCGGCCAGGTGTCGCTGGAGGGCCGCGGCGCGTTGCTGGCCGGCCTGTACCAGGACTACGTCGAGTGCTGCCAGAAACTGGTCAAGGCGATCAGGGACAGCGCCGACAGCTACGCCAAGACCAACCCGGGCCGAGAGTGAGCAGCAGCGTTGGCTGAGCGCAAGGTCGACATCCGTGACGAGTCCCGGCGTCCGACGACCGGGCCCGTCACCGCGTCGCGGGAACAGATCGAAGGATGGCTCAAGGCCACCTCCGCCATGGAGGTGCACGACCGGGGGCTGTCCTACAAGCAGGTAGCCAAGATCATCCGCGGGGTGGCCGAGGCGCTGCCCCAGATCGGCAAGGATCTGTCCGGCGCGTGGCGGTCGGACACGTCCGCGCAGGCGCAGCGGGCGCTGCAGCTGCTCAACGCCTCCGGCCAGGAGATCGCCGAGGCCATGGACAAGATGTCCGAGGCGCTGATCCTGTACGGGCGTGACTACCTGCCGACGGCCATCGAGGAGGTCGAGGCCGCCAAGAACGCGCAGACGGCCACCCCGAAGCCCTCGGCGGGCCCGCCGCCGAAGGCTCCGACCTCGACGCCGTCGCCGTCGTACACGCCGCCGGTGCTCGGGCCCCAGACGTCGCACAACTACCCGGAGCCCAAGCCCGGCCTCACCAAGTCGCCCACCGAGATGCAGGCCGACGTGGCCCGGCGGGCGCTGGAGAAGCTCAACAACCACATCGTCGACCTGTACGACTTCCGCATCCCGGCCAGCGTCGTCGTCGAGCTGCCCGAGGTGAAGCCGGCCGAGACGCCGGCCCCCGAACGGGACATGCCGCTCGACCAGCACACGCCGTACACGAAGGGCACGTACTGGAACGGCGGCGGTTCCGGCGACTCCGGCGGCGGCTCGAACGGCTCCGGGAGCGGCGGCGGCGCCCACGGCGGAACCGGCGGCTCCGGTGGGTCAGGCGGATCGGACGGATCGGGCAGCGGCGGTAACGGCGGCCAGGACGGCGGCAACGGCGGTAACGGCGGCACCGACCCCCGCCCCGGGGACCAGACCCCCGGCGGCGACACCCCCGGCACGGACCGCCCGGACACCCCCGGGACGGACACCCCGGGCACCGACCCCTCGGGCGGTCAGGGCACCGGATCCGGCACCGGCGGCTCGTCCTCGACCGGCGACGGCACCACGCCCCCCGTGCTCGACAACAACACCACCGGCGACCGCGCCACCCAGCCGCAGGACGTGGACGCCCGCGACCCGCGCGCCACCGAGACGGCCGGCTACCACCCGACCATCACGCCCACCAACCCCACGCCCCCGAACCAGTCGTTCGTGACGCAGCCGACCTACCCCTCACCGGCCTCGGGGACTCCCGCGGTGATCGGCGGCCCCGGGTCGTACACCCAGGGGAGCGCGCCCGCGGCGGCGGCGGCACGGGCGGGCGCGGCGGGCGGCGGCATGCCGTTCATGCCCTTCACCGGCGGCGGCGGGCAGGGCGCCGAGCAGGGACAGGTCGAGACCTCGACCCTCCTGAAGGAGGACAACGACGTGTGGAGCCACCACGAGGGCTCCATCTCACCGGTGATCGGTTAGGGAGGCGGCCATGGCGCTCGAACTGGACCCCAACTGGCCCGGGCTCGACGGGGACAAGGACAACTTGACCAACCGCACGGAGATCAAGCGCATCGCCGGCGAGGTGAACGAGCTGCTCAAGAAGCTCAAGACGCCCACGCGTCCACCGGTCACGGAGTTCCTCACCGCGCCGGGGGCCAAGGCCCCCGAGCCGCAGTTGCCCGAGGGGGCCGGCGCGCTGCCCGACCTCCAGCGGTACTGCGCGCTCAGCCAGAACCAGATGGGCGAGTGGCCCGCCGCCATGCACTTCGCGCTGGCGGTCAACTCGGCCTATTCCCAGCTGATCGGCGAGCAGGGTTCCGCCAGCGGCCTGTACGCCTCCATGGTCGAGCAGGCCGGCAGCACGGTCGAGGCGCTGCTCGACATCTCCAAGGCGTCGGACGGCGCCGAGCAGGCGACCGAGGAAGCCGCCGCGCGGCGGGAGGTCTGAGACAGCCATGGCCGAGCCCAGGAAGCAGACGTTCAAGCTCGTCTACAACACCGGTCCCGTCGACACCTCCACCCCGGACGTGTCGTTCATGGGCAGCATGTTCACCGACACGCTCTCGAAGGTCAGGGACTGGATCGACGCCACCGACCCGGGTTCGGTGAAGCTGGCCGGTCTCTACTACTCGCACGCCGAGGCGTTGCTGAACGGGTTCGCCGGCGATCTGAAGACCAAGGCGGCCGAGCTGGCCAAGAACTACACGGGCCCGGCCGCCGTCGAGACGCAGAAGCAGCTCCAGACGCTGCACGCCAGCGTGCGCGAGCTGGCCAGGAAGCTCGGCGAGATGGGCCGGCCCCTCCAGGGGTACGGCGAGACGCTGCACTGGGCGCAGGCCAACGTGGTCGAGTCGATGGACCACGACTCGCGCACGGACCGCGACGTGGACTGGGCCGGACGGGTGCCGTTCTACCGGCTCTACCGGGGGGACAAGCGGGCCGTCGAGCACCTCAAGAAGGTCAACGAGCGCATCGTCGAGCACTACAAGCAGCTGCCCGCCGAGATCCAGACCGCGCTGCCCGACCCGAGCGTCCCCGAGCTGCCGGACTTCAACAACGGCGGCGGTGGCGTGCCCGGTCCGGACCTGAACGGCGACGGCCTCCCGGACAAGTACCCCACGGCCTCGTTCGGCCCGAACGCGGTGCCCGGCGGGCCCGGGTACGTCGACGGCAAGCTGCCCGGCGACGGCGGAACGGGGACCTACCCGACGGTTCAGTACCCCGACGGCACCAGCGGCTCCGGCGCGAACGTCGGCGGCGTCCCGGGCTACGACGGCGGGGACAACCCGTACGGGGGCGCCGACTCCTCGGCCCTGAACGGCTCCTCGCTGGGCTCCGCGCCCAACGGGACGTCGCCCAACCTGTCCACCTCCCTGCCCCCGGGGTCGAACGACGGGACCACCAAGCTGGCCGGGTACGACCCGTCGTTGTCCGGCATGAACAACAGCGGCTACCCCACGTCCACGTCCACGACCGGCGGCTCGCCCTACGGCTCGGGAACGGGGTCCGGCGCGGGCGGCATGGGGACGGGGCAGGGGGGCGTCGCGGTCAACGCCGCCGCCATGCGCGGTGTGAACGGCGGCTCGGGCTTCGTCGCCCCGGGCATGATGGGCGGCGCGCCCGCCCGCGGCGGCGAGGGCGGCGAGAAGCACACCGACGAGAACACCACCTGGCTCGCCGAGGACGACGACGTGTGGGGCGGCCCGGAAGGCACCACGCCGAGCACCCTCGCCTGAGGCCCACCCTGCCCCCTCACCCGGCTCCGGCCCCCGGAGCCACCGCACCACGTTTCCGGCTCAGCCCTCGTGACCGGGCCGCCCGCGCTGATCGGGGTGGCGCCCGGAGGCGCCACCCCGATCACGGACGTGCGGTCGCGTCAGCCGCAGTGCTCGAAGGGGCTGTCGTACGCGGCCGAACCGACCGCGCCGCCCCACTTGACGCAGGTACGCGACGCCTTGGCCCGGACCGGACCGGCGTAGTACTGGTAGCTGCCCGCGTCGGTGGTCCGGGCCTTGCCCTTGACCTCCAGGTAGGCCCGCACGGCCGCCTTGCCGGAGCCGCTGTTGCGCAGCGTGGTGACGCAGTTCTGGCCGGTGGAGGCCGAGTACAGCAGCACGACGCGCCCCTGGCTGCCGAGCGGCGCGGAGTCGATCTGCTTGAAGCCGGCGCCGCAGACCTGCTCGGCCGAGTACGGGTTGCCGCTGCCGCCGCCGGTGGGCTTGCCCGGGTTGCCGGGGGCGGGCGTGCCGCCGCCGCCGCAGTTCTTCGACGTCAGCGTCTGGTGGCTGTAGCCGAAGGTGGAGCCGTTGAACTTGGCCGCCACGATCGAGCCGGACGACGTGCGCTGCTCGTAGTGCAGGTGGGCGATGATGCCCTTGTACTTGGCCGAGGTGTTGCCGACCTGGCCGATCTGCTGGCCCTGGGCGACGTTCGCGCCCGCGGAGACCGCCCGCGACTTCATGTGGGCGTACAACGAGACGCTGCCGTCGGCGTGCCGGATCTTGACCACGTTGCCGAAGCCGTCGGTGGTCCGGTACTCCGACATGATCACCTTGCCGGCCGCCGAGGCCACCACGGTACGGCCGAGGTCGGCGTTTCCGTCGTTGTACCTGCCGTTGAAGTCGATCTCGTAGCCGGCGGTGTGCGCGCTGCTGTCGTTGCTGTCGCCGGTCCAGGTCTCACCGCACGGGAAAGGAAGCTGGTGGACGACGGCAGCGCTGGCGCTGGCGGCGCTCGTGCCGGCGAAGGGCAGCGCGGCGATGCCGCACACGCCCACAATCAGGGTCTTGATCCGCATATGGGAAAGGCTGCCATCCTGATCGACGGCGAGTCTAGATCATTCGCAAAGTGTTCACGCTAAAAGTCGATATTTGTCGATATCGTAGCCAGGACTGTGCAAAACGCAGTTTTCGGACAGGGAGGGTCAGATGGGCGCAGGGGAGAACTCCGCCCCTAACCTGGGGCAATCCTCGGCGAGTGCCCTCGGCGGCGGCGTCACGATCCGGTTCACCGACAAGAAGATCAGCAAGCTGGGCAGCGACATCGCCGACCAGGAACCCAACATGGGCAAGATCGAGACGAACACGAAGGGGATCACCATCGAATCCCCCGGGTTCGGCATTGTCGGCCTCGGCCTCTCGTACGCCCACGAGCAGATCAAGGATGGCGCGAGCGGCACGGTCGCCATGGCGAGGACCGTCCTGAAGGACTACAAGACCGCGCTGGAGAAGCTCGAGAAGAACTACGAGAAGGCCGACAAGGACAACGACGGCCTGATCAACGAGATCGGCGACGACGGTCCCGGCGGCCCCGGCGGTCCGGGCGGTCCCGGCCCCATCGACACCAATCTGGGTGGCGGTGGCGGTATGCCGAAGATGGAAATGCCGGACAACAAGCTTCCGGACGACAAGTTGCCGGACAACAAGCTGCCCGACCAGAAGTTCCCCGACCAGAAGCTGCCGGACGACAAGTTCCCCGACCAGAAGCTCCCTGACCAGAAGCTGCCGGACGACAAGCTGCCCGACCAGAACCTCCCGAACTCCAACCTGCCCAACTCCAACCTGCCCGACCCCAACGCGGTGAACGCGAACCTCCCCAAGACGCCGTCCATCGAGGACCAGCTCAACCACAACACCGGCGTCCCGGACCTCAAGAACACCGTCCCGGACCCCTCGGCGACCAAGCTGTCCGGGTTCGACCCCACCGGTTTGAACTCCGCCATCCCCAGCACCGGCAACATGACCGGTATCCCGACCGACTACCCCACGTCCGGCGGCTACGGAAGCGGCTCCGCGGGCGGCGGGACCACGGCGGGGGCAGGCGCCGGCGCGGGCGGCCTGCGCGGCGCTGGCGCGGGCGGCATGTCGGGCATGCCCTTCATGCCCATGTCGGGCGGCGCGGCCGGCAACGAGCAGAACCGCGATCGGGACAAGGCGGAGTACGTACGCGGCGACGAGAACGACTGGCTCGACGACATGGACATCGCACCGCCGGTCCTCGGCGAGTGAGAAGGGGAACGACATGGCATACGAAGCGGATCGTTATCTCATCCTCGCCGCGGCCGGTGTGACGAGCGCGAACGCGGCGGTGCTCTTCGAGTATCCGGTGGCCAGGAACGTCGCGATGTTGGTCATCTCCCTCGTCTCGCACCCCGAAACCCTGATGAAGGCGGCCAAGGACTGGGCCTCGATGGACTTCGAGGCCGTGGCCAGGGACGTCGCCAAGCTCTCCGAGGAGATCGCCACCAAGGAGTACTGGACGGGGCCGGCCTGGGAGGTGTTCAAGGACTCCGCGCACGCCTTCGCCAAGCAGGTGGAGGCGTCGTCGACCTACTTCAAGAGCGTCTCCGGCGGCATGGACACGATCGGCACCCTCTACCACTACGCCGTCTACGTCGCCTGCCTGGCGGCCACCATCACGACGGCCCTCGCCGTGGCGAAATGGATGACCTTCATCGTCCCCGTCTTCGCCGCGGTGGTGCTGCGGGGGCAGATCAACGGCATGCTGATCGCGCTCGGCCAGATCCTCAGAGGCGTCGTCGGCAAGAACGTCAAGTCCGCCGCGATGCTCGCCGGCATCCTGGCCACCGTGAACGGCATGTGCGCCATGATGACCCAGTCCATCGACAAGGGCCGTCCCAAGGCCGACTTCGCCCCCAGCGACCTGGAGTACGTCGACAGGGGGAGCGACAGTGTCGGCACTCTTCAGCGGAAGAACGGCGGAATGCCGAGCATGAACCTGGGCGGCGGCCTCATCTAGCCCCTGCTCATCCCGCCCGGCGGCCCATGCGCCGCCGGGCGCCCGGCCGGGGTGCCCGGCCGCCTGTGCGCGCCGCCGGGCCGGGCTGTGCTTACTGGGCCGTCACCTGTACCGGCGAGCGCGCCGCCGTCGGGTCGAGCGCCGGGCCCTCCGGGATCAGGTGGACGAGGTTGTAGGGGACCGGCGCGACGTCCTCGGCGCCGTACCCCAGCTTGTTGATCTGGTCCCCGGACTGCAGCGGGAACTTCCTGCCCTGGTCGGTGAGCAGGAAGTAGGTCTGCACGAACGCCTTCTGGCCGTCACCCGGCAGCAGGCCGCCCAGCGCGGCCCCTCCGGCGGGCAGCAGCACCTGGTCGAAGTGCTCCTGGTCGCCCCGGGCGGTGGGCACGGGGATGGCCATCGTCGCGCCGACCGTGATCTTCGCCTGCGCCGAGCCGTTCTGGGTGTCGGCGTACACCGCGCACAGCGCCGCGGCGGAGGTGACCGTCTTCGGCAGGCTCGTCGGCAGGCCGCCGACCGTGAGGTTCTGGCGGGAGGTCCTGCCGTTCGCGGTGGCCGCGTCGATCTCGATCGGGACGGCGGCGCGCCTGCCGTACGCGGTCTTGGTCCTGGGGTCGGCGAGCAGCAGCGTGGCCTGGGTGAGGTTGACGGGGGCGAGCCCGTCGGCGAGCAGCACGTACCAGCGGTCGGGGGCCCCGCCCATGCCCTTCACGGTGTAGACCTGACCGACCGCGCCCTTCCCGCCTGCGGGGGCGACGGCGCGCCGGCCCAGGCCGGTGATCCCCGGCGGCATGAGGTCGGGGCCGGGGGGAATGGCGTTGATCCAGGTCGAGGGCACTTTTCTGGGATGCGCGTTGAGCGCGCGCACGCCGGTGTCGGACACCTTCATACGGTGGTCGTTCCAGATCACCCAGCCCTGCTGGCCGTCCGTGACGACCAGCGCGTCGCCGCCCACGGGTGTGCCGCCGACGTCCTGGCCGCCCACCAGCGTGACGTACGGTCCCCGCACCCCCGCCTGGGTCGGCTCGGTCACGCAGGCCGACCACGGGCCCTTGATCAGCTTCTCGCGGGCCGGAAGGCTGTCCGGCGCCCCCGCGATGCCCACCAGCGGCCCGCGTGGCAGCGTCGCCAGCGAGGCGGCGGAGACGTTGCGCACCTTGAAGTCGGTCGCGTCGAGCAGCAGCAGCGCCGAGACGTAGTTGGCGGTCGGCAGCAGCCGCGCCTGCTCCTGGCTGTAGACGTAGGTGGCGCCTGTCTCCTCCTCGACCAGGAGCTGCCCCGCCTCGGTCAGGTTCGTCGCCCCGCCCGGCTTGAGCAGCCCCCAGATCCCGAACACCGCCGCGATGAGCACGCCGACGAGCACGCCGCAGAACATCGCCACGTTGTGCCGCCGCATGGGCGTCTCCGGCACATCGGGCTCAGCCTGCAGCAACGCCATGCCCAGGCGCTGCTGCATCAGCCGATGAGCCTGGTAGAGGTCCTTCCGGGTCTGCATCTCACCTCTCCCGTATCGCAGGGATCAGCATAGAACGCTCTTGTGTCATGAACCCCTACGGAAGCAGCAAACCCCAATAGAACGCCCACGGAACGAAGGCCACGCCCGCCGCGACGAGCAGGCCCAGGCGTACCCGCTCGCCGGTCGCGCGCTCCTGCCGCCACCTGCGCGCGGCGAGCGCCGTCGCCACGACGGTGGCCACCGCCAGGGCCTGGAGCACCAGCCAGAGGAGCGGCCTGCCGAGGATCATCGGCCCCGGCGCGGCCAGTTTCCCGCCGGTCGAGATCAGGTAGAACAGGTACGCGAACCCGCCGAGCGCCACCGCCGGCCCACCGGCACTGACCACCCGAGCCGCCCCCAGACCCCTCCCAGGTGCGCCGTACCCCACGCCGCGTCTCTGCCCAGGTGTGCCGTGCGCCGGGTCGCCGCCGCGCCTCCGGATCCTGCGGACCACGGCGACCAGCGGATACCCGGCGAACCCCACGAGGAACAGCGCCAGCGCCACCGACTGCGTGAAGGCCGACTCCCACCACGCGGGAGGCGGCACCCCGACGGAGTCGCTCGCCTGGACGGGCGCCGGCCCCGACACCTCCGCGACCGGAGCCCGCCCCGAGACCGCCTTCGCCACCCAGCTCCCCACCAGCTCGGCGTAGCCGGGAGCGAGCTCGGGCGACCGCGTGACGCCGCCGTCCGGGGTCAGGTGCGCCGCGTGATCGGCCCCCTCGAAGAACCGGAACGTGTACCGCCTGTTGCCCCCCTTCTCCAACGCCGCGCGGAACACGGGCGGCGTCTCCCGGGGCGGGGTCAGCAGGTCGTGCACCCCCCAGATCGCCAGCACCGGCTGCCGCAGCCGGGCCAGGACCGCCTCGGAGTCGTAGTAGGGCTCCGGGAACATGCCGCCGTCCGCGATCGCCCGGTACAGCTTCGGCTCGGCCTGATCGACGAGCGACCCGGCGACCCCCGCCTTGCGCAACCCGGCCGCCACGGCCCACGTCTGCTGCCGCAACGGCTGCAGCGCGTTGGCCCCGACCACCACCACGAACGCGATCTCCTTGGACTTCGAGGCGGCCAGCGGCGCGACCCACCCGCCTTCGCTGAGCCCCCAGATGCCGACCTTGCCGGGATCGACCCCCGGCTCCTTCCGCAGGGTCGCGACCGCGCCGAGCGCGTCCTCGGCGAGCTGCGCGTACGACCGCTGGAACAGCGAGTACCCCTCCGAGCGCTTGTCGTAGACCAGCACCGACAGGCCCTGCCGGGCGAAGGCGACGGCCTCGCCCAGCAGCTTCTCGCGGGGCGTGCCCGTCCCCGCGCCATGCACGAGCACGACCCCGGCCCGCCCGCCCGTGCCGTTGCCGCTCTGACCCGCCTGCCCGCCCGTGCCCTGGGCCGGGGACGTCGCGCCGCTGCCGGACGGGCTGATCACGCTGCCGCGCAGCTCCAGCCCGCCGCTGCCGCGAAAGGTCACGTCGTGGACCGTCAGGTCGCCGGGCACCGCCGGCCCCGCACGATCGACCAGGACCGATCCGGCTCCCACGGTCCGCCCGGCGACGGTCGTCCCGGCCTTGGGGACGAGGTCAACGGCGGCGGCCCGAGCCAGTCCGGGCGTGTTCAGCCATAACAGGACACCGGCGACGGCACTGAGGAAGACGGCGACGGTGGCCGTGAGAATTCTCCGCATGCCGCCGACGTTAGTCTGCAGAGAGTTCTCGGCAAAGAGGTGTCTGCAGATATCGTTCTCAAGGACTAGCCTGCTCCTCATGAAGGATGACGAGCCCCTGGTGCTCCACGACCCCGACCGGCTCAAGGCACTGGCCCATCCCATGCGCCGCCGCATGCTGACCCACCTGAACATCCACGGCCCCGCCACCTCCACCACCCTCGGCGAACTGCTCGGCGCGAAGACCGGCACCACCAGCTACCACCTGCGCCAACTGGAGAAGTACGGCTTCATCGAGGAGATCCCCGAACGCTCCTCCGGCCGCGAACGCTGGTGGCGCCGCGCCCAGCTCCCCAGGGACATCCGCCTCCCCGATCCGGGCGAACTCGGGCCGGAGGAGCAGGCCGTCCTGATCGAGTTCCACCGGATCGGGCTGGAGGAGGACCGCGCCCTGCTGGACCGCCTCCCCGCCGCCTTCCAGGCCGACCCCGACTGGGTCAAGGGCTCCCGAGGGCTCGCCCGCATGACCAAGGACGAGCTGAGGGAGTTCCACGACGCCTACGTGGCCCTGCTCCTGAAATACAGCCACCCGGCGGACGAAGCCCCACCCGACGCCCGCCCGCTGTACGTCCGCATGTACACCCTCCCGGCGGACGAGGACTGACCCCCGGCGCGGCCCGGAAGTGGGCAGTGGTCAGGGGGTGTCGGGGAGGGCCGTCTGGACAGGGGTGACGTTGCCGGTGGTGACCAGGAGGCCGCGCCCCGGAGGACCGCCGCCGGCCCCGCGAGGCAGCCGGATGCCGAACAGGTCGCCGTCGGTCGGGCCCTGGACCGACAGGAGCACCCCCGTACGGGACTTGCGCGTCTCGGCCACGAACCCGCGGTAGACGACCGCCAGATCCCCGGTGGCACCGGCGATCAGCAGGCCGTGATCGCCGTCCCGGCCGGAGCGCAGCACCTCCTCCAAGGCGGTTCCCAGCGGTGAGTCCGGGTTGACCAGCTCGGCGTCGTCCACCACCACGACGTACTGGCTCAGGTCTGCGACCAGTTCGGGCAGGTTCGTGGCGTTCCCGTCGAGCACGGCCACGGCGTCCGCCAGCTCGCGCAGCGGGCTCCGCCTGGGCGCGACGGCGATGACCGGCGTGCCCGCGGCGACGAGCGACCGCGCGGCCGTCACCAGCACGGACGACCGCCCCGAACGCGACGGCCCCGCGACCACCGCGCCCGGTCCGTGGGCCAGCAGGTCGAAACCGAGCGGGGTGAGCGCGTCCCCACCCGCGCCGACCAGCGCCCACAGCGGTGACGGCGGCGTGAACGCGGGATCGAGGTCCATCGTCTGGGAGGCGGTGATCCGCATCGGGAGCGCGTCGACGCGCAGCGGCCGCTCGCCCTCCCGGCCTCGGCCGTCGAGCCCCGCGGACTGCGGGCTCGCGGAGCGGGCCAGGGCCTGGAGGGCGGCGACCTGGGCCGGGCCCGCGGGATCGGCGGACAGGAGGGCGATGTGGTGTTCGGTGATGCCGTGCTCGCCCAGCGACAGGGCGCGTCCCGGAGGCATGGACGCGGGCAGGCCCTTGAGCGGGAAACCGGCCAGGCCGTAGTCGGACGGGTCGGCCAGACGCAGGAGAAGGCGGTCGTCGAAGACCGTCGAGACCTGGCCGAGCAGGCCCGACCGGTCGCTGGTGACCACCGCCCGCAACCCCACCGCCGGGCCCTCGCGCAGGAGCTGGAGCAGGGCTTCGATCAGACGCCCGTAGTCGTAGCTCTCGAACGCGGCGACGAAGCCCTCCCAGCGGTCCAGCATGAGCACCAGCCAGGGCAGGCGGTGCCCGGCCTGGCGGTATTCGGCCAGCGAGGCGTGGCCCGCCTCGGCCAGGAGCTGCTGGCGGCGGCCCACCTCGGCGCGCAGGCGGCCGAGCAGGCGCTCGACCCGTTCGATCTGGTCGCGGGTGACGACGGCCCCGCAGTGAGGCATCGCCATGACGGGCAGCAGCGCGCCCGAGCCACAGTCGATGGCATGGACGTGCACGTCGGCGGGCGACGTGCGGGCCGCGATCGCGCCCGCGATCGTGCGCAACGCCGTCGAACGGCCGCTGCGGGGGGCGCCCGCGATCAGCAGATGGCCTCCGTTGGCCAGGTCGAGCGCCAGCGGGCACCGATCCTGCCGCCACGGACGATCGGTCACCCCGAACGCCAACGCCCCCACCTCGGAGAACCCCTCGGCCGCGCCTTCCGGTGACATGGGCTCGCCGAGCGGCGGCGGGCCGGTGGGGGGCAGGTCGAGGACCAGCTGGGTGGGCAGAGGGTCCAGCCACGGGCTCGGCTGGGCCGGGACGCCCGCCAACCGGGCGGCCTCGATGAGCGCGTCGGCCACCAGCCCGAGGTCGGTGCCCGCCGCCTCCTCCTCCGGCTCCGGAGGCGGCGGCAGGGCCCTGCCGAGCGAACGCCAGTCGACCTCCAGCACGCGCACGCGCCGGGCCGGGCCACCGGCGGACGGCGTGCGGGCGGGGCTGCGCCCGCCGACCCGGGCCGTCTGGACGGCGATCGCCGCCCCCGCCCCCGACCGCACGTAACACCGCCCAGGGGTGGACTTGGAGATCGCGGCCGCGTCGGGAAGGTCGATGACGTCGGTGGACTCGGCCGGCTCGGTCACCCGCAGCGCGATCCGCAGCGACGTGTTGGCCTGGATGTCGGCCGTGACCACGCCGGCCGGCCGCTGGGTGGCCAGGATCAGGTGGATGCCCAGCGAACGGCCGCGCCGCGCGATGTCCACCAGGCCGGCCACGAAGTCGGGCAGCTCGGCCACCAGCGCGGCGAACTCGTCGATGATCAGCACCAGGCGCGGCAGGGGCGCCTCGCCGGCGTAGTCGTCGATGTCCTTCGCGCCCGCCGCCAGCAGCAGGTGCTCCCTGCGCCGGATCTCGGCCGCCAGCGAGTCGAGAGCCCGCTGGGTCAGGTGCCCGTCGAGGTCGCTGACCATGCCGACCGTGTGCGGCAGGCGTACGCACTCCTTGAAGGCGGCCCCGCCCTTGTAGTCGATCAGCACGAACGTGAGCTGGTCGGGCCGGTTGGCCACCGCCAGCGAGCAGATCAGGGTCTGCAGCAGCTCGGACTTGCCCGCGCCGGTGGTGCCGGCGATCAGCCCGTGGGGGCCGTCGAACTTGAGGTCGACCGAGAACGGGCCGTCGGGGCCGACGCCGATCAGCGCCTGGGTCGTGCCGTGGGCCCGCCACCGGCTCGCCAGTTCCTTGCCGGCGGGCTCGGGCATGCCCATCAGGTCGAGCAGGCGGACGGCTCCGGGCAGGTTGCCCGCCGGATCGTCCCTGCTCACGTCGCGGATCGGGGACAGGGCCCTGGCCAGCCGGTCGCACCAGGCGGACGAGACCAGGTCGCCCAGCACCGGCCCGATCACGTCGAGACCTCCGCCGAGCAGGCGGACGAGGCCGTCGGAGCCGCACGCCGCCACCGTCTGGCACTCCTCGGGCAGCAGCCGCTGGTCGTCGTCGATGGCCAGGGTGAACACCCCGGTACGGGGGCCCTGCCGCAGGACCTGGGGCATGTTGGGCAGGCCGCGCAGGATCTGGGCGCCGTCGAGGATCACCAGCACGTCATGGGGACGCACGTCGTAGGAGGAGAAGCTGGGCTTCTCGGGACCGCCCAGATCGTCCCAGCCTGTGGGGATCTTGCCGAACTCGGGGATGGCGGTGTTCTGGCGTTCGTCGATGAGCGCGGCCAGCTCGGCGACGCGGCGGGCGGCCGACTCCGGGTCGGTGCCGACCAGGGCCACGCAGTCGTCGCCGGAACGCGGGGCGCAGTGCGGCAGCCAGCGTGTCCAGCCCCAGCGGCGTTCGCCGTCGGCGCGCGCGGACACGACCACGATGGCCAGGTCGCGCGGGCTGTGCAGGGTGGCGGCCTGGGCGATCAGCCAGCCGGCCAGGCTGGTCGCGGCCTCACGGGGGCCGGTGACGCCCGCGACGCCGAGCCGGCGCATGGCCAGCGCGACCGGCACGGCCCGGCAGAGCGGCGGGTCGATGGGGCCGCCCTGCTCCTCCGACAGGTCGAGGTTGGCGGGCAGGTCGGCGAGGCCGACGCGCAGCCGCAACGAGTCGGCGTCGTGGATCCTGCGCTCCCACAGCCGCCTGCGCGGCCCGGTGGCGGTGAGCAGGACCTGGGCCGGGTCGGGCGCGTCGGACCGGCGCGCGGCCTCGTCGGCGACCCTGGCCTGCTCGACCTCCTCGTCGTAGGCCCGGACCCGTTCGCCGAACTCCTTGAGCGCCTGCTTGTGCTTCTTCCTGCCGTGGCGGCGGTCGCTGACCCACTGGCCGATCATGATGATCGGCGTCATCAGGGCGACGAGCAGGTAGTAGGGGGCGCGCAGGGCGAAGGCCAGCGTCACGCCGAGCACGGCGGGCAGGAGGGCGGCCAGCAACTGCAGCCGCATGCCCTCGGCCCTGGTCGGCTCCTTGGGCTTGACGAACTTGCGCGCGGGCTCCGGACGGCGCAGCCTGGGCGGCCGGTTGTAGGCGAGGCCGCCCTCGCTCCTGGGGGCGAGGTGGGCGTCCTTCGGCTCGATCGAGGTCAGCACGAACACCGACGATCCGCAGGTCAGGACCGCCTGGTCGGGCCACTCGGCGGGCTCGGTGAGCGCCCTGCCGTCGAGCTCGGGAGTCTCGCCCTGTTCGGCGGCGAGCTCGGCCGCCTCCCGCTCGGCGACCCGCGCGGTCAGCTCGGCGACCTCCTCGGCCCACCGCCCCTTGAGCTTGAGCCTGGAGCTCTGCCCGGGGCCCTGTCTGGACGCCCGCTCGACGGTGATCGCGTCGGGCGTCACGCGCACGGCGACGGCCTCGGCGGCCAGGAGGGGGTCGGCGACCGCCATCGCGCACGTCGCGTCGGACCCGATGACGTGCACGCCCAGCCCCAGGCGGTGGACAGTGCCCGCCGCCGGGCCGCCGATCACGCGGACCTCGGCCACCCCGCCGGGCTCCTCGACGACGGTGGCGCGGGCCAGGCGCGGGTCGAGCGTGACCTTGTCACCGTCGCGCAGGACGGCCGCCGCCACGGCACGCGGATCAAGGGGACGCCCGTCGCGCCAGAGCAGGGCGCCGGAGTCACCGGGCACGCCGGCGGGGGCGTCGAGCCGGTCGGGGACGCGCGGACGGGGGATGCGCGCCTCGACCCGGCCCCGGCCCCGCACCTTGGCCTCAGCCTCGGCCTCGGGCGACAGGCCGTAGGGCGCGCGTGTCCTCGGCAGGTGGACGACCTTCGCCATGGACGTGCGCCCGCTCAGCGCCTCGGTCACCCCGGCCACCGTGGCACCGTCGTCGCCGTCGATCACCACGTCACGGTCGCCCTGCTCGCCGAGCACGGTGAGCATGATCCGCATGTGCCGTCTCCTCGCTCGACCTCGGGCGCCAAGGTAGCGCCAGAAGCGAGAGTAGGCGTCCCGGTTGACGCCAACGGCATGAGAACGCGTTCCTGTGGATAACTCGCGGGCTCAGTCCGGAACATTTCTGATAAATCTGTGACCAGCGTGACCGAAGATAAAATTGTGACTACCATGCCGATAAATCGGTATTCGTCAACTTGGTAGAGACAATAGGCATCGATTGTTCCGGGTTGACATCACGCCACCTGCGAAACAAGCATGGGTCCTCGCATTCCGCCCACGCCTCACCCGGGCGCCCCACATAATGGGCGTGAATTCCGCATTTCACAATGGGAGCCCCCCACCCATGAGGACCAGTGAAAAACCTGTCGCCGACAACGCGGCGGCGGGGTTGTCCGGCCCGGCCTCGCGTAAGCTCCCCGTGCCCCCACGCGAACGCAAGCCGGCCCTCGCTGCGCTGGCCGTCCTGCTCATTCTCGGCGGCGCGCTGGCCACCACGCTGCTCGTCCTGCGCAGCGGCGACCGCGTCTCCGCCATCAGGATCACCCAGCAGGTCGGCGCAGGCCAGAAGTTCGTGGACGGCATGCTCGAAGAGGTGAAGATCGCCTCGGACACGGGTGTCGACTACGTCCCCTGGTCCCGTCGGGGCGAAGTGACCAAGAGCTTCGCGGCGGTCACGATCCTGCCGGGCACCCTGCTGACCAACCGGATGGGCAGCAAGGCCAGCGACGAGCTCGGCCCGGGGAAGGCCACCGTCGGCCTCGCCCTCAAACCCGGCCAAATGCCCGCCGGAATTGAACAGGGCGACCGCGTCCAGGTGGTGTACGTGCCGAACCGTACGGCTCAGGGGCAAAGCCGCGTGCTCGCCGAGAGCGCGCTCGTGTTCAGCACGGGCGACAAGAGCAGAACCGGCGGTAATTCCGGGCAGATCACCGTGATCGTTGATTCGTCCGACTCGCCACAAATACTCGCCTACGCCTCCAGCGGAGAGATCGCGGTGGCCGAGCTTCCGGGAGCGCGCTGACGTGGCGCTGATCGTTCTGGCCGCCGACAAGGGCGCGCCCGGCGTGACCACCGCGGCCACGGCCCTCGCGGCGGTGTGGCCGCGGCCCGTGCTGCTGGCCGAGTGCGACCCGGCCGGAGGCGACCTCGCCTACCGGCTGCCGGCCGCCGACGGCGGCGTGCTCAACCCGGGCAAGGGCCTGCTCACACTCGGCGCGACCGCCCGCAGGGGCCTCGAACCCGCCCAGATCCACCAGCACACGCAGAAGATCATCGGCGGGCTCGACGTGCTGGCCGGGCTGACGCACGGCGAGCAGGCGGCCGGGCTCACCTGGCTCTGGGGCCCGCTGGGCAGGTCGCTGGCCGCCATCCCCGACGCCGACGTGATCGCCGACTGCGGCCGGCTGGGCTCCCACCCCCAGATCGCCGACCTCCTGGCCGAGGCCGAGCAGGTGCTCCTGCTCACCAGAGCCACCCTCGACCACGTCGCCCACCTGCGCGAACGTCTCCAGATCACCAAGGCGCACGGCGTCGTCGTGATCGCCGACCCGCGCAACTACCGGGCCTCCATCGAGGACGTGCGCAGGATCGTCGGCCCCATCGTCCAGTTCGTCCACGGGCTGGCCCACGATCCCAAGGGCGCGGAGCTGCTGCGCGGCCAGTGGGGCGGCCGGCTCGACCGGTCCCTGCTGATCCGTACGGCCCGCGACCTGGCCGCGAGGCTGGTGAGCCACCGATGATCGACCACACGCTCGTCAAACGCTTCCGCCAGGAGGTCGGCGACCGGCTGGCCCACCAGCGCCGGATCGACCAGGCGAGCGGCGTCCCGCCGATGTCCGGCGAGGACGAGCGGCAGTTCGCCAGGGCGCTGATCTCGCAGGTGCTGGAGGAGCACGCGCGCAACGAGATCGGCCTCGGCCGCACGCCGCCCACCATCGAGGAGGAGGAGGGCCTGGCGGCCGGCATCCACGCCGCGCTGTTCGGCGTCGGCCGCCTCCAGCCGCTGCTCGACGACCCCGAGGTCGAGAACATCGACATCAACGGCTGCGACCGCGTGTTCGTCAGCTACGCCGACGGCCAGGAGATCATGCACGACCCGGTCGCCGAGTCCGACGACGAGCTGGTCGAGCTGATCCAGATCCTGGCGGCGTACTCAGGGCTGTCCAGCAGGCCGTTCGACACCGCCAATCCCCAGCTCGACCTGCGGCTGCCCGACGGCTCCCGGCTGAGCGCGGTGATGGACGTCACCGTGCGCCCGGCCGTGTCGATCCGCCGGTCCCGCCTCGGCAAGGTCTTCCTGTCCGACCTGACCGGCAACGGCACGATCAGCCCGGAGATCGGGAGGTTCCTGACGGCGGCCGTCGCCGCCCGCAAGAACCTCATGATCGCCGGGTCCACCAACGCCGGCAAGACCACCCTGCTGCGGGCGCTGGCCAACGAGATCCCGGCCACCGAGCGCCTGATCACCGTCGAACGCGCCCTGGAGCTGGGCCTCGACCAGTTCTCCGAGCTCCACCCCAACGTGGTCGCCTTCGAGCAGCGCCTGCCCAACTCCGAGGGCCAGGGCGAGATCTCCATGGCCGAGCTGGTCAGGCGCTCGCTGCGGATGAACCCCAGCCGCGTCATCGTCGGCGAGGTGCTGGGCGACGAGATCGTCACCATGCTCAACGCGATGACCCAGGGCAACGACGGCTCGCTGTCGACGATCCATGCCAACTCCAGCATGGAGGTCTTCAACCGCATCGCCACCTACGCCCTCCAGGCCGGCGAGCGCCTCCCCATCGACGCCACCCACATGCTCATCGCGGGCGCGATCGACTTCGTCGTCTTCATCGAGAAGCGCAACGACTACCACGTCGGCGGCACCCTGCGCCGCTACGTCTCCAGCATCCGAGAGGTCAACGGCTGCGACGGCCGCGTGCTGTCGAGCGAGGTGTTCGTGCCGGGCCCCGACGGCACGGCCGTGCCGCACGCGCCGGTCTCGTGCCTGGAGGAGCTCATCGCCCACGGCTACAACCCGGGAGGCTGGTGAGGATGGCCTTCGACCTCGACCCGTTCGCGATGCTGGCCGGAGCGGCCGCCGGCGGCGGCCTCTTCCTGTTCTTCCTGGCCCTGTACGGCCTGCGCCGCCGCCCGTCCCAGCCGAAACGTCCGCTCGTCAAGATGCTCACCACCCGCACCGCCGTCGCCGTGGTGGCCGCCGGCCTGGTCCTGGTGATCACGGGCTGGCCGGTCCTGGCGGTGGGCGCGGTGCTGCTCGTGTTCGCCTGGCGCGGGCTGTCCGGCGGCGCGGCCGAGGAACGCGCCGCCATGCGCCGCCTGGAGGGGCTGGCCGCCTGGACCGAGTCGCTGCGCGACACCATCGCCGGGGCGGCCGGGCTGGAGCAGGCGATCCCGTCCTCCATCAGGGCCGCCGCGCCGTCGCTCCGGCCCCACCTACGGGCCATGGTCGACCGCCTGCACACCAGGATGGCGCTGCCGGAGGCGCTGTCCCGCTTCGCCGACGAGCTCGACGACCCCTCGGCCGACCTGGTGATCGCCGCGCTCATCCTCAACTCCCGGCTGCGCGGCCCCGGCCTGCGCGACGTGCTCGGCGCGCTCGCCGTCTCGGCCCGCGAAGAGCTCGACATGCGCCGCCGCGTCGAGGCCGAACGCCGCTCGACCAGGCGCAGCGTGCAGATCGTGGTGATCACCGCGCTGGTCTTCGCCGGGCTGCTCATCCTGTTCAACCCCGCCTACGTCAGCGAGTACGGCTCCACCCTCGGCCAGGCCGTGCTCGTGGTCGTCGGCGGCCTGTTCGGCGCCGGCTTCGCGTGGATGCGGCGGCTGGCCAGGTTCGACAAGCCGACCCGGCTGCTCATGGGAGGAGGCGGCCATGGTTGAGGGCGTGCTGGCCGGAGCGGTGCTCGGCCTCGGCCTGTTCGTACTGCTGCGCGCGCTGTTCCCGGCCCGTCCCGGGCTGGTGGCGCGGCTGCTGGCGCTCGACGCCGTGCGCGAGGACGCCGACGCCCCGCGCATCCAGCTCCTGCTGCCCGAGGAGGAGGTCAGCGCCTTCCGCCGCGGTCTCGGCGCCCGCCTGGCCCGTCTCTACGGCGCCCGCGGCTGGGAGGCCCGCTCGGTCAAGTCCGACCTGGCCCTGCTCGGGCGCTCGTTCGAGGCGTTCCTGGCCACCAAGGTGCTGCTCGCCGCGAGCGGCCTGCTGGCCTTCCCGATCCTGCTCGGCTGGCTGGCGCTCATGGGGTGGGGCGTGTCGTTCACGGTCCCGTTCTGGTCGGCCGTGCTCGTGGCGCTGCTCTTCTTCTTCCTGCCCGACCTGCAGATCCGCAAGGAGGCCGCGGCCATGCGACGCGACTTCCGGCACGTCGTGGGCGCCTTCCTCGACCTGGTCTCGATGAACCTGGCGGGCGGGCGCGGCGTGCCCGAGGCGCTGATGATGGCCGTCTCGGTCAGCGGCGAGCAGCCCAACTGGGCGATGGGCCGCATCCGCGACGCGCTGGGCGGCGCCCGGATCGTCGGCATCACCCCGTGGCAGGCGCTCGGCCAGCTCGGCGAGGAGATCAACGTCGACGAGCTGCGCGACCTGTCGGCCGCGCTCGGCCTGGTGGCCGACGACGGCGCCAAGGTACGCGCCTCGCTCACCGCCAGGGCCGCCACCCTGCGCCGGCGCGAACTGGCCGAGATCGAGGGACGGGCGGGCGAACGTTCGCAGTCGATGCTCGTGGCCCAGCTCCTCCTGTGCGCCGGTTTCGTGATCTTCCTCAGTTTTCCCGCCGCAATGAAGATGTTGGGGGCCTGATGAACCATCCCTGGATCGTCTATCTCACCGCCTACCTCGGGGTGCGGATCCAGCGTGCCCGCACCGCGCCCAGCAGGGGCGCCTCCGCCGTCGAGTGGGTGATCATCACGGCCATCATCGCGGGCGTCGCGCTCGGGCTGGCCACGCTGATCAAGACCCTGGTCGAGCAGAAGTCCAGCGAGATCGAGGGCACGTTCGGCGGCGGCGGTGGTGGCGGAAACTCGTGAGCGGGGCGCGACCGTGATCGAGCTGGCGCTGCTGATGCCGGTCGTCCTCGCGGTCGCGCTCCTCGTCGTGCAGGTCGCGCTCTGGTTCCACGGTCGTGAGATCGCCGAGGCGGCGGCCAGGGAAGGCGCGCGGGTGGCCCGGTCGGCGCCGTTCGACTCGGGCGACTGGCAGGGCGCGGCCACGGCGAAGGCCACCGACATCGTCAAGGCCGTCGGCCCGCGTCTGCTGGAGAACGCCGCGGCCACCACCTCCGAGCAGGACCCCGACCAGCGCTTCGTCACGGTGACGGCCAGCGCCGTGCAGGTCGTGCCGCTGCTGCCGCCGCTCACGTTCACGATCACGGCGACCGCGGGCGGGCCGATCGAGTGCTTCCGTCCCGACAACGGCGGTGATGACTGCCGATGAAGCCGGGCGAGCGCGGTTCGATGGCCGTGGAGACGGTGATGCTCGCCCCCGTCTTCCTGCTGTTCCTCATGTTCCTGGTCGGGGCGGGGGTGCTGGTGGAGACGCAGGGGCGGGTCAACGGGGCGGCCAGGGACGCCGCGCGCGCCGCGTCCGTGCAGCGCGGCTTCGACGACGCGGGCGCCGCGGCGGAGAGCACCGCGAAGAGCGCGCTGGAGGGCAAGTGCGGCGGCACCACCGTGAACCTGGACGGGTCCACCTGGGAGGCGGGCGGTCAGGTGCAGGCGGAGGTGGCCTGCGAACTCGACCTCGGGTTCCTGGGGTTCGGCGGCACCAAGCGGTTGACGGGCACCGCCGTGGTGCCCCTTGAGCAGCTCGTCAGGCGGGAGCCGTGAAGGAGGGGGAGCGGGGGTCCATGTCGGTGTTCACCGTGCTCTTCTCCGTCGTGGTGTTCCTCCTGGCCGGGCTGCTGGTCGACGGCGGCGCGGCGATCAACGCCCGGCTGCGCGCCGCCGACGTCGCCGAGCAGGCCGCGCGGGCGGGCGCGGACCAGATCGACGTCGACCGGCTGCGCACCGACGGGCAGGTCACCCTGCTGGACGAGGGCCAGGTCTGCGCCAGGGCCGACGAGATCGTCGCGGCCCAGGGCGGCGACGGCGTGGCGCGCGGCTCCTGCTCGGTCGAGCAGGAGCGGGTGACGGTCAGCGTCTCGGTGCGGTGGGAGGCGTTCTTCCTCGGGGCCCTCGGGTTCCCGGGTTCGGAGATGAACGGCGAGGCCACGGCCGCCCCTGAAGCCAGGTAGACCGATTCCCGCCACTCGGTGGCCGGGGCAACGCACGAGGCAGGACGCTGGACGGAAGAAGGGAGCGGCGATGCCGACGCGAGAGCCGACGCGAGAGCCGACGCGTCCCCCGGGGCGGCACCAGCCCAGGCGGCCGCCTGCGCGCGTCCCGGCCAGGCGGACGTTCGGCGACGTGGTCGCCGGGCTCGCGGCGCTGGTGGCGCTGGTGGCGCTGGTGGGCGGGGTGCCGTACGCGCTGCTCATGTTCGCCGGGCCGCCGGTCACGGCCGAGATGCTCGACCTGCGGTTCTTCACCGCCGAGGTCGGGCCGAGCACGATCCAGGCCGTGCTGGTGCTGCTGGTCTGGCTGGCCTGGTTCCAGCTCTTCGTGTGCGTGCTGGTCGAGGTGTACGCCGGTGTCCGGAGAGTCGGGATGCCCGCCCGCGTACCGCTGTCAGGCGGCACGCAGGCGCTGGCCAACAAGCTCGTCGGCGCGGTGCTGCTGCTGTTCACCGCCGGGGCGATGATCGCGCCCATCGCGCGGATGGCCGCCCCGCCCGCCGCGCCGCCGGTGACCGCGGTCGCCTACTCCGCGCCGATCGTCGAGCGGACGCTGGACACCCACAAGACCAAGAAGGTGTACGTGGTGCAGCCCCCGCACGGGCGTCACCACGAGAGCCTGTGGGAGATCGCGGAGAAATGCCTGGGAGACGGCCGCCGATATCCCGAAATTTACCGACTCAATCAGGCCAAGGAGCAACCGGACGGCACCCGCCTGCGCATGGCCGACCTGATCCGGCCCGGCTGGGTGCTCGACATGCCGGACGACGCCAGGAACGCCCACATCGTCCCCGCCGGCCAGTCCCGCGAGCAGACGCTGCGCGAGCACCCCGGCGTGGCCCACACGCGCGCCCAGCCCGACGCCCGGCACGACGTCGGGAAGAAGACCGCCGACAAGGCCGACAAGACCGAGAAGGACCAGGCCAGGCACCGCAAGCCCGACGTCCGGCAGGACCAGCCCGAGATCACCATCAGGGAGGCCCAGAGCCTCGACCTGATCGACTACCTGGCCGGGGCGTCGCTGGCCGCCGCCGGGCTGCTGGCCCTGCTGGCCAGGAGGCGGCGGGAGCAGTTGTGGCGCAGGGTGTTCGGGCGCAGGATCGTCCGGCCGCGCGACGACGCCGCCCAGGCCGAGGTCGCGCTCAGGCTGGGCGGCGACGCGCCCGGCGCGCGCATCCTCGACATCGGGCTGCGGCTGCTCGGCGCCGAGCTGGCCGCCCAGCACCGCACCCCGCCCACCGTCTACGGCGCCCACCTGTCCCCGCGCACGCTCGACCTGTGGATCCACCCGCCGGACGACGACCCGCCCGAGCCGTGGACGGCCGAGGACGGCGGCCAGGTGTGGCGCCTGCCCGCCCACGAAGGCCGCCTGCTGGAGGAGCAGGCGGTCGGCGCGCCGTACCCGGGGCTGGTCTCGATCGGCACGGACACGGGCGGCCGGGTGCTGATCGACCTGGAGGCCGCGCAGGGCCTGATCAACGTACGCGGCCCGCAGACCACCGCGGCGCTGGCCGCGCTCGCCGTCGAGCTGGCCACCAACCGCTGGTCCGACCGTATGCGCATCACGCTCGTCGGGTTCGGCGAGGAGCTGACCGCGATCGCCCCCGACCGGATCAGGGCCGTCGGCAGCCTGGCCGAGGTGCTGCCCGAGCTGGAGGCGACCGCCGCGCCGCGCAGGGAGGTGCTCACCGGACGCGTCTCCGGCAGCCCGCGCGACGCCCACTACCTGCTGTCGGCCGTGGCCCCCACGCACGAGGAGGCCCGCCGCCTGGCGCTGCTGGCCCGCCGGGACACCGCCGGGTACGTCCTGGCCGGCGACGTCCCGCACGCCACCTGGACGCTGGAGATCGGCGACGACGGCAAGGCGCGCATCGCCGAGCTGGGCTTCGAGGTCGAGGCCCAGCTCCTGCCGCGCCGCCACTACAAGGCGCTGGTCGACCTCTTCCACACCGCCGGACGGCTCGACGGCGAGGCGTATCCCGAGGCGGAGCCGCTGGAGGGCCTGCACCCGCCCGCCGTCGAGATCAAGATGCTCGGGCCCGTCCAGATCGTGGGGCTCGCGCCGCTCGAAGAGGGCCGCATGGCGCTGGCCACCGAGCTGCTGGTCTACCTGGCCACGCATCCCGGCGGCGTGCATCCCGTCGTGCTCGGCGGCGTGCTGTGGCCGCGCGGCGTGCAGACCATGGTCAGGGACGCCACGATCGCCCGCGTCGCCGACTGGCTCGGCCCCGAGCACCTGCACGTCGACGAGGCCGGACGGCTCAGGCTCGGTCCGGAGGTCCGTACGGACTGGATCCTGTTCCGCGAGCTGGTCCGCCGTTCCCAGCACGACGCGACGGCCCGGACCGTCCTGCTGGAGAAGGCGCTCGGCCTGGTACGCGGCCCGCTCCTGGCCAATCGCCCGTCCGGCCGGTACGCCTGGCTGGCGGCCGACGACCTGGAGTACGACGTGGCGGCCGGCGTGGCCGACGCGGCCCACCGGCTGTGCGAGCTGCGGCTGGCCCAGGACGAGCCGGACGCGGCGGTGGCGGCCGTACGCGCGGCGTTGCTGCTGGCGACCGACGACGAGGGGCTCTGGCGCGACCTGCTGCGGGCCACGCACGCCACCGGCGACGCCGTCCGCATGCGGGCCGTGGTCGAGGTCCTGACCCGCAGGGCCGCCTCCCACCCGTACGGCGGCGGGATGGCCCCGGAGACCGAGGCGTTGATCGAGGAACTGCTGCCCTCGTGGCGCATCCACGTGGTGAGGGAGTCGTCCGCATGAGACGTATGTCGGTGATCGCGCTCGTCCTGGTCGTGGCGGGGTGCGGGCAGGCGGCGCGGCCGTACACGCCGCAGCCGGGCACGGCGGGGAGCGCCCCGGCGCCCGCGACCGCGACGGAGGGCTCGGCGCGACCCTCCGCGGGCGCGCCCGGGGTCGAGACGATCGAGGTCGGCGGCGGGAAGTTGCGGGTGGACATCGACTGGCCGGACCGGCGCGATCCGCTCATGACCGTCATCACCGACTGGTACCTCGCCTCCCGCAAGGTGATGGTCTCGGGAAGCGATCGATACCTGAAGGATCTGGATCTCGAACTCCAGGCGGTGCGCCAGGCGTATGACGGAGTACGCCGGTACACCGAGGAGGACAGAAGAGTGAAGGGCGTCGCCCGGCTGTACGACCTGCGCGTCACGAAGGTCCTGGACAAGGGCGCGCAGGTCGACACCTGCGTGGATGAGTCGAAGGTACGCGTGGTCAGCGCGAGCAGCGGCGAGGCCGTCTCACCCCAGCCCTCCATCATGCGCGCCCCCTACCTGCAGAGGGCCCTCGCGCACCGCGGCGACGACGGCGTGTGGCGGATCCGGGAACTCTTCTACGACCAGGAAGGATGCGCGCGATGAACCGCGTGATCTCGCTGGCCACCGCGGCCCTGATGCTGCTGGGGCACCTCGACGCCCCGGGCGACCCGGGTGACACGGCCGGCAGCCCCATCGAGCACGGCAGGACCAGAGGGATCGAGCTGCGCAACTCCCGGATCGTCGTCTCCGGCAACGGCGCCAAGGGCGGCAACACCGACGGATACGTTCTCAAACGCCCCTGCTGGTACGAGCCCGGCATGACCGGGGCCGAGATGCTGAAGTCGCAGGAGTCCGTGCGCGACTACTGGTTCCGGTACACCAAGGACGCGTCCGAGGAGAAGTTCCAGGAGTTCCTCAAACAGTTCAAGGACAAGGTCGGCAAGGACGGTCGCTGGTGGGGCCCGGCCTACGACGCCTCCGACCCGAAGGGCCAGGTCTGCTTCGCGGCGCTCGACCCGTTCGTGTTCGTGCCGCCGGGCACGACGCCGCCCGCCGGGATCACGATCCGGGAGCTGGCCGAGATCGCCAGGGCGTCCCTGACCGTGCCCGAGCCCACGATCAAGCTGAGCCCCGACGCCAAGAGCTTCGTCAACCTGCCCACCTGGGTCTGGGTGGAGGGCCTCGGCGAGCGGCGCAGGTCGGTGACCGCGGAGATCCCGGGCGTCATGAGCGTCACCGTCGTGGCCACGCTGAAGAGCATCAAGATCGACCCGGGCACCACGAAGGACCGGGCCGAGGTGCACGAGGAGGGCTGCGGGGCCGCCGGACGCGCGTACGCCAAGGGAGCCTCCTTCACCTGCGGCGTACGTTACCTGCGGGCCTCGATCGACCAGCCGCGCGAGGCGTACCGGCTCACCGTGACCACGTCGTGGCCGGTGGAGACGACCGGTGACGCCGTGCCGTTCCAGTTCGCGCCCGTCGAGGTGGGCGCGACCCGGGACGTGCCGGTCGGCGAGATCCAGAGCAACGTGAAGCCCTAGGCGATCACCGCGGCCAGTGGGGCCAGCTCGGGCTGCTCGGCCGCCTCGGCCAGCACCTCCTTCAGCACCGTGTCGTGCGTCGGGCCGGCCCGGGTCAGCAGGTCGCGGCCGCCGGGGGTGACCTCGGAGTAGATGCCGCGCCGGTCGTCCTCGCACAGGTAGCGCTTGAGCAGGCCGCGCTTCTCCAGGCGGGTGACCAGCCGCGTCGTGGCGCTCTGGCTGAGGACGACGGCACGGGCGAGCTGCTGCATGCGCATGTGCCAGCCGTCCTGGCGGGCGAGCACGTCGAGCACGGTGTACTCGCTCACGCTCAGGCCGTGCTCCTTCTGCAGCGCCTTCTCCAGCCTGTCCTCGATCTTCGCGTGCAGCGCGGCGAGGGTACGCCACCCCTGGGCGCGCGCCTCCACGGCGTCGTCGGCTAGAGGCATGTGACACCCTCCTCCTCATACGAGCGTCCGACAGATAGTCGGCGTGCACAAATAATGCCTACGCCTACTAACGTCGTATGAGAAGCATTCTATGCCTCCAGCCCTACGGCATCGGGGCCACCGGGCGACGCGCCTCAGCTCGGGTCGAACAGCTCCTCGGCGGCCTCGACGGTGAGAGCCCTGTCGATCCAGGATTCGAGAACGTCGAGGTCGGTGCACTGACCGATCCGCTCGGCCGCTTCCTCCGGCACCGTGATGCCTCGTGCCTCCAGGATCCGCAGGATCGCCTTGGCTTCGCCTCGGGCTTCACCTCGGGCTTCACCTCGGGCTTCGCCGAGGGCCTCGCCTTCGGCCACGCCTTCGGCCTTGCTCTCGGCGACCCACTGGCGGACCCACTTGCTCTTAGGCTCGCGTGTTCCCATAGCCATAGTGAACTCCAGGAAGTTGTTGACGACGACCTCGGGCAGCATCGATAGCACGAGGTCACTGTAGATTTCCCGCTCTTTGGGCAGATGCTCGACAGAGTCGAAGAAGGTTTGCAGGATCTTGAGGCCCTCCTCGCCCGAGCGGCCGTGCACGATGGCCGAGAGCGTGGCGAGCTCCGGTTCGGCGATGGCCTGGAGGAGGTCGGTGACCTTGGGGATCCGGTCGGGCCCGATCACGATCGGGTTGAGTATCCAGCCGGGGTGCCCCATCTCGATGGCCTGCTCGCACTTGAGCGCCTCCGCGGGATCCGGGCAGAAGACCAGCAGCATGCACGGGCCCTTGATGCGGGCGCGCAGCGTGGCCAGGTAGACGGGCCAGGACCAGGTCTTCTCCTTCCGGTATCTCCGCTGCACCTCCACGACGATCCCCGCCAGCGGCTTCCCGTTGGCGAGGACGACGACCGCGTCGGCGCGGAACTCGGTCGGCTGGCAGGCGGTGAAGTCCGAGCTTTCCAGCCGGGCCTCGTCGAATGGGGGGATCGGCACGCCCGCCTCGGCCAGCAGGGTGGCGACCAGAGAGGGGCGTTGCCGGACGAGTTCGAGGAGGAACTCATGTTCCAGGGTCGGCGACATGCGAACACATTACCGAACGCTGTCGAGCGATTACTCTCAGTTGTGCTTTTGTCCGCTTTCGTGGGCGAGGAGCCACTCCTTCACCGGGACGCCGTAGTAGTACCCGCCGTAGCCGCCCGTGCTGGGGAGGACGCGGTGGCAGGGGACGAACGGGGCGATCAGGTTCTGGGCGCAGGCGGAGCCGGCGGCGCGGGCGGCGGTGCGCGGAAGGCCGGCGGCCTGGGCCAGTTCGGCGTACGAGACCGTCGTCCCCGCGCGGACCTCGCGCAACGCCTCGTGCAGGCGCTTGCGGGTGGGGGAGCCGGGCTGGGAGACCGGGACGGCGTCCAGGGCGTCGAGGTCGCCGTCGAAGTAGGCCCGGACGGCTTCGGCGGGGGCGCCGAGGTCGTCCACCACGTCCAGGCCCTCCGCCTGCAGGGCGGGGGTGAGGCGGACGAACATCTCCGCCGGGTCGGCCGTGAAGCCGCCCGCGACGAGGACGCCCTCGCGGGTGAGCAGCGACAGCGAGCCGATCGGCGTCGGCAGGACCTGAGCGGTGATCATGAGGAGCTCCAGAGGTGCAGGGCGGCGTAGGCCCGCCAGGGCCGCCACCGTTCGATGTGGTCGTGCGGGATGCCCAGGGCGGCCATGCGCTTGTTCAGCACGAGGTCGCCCGTGGGCCAGGCGTCGGGGTCGCGCAGGGCGCGCAGGGCGATGTAGCTGGCGGTCCACGGGCCGATGCCGGGAACCTTCAGCAACTCGGCCACGGCCTCGGCCGGGTCCTGGCCGCCGTCGAGGTCGATGTCGCCGTCGGCGACCCGGCCCGCCAGGTCGGAAAGGGTCGCGATCCTGCGGTTGGTCAGGCCGAGGCCCGTCAGGTCGGCCTCGCGCAGTTCGGCCGCGGTGGGGAAGAGGGGGCCGCCGGTCCTGGCGACGATGCGGCCGAGCAGCGTACGCGCTCCGGCCACCGAGATCTGCTGGCCGACCACCGCGCGTACGGCCAGCTCGAACCCGTCGAACGTGCCCGGCACCCGCAGCCCCGGCCGCGCCCGGACGAGCGGGGCCAGCGAGGTCTGGCCGAGCGCCTCGGCGATGGCGTCGGGGTCGGCGTCCAGGTCGAGCAGGCGGCGGCAGCGGGCGACGACGCGGGCGAGCTGCCGGGTGTCGGCCACGGCCACGTCGAGGGCGATGTGGTCGGGACGGGGGGTGAGGCTGATCGTCCCGCCCGGCACGACCCTGGAGTACGACGCCGGGCCCGCGACCTCAAGGCCGGGGATGGCCCGCGAGGTCAGGAACCCGAACACGCCCGCCACGTCGTACGGCTCGCGCCGGTGCAGCCGCAACCTCAGCGTCACCGGCCCGGCGACCTCGGGCTCGGGCGGCGCGGCCGGACGTCCGGCGGTGGCGCGCAGCTCGCTGGGCGTGAAGCCGTACGTCTCCCGCATCGTGGCGTTGAACTGCCGCACGCTTCCGAACCCGGCCGCGAACGCCACCTCGGTGACCGGCAGCCCGGTCTCCGTCAGAAGCTGCTTGGCCAGCAGGAGCCGCTTCGTCCGGGCCACGGCCAGCGGCCCGACGCCCAGCTCGGCCACGAACAGCCGGTGCAGGTGGCGTTCGGTGATGTGCAGCCGCCGGGCCAGCCCCGCCACGCCCCGCTCGTCGGCGGCGCCGTCGTCGATCAGCCGCAGGGCCCGGCCGACGAGGTCGCCGCGCAGGTCCCAGCCGGGGTCGCCGGGCGACAGCTCGGGCCGGCAGCGCTTGCACGGCCGGAACCCGGCCGCCTCCGCCGAGGCCGCGTGCCGGTAGAAGCGCACGTTCCTGGAGGAGGGGGTACGCGCCGGGCAGATCGGCCGGCAGTAAATGCGTGTCGTCGTCACCGCGGTGTAGAAGCGCCCGTCGAACCGGGAGTCCCTGGCGGAGACCGCCCGGTAACAGGAGTCGAAGTCGAGCTCTAGGGGTGACATGCCTCCGAGACTATGCGCGCGCCGTGGGTGCCGACCGGCGGAAATCGGACCTGACCATGAAAACGCAGGTCACCAGCTCAGAGCGCCTGACCAGCGGTATTCGGACCCGACCGGCGAAGGGCTGAGAAGTGGATCGGCAGCCAGCTCACGGCCATGATCACCGCGCCCGTCCAGAGCGACGCGCGCACCCCCCACAGCTCGCCGATCAACCCCGCCAGCAGCCCGCCGAGGCCGACCGCGCCCGTCAGCAGCAGCCGCATCGTGGCCGTCATCCGCCCGAGCAGGTGGTCCGGCGTGACCCGCTGCCGCAGGCTCACCAGCAGCACGTTGTTCACCCCGGTACGGAACGTCACCACGAACCACGCCGCAGCCGCGGCCCACAGCCACGCCCCGGGCCCCAGGAACGGGATCACCAGCGCGGGCGGGGCGGTGACCAGGCTGACCAGCCACACCGTGCGGCCGGTGCCGAAGCGCCGGCCGAGCAGATGGGCCGACGACGAGCCCGCGAGCACGCCGAGCCCGCTCACCGCCAGATACGCTCCAAGCACCCACTCCGGATAGCCGAGCTGCCCCACGATGAGCACCGGCAGCAGGACCGAGCAGAGCGGGAACGCCAGGTTCGCCATCGCACCCTGGACCAGCGCCGCGACCAGCACCCGGTTGCCGAGGATGAACCGTACGCCCTCCGCGATCCGGGCCCGCATGGACTCCGCGTCGCCCGCCGGGCCGTCCTGGACGAGGGCCGGCTCGGGGACGCCGCGCAGCCAGGCCGCCGACCACACGTAGCTCAGCGCGTCCAGCAGCACGGCCACCGGCGCGCCGGCGACCTGGACGAGCACCCCGGCGACGCTGCGCCCGGCGACGTCCATGCCCGCCGCCGTGCCCACGAGCAGCGAGTTGGCCGACGTCAGCCGCTCGCGTCCGATCAGCCCCGGCACGATGCTCATGGACGCCACGTCGAACAGCAGCGTCCCCGCCCCGACGAGCGTCGTCACCACGTAGAGCTGCGCCATGGACAGCACGCCGGCCCACCACGCCACCGGCACCGACAGCAGCGCCGCGGCCCGCGCGGCGTCCATCGCGACCATCAGGCGGCGCCGCCGGACGCGGTCCACCCATGCCCCGGCGGGCAGCCCGAGCACCAGGGCCGTGAGCGTGGCGAGGGCCGAGAGCAGCCCGACCTCGCCCGCGCCCGCCCCGAGGACGGTCACGGCGAGCAGCGGGAGTGCGACGTAGCCGATCTGGGTGCCGAGCTGGCTGACCGTGCCGGCGACGTACAGGTTGCGGAACGCGTGAAGCCGCAGAAGTGGAGCTTCCACCAAGGTTGCTGACATGTCGGCAGAATGCTGAAATGTCGCTCAAGGCCGCTATCGATTAAGTGACAAGCAAATCCAATGACCCTGGACCTGACGTTCACCGCCCACGACATCGCCAACACGCGCTTCGCCGTCTCGCCGCTCGGCGAGGTCGTGACCAGCGTGCGCGTGGTGAAGAACCCCGCGGCGCACCCGCTCCTGCGCCCTTGGGCCGACCAGGTGCGCCGCCGCCTCCAGGACGTGGACTGGGGGCTGCTGTCCGACCTGGTCCCGATTCCCACGGTCTCGATCGCGGGCTTCACCTGCACGCCGCCCTCGACGTCCATGCCGGACCTGGAGCTGGAACTCGCCACGATGCGGGGCGCGGCCGCACGGGTCCGCACGGACCTGGACAAGATCGGCGGCCCCTGGACGAAACGGGTGCAGGCCCTCTACGACGACCCGGAACAGGGCCTCGAACGCCTGGCCGTGGAGGTGGCCGACTATTGGGAGGCGGCGATGGCGCCGTACTGGCCGCGGATCCGATCGCTGCTGGAGGGCGAGATCCTGTACCGCGCCCGGCTGCTGGCCGAGGGCGGCGCCCAGCGCATGCTGGCCGACCTCGACGACGCCGTCACCTGGGACGGCGGCACCCTGCGGCTGGAACACCTGTACGTCACCGGCCGGCGGTCACTGAGGGGGCTCGGGCTGCTGCTGGTGCCGTGCGTGTTCGCCTGGCCGCGGGTCCTGTCGGTCACGACGCCGCCGTACCAGCCGACCGTGCGCTACGCGCCGCGCGGCATCGCGACGCTCTGGGAGCGCCGCGAGGTGGACCCGCCCGAGGCGCTCGCCGCCGTGCTCGGCAGGACGCGCGCCCGGCTGCTGGCCGAGCTCGACCAGCCGGCCTCCACGCGCGACCTGGCCCAGCGCGCCGGGCTCTCCGAGCCCGGCGTCAACCAGCACCTGACGGCGCTGCGCAAGGCCGGCCTGTGCACCGCGCACCGCACCGGCCGGTACGTGCTCTACGCCCGTTCGGCCGTCGCCGAGACGCTGCTCTACTTGGAGGAGACCCCCACCCCCAGGTCGAACTCCCGGTAGACGCGCGCCCAGAACCCGTCGCGCAGCCAGACCCGGGCCTCCGGGTAGGGCCGCAGCGAGTGGCCGAGCTCCTTCTCCGCCTCGATCAGCAGCTCGGTGTCGATCACGGTCGGCAGGATCGGGCCAGGCAGCAGGTCGCGGATGTTGTCGCGGCCGCGGGTGAGTATCCACTTCTGGGCGACGTGCTCGCCGACGTCCTCCACGCGCGGGCGGCTGGGCCCCAGCTTGGCGACCTGGCCGGGCTTGGCGTGCGGCTTGACCGGCGCGCGCCCGGCGAACACCTGGGCGGGCGAGGGAGCCGCGGCGGGCGGGGTGACCGCAACCGGCTGCGGAGCGCGACTGAAAAAGGGTCTCAGGAAATCGGCGGAGATCACTTCCACCGTGTCGGACTCCCACACCAGGCGCTCGGCCTGGTTGGTGCCGTAAGGGGGCTCGACGCCCCACAGGTGGATGCGCACGCCGTACGCCTGCGCCGCCTCGACCGCCGGGACCATGTCCTCGTCGCCGGCCAGCAGGATCGTGTCGGTCACCGCGTGATGCCGGGCGAGTGCCTCCAGGTCGCTCCTGATCTGCGCGTCGACGCCCTTCTGCTGGCCGCGGGCGTTGAGGTTGCCAAGGCGGACCTTGACCCACGGGAGCTGGGCGATGACCCGCTGATCGACGGTCGGCACACGGTCGCGGGCTGCGTCATACCAATAGATCCGCAGAAGTTCGCCGGAAATACGTTCCTCTGCATGTTTCTGTAGACTCTGGATGAGCTCATCGGCGGCCACCCGATATTCCTTGCGTTCCTTCGCGCCGAGCAGCACCTCACCTGCCGCAGCGTACAGATAACCGACATCCACTAGGACGGCGTACTTGGCTGCCACAGGATGCGGCATGAGGTCTGGGATGGCCATGTCGTCCTCCAGGCCGCGGTGTTAGTTGATCGGCTGACTATATACGCCTACTTTCTCTAGATAGTCCCAACTCCCGGGGAACTTGACACCCGATTCCCGGGATCTATCTAGGGTAGTGCGCTCATCCGCCAAGCCGCCTTCCCCGGCAGGCCAGGGTTACGCATACCTCTGGCGGGGTTTCGCCATGTTTGTCTACGAGGTCTCTCGGGTTCCGCGTACGCGCTCCTGCGCGTGGCGAGCACGGCCACCACGGCCGCGATCTCCTCAGGCGTGGCCTCACCTCGGACTATACGCAGGTGGTCGCTCATAGAGGAATGTTCCCATGCTTCTTCGGTGGCAGCGAGGCCCTCTTGTTACGCAGGGCGCGAAGTGCCCGGACAACTTGGGGGCGAGTTTCGGACGGCCGAATCACCGAGTCCACATAGCCGCGTTCGGCCGCGATGTACGGATTGGCCAATGTGTCCTCGTACTCGGTGACGAGCCGGGCGCGCTCGGCGTCGGGGTCGTCGGAGGCGGCCAGTTCGCGCCGGTAGAGGATGTTGACCGCGCCCTGCGCGCCCATGACCGCGATCTGCGCCGTGGGCCAGGCGAGGTTGACGTCCGCGCCGAGGTGCTTGGAGCCCATGACGTCGTAGGCGCCGCCGTACGCCTTGCGGGTGATGACCGTGACCAGCGGGACCGTGGCCTCGGCGTAGGCGTACAGGAGCTTGGCGCCGCGGCGGATGATTCCGTTCCATTCCTGATCGGTCCCGGGCAGGAATCCCGGTACATCAACAAAAGTCAGGATCGGAATATTAAAGGCATCACAAGTTCGAATAAATCTGGCGGCCTTCTCGGAGGCGTCGATATCCAGACATCCGGCGAAATGCATGGGTTGGTTGGCGACGACGCCCACCGGCTGGCCGTCCACGCGGCCGTAACCGACCACGATGTTCGGCGCGAACAGCGCGTGGACCTCCAGGAACTCCCCGTCGTCGAGCACGTGTTCGATCACCTGGTGCATGTCGTACGGCTGGTTGGGGGAGTCGGGGATGATCAGGTCGAGCTCGGGCTCGGGCTCCAGGTCGTCGGCCGCGGCGAAGGCGGGGGCCTCGTCCAGGTTGTTGGAGGGCAGGTAGGACAGCAGCGCCTTGACGTAGTCGAGGGCGTCGTCCTCGTCGGCGGCCTGGTAGTGGGCCACGCCCGACTTGGTGTTGTGCGCGCGGGCCCCGCCCAGCTCCTCGAACGTGACCTCCTCGCCGGTCACCGTCTTGATCACGTCGGGACCCGTGATGAACATGTGGGACGTCTGGTCCACCATCACGACGAAGTCGGTCAGGGCGGGCGAGTAGACGTGGCCGCCCGCGGCGGCGCCCATGATGAGCGAGATCTGCGGGATCACGCCGGAGGCGTGCACGTTCCGCTTGAAGATCTCCGCGTAGAGGCCGAGCGCGACCACGCCCTCCTGGATGCGCGCGCCGCCGCCCTCGTTGATGCCGATGATCGGGCAGCCGGTCTTCAGCGCCAGGTCGAGGACCTTGACGATCTTCTCGCCGTACACCTCGCCGAGCGAGCCGCCGAAGACCGTGACGTCCTGGGAGAACACGCAGACCTGCCGGCCGTCGATCGTGCCGTGGCCGGTGATGACGCCGTCGCCGTACGGCCGCCGCTTCTCCAGCCCGAACATCGTGGACCGGTGGCGGGCGAACTCGTCGAACTCCACGAACGAGCCCTCGTCGAGCAGCGCGAGCACCCGCTCGCGCGCGGTCATCTTGCCCTTGGCGTGCTGTTTGTCCACCGCCGACGACGAGCCGGCGTGCACGGCCTCGTCGAGCCTTCGCTCCAGGTCGGCGATCTTGCCTGCGGTGGTGTGGATGTCCGGCATCTCCGGCATGGGATCGGCGGCAGCGCTCATGCGCGTTAGGCTAGCCCGTCCTCCTAGAGTGGATCCATGACGGATGCGGTTCGCTCCCACGGCCTCTACAAGCGCTACGGCGCCCAGGTCGCGGTGGCCGGGGTCGACCTCGTGGTGCCGGCGGGCAGCTTCGCGGGCCTGGTCGGTCCCAACGGGGCAGGCAAGACGACCACGCTGAGCATGATCACCGGGCTGCTGCGGCCCGACGGCGGCCAGGCGGCGATCGACGGGCTCGACGTCTGGCGCGACCCCGTCGCCGTCAAGGCGCGCATCGGCGTGCTGCCCGAGGGGCTGCGGCTGTTCGAGCGGCTGTCGGGCCGCGAGCTGCTGCTCTACAACGGCCGGCTGCGCGGCATCCCCAAGGCCGACGTCGAGCAGCGCGCGGGCGAGCTGCTCGACGTGATGGACCTGACCGGGGCCGCCGACAAGCTCGTCGTCGACTACTCCACCGGCATGCGCAAGAAGATCGGGCTGGCCGCGGCGCTGCTGCACAACCCGTCCGTGCTGTTCCTCGACGAGCCGTTCGAGGGGGTCGACCCGGTCAGCTCCAACACCCTCACCGAGGTGCTGCGGCGCTTCACGGCCTCCGGCTCGACCGTCATCTTCTCCAGCCACGTCATGGACCTGGTCGAGCGGCTGTGCGACTGGGTGTCGGTGATGAGCGGCGGCCACATCGTCGCGCAGGGGCCGCTCGACCAGGTGCGCGGCGGCTCCAGCCTCAACGAGGCGTTCATGCGGCTGGTCGGCGGCTCCCGCGCCCACGGCGAGGCGGGCCTGAGCTGGCTCGGCGCCAAGCCCGGCGAGCAGCGCCCGGCCGCGCCCGCCCCCCAGGACACCCCGTGAGCGCCCCCGGGCCGTTCGCGGCGACCTCCGGCGGGCAGTCCGCCGCCGTCACCGGCTCGCCGACGGCCACGGCCGCGCTCTTCGCCCGGCTCAAGCTGCGCCTGCTCGCCGGCAACCTGCGCGGCGACGTCCAGCGCAAGCTCGGCTTCGTCTTCACCCTGCTCGCCGCGGCCGGCCTGGCCGTGGTCGGGTTCCTGCTGATGAGCCTGCTCAGGCTGGCGCCCTCCGACGTCGCCGCCGAGCTGGTGATCGTCGCGTTCGCGGTCTTCCTGGTGAGCTGGATGATCGTGCCGCTGCTGGCGTTCGGGCTGGACGACACGCTCGACCCGGCGCGGTTGTCGCTGTTCCCGCTGCGTACGCGCGAGCTGGCCGTCGGGCTGTTCACCGCGTCCGCGACGGGCGCGTGGCCGCTGGCCATGCTGGTCATCACGGCCGGCGCACTGGTCGGGCTGCCCACGGGCGTCGGGGGCGTGCTGCTGGGCGTGCCCGCGGTGCTGCTGCAGTTCGCGCTCTGCGTGGTGACGTCGCGGCTGATCACCACCTCGCTGTCCGGCGCCCTGCGCAGCCGGCGCGGTCGTGACGTGCTGGCCGTGGCCGCCCTGTTCGTGGTGCTGCTGGCGCAGCTGCCCAACCTGCTGATGAACCGCGGCATCGGCGACCCCGCCGCGATGCTCCACCGGCTGGCCGGCGTCCTGCGGTGGACGCCGCCGGGCATGGCCGCGCACGCCATGGCCGACGGCGGCCTGGTCGGCGTGGCGGAGCTGGCCGCCGTCGCGGTGCTCGTGGTCGTGCTGGCCTGGTTGTGGATCAAGGCGCTGGGCCGGGCCCTGGTGTCGCCGGACGCCTCCACGCAGGCGGCCTCCGTACGCCGGCGGCGGGGGCTCGCCGACCGGTTCCTGCCCGACGGGCCGCTGGCGGCCGTGGTGACCAAGGAGCTGAAGTACATCAGGCGGGAGCCCAGGTTCCGCGTGGGCTGGTTCTCCTCGGTCGTGGTGACCGTCATCCTGGCGTTCTCGCTGAACAACGGCACGCAAGGGCAGGCGGGGCCGGTGCTGCCGGTGCTGATCACCGGCATGGGCGCGCTGATGATCTCGCTGCAGTCGGGCAACGCGTTCGGCATCGACGGGCGTTCCCTGTGGATGAACGCCGTGGCCTTCGGCTCCGAGGAGGACCTGCGCCGCGACCTGGCGGGCCGCCATCTGGCCAACTGCCTGGTCGCCGCGCCGCTGCTGCTGCTCGTGGCGGTCGCCGCGGCGCTGTTCACCGGCAGTCCGCAGGCCGTCGTGCCGGCGTTCCTGACCGGGCTGGGCGCGCTCGGCGTCGGGCTCGGGGTCGGCTCGGTGACCAGCGTGACGATCCCGTACACGCTGCCCGAGCGGATGAACGCCTTCAGCGGCGCCGCGCCCGGCCAGGGCGGTCAGGCGTTCGCGTCGTCGATCGGGGCGATGCTCGGGATCGTGCTGATGTCGCTGCCGATCGTGGTGCCGCTGCTGTTCGGGTTGTTGTGGGTGTCGGCGCTCGCGCCCTTCTACGGCCTGCTGATCGAGGTGCTGGGCCGACGCCTCGCCGGCAAGATCGGATTCCCCCGGCTCCCCGAGTTGCTGGCGGCGGTGTCCAAGCCCAGCTAGTGAGTGGTCTAGTCCAATGGGCGAGACCGCCATGCGGTCGCCGAAAGCGACTCGCTACCCTTCGAAGCATGATTGACCAGGGGCTCGAGCGTCGTAGTGCCGCCGTGACCGAGATGCCTGACGAGCTGCGCCATGACGTGCGCATGCTCGGCAAGCTGCTCGGTGAGGTGATCGCCGAACAGGGTGGCGAAGACCTGCTGGCAGACGTCGAACGGTTGCGCAAAGCCGTCATCGCGGCGCGCAGAGGCGAGATATCCGCTGACGAGATCACCGACATGGTCGCCGGATGGGAGATCGAGCGGGCGGTGGCCGTCGCCCGCGCGTTCACCTGCTACTTCCACCTGGCGAACCTGGCCGAGGAGCACTACCGCATCCGTACGCTGCGCGAACGCGACGCCGAGGGGAGGGTGCAGCGGGAGTCGCTGGCGCAGGCCGTCCACGAGCTCGGCAACGAGCGCGTGCGCGAGCTGCTTCAGGGCCTGGAGCTGCACCCGGTGCTGACCGCGCACCCCACCGAGGCGCGCAGGCGCGCGGTCGTCACCGCCATCCAGCGGGTCAGCGGCCAGCTCACCGAGTACAACACACCCGGACGCGGCGCTTCGGAGCGCGCCGAGAGCAGGCGCCGCCTGCTGGAGGAGATCGACCTGCTGTGGCGTACGGCCCAGCTCCGCTCCACCAAGCTCGACCCGCGCGACGAGGTCCGCACGGCCATGGCCGCCTTCGACGAGACGCTGTTCCGGATGGTGCCCCAGGTCTACCGCTCGCTCGACGCGGCGCTCGACGCGGGCACCGGCACCCGTCCGCCGCTGGCCAGGCCCTTCATCCGGTACGGAAGCTGGATCGGCGGCGACCGCGACGGCAATCCCAACGTCACCGCCAAGGTCACCCGCGACACCATCCAGATCCAGTCCGAGCACGTGCTGACCGCCCTGGAGACGGCCTGCACCCGCATCGCCCGTACGCTGACCGCCTCCGTCCAGTTCTCGCCCTGCTCGGCCGAGCTGAAGGGCGCGCTGGCCGCGGCCGTCGACGCGCATCCCGAGCTGGTCTCCGAGCTGGCCACCCGGTCGCCGCGCGAGCCGCACCGCCAGTGGCTGCTGTTCGTGGCCGCCCGCATCGCCGCCACCCGCCACCGTGACCTCGACCTCGCCTACCGCTCGCCCGCCGAGCTGCTGACCGACCTGCGGCTGGCGCAGGAGTCGCTGGCGCTCAGCACGCCGCGGCAGGCGTACGGGGAGTTGCAGCACCTGGTCTGGCAGGTCGAGACGTTCGGCTTCCACCTGGCCGAGCTGGAGGTGCGCCAGCACTCGCAGGTGCACGCGGCGGCCCTGGAGGAGATCAGGGCGGGCGGCGAGCTGTCGGAGCGCACGGAGGAGGTGCTGGCCACGATCCGGGTGATCGCCTGGATCCAGGAGCGGTTCGGCGTCACGGCCTGCTCCCGCTACGTGGTCTCCTTCACCCGCTCGGCCGACGACATCGCGGCCGTCTACGAGCTGGCCGGGCACGCCTTGGGCGACCGGGCGCCGGTGCTCGACGTGGTGCCGCTGTTCGAGTCCGGCCAGGACCTGGCGAACTCGCCGGGCGTGCTGAGCGGCATGCTGGAGATCCCGCAGATCCAGGACCGCCTGGCCACGACCGGCCGCCGTATGGAGATCATGCTCGGCTACTCCGACTCGGCCAAGGAACTTGGCCCGGCGGCCGCCACCCTGCGCCTGTACGAGGCGCAGGAGGAGCTGACCGTGTGGGCGCACGAGCACGACGTTCAGCTGCGCATGTTCCACGGCCGCGGCGGCGCGCTCGGCCGCGGCGGCGGCCCGGCCAACCGGGCGGTGCTGGCACAGGCGCCGGGCTCGGTCGCGGGCCGCTTCAAGGTCACCGAGCAGGGCGAGGTCATCTTCGCTCGTTACGGGCACATCGCCATCGCCCGCCGCCATCTTGAGCAGGTCACCAACGCCGTGCTGCTGGCCTCCTCGCCCACGGTCGGCGCGCGTACGGCGGCCGCCGCCGAGCGGTTCCGCGGCCTGGCCGAGCAGGTCGCGACGGCTTCGGAGGAGGCCTACCGGGCGCTCACCGAGGCTCCCGGGTTCCCCGAGTGGTTCGCGCTGGTCAGCCCGCTGGAGGAGATCGGCTCGCTGCGGCTCGGATCCCGCCCGGCCCGCCGCGGCCTGGGCGCGCCGCGTTCGCTGGACGACCTGCGGGCCATCCCATGGGTGTTCGCCTGGGCGCAGACCCGCGTCAACCTGCCCGGCTGGTACGGCCTCGGCACCGGCCTGGCCGCCGTCGGCTCCCTCGACGAGCTGCGCGCGGCCTACGCCGAGTGGCCGCTGTTCAACGCGATGCTGGACAACGCCGAGATGTCGCTGGCCAAGACCGACCGCTCGATCGCCAAGCGCTACCTCGCGCTCGGCGGCCGGGACGACTTCGCCCGCCAGGTGCTGGAGGAGTACGACCGCACCCGCGAGCTGGTGCTGCGGGTGACCGGGCACACGCGGCTGCTGGAGAACCGCAAGGTGCTCTCGCGGGCCGTGCAGCTGCGCGACCCGTACGTGGACGCGCTGTCGCACCTGCAGCTCCGGGCGTTGCGCGCGATGCGTACCGAGGATCTGTCGGAGCAGGAGCGCGAGCGGCTGTCCACGCTGCTGCTGCTGTCGGTCAACGGCGTGGCCGCCGGCCTGCAGAACACGGGCTGAGCACGCGCGGACGGCCCGGCGGGGGGCCGGGCCGTCCGAAGCGCGGGAGTTCAGCGCAGGCTGTCGAAGAAGGCCGTGATGTCGGAGGTGAGCGCCTCCGTGGCGGTGTGGGCCGTGTAGTGGCCATGGGCGGGGGCGGGCAGCGTCTTCCACGAGACGATCGCGCTGTGGTCGCGCTCGGCGAAGCGGCGGATCGACTTGAAGTCGCCCTCGGCCATGGCCAGCGCGGTCGGGGTGGTCGTCGGCTCCTGCGGCTGCTCCATGCGGGCGTTCTCCCAGTAGAGCCGCAGGGCCGAGCCGGCGGTGCCGGTGAACCAGTGGATCGAGGCGTTGGTCAGCACGAAGTCGTCGTCCAGGTCCTCGTCGAAGAGCTGGGCCAGCCAGCCCACGAGCCCGGCGGGGGAGTCGGCGACGGCGTGCGCGAGCGTCTGCGGCTGCTGCGACTGCAGGACGTTGAACGCGCCCTTCTCCTTCCAGAACCAGTCGAGCACGGCCAGCCCGGCCTGGTCCTCCTCGCTCAGGTCCGCGAACTCGGCCGGGTCGCCGGAGGGGAAGGAGAAGACCTGGGTGACGTGCACGCCCGCGACGTGCTCGGCGTCGATCCTGCCCAGCTCGGGGGAGATCATCGAGCCGCCGTCGTTGCCGACGGCGCCGTAGCGCTCGTAGCCGAGACGGGCCATCAGCTCGGCCCAGGCCCCGGCGATGCGCCGGTTGTTCCAGCCGAGCTCCTTGGTCGGGCCGGAGAAGCCGAAGCCGGGCAGCGACGGGACGACCACGTGGAAGTGGCGAGACAGCGGCTCGATCGCTTCGAGGTATTCGGCGACGGTGCCCGGCCAGCCGTGGGTGAGGATCAGGGGCAGGGCGTCGGGGTTGTCGGAGCGTACGTGGATGAAGTGGATGTTCTGTCCGTCGATCTCCGTCGTGAACTGCGGGTACGCGTTGAGCCTGGCCTCCTGGGCCCGCCAGTCGAAGCCGGACTGCCAGTGGGCCACCAGGCGCTTGACCCGATCGACGCCCACGCCCTGGTCGGCGCCGGGGATCTCGTCGGTGAAGCGGGTCCGTGCGAGCCGGGACAGCAGGTCGTCGAGGTCGGCCTGGGAGATCTCGATGCGGAACGGGCGGATGCTCATGAGGGGTCCTCTCGACCGAAGAAGCGGAACGGCTTGTTCTGTTCCAACTATAGCAGAACGGAATGCTTCATTCCACAAGCTGTCGCAAGAGGGATCCAAGTGACTTCCAAGGCTCACTGAGCAGCATGGGGGCTTTGACAAGTGCAGAAAGGGACCCCCTCATGAAAAGGACAGCCTTGCTGCTGGGCACGGTGCTGCTCGGCAGCCTGCTGGCCGCTCCTCCAGCCCTGGCCGCCGCCGCGCCGGCGACCTCCGTCACCCGGGTCAAGGCCGCCCCCGCCGACCGCACGGGCGAGTGCCCCACGACGGTGGCCTTCGCCGCCACGGTGGCCGCCAAGGGCAAGGGCACCGTGCGCTACCGCTGGGTGCGCGGTGACGGCAGCAAGAGCGCCATCAGGAGCTTCCGCGTCAACGGCGCGCGCAAGGTCGTCGTGAGGGACCGCCAGACGTTCGACCGCGACACGTCCGGCTGGCAGGCCGTGGAGGTGCTCGGCCGGCGCGGCCTGTCGGCCAAGGCGCGCTTCCGCGTCTCCTGCACCGGATCCCCGCAGCGGTACGACGTGGTCAACCCGCTGCCCGCCCAGCCGGACCGGCCGCTGGTGGCGGCCGCGAGCGTGCAGGCGAGCCCGTCCCGCCACGACGGCGCCTGCCCGGCCACCGTGACGTTCACCGCGACCATCCAGGTCTCGCGCACCCCGGCCAAGGTCGGCTACCAGTGGATCGACAGCGCCACGGGCGAGGGCGCGGTCGAGTCGATGTACTTCGCCGGCGGCGGTCCGCGCAGCAGGCAGGTCACGCTGCCGCTGGCCGTGGGCACCTCGACGGCCGGCTGGCGGGCCGTACGGATCCTCAACGCCGGCGGCCACGACTCCGGGCGGGCCTCGTACGACGTGACCTGCCGCGTCACGCCCGGCCCCGAGCCCACCAGGACGCCGACGCCGAAGCCCACGCTGACGCCCACCCCGACGCCCACGACGTCCTCGACCCCCAGGCCGACGACGACCTCCGAGCCCCCGGCGCAGCAGCCGCAGGCCGCGATCACCGCCCTGACGCCCGGCGACTACCAGGGCTACTGCGACGAGCCCGTCGCCTACCAGGCCACCGGCCGCCTCACCCTGCCGGCGGGCCCGGCGGCCAGCGTCGGCTACTGGTGGAGCCTGGACGGCACCGAGTGGCAGCACCAGACCGTGAGCTTCCCGGCCGCCGGCCAGACCAGGACGCAGGACGTCACCGCCGCCTGGAGCCTCGACCAGTCGAAGACCGGCACGCACAAGCTGGCCCTGACCACCCGGCCCGCCTCGGCCCAGGCCGCCGAGCGCACCTTCGCCCTCTCCTGCACGACCGACCCCGACCCGGCCAAGCTGGCCATCCCCTACATGCTGACGCCCGTCTACCGGGGCGACTGCGGCACCGGCTCCATCGGCCTGCGCGCGGACGCCCGGATCACCACCGACCGCGACGCCGAGGTCCGCTACCGCATCGTCGTGGACGGCAAGCCCGGCCCGGTCAGGACGCAGGACGCCAAGCCCGGCAGGGCCCAGTCGATCGGCGACCTGTTCTACATCAGCCCCAAGGAGTCCGGCGGCGGCGTCATCCGCATCGAGGTGCTGAACCACAACAAGCTGGTCAAGGAGAAGCCGTACACGGTGACCTGCGTGCCGCAGGACCCGTCGCCGGGGACCGTGCGGATCAGCGAGTTCTGGCCGGTGCACTACTTCGGCGACTGCGCCGAGGCGCCGTACGTGACCGCCCACGGCGCCTTCCGCGCCGCACCGGACACCGAGATCACCTGGCGCTGGGTCATGGACGGCAAGCCGACGGAGGCGGTCACGTACAAGACCAACAGCGGCGGGCTCCTCCAGGTGCAGGCCGCCTACTGGAACCGGGACACGAAGACCTCCGGCGTGGTCCGGCTCGAAGTGCTGAACCACAACAAGCCCTCCATCGAGGGCACCTATCCGGTGACCTGCGAATAGCCCTCACACAAGCCGCCCTGATCATCCTGGGGTCCCCGTCATCGCGAGAGGAGCCCCAGGATGATCAGGACGTGACGACCCGCTCCTGACCGGCGTAGACGTTGCAGCGCTCGCCGCGCAGGAACCCCACCAGCGTCATCCCGAACTCCCTGGCCAGATCGACGGCCAGGGACGAGGGCGCCGACACCGCGCACACCGCCGGGATGCCGGCCGCCAGCGCCTTCTGCATGATCTCGTAGCTGGCCCGGCCGCTGACCATGAGCACGTGCCCGGCCAGCGGCAGCCGGTCGGCCAGCGCCGCCCAGCCGACCAGCTTGTCCACCGCGTTGTGCCGGCCGACGTCCTCGCGCAACGCCAGCAGCGTGCCGGTCGCCGTGAACAGGCCCGCCGCGTGCAGCCCGCCGGTCTTGCCGAACACGCCCTGGGCCTCGCGCAGCGCGCCCGGCAGGCCGTAGAGGACCTCGGGGGTGAGTTCGAGCGAGCCCCGGGGGATCGGCTTGCACCGGCCGTGCAGCGCGTCGAGACCGGCCGAGCCGCAGACGCCGCACGCGCTGGAGGTGAGGAAGTGCCGGTCGAGCGCGGGCAGGTCGGGCACCGGGCCGTGCAGGCGGACGGTGACGGTGTTGTAGCGGGCCTCGGGCGGCAGGTCCTCGTCCGTGCAGTACGCGATGGCCGCGATCTCGCCCGGCCCGGCCAGCCCCTCGCCGCTCAGGAACCCGGCGGCCAGCTCGAAGTCGTGCCCCGGCGTGCGCATGGTGATGGCGATCGTCTTGCGCGTGCCGTCGTCGCCGGTGAGGCGGATCTCCAGCGGCTCCTCCGTGGCCAGGTCGTCGCGCCGGTCGCGGGCGCCGGAGCCGGCCAGCTCGGTGATGCGGACGCGGGTGGTCGGCCCGGGACGCGCCGTCACAGCGGCCGCACGGTGACGAGGGCGTTGTAGTCGGGGATGCGCGCCTGTGGCGAGCGGCGGGCCTCGTCGAGCAGGACGTTCCCCTCCGGCCAGTGGATCTGCAGGTTGCCCGGCATCACCGGGGCACGCAGCACCTTGCCCTGGTAGGAGCGCTCGCCGGCGCGCAGCTCGACCGGGGCGCCGTCGGCCAGCCCGAGCCGGTCGGCGTCGTACGCGCTCATCAGCACGGCCTCGCGGGCCGCGCCGTTGAAGCCGTCGAGCCGCTCGTGGACCATGCTGTTGAACTGCTTGCCGCGCCTGGTCGCGACCTTGAACGTGCCGTCGGGGCGCTCCAGGGCGGGCGGCTCGACCACGGAGAAGACGGCCAGCCCGTCGGGCGTCTGGAAGCGGCCGTCGGCGAAGAGGTGGCGGCCGCCGTACTGGACGTTGTCCCCGAACTTCCGCAACCCGGAGATGCCCTGGTAGAACGGCACGACCTGCTCGATCTCCGCACGGATCTGCGGAGTGCCGGTGAACCGTACATGGTCGGCTATCTCCGGACGGGTGCGCGCGGCCAGCTCGGAGAAGATCTTCCACTCCGGCCACGCCTCGCCGACGCGCGGCCCCTCGACCTCGGGCGAGAAGATGATCCGCCGCTCGGTGGAGGTCTCGGTCACGCCGCCGACCATCTCGTAGCGCGTCTGGGCGGGCAGCAGCAGCACGTCGCCCTCGCCCGGCACGAGCATCTGCGAGGACAGCACGATGTCGATGTGCACCCGCAGCCCCAGCCTGGACAGCGCCTCGCGGCAGTAGGCCGGGTCGGGCAGGACCTCCAGGAAGTTGCCGCCGGAGGAGACGAGCGCGTCGAGCTCGCCCCGGTGGGCCGCGTCGATCATGTCGGTCGCGGTCAGGCCGGGCGTGTCGGGCACCTGGAAGCCCCACAGGTCGGTGAACTTGGCGGCGTTGGCGGACGTGATCGGCAGGCCGCCGGGGTAGCCGGTCGCGTACGCCCCCATCTCGGCCCCGCCCTGCACCCCGCTGTGCCCCCGGATCGGCATCAGCCCGCACTTGTCGCGCCCGACGAAACCCCGGGCCAGCGCCAGGTTGACGATCGCCCGGACGTTGTCCTCGCCGTAGGCGTGCTGCGTGATGCCCATCGACCAGACCAGGACGGCCGAGCGCGCCTTGCCGAGCAGCTCGGCCAGCCGGAACATCTGCTCCTTGGTGGCCCCCGAGAGCGCTTCGAGCTCGGCCCACGACTGGGACTCGACGGCCTTGCGCGCCTCCTCGAACCCGGACGTCCGCCCGGTCACGAACGCCTTGTCCACCCAGTCGTTCTCGATCAGGTGCTTGAGCACGCCGTTGAGGAAGCCGATGTCGCCGCCGACGTTCACGCCGAAGAACTCGTCGGTGATCTTCGTGCCGAACAGCGCGGACTCGGCGTTGGAGGGCACCCAGTACTTGTCCATGCCCGGCTCGCGGTAGGCGTTGACCATGGCGATGCGGGTGCCGGCCTTCTTGGCGTGGTAGAGGTACTTCATCGCGACCGGCTGGTTGTTCGACGGGTTCGAGCCGATGAAGACGATCAGGTCGGAGCCGATCCAGTCGGTGTAGGAGCAGGTCGTGGCCGCCGCGCCGATGGTCTGCTTGAGCGCGACCGTCGAGGGCGAGTGGCAGATGCGGGCGGCGTTGTCGACGTTGTTCGTGCCGAGCGCCCGCACCGCCTTCTGCGCCGCGTAGTAGTTCTCGTTGGGCACCCCGCGGCTGGTCAGGTACGTGCCGAACCGCGCGCCGCGCAGCCCGTCGGCCGCCACCCGCAGCGCCTCGTCCCAGCCGATCCGGGTGAAACCGGGCTCACCGGCCCGCCGCAGCATCGGGTACGGCAGCCGCCCCAGCTCCCGCAGCTCCGCGCTCTTGCGCCCGGCCAGCCCCGAGACGTCGCGCAGCAGCGACACGTCGAGCGCGGGCATGGTGTTGAGCGGCAGCAGGCGCAACCTGATGTTGCACAGGTGGATCTCGTCCATCGTCCAGTCGCGCATGCCGTGCGTGCCGAGCGCGCAGCCGTCGCAGGTGCCCTGGTTGAGAATGCGCCAGGCGTAACGCCTGTTCCCCTTGACCGACCTGAACGCCTTCCACAGCTCCAGGTAGTTGTTCGGCTTGCGCAACCCGAGGCCGAAGGGCCGCCACGATGCCCAGTTGCGAGGGTCAGGACGTCTGCTCATCCCCCCATCTTTACCCCTCAGGCGCACTTCGAGACAGCCGGTGCGGTGCCACGACCTCGGTACGGGGTCGGCCAAGATAGGGGGATGGCCACCTCGCGCTACTCCGACCTCGACCGCCCGCCGCTCTCGGAGGCCGCGCTCAACCGCGCCCTCGTGCGCCCGGGAACCCTGTGGACCGGCGTCACCGTCGTCGAGACCACCGGCTCGACCAACGCCGACCTCGCCGTGGCCGCCCAGGCCGGGGCCGAGCAGGGCCGGGTGCTGGTGGCCGAGTCGCAGGTCGCCGGCCGGGGCCGGCTCGACCGCGCCTGGTCGGCGCCGCCGCGCTCGGGGCTGACGTTCTCCGTCCTGCTCAGGCCCACGGCGCCGGTCGCCGCCCAGGGGTGGCTGCCGCTGCTGTACGGCGTGGCCGCCGCCTCGGCCGTACGCCGGCTGGCCGAGGTCGACGTGCGCCTCAAGTGGCCCAACGACCTGCTGGTGGGCGAGCGCAAGCTGGCCGGGGTGCTGGCCGAGCGGGTCGACGACGCCGTCGTCATCGGCATGGGGCTCAACGTCTCCCTCCGCGCCGAGGAGGCGCCGGTCGAGACGGCCACGTCCCTGGCCATCGAGGAGGCGGCCTGCGTCGACCGCGACCCGCTGCTGCGGGCCGTGCTGCGCGAGGTCGAGAGCCACTACCGCGAGTGGGAGGCGGAGGGCGGCGACGCCGAGGCCGCCGGGCTGCGCGCCGCCTACCTGGCCGTCAGCGCCACGGTCGGCCGTGAGGTGCGCGTGGAGCTGCCGGGCGACCAGGTGCTGACCGGGCAGGCGACCGGCATCGACGGGTCCGGCCATCTGCAGGTGACGTCCGGCGGCGAGCGCTACACGCTGGGCGCGGGCGACGTCGTGCACGTGCGGGCCGCCCGATAGGCCAGCGGCGTAGCCGCTCGGCCGGGTTGGTGGCAGCATGTGCGGCATGACCCTTCCCGACCACCATCTGACGCAGGGTGAGCGGCGCGTCCGATCCTTCCATCCCCACTGGAAGCGCCTCGTCGGCCCGTTCTTCGCGCTGATCCTCATCGCCGCGGCAGCGGGTGCGGCCCTGTACTTCTTCCCCACCACGTGGGGGGAGAGCGTCACCTCCTACGGCAGGATCGCCGTCGTCGCCATCGCCCTGATCCTGCTGACGATCTTCTCGTTCGTGCCCTACCTGCAGTGGAAGAACACCGGTTACAACCTGACGACCCACCGCTTCACGATCAGCATGGGCGTGCTCAACAAGTCGACCGACGAGATCCCCATGGCCAAGGTCAACACCGTCAGCTCCGACCAGACGTTCCTGGAGCGCATGCTCGGCTGCGGCACGCTGACCGTCGAGTCCGCGGGCGAGAGGGGCCAGATCGTGCTGCGCGACATCCCGCACATCCAGGACGTCCGCATGGACCTGTTCAAGCTGGTGGAGGACGCGTCCGACGGAGAGATCGACGGCCGCTGAGTTGGCGTAGCCTGCTGATCGTGAACGCCACCCAACCGCCCGGCAGGCCGACCGCCGAACAGATCGAGCGCACGCTCGTCGGCATGCCGGCCCGCCACACGCGCGCGCAGGTCGCGGCCGGGGCCGGGGTGTCGCAGGAGCTCGCCCAGCGCATCTGGCGGGCGCTCGGCTTCGCCCAGTTCCCCGACGACGCCGTGGCGTTCAGCGACGCCGACGTGGCCGCGCTGCGCCGGGTGCGCAGCCTGCTCGACGGCGGCCTGCTCGACGAGCAGGCCGTCATCCGCATGGCCCGCGCGCTCGGCCAGACCACCGCCAGGCTGGCGCAGTGGCAGGCCGAGATCGTGATCGGCACGATGCTCCCGGACGCGCCCGCCGACGCCGACCTGAGCGGCGTCCTCGACACCGCCAAGGCCCTGCTGCCCGACTTCGAGCACCTGCTGGTGCACGTCTGGCGCGCCCAGCTCGCCGCCGCGGGCACCCGGCTGCTGGCCGTCGCCGACGACCAGGCCGAGCGGGCGCAGGGCCGCGTGTCGATCGCCGTCGGCTTCGCCGACCTGGTCTCCTTCACCCGGCGGTCGCGCGAGCTGGACGAACGGGCGCTGGCCTCGCTGGTCGAGGGCTTCGAGTCGCGCGCCGCCGACGTGGTGGCCGCGCACGGCGCGCGGCTGGTCAAGACGCTCGGCGACGAGGTGCTGTTCGCCGCGCCCGCCCCGGCCCAGGCCGCGGCGATCGCGCTCGACCTCGCCGACAGCCTGGAGCTGCGCATCGGCATGGCGTACGGGCCCGTCGTGCCCATGATGGGCGACGTGTTCGGCACCACCGTCAACCTGGCCGCCCGGCTCACGGCCATCGCCAGGCCGGGCACGATCCTGGTCGACTCCGAGCTGGCCGAGGGCCTGGCCGGAGCGCCGGACGGGATCGAGGTCCACAAGATCAGAAGGCGTCCGGCAAGAGGTCTCGGCGTGGTCCAGCCCTATGTCTTGCGGAGATCATCCTCCTGACACAAGATGGCTGCCATGCCGTACGAAGTGCAGGGCGTGATCGCCCGCGGTAAGGGCCAGGAAGTTTCGCTGGAGACGGTGGTCGTCCCCGACCCCGGGCCGGGCGAGGCGGTGGTGAACGTGCAGGCCTGCGGGGTCTGCCACACCGACCTGCACTATCGCGAAGGCGGGATCAACGACGACTTCCCGTTCCTGCTGGGCCACGAGGCGGCGGGCACGGTCGAGGCCGTCGGCGAGGGCGTGACCGGGCTGGAGCCCGGCGACTTCGTGATCCTCAACTGGCGCGCGGTGTGCGGCCAGTGCCGCGCCTGCCTGCGCGGCCGGCCCTGGTACTGCTTCGCCACCCACAACGCCACCCAGAAGATGACCCTCAAGGACGGCACCGAGCTGTCGCCCGCGCTCGGCATCGGCGCGTTCCTGGAGAAGACCCTGGTGGCGGCCGGGCAGTGCACGAAGGTGTCGGCCGAGGCGCCGGCCCAGGTCGCGGGCCTGCTGGGCTGCGGCGTGATGGCCGGCATCGGCGCGGCGATCAACACCGGCGGCGTGACGCGCGGCGACACCGTGGCCGTGATCGGCTGCGGCGGGGTCGGCGACGCGGCGGTTCTGGGGGCGTCGCTGGCCGGGGCGTCCCGGGTCATCGCCGTCGACGTCGACGACCGCAAGCTGGAGTGGGCCCGCGGGTTCGGCGCGACGCACACGGTCAACTCGCGCGAGAACGACCCGGTCGAGGCGATCCGCGACCTGACCGGCGGGTTCGGCGCGGACGTGGTGATCGACGCGGTCGGCCGGCCGGAGACGTACGAGCAGGCGTTCTACGCCCGCGACCTGGCCGGCACGGTGGTCCTGGTCGGCGTGCCGACGCCGGAGATGCGGCTGGAACTGCCGCTGCTCGACGTGTTCGGCCGCGGCGGCGCGCTGAAGTCGTCCTGGTACGGCGACTGCCTGCCCTCGCGGGACTTCCCGATGCTGATCGACCTGTTCCTGCAGAACCGGCTGCCGCTCGACCGGTTCGTCACCGAGACGATCGGGCTCGACCAGGTCGAGGAGGCGTTCGCCAAGATGCACCGCGGCGAGGTGCTGCGCTCGGTGGTGATCCTCTAGATGATCGACCGCGTCATCACCTCCGGCACGTTCTCGCTCGACGGCGGCACCTGGGAGGTCGACAACAACATCTGGCTGGTCGGCGACGCGCGCGAGGTCGTGATCATCGACGCCGCACACGACGCCGAGGCCATCGCCGCGCGGGCGGGCGGGCGCCGGGTCAAGGCCATCGTGTGCACCCACGCCCACAACGACCACGTCAACGCCGCCGCCCGGCTGGCCGAGCTGACCGGGGCGCCGATCCGGCTGCACCCCGCCGACCAGGTGCTCTGGGAGCAGGTGTACGGGCCGGAGGTGACGTACACGCCGCTGGCCGACGGCGAGAAGATCTCGGTGGGCGGGGTGGCGCTGGAGGTGCTGCACACGCCGGGCCACTCGCCGGGGGCGGTCTGCCTGCACGCCGCCGACGCGGGCGTGCTGTTCAGCGGTGACACGCTGTTCAAGGGCGGCCCGGGGGCGACCGGGCGGTCGTACTCGTCGTTCGACACGATCATCGAGTCCATCGCCGGGCGGCTGCTGTCCCTGCCGCCCGAGACGGTCGTGCACACCGGTCACGGCGACTCCACGTCCATCGGGGCCGAGGCCCCGCACCTGGAGGAGTGGCGGGCGAGAGGCCACTGACCTGGGGGTGAGCCCACTGTGACGCCTCTAACATAGGCAAGCCTTACCGAAGTGAGCTATCTTAGGTGTGCCTAACCTAAAGGCATCCCCTTCTGCTCGCTTTGAGAGGCCTGTCGCCGGATGTACGTGTGCATATGTCGTGCTGTGACCGAGAACGAGGTCCACGACTGCATCGCCTCCGGGGCGAAGAGTGCGAAGCAGATTCGCGACACCACTGGTGCCGGTGGGGACTGTGCCCGTTGTGTACGGAAGATCTGTGCGATCCTGAAGCAGTCTGAAGAACTGACGACCGCATAGCCGTACCGCGACGAGGGGCCCGTTCATGCAGGGCGACAAGCAGATCATCGAACTCCTCAACGAACAGCTGACCGCCGAGCTCACGGCGATCAACCAGTACTTCCTGCACGCGAAGATGCAGGAGAACTGGGGATACACCAGGCTGGCCAAGCACACGCGCGACGAGTCCTTCGAGGAGATGCGCCACGCCGAACGGCTGACCGACCGCATCCTGTTCCTCGAGGGGCTGCCCAACTACCAGCGCCTCGGCACGCTGCACATCGGCCAGACCGTCGAGGAGCAGCTCAAGGCCGACCTTGAGGTGGAGCTGGCGGTGGTCGAGCGGCTCCGGCCGGCGATCCAGCTGATGAGGGAGAAGGGCGACATCACCTCCGCCCGCATCTTCGAGGACATCCTTGAGGACGAAGAGGAGCACATCGACTACCTGGAGACCGAGCTGGGCCTGATGCGCAGCCTGGGCGAGCAGCTCTACCTCGCCCGCTACGCCGAACCCCCCTCGGTCGACGACTAGAGCCACGCTCTCTCCGGCCCCGCCGCCCCTACGGGCAGCGGGGCCGTCGCCTTTCCGCCGCCCACCGGCCGGCCGAGGCGGCCTGACGGATACTGGGGAAGGCGAGCCCCGGACACCTGTGAGGGAGTGGTCTCCATGCTCTATCTCTTCGGCTTCGAGCGCATCGGCGTGGCCGTCAGCGACCTGTACTTCGTCGACCCCGACCCCGGGGAGCACCAGGAGGGCGCCGAGCACGGTGTGCGCCTGGAGATCCGCAGGCTCGCGCCGGGCGAGCTCAAGGGGTCGATCTACTCGGCCCGTCCCATCGTCGTCGACCAGCTCGTCTGGCGGGTCGACCTGCTGGAGTCCGTCGACGGCACGCCGGGCAGCTTCGACCGTACGCACCACCACCCCGGCTCCAGCGGCTGGGAGCCCGACCGGCGGGTGTTCGACGAGGAGCTGTCGGCCGAGCCGCTGAAGTGGCTGGGGGAGCGGCTGGCCGACCTCGACGGCGTGCTGCGGCAGTCGGGCGTCGATCCCGCCGAGGTCGGCCCGGACGACGCGGCGAGCCTGCGCGAGACCGCCCCCGAGATCGTCGACACGGTCCGCCGCCTGCTCGACCGGGTACACGCCGGCGAGCTGGGCACCGCACCGGCCGGTGGCCCGGCCACGTCCGTCCGGGCGAGCTGGCTCTGAGCAGCCCCTGACCGGGGTGTCGCGCCCCGGATGCCGGTCACGTGCGACGGTGTCCGGGGTGCCGGGGTTCGTCCAGCGGTAGCCCGGTACGCGTGGCGCGCGGCGCGCCGGACGGCGGATCCTGCCCGCAGGGACGGGCTTACGTGATGTGATCGGAAAGCCTGGAGCGCTTTGTGATTTCCCCTCGACAATCGCGGTAATTTAATCACGACTAACCCTTATTTAGCTTCGTTTGCCCAGGTCAATGGATAGGTCAACGACAAGTCAAACCGCGCGCTGTGCCCGGGAAACGATCGCCTAAGGACCTACGATCGCTCCATGACCTGCGTACTTCTCGCCGAGGATGACACCTCGATCTCCGAGCCACTCGCGCGTGCGCTACGCCGCGAGGGCTATCAGGTAGAGGTGAGCCCCGACGGCCCGCAGGCCCTGGAGAGGGCTCTGTCGGGCGGCATCGACCTCATTGTTCTCGACCTCGGGCTGCCAGAGATGGACGGCCTGGAGGTCGCCCGCCGGATCCGCGCCGAAGGGCACGGCACCCCGGTGCTCATACTCACGGCCCGCGTGGACGAGGTCGACACCGTCGTCGGCCTCGACGCCGGCGCCGACGACTACGTGACCAAGCCGTTCCGGCTGGCCGAGCTGCTGGCCCGGGTGCGCGCGCTGTTGCGGCGCGGCACGTCGGAGACCCCGGTCGTGCAGGGGGTGCGCATCGACGCCGACTCCCGCCGCGCCTGGATGGGGGAGAAGGAGCTGCACCTGACGACCAAGGAGTTCGACCTGCTGCGGGTCCTGGTCCGCGACGCGGGCAAGGTCGTCACCCGCGAGCAGATCATGCGCGAGGTGTGGGACACCAACTGGTGGGGTTCGACCAAGACCCTCGACATGCACATCTCCTGGCTGCGCCGCAAACTCGGCGACGATGCCGCCAAGCCCCGCTACATCACGACAGTCCGGGGAGTCGGCTTCCGGTTCGAACGCGAGTAGGCGCATGCGCCGTCGACTGCTCTCCTCCACACTGGTCGTCGCGGTCATCGCGGTCCTGTTGCTGGGGGTCCCCCTGGGCGTCGTGGTCAGCCGCCTGATCGTCGACGAGGCGGCTCAGGAGCTCGGGGCGGAAGCCAAACGCCTCGTGGGCGAGGTCGAGTACGCCCGCGTCCAGGAGACCCCGCTCGATCCGCAGCAACTGGAGCAGAAGTACCCGGGCAGGTACATCCAGATCTGGGAACGCGGAACCCCTCTCAGGGTGACCGTCGTCGGCACCGCGCCGGCGTCGGGCCACCTGATGACCGAGGACGCACAGACCAACACCGGCGTCTATGTCCGCATAAGTCGTGACAGAGACCAGGTCGAGCGGGACGTGCGGGCCAGGCTGCTGCTGATCGTGGCCCTGGCCGTCGCGGCACTCGCGGTGGCCGTGAGCCTGGCCGTCGTACAGTCGCGCAGGCTGACGTTGCCCCTGCAGGACCTGGCGAAGATCGCCGAACGGCTGGGGTCGGGCGACGCGCGGCCGAGCAAGCACCGCTACGGCATCCCCGAGCTCGACCGCGTGGCCCAGGTGCTCGACCGCAGCGCCACCCGCATCTCCGACCTGCTCACCCGCGAACGCGAGTTCGCCACCGACGCCTCCCATCAGCTCCGCACGCCCCTGACCGGCCTGACCATGCGTCTGGAGGAGATCGTCGCCGCCTCGAACGAGCCGGAGGTCGTCCGCGAGGAGGGCGAGGCGGCCATCGTGCAGGCCGAGCGGCTGACCGCGGTGATCGACGAGCTGCTGGCGGCGGCCCGTCGCCAGCGCCACGCCCAGGCCGAGCCGGTCGCCATCGACGAGGTGCTCGTGCAGCAGGTCACCGAGTGGGAGCCGGTCTTCCGCGAGGCGGGCCGCACGCTGCACCTCGACGGCACCCGCGGCCTGAAGGCGATGGCCACCACCGGCGGCTTCGGCCAGGTCATCGCCTCGCTGCTGGAGAACTCCCTGCGCCACGGCGGCGGCACGGTCACCGTCACCACCACCAGCGGCGACAACTACATCGTGATCGAGGTCTCCGACGAGGGCCCCGGCATCGCCGACGAGATCGCACCCAAGATCTTCGAACGGAACGTCAGCGGCGGCGGAGGCACCGGCCTCGGGCTCACCCTCGCCCGGGCGCTGGCCGCGGCCGACGGCGGGCGGCTGGAACTGGTCCGGCGCCGCCCGGCGACGTTCGCCATCTTCCTGCGCCCGGCGGAGGAGGACAGCAGGAACCGCGTGGTCAGCGGTCCTGCCTGACCTCGGGCAGCTCGACCGGGATCGGCTCGGTGGCCTCCAGGAACACCCACTTCTTGTACGACCAGTAGCGGAACAGCGTGCCGAGCCCGACGCCGGCGAAGTTGGCGATGTTCAGGCTGAGGCCGTCGTGCAGCTGGAGGGTGTACTTGGTGAAGCCGATCACCAGCAGGCCGAACAGCAGGGCGACGCCGTTGAGCAGGAAGAACAGGAAGTATTCGCGGCCGAGGCCGCTCTGCTCGCGGTGGCGGAAGGTCCAGAAGCGGTTGCCCAGGTAGGCGAAGGTGGCCGAGAGCGTGGTGGCCACGACCTTGGAGGTGAGCGGACCCCACTCGAAGCCGAGCAGGAAGAGGTTGTAAACACCGGTGTCGAGCAGGAAGGCGACGGCCCCGATGCTCCCGAACTTGGCCAGCTCGTGGACCAGGGACTCGAACCGCTGGTAGAGGCGCTTGGCAATCTCCACGTCCGCGCTCGGTCCTTTCCCTAGTCGAGACTGACCAACTCAGCGTACCGGCGATGTCGTACGGCCGGTGTCAGGGGGCGGAACATACCCCGCAAAGACGACTTCTAGAAATATCGTCTTATTGGCGGCATTTCTGAAAGATCGGCATTACGCTGCCGTTCAGATCGCGGGCGGGCCCGCGATGTCGGACCTGCCGCTCCAGACGGCCGCCCTCCCGGGAGCCACCTGTGCCGCTTCGACTGCTCGCGTTGGTGCTGGCCCTGCTCACAGCGGGCTGTGGCACGACCGGCGGCGCCCCGGTGCTCCAGGAGGACCGCACGACTGCCCCGGCAGCCGCACCACGGGTCGACCCGGCGACCGCCGAGCAGGCGTTCTCGCTGCTCCGGCAGGTCGACGAAGCCTGGCGGCGGCGGGACTGCGCCGCCGTACGGGAGCTGACCACGTGGGCGGAGCGGACGCTGGACGGCCGTGCCTGCGAGGCGACCCGGAACGGCCGTCCAGCCCTCCCCGCCGACCCCGTCCACCTGCTGCCCGACGAAGGCGACTGGTTCGCCGCGCTGGCCCGCGAGCCCACGCCCGCGTACTACCTGTTCTTCCTGGAGGACGGACGCTGGCGGCTGGGCGCCGGACCGGTCCCCGTGCCCGGCGAGCCGGCGCGGGAGGCCGTCGAGGCGCCGTCGTCGCTGGTCAGGCAGGCTCGCCTGGTGCCGCAGCGGCACCTCACGTACCTCACCGACCCGGCCGGGGTGGCGGGGGTGCGCTTCCCGTCCGGCGATCCGCTGCGCGGCCTGCTCAAGGACGTCACCGCGCGGCGCGCCGACGTGGAGCTGTACGGCACCCGTACCCTCGCGATCCCGGTGGCCGCCGGTTCCGTCCTGGTCTTCGACGCCCTGCGTCTGACGTACGAGGGCGGGCGTACGGACCTGGTGGTGATGGCCAGCCTCGTCGGCGCGGGCAACCGGATCAGGACGCTCGGGCTGCGCCGGGCCCGCGCGAGTTGACAACGGCGAGGTAGTCGTTCCGTCCCGGTAAGCTCACCTCACGTGAGTTCCTACAGTCCCATCGGGCCGGTCGTGGGTGTGGTCGGCGCCGGCCAGCTCGCCCGGATGACGCAGCAGCCCGCCATCGCGCTCGGGGTCGAGCTGAGGGTGCTGGCCGCCGCCGCCGGCGAGAGCGCCGCACGGGTGATCGTCGACACCCGGGTCGGCGACTACCGCGACCTGGCCGATCTGCGCGCGTTCGCCCAGGGGTGCGACGCGATCACGTTCGACCACGAGCACGTGCCGACCGAGCACATCAGGGCCCTGATCGCCGACGGCCACGCCGTGCACCCGGGCGCCGACGCGCTCGTGCACGCCCAGGACAAGGCGGTCATGCGCGAGCGGCTGACCGCGATCGGCGTGCCCTGCCCCGCCTGGGCCCGGGTCGCCTCCGCCGAGGACGTCTCGGCGTTCGCCGGCGAGCACGGCTGGCCGGTGGTGCTGAAGTCGGTGCGCGGCGGCTACGACGGGCGCGGCGTGTGGGTCTGCCGCACGCCCGAAGAGGTGGCCGAGGCGTTCGCGACCGGCGTCGAGCTGATGGCCGAGGCGTTCGTGCCGTTCGAACGGGAGCTCGCGGTGCTGGTGGCCCGCTCGCCCCACGGGCAGGGCGTCAGCTATCCGGTCGTGGAGACCGTGCAGCAGGACGGCATCTGCGTCGAGGTGCTCGCCCCCGCCCCCGGCATGGACCCCGAGGACGCCGCCGTCGCCCAGCGCATCGGCCTGAAGATCGCCCACGAGCTGGGCGTGACCGGGCTGCTGGCGGTGGAGCTGTTCCAGACGGCCGACGGCCTCGTGGTGAACGAGCTGGCCATGCGCCCCCACAACAGCGGCCACTGGACGATCGAGGGCTCGACCACGTCCCAGTTCGAGCAGCACCTGCGGGCCGTGCTCGACCTGCCGCTCGGCTCGCCGTCGATGACCGCCCCCGTCGTCGTCATGGCCAACCTGCTGGGCGGCGACGACCCCGACCTGTTCAAGCGCTACGAGCACGTGCTGGCCCACGACCCCGGCATCAAGCTGCACTTCTACGGCAAGGAAGTGCATCCGGGCCGCAAGATCGGCCACGTCACGGCTCTGGGCTCCGACCTCGACAAGGTCCGAGCCCGCGCCCGCCACGCCGCCGTCTACCTCATGACCGGGGAGTACACGTGACAGAGCGCATCGGGATCGTCATGGGGTCGGATTCCGACTGGCCCGTGATGAAGGCCGCGGCCGAGGCCGTGGCGGAGTTCGGGGTGCCGTTCGAGGCGGACGTCGTCTCGGCCCACCGCATGCCGGTCGAGATGATCGAGTACGGGCGGCAGGCGGCCTCCCGCGGCATCCGGGTGATCATCGCGGGCGCCGGCGGCGCGGCACACCTGCCGGGCATGCTGGCCTCGGTGACGCCGCTGCCGGTGATCGGGGTGCCGGTGCCGCTGAAGTACCTCGACGGGATGGACTCGCTGCTGTCGATCGTCCAGATGCCGGCCGGGGTGCCGGTTGCCACGGTCGCGGTCGGGGGCGCGCGTAACGCGGGGCTGCTGGCCGTACGCATCCTCGGGGCCTCCGACGCCGGGCTGCGTGAGCGCATGGAGGAGTTCCAGGGGCGTCTCAAGGAGCAGGCGTACGCCAAGGGCGAGAAGCTGCGCGCGGAGGCCGCTGAGCTCTGAGCATGCAGCTCAGAGCCGTACAGGCCCTTTCAGGACGGGCGCCCAGGAGGTCTTGTCTCCGGGCGCCCGGGGGTGTTTCTGCGGGTGTCGGGAGGTCTTGTCTCCGGGCACCCGGGTGTCTTTTGCGGGCGCCGGGAGGTCCTGCTCCGGGCACCCGGTGAGCTACGGCGGGCGCAGGGGCTACGGGCGGCCGAGTGCCCGGTAGTGCCAGCCGGCCGAGCGCCACACCTCGGCGTTGAGCGCGTTGCGGCCGTCGACGATGCGCCGGGTCGCGACCACCGCGCCCAGCTCCTCCGGATCGAGCTCCAGGAACTCTTTCCACTCCGTCAGCAGCAGCACCACGTGCGCTCCACGGACCGCGTCGACGGCCGACTCGCCGTAGTTCAGCTCCGGATGAGCTTTACGAGCGTTGTCGAGCGCGATCGGGTCGTAGACGGTGACCTGTCCGCCCTGGTGGCCGATCGTCACGGCGACGTCGAGGGCGGGGGAGTCGCGAATGTCGTCCGAGTTCGGCTTGAAGGCCGCGCCCAGCACGCCGACCGTGCACCCGTGGAACGAGCCGCCCGCCAGCTCCCTGGCCAGGTCGACCATGCGGGCACGCCGGCGCATGTTGATCGCGTCGACCTCGCGCAGGAACGTCAGCGCCTGGTCGGCCCCCAGCTCGCCGGCCCGTGCCATGAAGGCCCTGATGTCCTTGGGCAGGCAGCCGCCGCCGAAGCCGAGCCCGGCGTTGAGGAAGCGCCCGCCGATGCGGTCGTCGTACGAGAGCGCCTCGGAGAGCTGCTTGACGTCGGCGTGCGCGGCCTCGCAGACCTCGGCCATGGCGTTGATGAAGGAGATCTTGGTGGCGAGGAAGGCGTTGGCCGCCGTCTTGACCAGCTCGGACGTCGCGAAGTCGGTCACCACGAACGGGACCTCCCCGAGCGGCGCGTACACGTCGCGCAGCACCTTCTCGGCCCGTTCCGAGCGCACGCCGAGCACGATGCGGTCGGGGTGGAGGGTGTCCTCGACCGCGAAGCCCTCGCGCAGGAACTCCGGGTTCCACGCCAGCTCGACGCCGACGCCCGCGGGGGCCAGGCGGGCGAGCTTGTCGGCCATGCGCTCGGCGGTGCCGACCGGCACGGTGGACTTGCCCACGACCAGGCACTCGCGGTCGAGGAGCGGCGCGAGCGATTCGATGGCGTTTTCCATGTACGACACGTCCGCGGCGTACTCGCCCTTCTTCTGGGGCGTGCCGACGCAGACGAAGTGCACGTCACCGAAGGCGGCGACCTCTTCGTAGGAGCTGGTGAAGCGAAGACGTCCGGAGTCGAGCCCACGGCGGAGCACGGGTTCCAGCCCGGGCTCGTGAATGGGGAGCTCACCGTTGTTCAGCCGGCGGATCTTGTCCGCGTCAATGTCGAGGCCAAGGACTTCGAATCCGAGATCAGCCATGCAGGACGCATGCGTGATGCCCAGGTATCCGGTCCCGATCACCGTGAGGCGATATGGCACGAGCGAGCTCCTTTCGATCGCCAGGCATGCTACCGGCCTTCGCTACCTCCTTCGTGCCACCTGCACCTGTTCGCAAACCGTACTAGCTGGTAACAAAGTGCTCGGACGTCCTAGTATCTATGCATGAGCTTCCCTCTCTATGCGCCCGCCGAAGAGCACGACATGCTCAGGGAGACGGTCCGCGCCCTGGCCGACGAGAAGATCGCGCCGCAGGCCGCGGCGGCCGACGAGTCCGAAGAGTTCCCCTGGGACGTCTACAAGGCCCTCGTCGCCGCCGACCTGCACGCCGTACACGTTCCCGAAGAGTACGGGGGCGCAGGGGCTGACGCGCTGGCCGCGGTGATCGTCATCGAGGAGGTCGCACGGGCCTGCGCGTCGTCCTCGCTCATCCCGGCGGTCAACAAGCTGGGCACCGTGCCGCTCCTGCTCTCGGCGTCCGAGGAGCTCAAGCAGCGTTACCTGAAGCCGGTGGCGAGGGGCGAGGCCATGTTCTCGTACGCGCTGTCCGAGCCGGAGGCGGGCTCCGACGCCGCCGCCATGAAGACCCGCGCCGTTCTCGACGGCGACCACTACGTGCTCAACGGCACCAAGATGTGGATCACCAACGCCGGCGTCTCCGAGTACTACACGCTGATGGCCGTGACGGACCCGTCCGCGGGCGCCCGGGGCATCTCCGCCTTCGTGGTGGAGAAGTCCGACGAAGGGGTCTCCTTCGGGCCGAAGGAGAAGAAGCTCGGCATCAAGGCCTCGCCGACCCGCCAGGTGATCCTGGAGAACGTCCGCATCCCGGCGTCCCGCATGATCGGCGAGCCCGGCACCGGCTTCAAGACGGCCCTCGCCACCCTCGACCACACCCGCGTCACCATCGCCGCCCAGGCACTGGGCATCGCCCAGGGCGCCCTGGACTACGCGATCGGCTACGTGAAGGAACGCAAGCAGTTCGGCCGCGCGATCGGCGACTTCCAGGGTTTGCAGTTCATGATCGCCGACATGGCGATGAAGCTGGAGGCCGCCAGGCAGCTGACCTACCGCGCCGCCGCCAAGAGCGAACTGGCCATGCACGGCCGGCCGCAGAAGGACCTGACCTTCCTGTCGAGCGCCGCCAAGTGCGCCGCCTCGGACGCCGCCATGGAGATCACCACGGACGCGGTGCAACTCCTGGGCGGATACGGGTACACGAAGGACTTCCCGGTGGAACGCATGATGCGCGACGCCAAGATCACCCAGATCTACGAGGGCACCAACCAGATCCAGCGCATGGTGATGGCCCGCCAGCTCCTCAAGTAACCCTTGACTCGCGAAAACCCCGCCTGCTTGTCGGGCATGGCGGGGCTGGGCTGTCGGTCAGACGAAGCCTTCGGCGATGAGTTGGGTGCCGTGTTCGTTGATGACGTGGCGCCGGCCTGATCCGCCGGCGACGCGGCACCAGCTTTCCACGGTCAGGCGGGACTGTTCCAGTCGGTAGCCGAAGCCGCCGTACATGCCGGGGACGGGGAACCAGCAGGCCGGGTTGCGCTGTTCGGTGAGGGGCTCCAGTTCGGGGAGGCGCAACTGGTGTTCGGTGATCAGGTCGTCGGCGCGTTCGTGGATCAGTGCGTGGAAGTGGAGTTGGATCGAGGCCAGGGTCTCGGCCGGCACGTGGTGGTGGACGACCGGCGTGAGCGGCTCCAGCAGGTGATGGTGTCCCAGGCGGGCGGCGATGGCTGCCGCCTGCTCTCCTTGGGCCGTGCGCAGCGTGCGCCAGGCGCCGCGGGCGATCAGTCGGTGAGCGATGTCGGCGTCGGCGCCGTGCCAGGCGGCCTGGTGAAGCGGGGTGTATCCGCTGGTGCCGCCGACTCTGGCGCCGTTGATCCAGTCGGGGTGCTCTTCGAGCAGGTCGAAGACCGCAGGCCAGTTAGCGTCACGGGCGGCGTCGGCCAGTTCGTCGCGTGCCTCGATCACCCGATCGTGGTAGCTCGACCGCAGGGTGACGCCGTCCCAGGTGGAAGCGTTGACCATCCGGCACTCCTCTGATCGGCCCGTCGGAGACACACCGAGCAGTGTGTCAGGGCCGGAGCTGCGGGCAGCCCGTGGGCGGTGGTCGTCGTAGGGTGGAGCTGCGTCTGAGGGATGGGAGGCTGAGGTGGCCGGGGTGACGCTGACCGAGGTGATGGCCGAGCTGGCCGCGTTGGAGGACCCCAGGGCGCGCGAGGTGAACGAGAGACACGGCGACGATCACGGCGTGAACCTCGGCAAGCTGCGCGCGCTCGCCAAGCGGTTGAAGACGCAGCAGGAGCTCGCGTGCGAGCTCTGGGCGACGGGGGACACCGCGGCGAGACTGCTGGCGATGCTGATCTGCCGTCCGAAGGCGTTCGGGCGTGACGAGCTGGACGCCATGGTGCGCCAGGCGCGTAGGCCCAAGGTGCACGACTGGCTCGTGAACTACGTGGTGAAGAAGAGCCCGTACGCCGAAGAGCTGCGTGTGGCCTGGTCGGGCGATGCGGATCCGGTGGTCGCGAGTGCCGGGTGGGCGTTGACCGTCGAGCGTGTGGCGAAGAAGCCCGAGGGGCTCGACCTGGTGAGGCTGCTCGACGTCATCGAGGCGGAGATGAAGGACGCCCCCGATCGCCTGCAGTGGGAGATGAACAACTGCCTGGCTCACATCGGGATCGAGCACGCCGAGCATCGTGCCCGTGCGGTCGACATCGGTGAGCGGTTGGAAGTGCTCAAGGACTACCCGACGTCCCCGGGGTGCACGTCGCCGTTCGCGCCCGTCTGGATCGCGGAGATGGTGCGCCGGGGGCAGGGCGGGACGGTGGCTTCTCAGGCGAAGTGAGTCGCCATGACGTCGAATGGCAGGGTTCGAGGGACGGGCCTGGTTCACATTTCTAGTTGTGGCGGGAGATCGAGCTCTTGGCCAATGTCGCGCGGGCTCAATTCGGAGGGTCCGTTTGGCGCCCTTTCCAATGGATTTCCATTGGTTTCGATGATCGGCCGCGTCCCTGGCGAGAAGGGCCTTCGTCGTCACTCGGCATTCGCGTGGGTATTTCGGAGTCCTGGTAACCGTGACGGGTGTAAAGCGCAATGGCGGGAGCGTTGCATGGTTTGACGGAAAGCTGCAGGGTGGCCGTCGAGGAAGGTGACGACGTTGTGCGAGCCGCGCATCGTCAGGCGTGCCCGCCGGCGTTCCTCGCGCTCGCCTTCGCCCTGCCAGTCGGCCAGTGTGGCCCCGAAGGCGCGGCCCGCTTCGGTGAGCGCGGTCAGTCGTCGGGGGACAGGATGCGTAGTCGGATCACGTTTCCGGCCTTGCCCGTCGACCGGTGGGACGGGCAACGGAATTGTCGCCGGAGGAAGTCGAATTACGGAGTCCGGTCGGGCCCGGCGTTCTCGCGGCTCCAGATCTGCCTGGCCCGGGGGAGATCCCTGATCGTGCCGCCTTCCGGGATCATGCCCCAGAGGAAAGGGATCAGATAGGCGGGCGGTCCGTCCAGGAGTTCGGTCAGTTCGTCCTCGGTGACGGGGAGGGTGAATGCGGGGCCGGGGCGCGAGGGGAGCCAGCCTTGTCCGAGGGCGCGGCGGACGCATCCGGCGACGAGCGGCGGACGGATCGCGATTGTCCGCGCTCCCTCCCAGTTGTCCGGCCGGGCGCAGGGGAGTGACACGTGGAGAACGCGGCCGGGATTCTCGTCGCGTTCGACGACGAAGGTGAGCGGGCTCGGGGAATCGCCGCGAGAGGCGGGTCTGTGGCTGACGCGCCAGCGGAAAGCGGTGCCGTCGACCGTGATGAGCCGGGAGCCCTTCTTGGGCATCGTCATGGGCGCCTCCGGGGGTTGTCGAATCACAGGACGGCCGTCAGCGTAACTCGCCGGACTTCCCGGGCGGATGTGGACCGGTGCGGGGTCTCCGACCGGTCCTTGGGGCGTTCGCCGTCCCGTGTGGTTGCGGGAGCGTGTGGTTGCGGGGGCGGGCGGGGCCGGGCGCGGGGTCAGTCGCCGGTGTTCTGCGAGGGGGTTTCGGGCTTCTGGGAGTTCAGCCAGGTGTGCGCGGCCGAGGTACCGGTGATCCAGAGTGCCGCGAAGCCGCCGGAGGCCGTCGCGCCCGCCATGATGGCGCCGGCGACCGTGCTGCCGTTCCCGGTGGCGAGCAGGCCGGCGACGACACCGACGAGCACCGCGAGCAGGGCGCCGCTGACCGCCGACCAGATGAGGGTTGCCTTGCTCATTCGTATCCCCTTGCCGTACGGGCTTTTTTCATGACGTAGGAGTACCAGCGGGGCTCGGGGACGCGTCCTGGCAATTGATCATTCCGGCCATGATCGCGCTTGCCTCGGACGTATTCGGACGATCTCGGATGGATTCGGCTGAGAGGGGCTGAAGGGGCAGATGTGTGTGTTGTGCTTGGCACCCCGACAAGACCGACTTATGGCACTATGGCTACTTATCTCAGCGCGATGAGATGTGGCGCCCGTCTGTCTTCTCGTGCGCCACTTCCACTCTTAAACCGGACAACGGTGTCCGAACCGGAGCGGCTCATGAAAGATGTCGATCAAGACGAAGATCACCTTGCTGTGCTTGTGGCGCGTCTGAACAGGTTGCGTAAAGTTGAATGCGGAAACCCCTCGCTGAAACGGATTGAAAAAGTCGCCCTCGCTCTTTTGGAAGAAGACCCCGAACGAAACAGATGGCGCCGGCCGTTGCCGACCTCGACCGTGTCCGACCTGCTGAACGGCAGGTCGCAGAAGGTACCGGACTTCATGCTGATGCGGACCATCGTCGAGGTGTGCCAGGTGATCGCGGTGAAGTCCGGCATGCCCATCGAGACTCCGGAGGAGCTGACCAGGGAGTTCAGTGCCCTGTGGCAGATGGCCAAGGAAGGGGAGGGCGAGTTCGTGCGGCGCGGGGACAGGCCGCCGGCCGCCGATCGGACCGGCGGGGACGTCCTGGAGCCTGTTCCCGGTGAGCAGTCGTCGTGGCGGCCGTCACCCACGGAACTGCGTGTTCCCCTGCATTGGGGGCGTTTGGGCATGTTCCGGTTGCGGTCGGCGGAGAGAGGTGACGCCAGGGCCGCGCACGAGCTGGCCGTCCTGCTGGCGTGCGAGGCGTGCGGCGCGGGTGGGAAGGAGGCCGAGCACTGGCGGCGGCTCGCCACGTACTGGAACCACCGGGCGCTCGGCGCGGTGCCGGAGGCGGCGGGCTTCCAACTGCGCGGGCGCCGGTTGGCGGCGATGGCCAGGACCCTGGCCGAGGAGTGCGCCGAGGCGGGAAAGCCCAGCTCGACGTACTTCTGGAAGGCCGTCCGGCAGGCGGAGGCGTCCGTACCGGCTGTGGAGGCGCGGGCGGTGGAGATGCTGCGGGAGGCCGAGGTGCCCGTGGGCGCGGTGGAGGCGGAGGCCGGCTGATCGCGGTGTGGCGGTCCGCCGCGATTCGCGGGTACGGACCCGTGCGCCGCACGGCGGGCCTCGCCGGACGGCCCGCCCCAGAGCTGGGCACTCGCCCCCCCGGCGGCCTCCAGGACGAGGCCACCGGCGGTTCGACGGCGACGGCTACCGGGCCAGGACGCGGACGTTCCCGTACGTGCTGCGCGCGAGGATGGTCCTCGGGCTGGACTTCGTGCTCTTGAAGTCGGAGTGCTCGGAGCCGTCCTCGCTCTTGACCGTGACCTGGTAGGAGTCCTTCGGCACGCGGACGGTCACGCCGCCCTCGCGGGACTTCAGGTCCAGGTTCGTGGGCGGCGTGGCGAAGGCCAGGGAGATCGAGCCGTCCAGGGTGCGCCCGCGCACGCTGGGCGACCGCAGGCCCTCGCCCTCGATCATGCCGGAGTCGCTCAGCAGGCGCAGCTTGCCCGAGGCGTCCTTGACCTCGATGCGGTCGCCGCTGGAGACGTCGACGTCCTGGGTGAGTCCGTTCAGGATGACGCCGTCGGGGGAGTCGATCGTCAGCCGCACCCCGGCCGGGACCTTCACGTGGTAGCGGGCGCCGCAGTCGCCGACGATGAGCGTGCAGTCGGCGCTGAGCCGCAGCACGCCGTCCCGCAGCGACCAGGAGGAGTTGGTGGCGGCCTTGCCGCGCGCCCAGCGCTGCACCTCGATGGCCGGGCTGGTGCCGGGCAGCACCCGCAGCCCGCCCAGCGAGGACGCGATCTTCAGTTCGGCTCCCGTGAACGGGAACGTCTGGACGGCCGGCACCTCTTCGCTGTCGAAGCGCACGCTACAGCCGGTGACCGCCAGGATTGCCACGATTACCACCAAAAGCCTCATGGAATCGATCGTGGCGAAGCGGCGGCGAAGGCCCATCGGCCGTTCGACCGATGGCCCTCCGCCATTCGGCCATTGGAACCACACCCCCGACGCCAGGGAACGCCGGTGGGACCCAGCCCGACGCCGGTGGGGCTACAGCGCCGACAGCAGGGCGCGCACGTGCGGCAGCGGATCGCGGCCCAGCGGGCGGACGACCACCGTGCGCGCCCCGGCCGCCCACATGCTCCTGACCTGCTCCGCCGCCTGCGCAGGGGAGCCGGCCGCCATGACGACGTCCTGCGGCGGCACGCCCAGGAAGGCCGCCTGGTCCCGGACCACCGGGTGGGCGAGCCGGTCCGCCTCGTCACCGATGTGCAGGAAGGTGAAGACGGCCAGCTCGTGCTCGTCGCCGCCGGCGATTTGAGCGACGATGCCGGGAAGCTGCTCGGGCCCGACGCCCTCCGGCACGATCGTGCCCTGCGCGACGCGGCCCGACAGCGCCAGCGACCGCGGCCCCTTCACGCCCGCCAGGACGGGCGGCGGCACGTCCGGCGGATGCACCAGCGACACGCCGTCGAGGTGCACCGCCTTGCCGTGCAGGGTGACCGTCTCGCCGCGCAGCAGGGCGCGTACGGTCGTGATCGTCTCCTCCAGCAGGGCGAGCGGCGACGGCACGGCGGCGCCGACCTGGCGCATCCATTCCTGCACGCCGTGCCCGATGCCCGCGGCCAGCCGGCCGGGATGCATCCGGGCCAGGTTGCCGATCTCCATCGCCAGCAGCATCGGGTTGCGCAGCGGTGCGGGGGTGATGCCGATACCGACGCGCAGCCGCGACGTGACGGCCAGCGCGGTGGCCGCCGCGGAGACGCCGCCGGTCCAGCCCAGGTCCTCCACCACCCACAGGTCGTCGACGGCGGTCTCGTCGAGCGCCCTGGCGAACGGGATCAGCTCCTCGGGCGGCAGGTCCCGGTCGAACATCACGCCAAGCCTCACGAAGCCCTCCAGTAATAGCGGAACAACCGGCCGACCTCCGAGTATCCGGCACGCAGGAAGGCGTTCGCGGTAGGCGTGTTGCCCACGTCGGTCCCGGCGACGATCCGCTGGAGCCCGGCCTCGGCCAGCGTGCGCGTGCCGTGGGCGAGCAGGTCGTCGACGTAGCCCTGCCCCCGGTGCTCGGGCACCACGCCGATGTAGGCGATGGAGTGGTCGTCGGGCGCGACCAGGCCGACGGGGGAGTCGCCCAGGTGGCCGACGACGAACCAGCCGGGCTTGGCCCTGCGGTTGAGCAGGTCGTCGTACATCCAGCGGGCCTCGTGCGCGGCGCCGGCGGTGGCCACCTCGACCTGCGTGTCGTGGTCGAGCGAGCCCTCGGAGATGCGCATGAGGAGGGCGAGCACGTCGTCGGGGCGCATCTCGCGGGCCGGCCGGTACGTCAGCCTGCCCGGGTCCTCCGGCAGGTCGGTGCCGGCCGCCCATTCGAGCGTCAGCCGTTCGACCTCCATGACGAACCCGGCCGCGGTCAGCGCCTCGTGCTCCACCGCCCGGTCCACGACGGGGGTCAGGCCGTGCGCGAGCGAGATGTCGTACATGATCTTGTCGAGCCCCGTCGTGCGCAGGCCGCGGCGCAGCAGCTCGGCGGCGGCCGCGGGGTCGGGGCCGGGGTCGAACTGCCAGACGATCACCGGGTCCGCGCCCGCGAAGGGGGCCCAGAACGCCAGGCGCGCCCGTCCTTCCGCGAAACACCACTCCGGCCGGGTCCTGCCCTCGTCGAAGGCCGCGGCGAGCTGGGAGCGGGCAGGCTCGGGGAACTCATCGAACAACGTGGAAGCCTCCGGACGTGAGGGGGCTCTCCCCATGAGCCTACGAGCCGGCGGCTCAGGGAAGGTGTGCCCTGGATGACATCACGTCCAATGATCCCGGCGGCCGGCGCGGTCAGGCGGCCGGGTCGAGGGCGGCGCGGGCCTCGCCGAGCGTGGCGCTGGTCTCGAAGTGCCGGTCGAGATTGGTGATCGTCAGAAGGTGCCGGATCATGCCCGGCCCGAGGACGAGGATCATCCGTCCGCGCAGGTCCTGGACGTGGTTGAGCGTCGCCACCAGGACGCCGAGCCCGACCGAGTCGCAGAAGGGCACCTCGGTCAGGTCCATCACCAGATTGAGCGGATCAGCCGCCGCCAGCGCCTGATCGAGCTCGGCGCGAAGCCGAGGAGCGCCCGCCACGTCGAGATCGCCGACGACGTGCAGGACGGTACAGGGGTCCTCCCGCCAAGACTTGACCACCATGGCAATTCACGTGCCCGGGCTTTAGCCAGTTATGCCTATTTCTTGCAGATGTTCTCCATGGCGGTCTTGGTCGTCGGGGTGGCGCTCGGCTTGCTGGACGGTGCGTCCGGCTGCTTGAGCTTCTTGATCTTCGGCTGGTCGCTGCCGGCGATCACCTCGACGCCCTCGACGTCGGCCTGCCGCAACTCCGCGCCCGGGATGACGGACGCCACCAGGCGGGCGGCGGCCTCCTGGCCGGCGGCGTAACGCACGAGAGTCTGCTTGTGGTCCTTCTTGTCGGTGTTGCCGGGCTCGCCGGGCACCTTGAACCCGGAGGCCGCCAGCGCCGACTTGGTACGCGCCCCCAGCCCCGTGATGAGCGTGCCGTTCATGACCTTGACCGTGACGCTCTCCGGCGGGACCACCGTCTTGACCGGCGCGGGCGTGGCCGTCTTGGTCGGCGCGGGCTTGGCGAGGTCCTGGTCGGCGTCGATGCGGCGGAACATGTCGCGGGCCGCCGGACGGTCCCACAACACCGCGGACTCGCCGGTCGGGGCCTTGAAGTCGACGTTCGCGAGCGGCACGTCGGCGAATCGGACGTCCTCCAGCGAGACGTCGCGGAGCTGGGAGGCCAGCCCGATCAGCCCGTCGTCGGGATCGACCTTGACCGTGCTCAGCGTGGAGTTGACGAACGCGGCGAGCTTGGCCGGGTTGGCCAGCGTGTCGGCGCTGAGCGCGCGGTTGAGCAGCGCGGAGATGACCTGCTGCTGCCGGTCGATGCGGTCGAGGTCGGAGCGGGCGGTGGCGCGGGTGCGGGCGTAGCCGAGCGCCTGGGCGCCCTGGAGCTGGTGGGTGCCGGCGGGCAGGTTGAGGCCCGTCTTCGGGTCGTTGATCGGGATGGGCGTGCAGACGGTGACCCCGCCGAGCGAGTCGACCACGTCGATGAACCCGAGGATGTTCACCTCGATGTAGCGGTTGATCTCCAGCCCGGTCGCGGCCTTGACGGTCTGCATGGTGAGCTTCGGCCCGCCGTACTGGTAGGCCGAGTTGATCTTGTGGTCGCCCTTGCCGGGGACCGTCGTCCAGGTGTCGCGCGGCAGGCTCACCACGGTGACGCGCTGGTGGTCCTCCGACAGGTGGATGACCATCATCGTGTCGGTGCGCTGGCCGGACTCGCGGCCCAGCTTGAGCTGGTTCTGCTGCTGCCGGGTCAGGTCGTCGCGCTTGTCGATGCCGACCAGCAGGATGTTCTCGGCCCCCTGCGACTTGGGGGCGGTGACGCCCGCGTCGACCGTGCCGATCTGGCGCGGGGTCGCCCAGACCACGCCGGTGGTGACCAGGATGCCCGTGGACAGCACGCCCGCGACGATCACGTTGCGGCGGCGCGCCTTGGCACTCCTGACGGGCCTGCGGGGACGGGTGGCAGGGGTCAGCCTGACGCCGCCGTAGGCGTCGCCGCCCACCAGCACGCCGCCGTCCTCCTCGCCCGGTTCGCGCATGCCCTCCTCCTCGTATCCGCCGGGGACGTAGGGCTTTCGATTGCCCTTCTCCCCTGGTCGTACAGTAGCGTGAGCCCCGCCATGAAGCAGTTCCCCGACTCGCCGCACGCGCCCGCGGAGACGCGCGGCTGGCCCCCCATCTCCGTCGTCATGCCGGTCCTCAACGAGGAGCGGCACCTTCGCGAGGCCGTCGACCAGGTCCTCGCCCAGAGCTACCCCGGTGAGATCGAGGTCGTCCTCGCCGTGGGTCCGTCCCAAGACCGCACCCAGGAGGTCGCCGACGCCATCGCGGCGGCCGACCGCCGGGTGACCGTGGTGCCCAACCCGACCGGTCGCACGCCCAACGCGCTCAACGCCGCCATCGCCGCCTCACGCAACGGCATCATCGCCAGGGTCGACGGGCACGCCATGCTGCCCTCCGACTACCTGCGCGTCGCCGTCGAGACGCTGGCCGAGACCGGCGCCGACAACGTGGGCGGCGTCATGGCGGCCGAAGGTGTCACACCGTTCGAGCAGGCCGTGGCCTGCGCCATGACCTCCAAGATCGGCGTCGGCGCCGCCGCCTTCCACGTGGGCGGCACCGCGGGCCCGGCCGACACCGTCTACCTCGGCGTCTTCCGCCGGTCGGCGCTCGACCGGGTCGGCGGCTACGACGAGCACTTCCAGCGGGCCCAGGACTGGGAGATGAACCACCGCATCCGCCAGACCGGCGGGCTGGTGTGGTTCCAGCCGCGCATGCGGGTCTCCTACCGTCCGCGGCCCAACGTGAAGGCCCTGGCCAAGCAGTACTTCCACTACGGCCGCTGGCGGCGCGTGGTCGCGCGCACCCACGAGGGCACGATCAACCTGCGTTACCTGGCGCCGCCCGCCGCGGTGCTGGCCATGGCGCTGGGGCTGGTCCTGTCGCCGTTCTTCCCGCTCACGCTCGTCGTCCCCGGGGGCTACGCGCTGGCCCTCGTGGCCGGCTCGGCGGTCACCGGCAGCGGGCTCCCGGGCGCCGCCAAGCTGCGGCTGCCCCTCGTCTACGCGGCGATGCACGTCTCGTGGGGCTGGGGCTTCCTCACCAGCCCACGGAAACTGGCCAGGCCGCCACACTGATCACGAACCCGCGAAGACCCGCTCGACGGCCGCGTCGAAGCGGGTCAGCGCGTCCGGGTACTCCGGCCCGAGCAGGTAGCTCCTGAGCTTGATCCTGGCTCGGGCCAGGGTGTCCTCACCGTCCAGGAAACCGGCGAGGGCCGCGAGGTCCTCGCCGAGGAGCACCCCCGCCTCGGTGCTCGGGTAGCGCTCGTGGAAGGCGCGTTCGGGCATTCCCGCGACGTTCGTCACCGCGTACGGCTTCTCGCTGGCCAGGAAGTCGGCCACGACGCTGGAGATGTCGCTGATCAGCAGGTCGCACTCGTTGAAGCACTCGTACAGGTGCGGGCGTTCGGCGGTGACGATCAGGTGCCTGACCTCCGGCGCCCCGCCGGGGCTCGACGGATGCCTGGCCTTCGACTTCGCCAGCTCGGCCGCCTCGATCATGGACACGATCCTGCGGTGCGCCCGCGCGGCGCTCTTGTCCCGGTGGCCGGTCAGCGGGTGCGGCTTGTAGATGATCCGCAGCGGCGGGTCGTGGTCCAGCAGGGCGCGCACGATGCGCGGGCCCATGGTGATCAGCGACGTGTGGAACAGGTCGTCGTTCCAGCCCTCCCAGGTGGGGGCGTACAGGACGGTCCGGTACGGCAGCCGCGGGCCCTCGGTCGAGATGCCTTCGAGCTGCGGACGGCCGACCTCGTGGATGCTCTCGTCCCGGACGCCCACCCGGGCCCGGCGGTAACGGTCGCGCCCGGCCGGCCCGGCCACCCACACCTCGTCGTAGACCCGTGAGAACGGGTTGAACGACGCCTCCTTGTCGCTGTCGCCGTGGTTGAGGAACACGCTGCGCAGGGTCGGGATGCGCAGCATGTGGACGTTGCGGCCGACGTTGGAGACGTACAGGCAGAGCTTGGCGCCGAACAGGGCGCGGAAGCTCATCAGGTCGGCCGAGGACGGGATGCACACCATCGGCAGCGTGGTCGACTCCAGGTGCCTGGCCATGCCGCGCTCGCGCAGCACGACGATGGCGCGCCTGCCGATGCGTTCGAGCGTGGGCAGCCACATCCTGGCCTGGTAGGCGGCGGCCGTCGCGCCGGAGAAGTACAGGATGACCTCGGGGTCGTAGGCCCTGACCTGCTCGCCCACGACCTCCAGCACCCGCGCCCGGTCACCGAGCGGACGGGTGCGGCGCACGTACGGGAGGAGCGCCAGCACGCCCGCCGCGCCGAGCACCAAGGCCACGCCCGCGCCGAGCGCGCCGGCCGCCGCGCCGAACGTCGCGCCGAGCACCGGCAGGGCGTCCAGACCGAGGAAGCGCAGGCCGCGATGGGCGCCCAGGAACGGGGGCGGCATCTTGGGGATGCGCAGCGCGGACACGTCGAGGTTGCGGGTGGTCACCGGCATGCTGCTCAGCGTCTGCCGCAGGCGGATGGCCAGGCCCGAGTGCGCGGCCCGCGCGCCGTGCAGCGCGAACAGCCCGGCGGCCAGCGCCACGAACCACGGCGAGTCGGCCCCCGACACCCGCGCCACCAGCAGCAGCGCGGCCGTCTCCCTGGCCGCGAACCGCAGGGTGGTCCCCAGGTGCATCCGGCTGAGCAGGTCGGTCAGCCCGTCGGCCAGACGTCCGGCGGCGAGCTCCATGGCGTAGGAGACCACGGCGACCAGCCCGAACAGCAGCGGCGCCGGCCACAGCGCCGACGCCAGCAGGATGGGGTAGCAGCCGAGCAGCGCGCCGATCGCCAGCAGTCTTCTCATGCGACCGCACGGTAACAACCCGCAGGTCAAGGGCCTTCCACGCGAACGTCTACGACATGCCCGGACACGTCAGGAGATGGACCCCTTGATCGCGAAGAGCTGTTCGGCGATCCGCAGGTCGTCCGGATGGGTGACCTTGATGTTGCGCTCGCTGCCCTGGACCAGGTGGATCGGCACCTCGGGCAGGTAGCGCAGCACCACGCCGCAGTCGTCGGTGGCCGGGCGGGCGGCGAAACCCGGGTCGGCCATGGCCCGCTCGTACGCCTCGCGGATCACCGAGAGCCGGAAACACTGCGGCGTCTGGCTGCGGCGCAGCCGCGACCGGTCGAGGACCTCGCCGATGACCTCGCCGTCGGGGCCCGGCACGGCCACCAGGACCGTGTCGGAGCTCGGGATCGCCACGTTGACGGCCCGGTGGGTACGCAGCGCCGCCACGCACTCGGTGATGATCCGCGGCTCCAGAAGGGGCCGTACGGCGTCGTGCAGCAGCACGTCGCACTCCTGCGTGCCCAGCGCGCGCAACGCCCGCCACGTGCTCTCCGTACGGCTCCGGCCACCCTCCACGATCTGGGTGACCTTGCGGTGGCCGCCCTTCGCCACGATCTCCTTCACCCGGTCGGTGAAGCCCGGCGTCATCAGCACCACGATCTCGTCGATCTCCGGCGCCTGCTCGAACACCGCGATCGAGTGCTCCAGAATCGTCCGCCCGGCTACTTCGATGAGCTGTTTGGGTATCTCATGTCCGACCCGCTGCCCCACGCCTCCCGCGAGGAGCACTCCGACCGACCGCCGCGCTGCATCCATGTCGGCAGCGTAACGGTCCTGTTCCGTGATATCGCGCCCCCCTGTCGCTACGCTGAGTCCACGCACTCCCTACCGGGAGGAGACCTGCGCTTTGCCCGACTCACTCATCCGCGAGGGCACGACCACCTCGGTGGTGCTGCTCGCCACGACCCCGGCGTGCCGGCTATCCTGCGCCGACGGCACGCTGCTCGACCGGCTGAGCGACCAGTTCGCCGTGCTTCCCGTCCGTGACGTCCAGGTGGTGACCCCCGGTGGCGGGCTCGGCGCCGACCTGCGGGGCGTGGCCAAGATCGCCCGGGTCGCCTCGGGCACGGTCGTGGTGCTCCCCGCCGACCTCGTCGCCCACACCGAGGCGCTCGCGCTGCTGCTCGAACATCCCGCGCACGACACCGGGGCGCTCGTCTCGCACGACGACGCCGCCGCCCCGATGCGGCCGCCCGTGCGCGTCGAGTCCGGCCGGATCGTCGCGGCCGGCAGCTCGTTCCACACCGTCCCGGAGGCCAACGCGACCTTCAGGGGCGTGCTCCAGACCGGCGAGGCCGACCTGGCGTCCCTGGCCGACCTCGCCGAGGAGCTGGCCGAGCTGGCCGACCTCGGCAAGCTCGGCCCGGTGACCGCCGTCGAGGCGGTCGACCTGCTGCTGGTGGGCCTGGTCAGAGCGGGCGTACGGGTGCGCGCCGCCTCGATCGGCCCGCTGCACGCCGACCGCGTGACCGGCCAGAACGCCGCCGACAGCGCCCTGACCAGGCTCGCCGAGGTCGACGAGGCCAGGGTCAGGCTCGACACCTCGGTCAAGGAGGACGACGGCTTCTTCGCCACGTTCTTCGTCTCGACCTGGTCGCGCCACCTGATCAAGCCGGCCGTACGGCTCAAGCTCACCCCCAACGCCGTCACCGGCGTCTCGATCGGCCTGGCCGCGCTGGCCGCCGTCTGGTTCTCGGCCGGCACCCAGCCCGGACGGGTGGCCGGGGGCGTGCTGTTCCTGATGTCGTTCGCGCTCGACTGCCTCGACGGGCAGCTCGCCCGCTACACCCGCGCGTTCTCCCCGCTCGGCGCCTGGGCCGACGGCATGGCCGACCGGCTGAAGGAGTACCTGGTCTACGTCGGGCTCGCCTTCGGCTACGGCGGGACCGCCATCTGGTACCTGGCGGCCGCCGCGATGATCGCGCAGGTCGTCCGGCACTCCGTCGACTACTCCTACGCCGGGGCGGTCGCCGACGCGGGCCGCGTCGGGGCGCTGTGGGCCAGGCCGGCCCGGTCGCTGCTGGAACCGGGCGACGCGCGGCAGGCCCACGGGGTGCTCGGGCTCGCCCAGCGGATCGAGGGCGACTCGGTCGCCCGCTGGTTCAGGAAGATCGTCGTGCTGCCCATCGGCGAGCGGACCGCGCTGATCGCCGTCACCGCCGCCGTGTGGAACGCCAGGGTGACGTTCGTGTCCCTGCTGTGCTGGGGCGGGGTCGCCGCCCTCTACCAGCTCGCCGGGCGCGTCGCGAGGTCGGCCCGGTGAGCGGCGTCCGGCACGGCGGGGCGGCCGTCCGACGGATTGCGAGGTGGGCAGCGTGATCTCCGTGCACATGACCCCCGTGCCAGAGAGCAAGGTCGTCGCCTACCGCGACGACGGGCCGCTCTCGCGCGCGATGGGCCTGCTCGTGGCCGGGCAGCTCCCGCCGCTGCCGCCGGTGATCGCCGGCACGTTCGTCACGGGCGTGCTGCTGCTGATCGGCGTGGCCGGCTCCGACGGGCTCGCGGTGTTCGCGCCCGCCGTGACGCTGCTGCTGGCCGGGCCGGGCAGCACCCACCCGCACGACGGCCGCTTCGACTGGCTCGTGCCGCCGATCCTGCGGCTCATCGAGTACAGCTTCATCGCCGCCTGCGGCTTCGCCCACGGCCTGCCGCCCGTGCTGACCTTCCTGCTGCTCGGCGCGCTCGCCTTCCACCACTACGACCTGGTCTACCGGCTGCGCCAGCGCGTCTACCCGCCGCCCTGGCTCTCGACGCTCGGCCTCGGCTGGGACGGCCGGATGATGGCGGTCTCGCTGGCCGCCCTGGCCGGCTGGATGACCGCCGGGTACGTGCTGCTGACCCTCTACCTGTGGGCGCTGTTCGGCTGGGAGAGCATCACGTGCTGGGTGGCCGCGCCCCGCTCGGGCGTCGAGGCGAGCGAGATGGGAACGCAAGACTAACGCCGGATTACCCGCGAAGGGGCCAAAGGCAACTAACCTTTGGGCACACGTAGTCATGCTCGACCGAGGAGTGCACGTTGCTGGGAATGGTTCTGGCCGCCGGGGCCGGACGACGCCTGCGGCCGTACACCGACACGCTGCCCAAGGCGCTCGTGCCGGTTGACGGCGAAACCACGATCATGGACATCTCGCTGCGCAACCTGGCAGAGGTGGACCTGCGGGAGGTCGTGGTCGTCGTCGGTTACGCGGCGCAGGCCGTGCACGAGCGCAAGGAGGAGCTGGAGCGGCGCCACGGCGTCAAGCTCACCCTCGTGCACAACGACAAGGCCGAGGAGTGGAACAACGCCTATTCCCTCTGGTGCGCCCGCGACTACTTCGCCCAGGGCGTGCTGCTGGTCAACGGCGACACCGTCCACCCCGTCTCGGTGGAGAAGACGCTGCTGGCCGCCCCCGAGACCAGCGACCTGCTGCTCGCGGTCGACGACGTCAAGAAGCTGGCCGACGAAGAGATGAAGGTGACCCTCTCCCCGGAGGGCTCGCTGCGCCGCATCACCAAGCTGATGGACCCGGCCGAGGCGTACGGCGAGTACATCGGCGCCACGCTCATCAGGCCCGGCGCGGCCGAGCGGCTGGCCGACGCGCTCAAGGCGACGTTCGAGCGCGACCCCCAGCTCTACTACGAGGACGGTTACCAGGAGATGGTCGAGCGCGGCGAGGCCGTCCACGTCGCGCCCATCGGCGAGGTCGACTGGGTCGAGGTGGACAACCACGACGACCTGGCCAAGGCTCGCACCATAGCCGTTCGCTACTAGAGGGAGCGCGCATGCCGCTTCTAGCGAGGATGCTGCCGGCGCCCCTGACCATGGAGGTCAGGCGCGGCGCCGTCGCAGAGCTCGGCGCCCTGCTGGCCGACAGCCGTGTGGCGACCTCCGGCCGCGTGGCCGTGGCGGTCGGGCCCGGCCAGGGCGATCACATCGAGAGCCTGATCGCGCCCACGCTCGGCGAGGCCGAGGTGTTCAGGGTGAGCGACGGGTCGGTCGAGGCGGCCGTCTCGCTCGGCGCCGACCTGCGCAAGGGCGCCTACGAGGTCGTCGTCGGGGTCGGCGGCGGCAAGACGATCGACGCGACCAAGTACGCCGCCTCGCTCGCGGGCATCCCGATGGTGGCCGTGGCCACCAACCTCTCCCACGACGGCATCTGCTCGCCCACCGCCTCCCTGGTGTACGAGGGCGGCAAGGGCACGTTCGGCGTGCCGATGCCGCTGGCCATCCTGGTCGACCTCGACTTCGTGCACAACGCACCCAAGTCGCTGGTCAGGGCCGGCATCGGCGACGTCGTCAGCAACCTGTCGGCGATCGAGGACTGGCAGCTCGGCAGCGTCGAGCGCGGCGAGCCCATCGACGGCCTGGCCTGCTCGATGTCCCGCACCGCCGCCGAGGCGCTGGTCGGCCGGAGCGACGGCATCGAGTCCGACGCGTTCCTGACCGTCCTGGCCGAGTCGCTCATCCTTTCCGGCATGTCGATGGTCGTCGCGGGGTCGTCGCGGCCCGCGAGCGGTGGAGATCATGAGATCCTTCATGCCGTGGATCAGCTCTTCCCCGGCACCTCCAACCACGGCGAGCTCGCCGGCATCGGTGCCGCCTTCTGCTTCTTCCTGCGGGAGGACGCCGCCAGGGTGACCCAGGTGGTCGACTGCCTGCGCCGGCACGAGCTCCCGGTCGTGCCCGCCGACATCGGGCTGACCGGCGAGCAGTTCGCCGAGGTCATCGCGCTGGCGCCGTCGACCCGTCCCGGCCGTTACACGATCCTGGAGCACCTGCGCATGCAGGACTCCGAGATCCGCGATCGGGTGGGGGACTATGTCCGGGCCTTCGGTAGCTGAGCTGCGGCGGGTCGCCCAGCCAGAGGGCCATCTCGACCGCAGGAACGGCGAACACTGGGCGGGCGTGCTCTACATGCGCCGCCTGTCCATCTACGTCACCTGGCTGACGAGCAAGACGTCGGTCACGCCCAACCAGCTCACCTGGGTGATGACGGTCGCCGGGGTCGCGGCGGGCTTCGTGCTGGCCCTGCCGGGGCTGTGGGCGGCCGTGCTGGCCGCCCTGCTGGTCCAGGTCTACCTGCTGCTCGACTGCTCCGACGGCGAGCTGGCCCGCTGGACGGGCAAGACGTCGCTGGCCGGGGTCTACCTCGACCGCGTCGGGGCCTACTTCACCGAGGCCGCCGTGCTGGCCGGGCTCGGCTGGCGGGCCTCGGCCGTCCTGCCCGACTGGTACACCGTGCTCGGCTTCGCCGCCGCGCTCGGCGCGATCCTCATCAAGGCCGAGACCGACCTGGTGGAGGTGGCGCGGGCCAAGGGCGGGCTGGGCGCCTCCTCCGAGGCGTCGGCGGTGCAGTTCCGTTCAGGGCTGCTCGGTCTGGGCAGGAGAATCCTGGCGGCGACGAAGTTCCATCGGATCATGCAGCCGATCGAGCTGTCCCTGCTCGCGGTGGCGGCCGCGGTGATCGACCTGGCGACCGGCACGCTCGGGGCCTCCCGCGTGCTCATCGTGGCCTGCGTGATCGCCGCCGCGCTGCAGACCGTGCTCCATCTGATCAGCATTATGGCGTCGAGGCGGCTTGGGTGATCTCATGTCGGAACCGGAGGAGCTTCCCGTCCGTCGTATTGATCGGACGTTCGCTGTTCGGTGGGGGTTCACCATCGGTTCCGATACGCTTAGCTCCACCATTGTCAACAAGATGCAGACCAGCAGACTCGGTGATCATGAAAGTATGCTCCGCTCGTGTCCTCAACGCGTCAGGACGATGACCCGTTGAAGATTTCGTGCGTCATCCTCACCATGGGCAACCGGGTCGCGGAGCTGAACCGGGCCGTCGAGTCCGCGCTCAACCAGATCGACGGCGACGTCGAAGTGGTGATTGTGGGCAACGGCGCCGACGTGCCCCAGGTGCCGGCGACGCCACCCGAGGGCTCGGCCGCGGTCGTGAAGACGATCCGGCTCGACCACAACACCGGCATTCCCGCCGGCCGTAACCGCGGCGTCGAGGAGTGCTCCGGCGACGTCGTGCTGTTCCTCGACGACGACGGCTGGTACGCCAACCAGAAGGTCGTCGCCCACGTGCGCGACCGGTTCGCCACCGAGCCCGACCTCGCGGTGATCTCCTTCCGGGTGATGGACCCCGAGGGCGGCGTCGGCCAGCGGCGGCACGTGCCCCGGCTGCGTGCGGGCGACCCGCAGCGCTCCTCGCCGGTCACCACGTTCCTGGGCGGCGCCTCGGCCGTGCGGCGTTCGGCCTTCCTCCAGGTCGGCGGCCTGCCGGAGAAGTTCTTCTACGCGCACGAGGAGACCGACCTGGCCTGGCGCCTGCTGGGCGAGGGCTACCGGATCGAGTACGACGCCGAGACCGTCATGTACCACCCGCAGGTCCCGCCGACCCGCCATGCGCAGTTCTACCGGCTCAACGCCCGTAACCGCGTCTGGCTGGCCCGTCGTAACCTGCCGTGGCCGCTGGCGTTCCTCTATCTGACCAACTGGGTGGTGCTCACCCTGATCCGCGAGCGCCGTTCGGGGGTCGCGATCAAGGCGTGGTTCTCCGGCTTCTTCGAGGGGTTGCGCACGCCCGCGGGCGAGCGGCGTGCCATGGCCTGGCGCACCGCCTGGCGCATGGTCAAGCTCGGCCGTCCGCCGATCGTCTAGACCGCCTCCGCCTCGCCGAAGGTCATCGAGGCCCGGGAGACGGTCGAGGCGAACAGCGCCCGCTTGGGCAGCCCCAGCTCGCTGAGTTCCTTGGCGATCGGGTGGTTGCCCAGGCGGATCAGCGCGCCGCCCGGCCGCACGCGGGCGCCCTCGGCGCGTACGGACCACGGGATGCGCCGGGTGACGCCCTCCAGATGGGTGAAGGCGTCGAGCGGCGCCATGGCGGCCGGCGCCGGCACCCCGGGCCTGATCAGCAGGTCGAGCACGAGCCTGCCGTCCTTGCGCAGCACACACCGCTTGTACGGCGACCCGAGCCGCAGCTCGATGTCGGCCAGCTCCTTGGGGAAGCCCCAGATCGTCCGCCCCGCCTCCAGCGTGAACCGCTGGTCGACGGGCAGCCAGTGGACGAAGACGCCCGCGCCGCGCAGGTCGCCGAGCCCGATCTTGCCCGCCGTCCCCGGCCGCCGGATCAGGAAGGCCATCCCGAACTCGTGGTAGGCGTCGAGGTCGCCCCTGCGGTAGTCGACGAACAGCAGCACGCACACGGCCTTGCCGGGCAACACCTCGGCCACGTCGAGGCCGGAGTAGGCGATCACCGCCCGCGCCGCGTCGGCCCGCACCGCGTAGAAGGCGCTGCAGACCTCGGCGTCCTCCACTCGCACAGGCATGCCCACCGTCCGGCCCTGGATCAGATGCGATGCCATGGGTCCAGTACATCAACCCCGGCGCCCGCTGGCCATTCCTACACCGCCAGCGCGTGTTCGGGCAGGGCCGCCCACGACTCGGCCAGCTTGACGAAGTCCGCGGCCCGGTCGGGCCAGTGGTGGCGCAGCCGGGCCTCGGCGTGCCCGAGCGCCCCCAGGTCGGCCCGCCGCACGGGGTCCTCCTTGAGGTCCAGTACGGCGTCCAGCAGCGCGTCCACGTCCAGGGGCACGACCAGGCCGCAGCCGGTGCCCCTGACCAGCGGGGCGGCCTGCGGGGTGGCGATCACCGGCAGGCCGCGGCCCATGTAGTCGAGGATCTTCGTCGGCGGCTCGGTCACGGCGTCGCCGGCCAGGGACAGCCCGGCCAGAGCGCCCTCGGACATGCGCAGGGCGTGCCGGTTGGGCACGTACCCGAACCAGTCGAGCAGGCCGACGCGCTGGGCGTCGCGCAGCAGCGGGCGCACGTCGCGGTCGGCGCCGCCGATGAGGTCCATCCGGACGCCGTGCGGCGCCAGGCGTTCGGCCAGGGCGATCAGCTCGGCCACGCCGCGGTCGGCCGCCAGGCGGCCGATGTGCACGACCCTGGTGTCGCCGGGAGGAGGCGGGCTGGGCGACACCAGGGTCGCTTCGGGCACCACGGCGGAGGTGATCACGTGGTGCCGCCTCTCGGCGCGTGCCCGCCGCCTGGGGGAGACGTCCTCGCGGACGTCCCAGACGACCGGAGGGCGCCGGTGGGGCAGCGCGCGCAGCAGCCGGTGATCATGCACGATCAGCAGGTCGGCGTCCCGCACGCCGCGTCTCAGCGCCGCGCGGGCCTTCCCGTACGGCGCCTGCCGGGCGACGTCGACGGCCGTGAGCCCGACGGCCGGGGTCACGTTGTAATAGGTGAACGGCGCGACGTAGGTCACCTCGTGGCCCGCGTCGAGCAGCGCCCTGATCTGCCGGTGCATGATCCGGGCGTCCTCGGGATGATGGACGGTGGTGGCGACACATGCGCGCATGTGTCGATGCTCCGCGTCTACCAGGTCAAAGGCGTTAACTCAGGTAGAAGTGCCGCTTAACTTCCAGAGGGGCGGCGATAGAGCCAGGTCAGGCGAGGTTCGAGCACCCATTTGAAGACCGTGCGCGTCTCCGGCAGGCACAACACGATCGCCAGCGCGAACGAGCTGCACGCGATGGCGAGCACCCCGAGCGGCCCGTGCAGCCACGGCAGGGCCAGCCAGCCCTGGTCCTTGGCGATCAGCACCGGGATGCCGTGGAGCAGGTAGCAGTAGAGCGTGCGGGTGCCGAGGTCGGAGTACCAGGTCTCGCCGCGCGGCACCAGCGCCAGCACGGCGAAGCTCATCGCAAGTGCGCAGACCAGCAGCCCGGCCTTGAGCAGCAGGCCCATCCACCAGGACAGGTCCATGTCCTGGAAGCTGTTCTTGAAGTAGAACGGGGCGAGCGGCGCCTTGGGCGCGATGACGATGGCCACGGCCGCCGCGCACAGCAGCGTGACGCCCGACGCGATCTTGATCCAGAACTTGTTGAGCATCTCGAAGTGCTCGGGCTGCATCACCAGGCCGATCACGAAGAACGGCAGCAGGCCGAAGAAGCGGTCCATGCTGAAGTCGCCGGTGATCTGCGAGAACCCGGCGAACATGTAGATCACGATGGCGACCGGGACCGGGTGCTTCATCCGCTTCCACACCGGTGTGGACAACCGCCAGAACAGCAGCGCCAGCAGGTACCAGTTGAGCCACGCCGGATCGATGATCGTGAGGCTCCACTTCTGGCCGAGCCCGGCGCGGACGGCGGCGTAGCCGATCTCCACGATCACGTACGGCACGACGAACGTGTCGACGAGCTTGTTCGTCTTCGCGTTCGAGTTCCAGAAGTTCCTGGACAGGTAGCCACTGATCAACACGAACAGCGGCATGTGGAACATGTAGATGTAGATGTAGAGCGCTCTGGAGGAATGGGCCGCGAGCGTGGGCACCAGCGAGTGGCCCAGCGGCACGAGCGCGATCAGGATGAACTTGACGTTGTCGAGGTAGGGGTCGCGCCGGCGCTTGGGCGGCTCGGGTTCCTCGGCGGGCTCCTGCTGCTCGGCGGGACGCTCGGCCGTCGCGATGCCGTGGGGGTCGGTCTGGTTGCCCCAGACGGGCTCCTGGGGCAGGGGCCAGCGAGCTCCAGTGTTCGCCGGCCCGCCTTCCTCGCCGGGGCCGTCAGGGCTCCGCGGGGTCGTGACCGGTGGGGAGAACTTTGTGTCAGACACTGGGGAGCTCAGCTTCGCTAGGGGCCGGGGTGCACGACGCAATTCTGACATTTCATACTTACAACCGCCTTAACCGCGGCTGTGTCGCGCTGCGTCGCCGACCCGCAAACATTATCTCGATCTAGTGGTCCCTGTCTCACCAGACGTCCGGTTCCACAGGGAACTTGGAGCCTCAGGTGCACACGTTCTTCTGGTCGGAGGCAGTGATCGTGCTGTTGTTCACGCTGTCAGGAAGCTTGGTCACCTTGACCGACTTGAAGTCCGAGCCCACGACGAGCTGGAGCACCGGAGCGCCCTTTCCGCCGGTTCCGGCGGAAAGGCCGGAGGTGTAGGGCTGCGGGTTGGTCGCGGTGACCTTGCCCGCGGTGGGGGCCGGCTTGGGCAGCACCGCACCGGACAGCACGGCCGCGTAGTCGGCGCCGGTGGCGGCGCCCTTGGCGTAGTGGATCTCGCTGGCCGGCAGGCTCGCGCCGTCGGCGGCCTGGTAGTTGCCCACGCCGACGACGTTGAAGCCCTGCTTGGCCAGCTCGTCGGCCACCAGGCGGGCCTTGCCCGGCGTGGTGGTGCCGTTGAGCACCTGGACCTTGACCTGCTCGGGCTTCGGGGTGACCTTGGGCTTGGTGGTCGCGCCGGCGCTCGGGGACGGGCTGGGCAGATCGGTGTCGCTGATGACCGAGGCCCACAGCGCGGAGGCGTCGGGCTCCTTCCAGACCACCCGGTTGGGGTCCTGTGGGTCGGGCAGCCACGGGATCGTGGTGAGCTGCACGCCGCCCGCGGTCAGCTCCTTGGCGCTGGTGGCGATGTCGATGAGCTGCTGGGTGTCGTTGGCCAGCTCGGGGTCCATGGTGACCGAGCCCGCCGCCGCCTTGATGAATCCGGTCAGCTTGCCGATGTCGGTGAGCAGCTCGCTGCTCGTGGCCTTGGCGATGACCTTGCTCAGGAAGATCTGCTGGCGCTTGATGCGCTGGATGTCGCTGCCGTCGCCGTAGTGGCGCAGGCGTACGTAACCGAGCGCCTTCTCGCCGTTGAGCAGGCTCTTGCCCGGAGGCAGGACGAGATGGGACGCCTTGTCGTTGACGCCGGACTTGAGGCAGATCTCGATGCCGCCGAGGGCGTCGACGATGTTCTTGAAGCCGCTGAAGTCGACCTCGACGAAGTGGTTGATGCGGATCTGGGTGAGCGTCTCGATCGTGGAGATCGTGCACGCGATGCCGCCGGAGTTGTACGCCGAGTTGATCATGTCCCGGCGGGGCGGCATCTCGGCCTTGGTGGTCTCGTTCTTGCACTTCGGGATCTGCACCATCGAGTCGCGCGGGAAGCTGATCAGGCGCGCCTTGTCCCGGTTGGGGGAGATGTGCATGACGATGATCGTGTCGGTGCGCTTGCCGCCGGCGTCGGCCGTCCTGGCGATCTGCTGGCCGTATCGGGCGTTGCCCTTGCCCGCGCGGGTGTCGGAGCCGACGAGCAGCACGTTGAGCGCGCCCGTGTCACGCGGACGCGGGTTGATGATGTCCTCTTTGACGCTCTTCTGGGTGATGTTGCCGAAGGCGTCGCGGTAGACGGTGTAGCCGGTCAGCGCGCCGGCGACCATGACCGTGGTGACGGCGATGCTGACCCAGGCCAGCACCCGCATCTTGCCCTGCCCGCCGCCGTCGCCGTCGCCGCGGTGGCCGCGTGCGGGCCGGTCGTCGGGCGGAGAAGGCGGGGAGCCCGCCGCCCGTCGCGCCATCCGGCTGCCCGGAGCGCTGGAGGCGACTCTGGCGTCCTGAACGGACGCGCTCCTGTAGTCACTCATACGCCCCCCAGCCTCGTTCCTTGCGCCAACGCGACGGCTTGGTCGCTCCGCGCCACGAGATTAGGTCACGTACGGCGTGCCCGGTGCCATGACCGCCGGAAACGACCGTGACCCGGGCGTGATGTTTCCGCGGCACAGCATACTCAGAGCCGGACATTTCGTGGAATATCATTGCCAAAGTCTTTCCCGCTTTCTGACCGTCTCCGCAGGTCAGGCCGGACGCTCAGGGCCCCCGCCAGGCAGGCCAGAGGCGCGGCCGGGAGCACGTACCGGTAGTCGAACTCGGCCACGGCGGGTGGTGTGACGAGTAGCACAACGGCTGCCGACCAGGGCACCAGCCACGCCGGCGGACCGGCGTGACGCAGGCCCCGCGCCCTGCGCACGGCGGCCGCGACGGGCGGCGCGAGCAGGAGCACCAGCAGCACCGGGCCGGGCAGGCGCACCACGCTCTGGTAGCCCCGCAGCCATCCTGCGTAGGGCTCGACGATCTCCGTACCGATCGCACCCTGCTCGTAGAGCTTGGCATAGTCGGCGCCGACCTGCGCGGGATAGCGGCCAGGTGGTCCAGGTGGGGTCACCGGGAACTCGTAGTAGGCGTAGATCTCCGCGTCGGGATAGACCGGACGTCCCCACGCGAACGTGCGGCCCAGCTCGGACAGCACCGAGCCGGCGTAGTCGAGCGGCTGGCTGGTGACGGCCAGGGTCGCGAACCTGGAGGCCAGGTCGTCGTTCGCCTTCGAGAACGTGATCCCCGGCAGCTTCACCAGCGGCGAGTCCTTGCTCCAGATGTACTCCTGCGACGGCGGGCGCAGCTCCGGCGGACGCGGGTCGCACAGGACCCGCAGGTCGGCCGGCGGGTCCATCTTGGCGCAGTCGGCGAAGGACATCGTGCGGGCGTAGAGGAAGACGCCGTTCGCGCCCACCAGACCGACGCGGTGGTTGGCGACGTAGAACCAGGCGCCGTAGGCGACCACCGGGACCAGCGCGGCGGCGAGCAGCACCCCGGCCAGGCCCACGCGCCTGCGCAGCACGAACCACGCGGCCAGGACAACGATGAGCGGCTGGCCGACGGTCCTGGTCAGGGTGGCGGCGGCCAGCAGCAGGCCGATGGTGGCGACGGTGGAGGGCCTCTCGGTCAGACTCAGCGCCACGGCGGCCACGATCAGGAACAGGAACAGCGTGTCGGAGACCAGCAGGTGCTCCAGCTCGACCTGGTACGCGTCCAGCAGCACGGGGACGGCCGCGAGCGTGCGCGCCCAGCGGGGGGCCCGGCGCGCGGCCACGTAGACGATGACGCCGGTGGCCAGGCCGAGCAGGTGTTGCGCGGCGGTGACCGCCCAGAAGCCGTGGAACGGTTGCAGGAGCTTCAGGAACATCGAGTAGCCCGCCGGGCGCACCAGGTCGGGGCGTGGGTGGAAGACGGTGACGATGTAGGTGTAGGAGTCGGGGAACCACAGGGCCGGGCGGTAGCCGAGCATGGCGAGCGCGCGCAGCGCCGCGCCGACCGCCAGCACGCCCGCGAACCAGCCGTGCCGCCGCCACCAGCCGGGCTCCCTGACGCGGAAGACGATCCGCCACCAGCCGGGCTCCTTGACGCGAGCGACGATCCGCCGCCGACCGGGCTTCTCGACGTCCGAGGTGGGCCGCCGTCGGCCGAGGGGCGCGACGTCCCGGGCCGGGGCTCCCGCACCCGGCCCCGGCTTCACCTGCGCGTCATCCCGCTCCTCCTGCACCTCGCGTACGCTACCCGCGTTTCCGTGGACGCCGTGACTCCGGCGTTGGATACGCTCGCTCACCGATGGAACGTGATCGATCGGGCCGTGTACTGGCCGCGCTGTCGGTGTCGCCCGCGCTCGCCGTGGCGGGCTGGCTGCTCGTGGGCCTGCCGCTGTTGCTGGCCGGCCGGTTCGCGCCGCTGCCCGCGCTGCTGCTCGGGGTGACCGCGGCGGCGCTGTTGTGCTGGGCGGGCACGCGCGGCGTCCGGCGCGGGGCGCGTGGCGCGGGCCAGGGCGTCCAGGCCACGCCGTGGCAGGTGGCCGGGGTCCTGGCGGTGGCCGCCGGGTCGGGCGTGTTCAACGTCGTCATGCACTCCGAGCAGCTCCTCGTCCGGCGCGACCCGGCGACCTACGCCCAGTACGCGGCCTGGATCGCCGGGCACGGCTCGCTGCCGATCCCCGACCAGGCCGCGGCGTTCGGCGGCCACGACCCTTCCTTGTACTTCCACAGCGTCGGCACCTACCCGGTGGACGGCGGCGTGGTGCCGCAGTTCATGCCGGGGCCGCCGATGTTGTTCGCGATCGGCGACTGGCTGGGGGCGCCGTTCGCGGTGCCGGCCGTGCTGGGGGCGCTGGCCGTGCTGACGGTGGCCGGGGTGGCGGCGCGGCTGGCCGGCGGGCGGTGGGCGGTGCTCGCGGCGGCGGCGTTCGCGGTGAGCCTGCCGATCCTCTACACCTCGCGCACGACGTTCAGCGAGATCCCGTCGCTGATCCTGCTGTTCGGCGGCCTGGCGCTGGCGCAGGACGCGATCGAGGCCGAGCGGCCCGGCTGGCGGCAGGGGCTGCCGGCCGGGCTGGTGCTGGGGCTGGCCGTGCTGGTCAGGGTCGACGGGCTGCGCGACGTGCTGCCGGTGCTGGCGTACGCGGGGCTGCTGATCGCGATGCGGCGGTCGGGCAGGCCGCAGGGGGCGGTGGGGATGCCGCTGCTGGCCGGGCTGGTGGCGGGGGCGGGGCTGGGGCTGGTGGCGGCGTACGCGCTGGCCCGGCCGTACCTGGAGTATCTGTCGGGTTCCGTCCGGCCGTTGCTGGTCATCTGCGCGGTCGTGCTCGTGCTCACTCCGATCGGTGTGGCGGCCGCGCCCGTCCTGGCCAGGATCCGGCCGCCGCGGTGGCTGCCGACGGCGGGGGCCGCGCTGGTCGTGCTGGTCATGGCCGCCCTGTACGCCCGTCCCTGGTTCCAGACCGTGACCAGGAAGGCCACGAACGTCGACGACGCCCGCACGGCCGAGTTCATCGCCCAGACCCAGCAGGCCAACGGCCTGCCCATCCAGCCGGAGCGGCTGTACTTCGAGTACTCACTCCACTGGGTCACCTGGTACATCGGCATCCCGGCCGTCGTCCTGGCCACGGTGGCGGCGGCCGTGCTGCTGCGCAGGCTGCTGCGCGACGGCAGGCCGTTCGTCTGGCTGCTGCCGCTGGCGGTGATCGGCTGGACGACGGTCACCACGCTGCTGCGCCCCGAGATCACCCCCGACCAGCCGTGGGCCTCGCGGCGGCTGGTCCCGGTCGTGATCCCCGGGCTGATCGTGCTGGCGGTGTGGGCGCTGGGCTGGTTGCGTGAGCGGTCGTGGCCGCGCGAGCCGGTACGGCGGTGGGCGACGGTCGCGGGGGTGCTGCTGGTGCTCGCGCCGCCGGTGGTGACCTCGATCGGCACCGCGTTCACGCCGGTCGAGCGGGGGGAGGCGGCGGCGGTCCGGACGATGTGCGCGGCGATCCCGCCCGAGGCGTCGGTGTTGTTCGTCGAGCGGGTGACCGGCGACCGGTTCACCCAGCTCGTCCGCGGGATGTGCGGCCGTCCGGCGGCGCAGGTGACACGGCCCCCGACGCAGGACCTGGCGGAGGAGCCGGCGGTCCGGGCGGCCGTCGAACGGGTCAGGGCGGCCGGCCGGGTGCCTGTCGTGCTCGCCGCGGACCCCGCCCAGGTAGCCCCCTACGGAACCCCGCGCCAGATCATGGGCCTGGTGACCCGCCAGGACGAGCGCTCGCTCGTGGATCCGCCCAACGGCACGTGGTCTCTGCGGGTGAACGTGTGGATGGCGGTGGGTTGACCCCGGTCCGGGAAGATCGCGATAGTTCTGGACATGTCTGACACCGACGAGCTGTCGTTCGGCGACGACCGGGAGCCCTGGTTACGGCCCTGGATCAGAGCCCACCAGAGGACGGCGGCGATGATCGTGACGGCCGTCCTGGTGGTGGCGGCGCTCGGCGGGGGCGGCTGGTTCCTGTACCGGCGCTCGCTCCTGCCCTCACCTCCTCCCGTCGGCGCGCTGCCCGTCGTGGACGGCTTCACCGTCACGCTGTGCACCGAGGGGACCCAGGGCTGCCCGGAGGGGACCGCCGAGCGGGTGCTGGCGCTGGTCCGGCAGATTCCCGAGGCGGTCGCGCCCACGCTGGTGCCCGCCGACGAGATCGAGCGGCGCTGGGCCCAGAAGGTGATCATCGACGAGGGGCTGGCCAAGCCCCGCGAGGCGAGCTGGACCCCACAGATCGAGGCCGGGCTGCGCGGCCCGGCCGACTACGGCGCCGTCCGGCGGCGGCTGGCCGGAGAGCCCGGCATCCTGGTCATGCCCCGGATGCCCGGTTTCTGGGAGGGCAAGGCCGACCTGAGCGTCGTGATGTGCAGCCGCCGGCGGCAGTACCCCGCCTGCCGGGCCGCGGCGACCGAGGCCCAGCGCGACGCGGTCGTGGCGCGGCTGCGCGAGCTGGACGGCGTGGACGAGGTGTTCCTTCAGGACAAGCCGTTCGGCCTGCGCCTTTCCCGGCTCTACCAGGGCGACGTGCCGGCTCTCACGCTCGACGCCGTCTCCGAGGTGCTGTACGTACGGTTCGACGACCCGGCGAGGGCCAAGGCCGTCGGTCAGGAGATGCTCAGGATGCCCGGCGTAGGATGGTCGCAGCTGATCAAGTGAGTCTGAAGCCCGTCGATGTGGACTCGGCTTCCAGCGGGGCAGAGTACCCTCGACCCCCGTGAGCACGCTTGAGACCCCCAAGAGTGGACCTGCCGTGGAAGAAGCGCCGTACGTCACGATCGTCCTGCCCTGCTACAACGAGCAGGACCACGTCATCGACGAGGTCGAGCGCATCACGCGGGCGATGGACTCCAGCGGCTACACCTACGAGCTGGTCGCCGTCGACGACTGCTCGACCGACCAGACCCTGGCCCGGCTCAAGGAGGCCGCGCCCGACTATCCCCACCTGCGCATCCGCGCCTTCCACCGCAACGGCGGCTCCGGCACCGTGCGCCGGATCGGCACGCAGGAGGCCAAGGGCGAGATCGTCGTCTGGACCGACGCCGACATGACCTACCCCAACGAGCGCATCCCCGAGCTGGTGCAGATCCTGGAGAAGGACCAGACGGTCGACCAGGTCGTCGGCGCGCGCACCAGCGAGGAGGGGTCGCACAAGATCCTGCGGGTGCCGGCCAAGTGGGTGATCCGCAAGGTGGCCGAGAAGCTCGCCGGGCAGAAGATCCCCGACCTCAACTCGGGCCTGCGCGCCTTCCGCAAGTCGGTGGCCCGGCCGTACCTGCGGCTGCTGCCGCCCGGGTTCTCGTGCGTCACGACGATCACGCTGTCGTTCCTGTCGAACCAGCACGACGTCTACTACCTGCCCATCGAGTACGCCAAGCGGGCCGGCAAGTCGAAGTTCAGCTTCGTCTCCGACGCCTACCGCTACATCCTGCAGGTGCTGCGGATGATCATGTACTTCAACCCGCTCAAGGTGCTCATGCCGCCCGCGCTCTGGCTGGTGGCGATCGGCATGGTGAAGGGCGTCTGGGACATGATCCGGCAGCCGTTCTACTTCCCGGCCAACACGGTCATGATCTTCCTGTCGGGCCTGCTGATCGGCTCGGTGGCGCTGCTGGCCGACCTGATCGTGCGGTCGCGGGGGGAATAGCGCGTGCGCATCGCGATCGTCGGCCCGACCTACCCGTACAAGGGGGGCGGGGCGCAGCACACCACCGAGCTGGCGCACCGGCTGGCGGCCCAGGGCCACGACGTGGTGATCGAGTCGTGGCGGGCCCAGTACCCGTCGTTCCTCTACCCGGGGCAGCAGACGATCTCCGAGCCCGAGGGCACGCCGTACCCGAGGACCGCGCGGCGGCTCGACTGGCGGCGGCCCGACGGGTGGTTCGCGGCGGGGCGGCGGCTGCGCACGGCCGACCTTGTGGTGCTGGCGGTGCTGAGTCCTGTGCAGGTTCCTCCGTACCTGGGGATCCTGTCCGGTACCGGGCGGAAGGTCCGGACGGTCGCGCTCTGCCACAACGTGCTGCCGCACGAGCGGAAGCCGTACGACCAGCCGCTGATGAAGGCGCTGTTGCGGCGGGTCGACGGCGTGCTGGCCCACTCCGAGCAGCAGGCCGAGCTGGCCAGGGGGCTCGCGCCGGGCAGGCCGGTCGGGGTGGCGGGGCTGCCGCCGCATCTGCCGTCCACGTCGGCCGAGCAGTCGGGCGGGGTGCGCGGGCGGTTGCTGTTTTTCGGGATGGTGCGCCCGTACAAGGGGCTCGACCTGCTGCTGCGGGCGTTGCCCGAGGGCGTCTCGCTGACCGTCGCGGGCGAGTTCTGGGGCGGGCTCGACGGCACGAAGGCGCTGATCGACGAGCTGGGCCTGGCCGACCGGGTCGAGCTGCGGCCCGGGTACGTCCCCGCCGCCGACGTGCCCAAGCTGTTCGCCGCGGCCGACGCGCTGGTGCTGCCGTACCGGAGCGCGACCGCCAGCCAGAACGTCTGGCTCGGCCACGAGCACGGCGTGCCGGTGATCGCCACCCGGGTGGGCGCGCTGGCCGACCACGTGACCGACGGCGTCGACGGCCTGCTGGTCGAGCCGGGCGACGCCGGGGCGCTGCGCGCGGCGATCGAGCGCTTCTACGCCTCGGGCGAGCCGGAGAGGTTGCGGTCGGGGGTCAAGGCGGTCGATCCCGAGCCGTTCTGGGCCGCGTACGCGGGCGCGCTGCTCGCGCTCTGACGGCCGAGCACGAACGCGACCCCCGCGGCGACCGCGTCGGCCAGCGTGAACGCCAGCCGCGACACGATCGCCACCGCGATGGCCGGAGCGGTGCCGATGACCGGCCCGAGCACCAGCACGAGCGCGCCCTCCCGCACGCCCACCCCGGCGGGCACCACGAAGGCCAGGATGCCGGTGCACCAGGCGAACGCGTACGCGCCGGTCGACACGAGGTAGAGGTCGGGACGGCCGGACAGCAGCCAGGTGTGCAGGCCGTAGACGAACCAGCCGAGCGCCGTCCAGGCGACTGTGACGACGACCGTGCGGCCGGGCAGCACGCTCTCCAGCGGTTCCTTGCGGGCGATGCGCAACGCCAGGTTGAGCCCCCAGGTGAGCACCTTGGGATGCAGGCACACGATGATCACCGGCACGAGCAGCACGACGTACCAGGCCCGGCGGACGGCCTCGTGCGAGCTCAGCGTGGCGGCGGCGATCGAGATGCCGACGCCCAGGTTGACCACCAGCCCGAGCGAGATCGTGGCGAACGTGCGCCGCGGCGGGCTCCCGTGGTCGCGCCCGAGGTCCATCATGGCCGCGTACGCCCACACCGCGCCCGGGATGTACTTGCCGAGCTGTCCCACGAACATGATCCGCCCGGCCACCCGCAGCGGCAGCCGCGTGCCGAGCCCCGCCATGATCTGCCGCCAGGCCACCAGCATGCAGACCTGCCCGGCCAGCACCGCCCCGAACGCCCCGAGCACTGCCCACGGCGACAGCCTGGTCAGGGCCTGCGTCGTGTCGTGCCAGTTCCTCGCCAGGCCGTAGCCGAGGAAGGCGAGGGCGACCAGCGCGAGCAGGACGCGCAGCAGGCGGCGCAGCATCAGGCCAGGCTACGCGGGAGCCCGGGCGGAGAGCCAGCATGCCGGGCAGGTCGCGGAGAGCCGGCCTGCCGGGCGGTCGTGGAGAGCCGGCATGTCGGGCAGGTCAGCGTACCGGGGCCCGCGGCGCGGGTACTGTTGGGCGGCGTGGGCAAGCAACGCGTCGCGCAGCTCGAGTACTCCGAATTCCAGTCGGCCATGCTCGACGAGGACAAACGCCGCCGCAAGGCCGCGAAGATCATCGCCGTGCTGGAGCACTTCCAGGGGCCGCTCGGCGGGCTGACCGTGGGAGATGTCGGCTGCTCGGCCGGGTTCATCGCCGACGAGCTGGCCCAGGCCGGGGCCAAGCACACGCTGGGCATCGACATCGACGTGCCGGGGCTGCGCAAGGCCGCCGACCGGTTCGGCGAGCGGGTGGCGTTCGTCTGCGGCGACGGCACGGCGCTGCCCTTCCCCGACGGGTCGATCGACGTGCTGGTGTTCAACCACATCTACGAGCACGTGGTCGACCCCGACGCCGTGGTGGCCGAGATGCACCGCGTGCTGTCCGACGACGGGGTGCTCTACCTCGGGCTCGGCAACCGGCTCGGGGTCGTCGAGCCCCACTACAAGCTGCCGTTCCTGTCGTACCTGCCGCCCGCGCTGGCCGACCGCTACGTGCGCGCGTCCGGCCGGGCCGACCACTACTACGAGCGGTTCAGGACGCGGCGGGGGCTGCGCAAGATGTTGCGGGCCTTCCACGTCTGGGACTACACGTTCCCGGTGCTGGCCACGCCGACCAGGTTCGCCGGCTCCGAGCTGTTCCCCGGCCTGCCCGGGCGGCTGGTCAAGGCCGTGCTGGCGCGCGTCCCGCGCGAGGTGCTGCGGCTGCTGCTGCCCGTCGTGCCGACGTACCTGTGGGTGGCCACCAAGACGCCGCGCAGGCCCGCGGGGCCGGCGCTGCCGCAGCCGCCCGAGCGGGTCCTGCCGCTGTGAGCCTCGTGGAGGAGACCGGCGCGAGCGCGATCCCCAAGCGGTCGCTGCCGCGCCGGCTGCTGCGCTTCGGCTTCCTGGCCGTCGCGCTCGCCTTCGGCGCGTGGGCGGTGGCCAGGCAGTGGGACGCCGTGGTGGCCGGGTTCGCCCGGCTGTCGTGGCCGGCGCTGGCCGGGTCGCTCGTCGCGGTGGTCGCCGCGCTGCTCGGGGCCATGCTCACCTGGCGCACCCTGCTGGCCGACCTGGGCTCGCCGCTGCCGCTGCGGCCGGCCGCCAAGGTGTTCTTCGTCGGCCAGCTCGGCAAGTACATCCCCGGCGCTGTCTGGCCGGTGCTCGCCCAGATGGAGATGGGCCGCGACCTGGGCGTGCCGCGCCCGCGCAGCGCCACGGCGTTCTTCCTGATGATGCCCGTCCAGATCGCCAGCGGCCTGCTCGTCACGCTGGTCACGCTCGGCTGGCACCGGTTCGGCTGGGTGCTGCTGTTCATCCCGCTGCTGCTGGTGCTGCTGGAGCCCAAGGTCGTCAACGGCGTGATCGGCTTCGGCCTGCGCAAGCTCGGGCGGGAGCCCCTGGAACGTCCGCTCACCCGTCGTGGCATGCTCACCGCGCTCGGCTGGGCGCTGGCCGGCTGGACGGCCTACGGCGTGCACTTCTTCTTCATCGCCCCGCAGGGCGGCCTGCTGTTCGCCGTCGGGGCCTTCGCCCTGTCGTGGTGTCTGGGCATCGTGACCTTCGTCGTGCCGGCGGGGGCCGGGGTGCGCGAGGCGGCGATGGTGGCGGTGCTCGCCCCCGTGCTCGACAGCGGCGCGGCCATTGCTGTGGCCCTCTGCTCCCGCATCGTCATCGTCGTCGGGGACCTGATCTGCGCGGGCTTGGCGGGAATCGCCTCACGTCGCGACTCGGTGTGATTTGCCCCACGATTTGGGGGAGGGTGGTCATAAGCTGAATCGAAGAGGGGGCCCGCCAGGTCCCACGTCGATCTTGAGGGGAGAAGATCCACGTAATGCCTCGAGTGCTCGTCGATGCCGCCGCGGTCCCCGCCGACCGTGGCGCGTTGATCCGGTACGTGGACGGGCTCGTGGCCGCGCTCCACCGGGCCGGGAACGATCTGGCCGTGGTCTGCCAGCGTGCGGACGCGGAAAGGTACCGGCGCCTGGCGCCTTCGGCCCGGGTCATCCCCGGCCCCGTCGCCATCACCAACAGGGCCGCCAGGCTCGCCTGGGAGCAGACCGGCGTGCCGCTGCTCGCCCGCCAGACGGGGGCCGAGGTCATCCACGCCCCCTACTACTCCATGCCGCTGCGTTCCGGCGTCCCGACCGTCGTGACGGTGCACGACGTGACCTGGTTCACCGAGCCCGAGCAGCACAGCCCGGCCAGGGCCGCGTTCTTCCGCTCGGCCACGCGCACCGCCGTCCGGCACGCCCAGCGGGTCATCGTGCCGTCCAAGGCGACCAGGGACGAGCTGGTCCGCGTGCTGTCGGCCGACCCCACCCGCATCGACGTCGCCTACCACGGCGTCGACGTGGCCCACTTCCACCCGCCGAGCCAGGACGAGATCCGCCGGGCGGCCATCAGGTGCGGGCTGCACGGCCGGCCGTACGTGGCCTTCCTCGGCAACCTCGACCCCCGCAAGAACGTGCCCAACCTGATCCGCGGCTTCGCCGCCGCCGTGAAGCGGCTGGAGACGCCGCCCGCGCTGGTGCTCGGCGGCGGCGTGCACGAGGACGACGTCGACGCCGCCTGCCGTGAGGTGGAGGCCACCGTCCGGGTGATCAGGCCGGGATACCTGCGCGCGCCCGACCTGCCGGGGTTCCTGGGCGGGGCGCTCGTCGTGGCGTTCCCCTCGCGGGGCGAGGGCTTCGGCATGCCGGTGCTGGAGGCCATGGCCTGCGGCGCGGCCGTCCTGACCAGCCATCGCACCTCGCTGCCCGAGGTGGGCGGCGACGCCGTCGCCTACACTGAACCGGACGCGGACAGCATCGCCGACGCCCTGGGCGAGCTGCTGGCCTCCTCGGAGCGGAGGCGGCAGTTGCAGGAGGCCGGGCGGGCACGGGCACGCGAATTCACCTGGGAGGCCTCCGCGGAGGCGCATCTCAACTCTTATCAACGCGCAATCGAATAGTTCGCTACTCTCACGGAGTGATGGAGAGCTCTTTGCCAGACCTCGAGGCGATCCTCCTGGTCGGGGGGCAGGGCACACGCCTGCGTCCGCTGACACTGGGCACGCCCAAGCCGCTGCTGCCGACCGCCGGAGTGCCGTTCCTGGCCCACCAACTCGCCCGCGCCCGGTCCTTCGGCGTACGCCGGATCGTGTTCGCGACCTCGTACAAGGCGGCGATGTTCGAGCCCGCCTTCGGTGACGGATCGGCACTCGGGCTCTCGCTCGAATACATGACCGAGGAGACGCCGCTCGGCACGGGCGGGGCCATCCGCAACGCAGCCGAGGCGCTCACCGCGGGGCCCTCCGACCCGGTGCTCATCCTCAACGGCGACATCCTGTCCGGGCACGACATCGGCGACCAGGTGCGCACCCACTGCGAGCGCGAGGCCGCCGTGACGCTGCACCTGACGGAGGTGGACGACCCGACGCGGTTCGGCTGCGTCCCGACCGACGAGTCCGGACGGGTCACCGCGTTCCTGGAGAAGACCCCCAACCCGGTCACCAACCGCATCAACGCCGGTTGCTACGTCTTCACCCGCTCGGTGATCGACTCGATCCCGCGCGGCGAGGTCGTCTCCGTGGAGCGCGAGACGTTCCCCGGGCTGATCGACTCCGGCGAGCTGGTGCTCGGGTACGCCGACCGGACGTACTGGCTCGACGTGGGCACTCCCGCCGCGTTCGTGAAGGGCTCGCGCGACCTGGTGCTCGGGCGGCTCGACTCGCCCGCGCTGCCCGGCCCGCAGGGCGAGCACCTGGCGCTCGACGGGGCCGAGATCTCGGCCGAGGCCAAGGTCCAGGGCGGCACCGCCGTCGGCGCGCGGGCCGTCGTCGAGGCGGGCGCGTCCGTGGTGGGGTCGGTGCTGTGCGACGACTGCGTCGTCGAGTCCGGCGCCACCGTGAGCGATTCGGTCGTGGGCAAGGGCGCGCGGATCTGCGCCGGCACGGTCGTGCGCGACGCGGTGATCGGCGACGGCGCGGTGGTCGGGCCGGGCAACGAGCTCCAGGGCGGGGTGCGCGTGTGGCCCGGCATCGAGCTGCCCGAGCGCGCGGTGCGCTACTCCAGCGACGTCTGACCCGGCCCTGACCCGCTCGGCCGGGCCGTGCGGGTGAGCGACCACCCGCCGCCGCGCGGCAGACTGGACGGGTGATGGAACGCAGGTGGGAGCCCGACGGGCCGCTCGACGTGGAGCTGGCCCTGGGCCCCCACAGGCGCGGCACCGGCGACCCCGCCTGGCGCCGCACCCCCGACGGCTCGGTCTGGCGCACCTGCCGCACCCCCGACGGCCCGAGCACCCTGCGCGTCACCGTGACGGCCGGATCCGTGCACGCCCAGGCGTGGGGGCCTGGCGCCGGCTGGTCGCTGGAGACCCTGCCCGCCCTGCTCGGCGCGCTCGACGACGTCTCCGGCTTCCGCGTCCGGCACGACGTGCTGGCGGACGTGGCCCGCAAGCACGCGGGGCTGCGCATCGGGCGTACCGGGCGGGTCATGGAGGCGCTGGTGCCCGCCGTGCTGGAGCAGAAGGTCGTCGGCCGGGAGGCGTGGCGGGCCTGGCGCCACCTGCTGCGCCACTACGGCGAGCCCGCGCCCGGCCCGGCCCCCGACGGCATGCGGGTGGCGCCCGAGCCGGCCGTGTGGCGGCAGATCCCGAGCTGGCACTGGCACCGGGCGGGCGCGGAGGCCGTCCGGGCCAGGACGATAGCCAACGCCGCCTGGCACGCCGCCAAGCTGGAGGCCGCGGCCACCACCGAGGAGCTCGACCGGCTGCTGCGGGCCCTGCCCGGGATCGGCGTGTGGACGTCGGCCGAGGTGCGCCAGCGCGTCTTCGGCGACGCCGACGCGGTGAGCGTGGGGGACTTCCACCTGGCCAAGCTGGTCGGCTACGCGCTGACGGGGGAGAAGACCGACGACGTGGGGATGATGCGGCTGCTGGAGCCGTACCGGGGGCATCGGCACCGGGCGACGGTGCTCATCTGGCTCAGCGGCGTGCGTCCGCCCGCGCGGGGGCCGCGGATGCCGGCGCGCGACTACAGGTCCTTCTGACACCCGGCCCTGAGTGCGTGTCACGAACTCAGGTGTGCGTACTGTGCCTCTATGAGTGTTGTCAGTGATTCCGCGCTCCGCCGTGCCCTCGCCCGTGCCCGTGACGGCAAGGCGCTCGACCTCACCGAGGCCGTCGTGCTGCTGCACGCGCGCGGCGAACAACTCGACGCGCTGCTCGACCACGCCTCCCGCGTGCGCGACGCCGGGCTGAAGGCCGCCGGCAGGGAAGGGGTGATCACCTACAGCAGGAAGGTGTTCATCCCGCTGACCAGGTTGTGCCGGGACCGTTGCGGCTACTGCACGTTCGCCACCGCACCGCACAAGCTGGAGTCGGTGTTCCTGAGCCCGGACGAAGTGCTGGAGATCGCCCGGCAGGGCGCGGCGATGGGCTGCAAGGAGGCGTTGTTCACGCTGGGGGACCGGCCGGAGGACCGCTGGCACCAGGCCCGCGAGTGGCTGGACGCGCACGGCTACGACGACACGCTGTCCTACGTGCGGGCCATGGCGATCAGGGTGCTGGAGGAGACCGGGCTGTTGCCGCACCTCAATCCCGGTGTGCTGAGCTGGCGTGACCTCCAGCGGCTCAAGCCGGTCGCGCCGTCGATGGGCATGATGCTGGAGACCACCTCGCGGCGGCTGTTCGAGGAGAAGGGACAGCCGCACTACGGCTCCCCCGACAAGGACCCGGCGGTACGGCTGCGCGTCCTGGAGGACGCCGGACGCACCAACGTGCCGTTCACGACCGGCATCCTCATCGGCATCGGCGAGACCGTCGAGGACCGGGCCGAGTCGATCTTCGCCATCCGCCGGGTCGCCCGCGAGTACGGCGGCGTCCAGGAGGTCATCGTCCAGAACTTCCGCGCCAAGCCGGACACGGCCATGCGCGGCCTGCCGGACGCCGACCTGCACGAGCTCGCCGCCACCATCGCCGTCGCGCGCCTGGTCCTCGGCCCCCGCGTACGCCTCCAGGCCCCGCCCAACCTGGTCGACTCCGAGTACGCGCTCATGATCCGCGCCGGCATCGACGACTGGGGCGGCGTCTCGCCCCTGACCCCCGACCACGTGAACCCCGAACGCCCCTGGCCGCAGATCGACGACCTGGCGGCCCGTACCGCCGAATCCGGCTTCGACCTGCGGGAGCGCCTGACGATCTACCCCGAGTACGTGCGGGCCGGCGAACCCTGGCTGGACCCCCGGCTGTTCGCGCACGTCGAGGCCCTGGCCGACCCCGCCACCGGCCTCGCCCGCGAGGACGCCGTGCCGGTGGGCCGTCCCTGGCAGGAGCCCGACGGCGGGTTCGCCGCCTCCGGACGGGTGGACCTGCACGTCGAGGTGGACACCACCGGCCGCGCGACCGACCGGCGCGACGACTTCGACCACGTCTACGGCGATTGGGCGGCCCTGCGCGACCGGCTCGGCCCGGTCGCGGCCTCGACGCCGAGCGACGTCCGGCAGGCGCTCAGGCGGGCCGAGGCCGACCCGGCCGGGCTGACCGACGCCGAGGCCGTCGCGCTGCTGGGCGCGGAGGGCGAGGCGCTGGACGAGCTGGCCGCCATCGCCGACGCGCTGCGCAAGGAGGCCGCCGGCGACGAGGTCACCTACGTCGTCAACCGGAACATCAACTTCACCAACGTCTGCTACACCGGCTGCCGCTTCTGCGCCTTCGCCCAGCGCCGGACCGACGCCGACGCGTACACGCTCAGCCTGGACCAGGTGGCCGACCGGGCCGAGGAGGCGTGGGCGGCGGGCGCGACCGAAGTGTGCATGCAGGGCGGCATCCATCCCGACCTGCCGGGAACCGCGTACTTCGACATCGCCAAGGCGGTCAAGGCCAGGACGCCCGGCATGCACGTGCACGCGTTCTCCCCGATGGAGGTCATCAACGGAGCCTCCCGGACGAACCTGTCCGTACGCGACTGGCTGGAGGCCGCCAAGGAGGCCGGCGTGGACTCGCTGCCCGGCACGGCGGCCGAGATCCTGGACGACGACGTGCGCTGGGTGCTGACCAAGGGGAAGCTGCCGGCCAAGGAGTGGATCGACGTCATCACCACGGCCCACGAGGTCGGCATCCCGACGACGTCCACGATGATGTACGGCCACGTGGACCACCACCTGCACTGGGTCAGGCACATCAAGCTGATCAGGCAGTTGCAGGAGCGGACCGGCGGGTTCTCGGAGTTCGTGCTGCTGCCGTTCGTGCACACCAGCGCGCCGATCTACCTGGCCGGCATCGCCCGTCCCGGCCCCACCGCCCAGGAGAACCGCGCGGTGCACGCCCTGGCCAGGATCCTGCTGCACGGCGCGATCTCCAACATCCAGTGCTCGTGGGTCAAGCTCCAGGACGACCTGTGCCGCCAGGTGCTCCAGGGCGGCGTGAACGACCTCGGCGGCACCCTCATGGAGGAGACGATCAGCCGGATGGCGGGGTCGGAGAACGGCTCGTACAAGACGATCAGCGAGCTGCGCGAGATGGTCGAGGTCACCGGCCGTCCGGTGCGCCAGCGCACCACCGAGTACGGCAGCCCCACGGCCGAGCGGCTGGCCGCCGCGCAGGCGAGCGACGGGGTGTGCCAGAGCGTGAGAAGAATCTTGCCGATGGCGTAGTTATAACAAGTTCTAACAAGGCTTGCGCCCGGCACGGGAGGCACTGGAAGAATCATCACTCCACTGGAGAGAGGTTCATCGTGCGGTTTGGTCGACACCGTGCCGCGCTGCCTCCCGTGCAGCGACGCAGGAAGGCGCTCCAACGCGGCCTGCTGGCCGGCCTCGCCGCCGTGGTCGTCGCCGCCGGCAGCCTCTACGTGGTCCTCGGCGGCGGTCCCGCCCTGTGCGTGTCACGAGAGCCTGTTCTGGTCAGCGTGGCCGCCGCCGTGGACGTCGCGCCGGCGGTCATGGAGGCCGCCGGGCGCTTCAACGAGACCAAGACGTCGGTCGGCGGGCGGTGCGTGCTGGTCCAGGTGACCGAGCAGCCGTCGGCCACGGTGCTGCGCACGCTGATCGGCGACCGGGCCGGCGTGCTGCACGAGCGTCCCGACGGCTGGATCGCCGACTCCTCCGCCTGGATCAGGCTGGCCCGTAGCCAGGGCGCGAGCGCGCTGCCCGCGGGGGAGACCGTGGTGGCCACCTCGCCGCTGGTGTTCGCCACGCGGTCGTCGCTGGCCCGGCGCTTCTCGGTGGGCGGGACCGAGATGAACTGGCGGATGGTCTTCCCGCCGACCCTGCGCGGGCGGCTGACGCCCAACTCCGACGAGCCCGACGTCGTACGCGTGCCCGACCCGTCCCTGGTGGGGGCGGGGATCGCGACCGTCGCCGCGGCCAGGGACGTCGTGGGCACCGGGCCGGCCGCCGACAAGGCGCTGACCGCGTTCGTCCGGTGGGCGCAGGCCGGGTCGGCCCCCGACTACCGCAGCATGCTCGACGCCGTGGACGACCGCGGGTTCTGGCAGCGGCCGGTGGTCATCGTCCCGGAGCAGTCGGTGTGGAACCACAACCGGGTGCCCTCGTCCGACCCGGTCGTGGCGTTGCATCCGCGCGAGGGCACGATCGACCTCGACTACCCCTACGTCGTCACGGCCGCCGATCCGGCCGTCGCGGAGGCGTCCACGGCCTTCGCCGACTGGCTGAAGGGCGCTCAGGCGCAGGAGATCGTCCGGCGGGCCGGGTTCAGGTCGGGTGACGGCAGGCTGGGGCCGCTCTCGCCGGGCCCGCAGATCCCGTCGCAGGCGCCGCGGACCAGGCCGTCGGTGTCGCAGCAGGACATCGACGAGGCGCTGCGCGCCTGGAGCAGGCTGGCGCCGCCGACCAACATCCTCGTCCTGGCCGACACCTCCAGGCACATGGCCGAGCCGCTGAACGGCAGCACCAAGGTGCGCATCGCGCTGGCCGCGGCCAAGATCGGGCTCCAGCTCTTCCCGAACTCCACGCACATGGGCATGTGGGAGTTCGCCGACAAGGTGGGGAACACCAGGAACTACCGGGAGCGCGTCAGGCTGGGCCCGATCAGCGAGCCGGAGTCGGGCCAGGTGCTGCGGCGCAGCGTCCTCGACGAGCTGACCAGCACGATCGCCCCCCACCCCGACCTGGACAGCTCGCTCTACGACGCGATACTGAGCGGGTTCCGCAGGGTCGGCGGCGACTACCGCGACGACATGAACAACACGCTGCTGGTGATCACGGCCGGCCAGGACGACGGCAAGGGCGTCAAGCTCCCGCGGCTTCTCGGCACGCTGCGGAACGAGTGGGACCCGGACAAGCCCATCCAGATCGTCATCATCGCGTTCGGCAAGGACGTGGACCGCGGCAGCCTGTCGCAGATCGCGGCGGTCACGAACGGCTCGCTGCACGTGGCGCAGGAGCCCGGGGAGATCATCGACGTCTTCCTCGGCGCCCTGGCCCGCAGGCTCTGCCACCCGACCTGCAAGTCGGCCGCCTGAGGGGATGCCGGTCGCCCGGCACCCCCCGGCCTGGATCTGGCCTAGATGTGCTGCACGGTGGCGTTCTCGCCGCGATGGTGGAGGTGGGACACGAGCTTGTCCAACGACCACGCGCCGCTGCCCAGCAGCGCCAGCATCAGGAACGACCACGAGAACATGGCCGCGGTCTCGCCCCCGTTCTGCAACGGGAACAAGCCCTTGGGCAGGTGGACGGTGAAGTAGGCGTAGGCCATCGTGCCCGAGCAGAGCAGGGCGGCGATACGGGTGGCGAGCCCGATGAGGACGAGGCCGCCCGCGCCGAGCTCGATCACCCCCGCCCACCAGTCGGGCCACTGGCCTACGGAGGGGGTCGTTCCGCCGTACGGACCGCCGAGTACGCCGAACAGAGTGGCGGCCCCGTGGCAGGCGAACAGCAGGCCCACCACGATGCGGAACAGCGACAGCGCGGCGTCACGAAGCTTGGTCATCGACGTGTCCAGACCTCAGACCCGCTGCCAGAGCGCCGGGACGTTCGGCGGCTCCCAGCCCGCGATGGCCGTGTGGGGCTGCAGGCACCGGTAGGAGACGCCGTTGTAGGTGACCGTGCTGCCCGTGGTGTAGGCCGTGCCGGCCTTCCAGGTGCCCGAGGCCGTCGTGGTCGGCGTCGGCGTCGGGGTCGGGGTGGGCGTGGGGGTCACGGTCGGGGTGGGAGTGGGGGTGGGCTGACCGCCGCCGCCGATCTGCAGGTCGATGCAGGAGTAGAAGGCGTTGGAGGTGTCGGAGATGTTCCAGATCGCCAGGACCTTCTGGCGGCCGGAGTAGCCGGACAGGTTCACCGTGTGCGAGATGGTCGACGGCGGCTGCTGGCCGTTGCCGTTGAAGACGGCGACCCGGGTGCCGCCGATGTAGTACTCGTAGTTGAGCGTGGCGTGCCTGGCGGTGAACGTCCAGGTGAAGGTCACCGAGCTGCCCACGGAGGTGGCCGGCCACGGCTTGCTCTCGTCACTGAGCTGGGCGAACTGGCCGAGGTTGGCGTTGCAACTGCGCAGGCCCTTGGGGCCTTCCACGCTCTGCGGCTCATAGACGATCTGGCCGCAGTCGGCCACCTTGCCCTGGGCGCAGTTCGCCTGCCGGCTGGGGGGTGAGTTCACATAGCCGTGGGCGAACGCGGGAGAGGTGTTGAACACCGCCGTGGCGATGGTGATCACCGCCACGGCGACTAACGTGAGAGTCCTTCGCATTGAAGCGGCTCCTTTACATGGGGGGATAGTCCAAATGTAAAGGAAAGTTTCCTAACGGTAAACGGTCGGCTTACCAGAATTCCGGACTCTCGTCAGAGGCTCAGCGCGTCACGATGTAATCGCGCGGGTCACGGGGGGCGCGCTCGCGCGGCGGCGCCGCGGCGTGCCCGATCGCCACGCAGCCCATCGGGTCCCACGACTCCGGCAGGTCGAGCACCCGCCTCACCACAGGACGGCAGAACATCGTGGAGGACACCCACGCCGAGCCCAGCCCCTCGACCGCGAGCTGGATGAGGAAGTTCTCCACGCCGGCGCCCGTCGCCACGACGAACATCTCCCGCTCGGCGGCGTTGCGCCGGTCGTCGCGGTAGGTGTGGGAGCCCTCCATCACCAGGCACGGCACCACCAGGTAGGGGGCGTCGCGCAGGACGTCGCCGCGCCTGACCCGCTTGGCGATCGACTCCTCGGTGAAACCGTCGCCGCGCAGGTCCTCGATCCACGCCTCGCGCATGGCGTCGAGCAGCTCGGTGCGCGTGCGCGCCGACTCGACCAGCACGAACCGCCAGGGGGTCGTGTGGTGCGGCGCCGGCGCCGCGATGCCCGCGGCCACCGCCCTGCGCACCGCCCCGCCGTCGACCGGCCGGTCGGAGAACCCCCTGATCGTACGGCGGGCGAACACGACGTCGCGGGAGCCGAAGCGGAACAGGTCCTCGTCGGCCGGACGGACGAGCGGCCTGACCCCCGGCCCGTCGTCGTCGGTCACCAGATGGCCGAGGCCGCGCACGATCGCCACGGGAACGCCGTCGAGCTTGCCCTTGACCAGCTCGGCCGCGCTCGCGATCTCGTCGGCCAGCGCGGTGACGGTGGCGCTGAGCGCGTTGCCGTAGGAGTCGGAGGTGCCCCGGAAGTCGTCGAGCGGACGCACCCCGGAGACGCCGATCGCCACGTCGGTCTGCCCGTTGCGCCACGGACGCCCGAACGTGTCGGACAGGATCACCCCCACCCGCGCGTCGAGCCCGGCCCTGATCCGCGCCGCGGAGGCGTCGGGGTCCTCGGGCAGCAGCAGGACGGTGCCGGGCTCGGTGTTGGAGGCGTCGACCCCGGCCGCGGCCATCACGAAACCGTGGCGGGTCTGGGCGATCACCGTGTCGCCGACCCTGGCGACCACCCGCTCGGTCTCCTCCTCGATCGCGCCGGCCCGGTCGGGCGCCCGGCGGACGCGCCCCTCCGCCTTGCTCACGATCTTCGAGGTGACCACCACGATGTCGCCGTCGCGCAGGTCGGCCTCCTTGAGCAGGGCCGCCACCTCGTCGCCCGGCCGGACCTCGCCGATGCCGGTGACGGCGATGACCTCGATCCGTCGCGTGCTCATCGGACCAGCTCCAGGGCCAGGTCGAGCGCCGTACGGGCGATGTCGGCGGTCGCCTCGGCGTCGTGCATGAGGATCGGACGGGACACCACGCGCACGCCGTCGAGCGCCACCCCGGAGTCCTCCTCGGCCACCAGCCAGCCGTCGACCAGGCCGGAGCCGTAGAGGTCGAGCACGGCCTGGGCCGAGGTCTCCACCCCGATGGCCGTCAGGCACGCGTCGGCCATGCCGCGCACGGGCGCGCCGCCGATGATGGGGGAGACGCCGACCACGGTCTTGGCCGCGACCGCCTCGCGGATGCCCGGGACCTGGAGGATCGTGCCGATGCTCACCACCGGGTTGGACGGCGGCAGGATGACCACGTCGGCCTGCTCGATCGCCTTCAGCACGCCCGGCGCGGGCTTGGCCGTCTCGACGCCCACCAGCGCGAACGACTCGGCCGGGACCGAGGCGCGCAGGCGCACCCACCACTCCTGGAAGTGCACGGCCCGTTTGCCGCGCTCGTCGGAGATCACCACATGTGTCTCACAGCGGTCGTCGGTCATCGGCAGCAGCCGCACGCCCGGCTGCCAGCGCGCGCACAGGGCCTCGGTGATCTGCGAGAGCGGGTAGCCCGCCTCCAGCATCTGCGAGCGGACGATGTGGGTGGCGAAGTCGCGGTCGCCGAGCCCGAACCACTGCGGCTCGACCCCGTAGGCGGCCAGCTCCTCCTTGACGACGTGGGACTCCTTGGCCCTGCCCCAGCCCTGCTCCTCGTCGATGCCGCCGCCCAGGGTGTACATGACGGTGTCGAGGTCGGGGCAGACGCGCAGGCCGAACAGGGTGATGTCGTCACCCGTGTTGCCGATGACGGTGATCGAGGCGTCGGGTGCGGTGGCGCGCAGGCCGCGCAGGAAACGGGCGCCGCCGATACCGCCGGCGAGGGACACGATGTGCATGTGTCCCAGTCTTCCACCGGCCTCTGACATCCCCGTGGGGGGAGTGGTTCTGTCCTACTTCATGGCAGAGAAGTTCCAGGTATGGGGGTAAATGGGATGGAAGAGGTTCTTGGGACGCCCGCCGCGAAAGTCGGCAATGTGGCAAACTCCCTTCGGGCCAAAGGGTCCGATGGGGGTTACTCATGAGCAAACTCAATGCCGCCCGACTACGGGAGCCGGCAGCCTGGATCATGCTCGTCACCGGGCTGCTGGACGTCGTCCTGACGATCGGCCACATCCTGATCGGCGCGGGCGGCTCGCTCGACGGCGGGTTCGCCGGCCGTGCCGCCGCGAACCTGCCGGGCCTGACCAGCCCGGTCGTGACCGGGCTGTTCGTGGGTGCCGTGCTGCTGGTGACCAGGGCGGGCGAGCGCTCGCCCAAGGCCAGGACCATCGCCTACGGCTCGGCCGCCGGCCTCGGGCTCGCCGCCGTGTTCGGCGCGCTGGCGCTGATTGTCGGGCTGTTCGCCGGAGGCGGCTTCCGCGGGGTGGTCGAGTACGTCCTCACGGGCGTGCCCACGCTCGCGCTGACCGTCGTCGGCCTGGCCTACCTGCTCCCCGAGGTCATGTCCGACCGTTCCGCCATCCCCACCCTCGACGGGTACGGCCGCCCGACCACCCACTACGGCCAGCCGCAGCAGTTCGGCCAGTCCGACCAGCCCCAGTACGGCCGCCCCCAGCAGTTCGGCCAGCCGGACCAGCCCACCTACGGCCAGCCGGACCAGCCCGCTTACGGCCAGTCCGACCAGCCCGGCCACGGCTCCGACCAGCCGTCCCAGCCCGCGTACGCACAGCCGCACGCCGCGCCGACCCCCTACGGCCAGCAGCCCGCGCTCGCGCAGCTCCCCCCGGGCCAGGACGCCCAGTCCGCCGCTCCCGCCCCCCAGCCCGCCTCCTCCGGCTACGCCCCCCAGCCGCCGTCGGGCCAGATCCCCGCAGCTCCGGGCTACGCCCCCCAACCCCCCTCGGGCCAGCAGACCCAGGGCTACGCCCCCCAGCCCCCCTCCTCCGGCTACGAGCCCCAGCCCGCCTCCAACGGGTACGCCCCCCAGCCGCCGTCCGGCCAGCAGTCGACCGTCGCCTTCGGCCAGCAGTCGGCCAACAACCATCAGGACCAGCAGGCGCCCTACGCCCAGCAGGACCAGCAGGCCCCTTACGGCCAGCGGGACCAGCAGTCGGCCTTCGGTCAGCAGGACCAGCAGGCCCCCTTCGGTCAGCAGGACCAGCAGTCGGCTTTCGGTCAGCAGGACCAGCAGTCGGCTTTCGGTCAGCAGCCCGGCTACGGCGCCCAGGCGACGAACCCCGGCGGGCAGCCCGGCGGAGGCTACGGCCACCAGCCCCCGAGCTACGGCGGCCAGTCGGAGCCCTCCGGCTACGGCCAGCCCGAGCCCTCCACCCCCGGCTACGGCCGGCCCGCCCCCGCCGCGCCCGCCTTCGGCCAGTCCGACCCCTCGGGCTACGGCCAGCCCGCGCCCGGCTTCGGCCAGCACGACGCCACCGCCCCCGGCTACGGTCACCAGCCCGAGACCCCCGTCCCGCAGGCGGCCGACGCCCAGTCCCCCTACGCCCCCCAGCCCCCCGGCGCCCAGCCCGCCTACGGCCAGGCCGAGCCCCAGGGCCAGCAGCCCGCCTACGGCCAAGCCGAGCCTCAAGGCCAGCAGTCCGCCTTTGGCCAGGGCGAGGTTCAGGGACAGCCCGCCTACGGCCAGGCCCAGCCTCAAGGCCAGCAGCCCGCCTACGGGCAGCCCGGCCAGACGCCGTTCGGCCAGCCGTCGCAGGGGCCGTCGCAGGGCAGGCAGCCCGAGCCGTACCAGCAGCAGCCCTACCAGCCGGCCAGGGCCGCGCTCCCCGCCGCGTCCACCGACCAGCCCGGACGCCAGCCCGACTCCCCGTTCCCCCCGGCGCCCGAGCGCCCGTACGGCCAGGCCGACCAGCCCTTCGGGCACCCCCAGGGCCCGGCCGGACAGCCGTTCGCACAGCCGGGTACGCAGCCGGGCGCGCAGCAAGACCAGGGCTTCCCGCCGCAGAGCTTCGGCCAGGACCAGGGGTACGCCCCACCGGCCTACACCCCGTCCGAGACGCTCCCCGACTCCGGCTACCAGCCGCCCGCCGGCGAGTACACCCCCGCGCCCTACGTCCCGGCCGACAGCCAGCCCAGCGCGTACGGCCAGGCCGGCTACCCCACCCCCGACAACCCGTACGCCCCGAGGGACGGCTCCCAGAGCACCTTCGGCGACCAGGCGTACCCGAGCGGCGAGACCAGCCCGAGCGTCCCGTACCCGCAGGCGGAGCAGCAGCAGCCGTACCTCGACCGCCAGAGCGCCTTCGACCAGCAGGGCGGCCAGCCGTTCACCGGCTACTCGGGCCACGAGTACGCCACCCCCGCCTACCAGGAGCCGGACCCGCCCGTCGACCCGCGCTCCCAGCAGCTCCTGGACGCCTACCAGCAGGCCGAGACCTACCAGAGCTCGACGGCCGCCTCCGGCACCCAGCCCGACCTGAGGGTCCCCGACTACGGCGGCCAGCCGGCCAGGCCGTACGACGACCCGTTCGGCCACCCGCAGCAGGGTCAGCCGTACCCGCAGCAGCAGAACGCGTACGAGCCCCAGCAGCAGGGCCAGTACGAGCCCCAGACCTACCGCCCCACCCACCAGGCCCCGGCCGGGTGGACCGAGGCGCAGGGCGAGTCGACGATGCGGCTCGACCCCTCGCAGTTCGGGGACGCCCTCGGCGCCCAGAACCGCCCGGGTGACGACCCAATCGACCCAACGGCCATATACACGCCCAACGAGCCACGCAGGTAACGGACCGGCAAACGACGGCTAGAGAGAAGGTGGCCCAAAGGGCGGGCGTCTACCCCGCCCTGCTACGGTTCCGACCGCTGACAGCGTTGAACGAACCGGGTCGAAGCCTTGCTGTGCAGGGGGTCTCGGCCTGGTGCGAACACCACATGCCGAGCACACCGGGGCGAGAGTCGGTCTTTCCCCGGATACCGTCATGCCGCTTGACGTCACGTACGGCACGCGCGTGTAATTACAACCATGTTGTTACGCCTTCCCTTGGGTGGGTAGGAGGAAGGCGTCCATGGGGGGCTCCATTGCGGGCGGGCGGCAGGGAGGTGTGCAGTGACCGATCCGGTCATCGCACAGGATCAGCTTGACGCTGAAGAACTCGGATGGCAGGAGCGTGCGTTGTGCGCGCAGACCGATCCGGAGGCGTTCTTCCCGGAAAAAGGCGGCTCCACCCGAGAAGCCAAGAAGGTCTGTCGATCGTGTGAGGTCCGTGCCGAGTGCTTGGAATACGCACTCGAACACGATGAGCGATTCGGCATCTGGGGTGGGTTGTCGGAGCGGGAGCGCAGACGGATCAAGCGCCAGGCCGTTTAGGGGATATGAGCGAAAGGGTCACGCGGTAGCCCGCGTGACCCTTTTTCGCGTGTGGTCACACCTGTAGGGTGGGCGCGCCTGATCAACGCTGGAGTCGCCCGACCATGACACGTCCCCTCGTCACCGTGATCGTCGTCGCCCATGATGGCGGGCGCTGGCTGGGGGAGACGTTGCGTGCGCTGGCCGGTCAGAGCCGCAGGCCGGAGCGCGTCGCGGGCGTCGACAACGGCAGCAGGGACGGCTCGGGCGACCTGCTCGCGCAGACGCTCGGCCCGTCCAACGTGCTCGCGCTGCCGCGCTCGGCCTCGTTCGGGGACGCGGTGGCGGAGGTGCTGGACAAGCTGCCGCCGTGCGGCCAGAACGAGTGGCTTTGGCTGCTGCACGACGACTGCGCCCCCGACCGGCGGGCGCTGGAGGCCCTGCTCACGGCGGCCGAGCAGGACCCCAAGGCGGCGGTGCTCGGCCCGAAGCTGCGCGACTGGCTCGACCGCAGACGCCTGCTCGAACTGGGCGTGACCGTCGGCCTCACCGGGCGCAGGGACACCGGGCTGGAGCCGCGCGAGTTCGACCAGGGGCAGCACGACGGCACCCGGGAGGTGCTCTCGGTCTCCACGGCGGGCATGCTGGTCCGCCGCGACGTCTGGGAGCGGCTCGGCGGCCTCGACCCGCTGTTCCCGCTCTTCCGCGACGACCTCGACCTGTGCTGGCAGGTACGCAACGCCGGCCACAGGGTGCTGGCGGTGACCTCGGCGGTGGCCTGGCACGCCGAGGCGGCGGCGCGCAGGCGACGGCGGATCACGGTCAGCGGCGACCATCCGCGCAGGCTCGACCGGCGGAACGCGATGTTCGTCATCATGGCGAACCTGCCGTTCCGCGTGATGTTGTGGGCACTCGTCCGGAACCTGGCCGGGTCGGCCCTGCGCACGCTGCTGTTCCTGCTGGGCAAGCAGCCGGCGAACGCGCTGGACGAGATGGTGGCGCTGGGGTCGATCCTGGTGCACCCGTTCCGGCTGCTGAAGGCGCGCAGGGCTCGCCGCGACGGCCGTAAAAAGGGATTTATCCGTATAAAGCGGTTGCTGACGCCGCCGGGAGGCGCCTACCGGCGGCTGACCGACATGGTGCAGAGCTTCCTCGCCGGCGAGACCCCCGTGGACTCCACCGGCCGCCACCACCACCACTCCGCCACCGAGGACGACGAGGCGAGCACACCGGCGGACACCGGCGCGGTCAAGGGCTTCCTCCGGCGTCCGGGCGTCGTCCTCATGCTCGCCCTCGCCGTGATCTCGCTGGTCGCCGAACGGTCGCTGCTCGGCGGCGACCGGCTGGGCGGCGGCGCGCTGGTCCCGGTGACCGGCGGCGCGGGGGACCTGTGGCGGTTCTACACCGAGGGCTTCCACGACATCGGGCTCGGCTCCACCGACTGGGCGCCGCCGTACGTGGCGCTGCTGGCGGTGGCCTCGACGCTGGCGCTGGGCAAGACGTGGCTGGCCGTGTCCGTGCTGCTGCTCGGCTCGGTGCCGCTGGCCGGGGCGTCGGCGTACCTGGCGACCAGGCACATCATCCCGGCGGTGCCCGCGCGGGCCTGGGCGGCGGGGACGTACGCGCTGCTGCCCGTCGCCACCGGCGCGATCGCGGCCGGGCGGCTCGGCACGGCGGTGGTGTTCGTGCTGGTCCCGGTGTACGCCGCGCTCGGCACCACGCTGCTGTCCGGCGAGCGGCGCCGCGCCAGGCGCGCGGCCTGGGCGCTCGGGCTGCTGCTGGCCGTGGGGACCGCGTTCGTCCCGCTGGTGTACCCGCTCTTCGCGGTGCTCGGCGTGCTGGCCGCCGTCGCGTACGGCGGGGTGCGGCGCGGCGTGGTGACCTCCATGGCGGTCGCGCTCGCGGTGCCCGTCGTGCTGCTGTTCCCCTGGCTGGCCGGGCTGGTCGCGGACCCGGGCCGCATCCTGCTGGAGGCGGGCCTGCACGATCCCGCCCTGGTGGAGGCGGGGCTCGCGCCGGAGTCGCTGCTCGCGCTCAGCCCGGGAGGGCCGGGGCTGCCGCCGTTCTGGGTGACGGCCGGGCTGGTGGTGACCGCGCTGGCCGCGCTGCTCATGCGCCGCCAGCGGATGATCGTCGCGATCGGCTGGGGCGTCACGCTGTACGGCGTGCTGGCGGCCATCCTGGTCAGCCGGATCGGCGTCGAAGGGGCGCGGGCCTGGCCCGGCGTGCCGCTGGCGTTCGCGGGGACCGGGCTGCTGGTGCTCGTGGGCCTGACCGCGCACCGGCTGGCCGAGCTGCGGGCCGGCGGCGGGCTGCGCAGACTGGGCGCGACCCTGGTGGTGGCCGCCGCCGTGAGCACGCCGATCCTGGCCGCCGGCTACTGGATGGCGTACGGGGTGCGCGGCCCGCTGACCGGCGACGCGCCCGATACGCTGCCCGCGCTGGCCACCTGGAGCACCCGGCACGGCGAGCGCACGCTGCTGATCAAGGGGCACGCCTTCACCGTGCTGCACGGCCGTACCCCGTTGATCGGCGAGGCCGAGCTGCCGGTCGCGTCCGAAGGCCGTACGAAGGTCGCGGTCGCGGCGCAGGGCCTGGTCGGCGGGCGCGGCGGGACCGACGCGGCGACGCTGGCCGAGCACGGGATCGCCATGGTGGCCGTGGCCGCGCCGGTGCCGCCGGAGCTCGCCAGGTCGCTCGACTCGCAGCCGTCGTTGGAACGCATGAGCCTGTCGGAGGCGGGCGGCCTGTGGCGGCTGGCCGAGCCGGTCACCCGCGTGGCCGCCGAGCCGGCCGACGTCCTGCACACGCCCTGGTTGTGGGCCCAGGGGGCGCTGGCCCTGATCGTGCTGGCCCTGGCCACGCCCGGACGCCGGGAGAGCGGCGCGGTCGAGGGCGTCGAAGCGCCCGTGCCCGCGCCGGCGGGGGTGCGATGAAGGCGTTCGTGGAGAACAGGTTCGGCCTGCTGGTGCTGGTCGTGGTGGCGCTGTCGGCCCTGTACGGCGTCGCGTTCGTCACCCGTCCGGCCCCCGCCCCGGCCAAGGCGGAGGGGCCGAGGAAGGTGGCCGTCGAGTCGGTGACCGCCGTCTGCCCCGGTGCCAAGGGCGCGCAGATGAACGTCTACCTGCCCGGACGCCTGTCCCGCGAGGTCATGAAGAACGCCGAGCCGTACGTGACGAACGGCCCGGGAGCGCTCGAAGCCGGATACACCACCCGGGTGACCTCAGGCGCGGCCCGCGGGCTGTCCGGGGTGCGCTGCACCGAGCCGGCGCAGGCCGCCTGGCTGGTCGGCCCCGGTCCCGCGGTGGCCGACGTGGTCCTGCACCTCACCAACGCCGACAAGGCCCCGGCCCAGGCCGACGTCGAGGTGTACGCGGCCGAGGGCCTGGTCTCCGGCGACAAGGGCCGCGGCCTGGAGCTCGCGCCGGGCGAGCACAAGGAGATCGACCTCAGGACGCTCGCGCCCTCGGCGGACGTCATGGCCGTCGGCGTCACCACCGTCTTCGGCCGACTGGCGGTGGCGGCCAGGGCGTCGATGCAGGCCGGCGGCGTGGACTGGCTGCCGCTCGCCGCGCCCCCGGCCACCCGCGTGGTGGTGCCCGGCATCCCCGGCGGCGGCGGCAGGCGCGAGCTGCTGGTCGCCGCCCCCGGCGAGAACGACGTGTCGGTGCAGGTCAAGGCGGTCAGCCAGGACGCCGAGTACGCGATGAAGGGCCGCGAGACCATCGACGTGCCGGCGGGCAGCGTGGTCGCGATGGACGTGACCACCGGGATCGGCGGCGAGTCGGCCGCGCTCGTGCTCACCGCGCCGGAGCCGATCGTGGCCGGGCTCGTCGTCGCCGGCACCGGCGTGCGGCAGGACGTGGCGTTCACGGCGGGCACGCCCCCGCTCGACCTGGGCAGCGCGGTCGCGGGCAACGGGCCCGGCACGCGGCTGCTGTTCACCGCGCTCGGCGGTCCCGGCGAGGTCCGGGTGCAGGAGGTGCCGGTGAAGGGCGAGCCGGGCAGGCCGTACGACGTGGCGGTGCCCGCCGGGCGGACCAAGGAGGTGCGGCTGCGCGGCAAGGGCGAGTTCGCCGTGGTCGTCACGCCCGTGTCGGGCCAGGTCTACGGCGGCCGGGTCATCGAGGAGCGGCAGAAGGACGGGCTGCTCGTCACGGCCCAGCCGCTCGCGCCCGCGCGCATGTGGACGATGCTGCCCGCGCTGACCGACAGCCCCCTCGCCGTGCTGCCCTGACCCGGGTCACCCGGGCCGGACGGGTCAGCGGCGGTCGTCGTAGCCCGGGTCGACGGTCTCAGGGGCGAGGCCGAGCAGCGTGGCGACCTGCTCGACCACCGTGTCGTGCACCATCGCGCCCAGGGTGTCGCGGTCGCGGGCACGGGCCTCCAGCGGGCGGCGGTAGATCACCACGGAGGCGGGCGACTGGCCGCTGGCCGCGTCGGCGCGGCCGAACGGGATGGGCTCGGTGCCCATGCTCGGGCCGTCGCCCAGCTCGTTGAGCGGCGGCACCTCCTCGACCGCGAACTCCACGGCCGACAGCTGTTTGTCCCATCGCGGCCGGAGCCGGTCGACGGCGTCGAGCACGAGGTCGTCGAAGCGCTCGCTGCGGGAACGGGCCATGGGGACGTGGGAGGGGGCGAGGGGGCCGCGCAGGCCACGACCGTGGCGATCGCGCCGTCTGGGACCGCGCTTTGGAGTCACCGACCAAGTGTAAGGGCACCCGCCCGCGAACCCCCGGAACCCCCGCCCCGCGTCATCGCGGTCCGGAGCGGGGGTCGAGGAACTCGCGGTACTGCTCCATCCACGTCAGCACGTCGCGCAGCGGCTCGGGACGCAGCCGGCACGGGCGCCACTGCGCCTGCCGGCCCTGCTCCACGAGCCCCGCGCGGGCCAGCACCTTCACGTGCTTCGAGACGGCCGGCAGCGTGAGGTCGAACGGTTCGGCCAGCTCGCCGACGGTCGCCTCGCCCTCGGTCAGCCGGGCGAGCATCGCCCGCCGCGTCGGGTCGGCGAGGGCCGCGAAGACGGCGTTCAGCTGATCGTCCCGGCTCATCACTTTCCTTGGTGGTTAATTAACCGATGGAGAAAGTACAAGGCGACCGGTGTGGCGTCAACGGCGACGGGGCAAGGTTGTCCCTCAGGCGCGCGCATCGGTGCATGTGGGTGGAAAGCCTGCGACAGGTGTCCGAATTGTGGCGACACGCTCGTTAAGAGCGCTCAGATAGTGGCGCCTCGCACTCTTAGCAGATACGGTCCCTCCGTGAGCCCCGTCCGCCGCTGTTCCCGCACCGCTTGCAGCCAGCCTGCCGTCTTCACGCTCACGTACGTATACGCCGACTCGACCGCAGTTCTCGGCCCTCTGGCGACGTACGCCGAGCCACACTGTTACGACCTGTGCGCCGAACACGCCGAGCGGCTGACCGCTCCCCGCGGCTGGGAGGTCGTCCGGCTCCCCACCGACGGCAACTCCCCCAGCTCGGACGACCTGGAGGCGCTGGCCAACGCGGTCAGGGAGGCCGCCAGGCCCACACCGTCCGGCAGCGGCGAGCCGGTCGGCCAAGGGGTCGAGGTCGGGCGCAGGGGCCACCTGCGCGTTCTTCGGTCGGCCCAGCAGCACCGCGACCGGTAGGCTCGTTTCACACGACAAACGACCTAGGGCGGAGCTGAAGAGTGGGCGACCTCGCCAAGATCTTCAAGGCGTACGACGTTCGCGGGGTGGTTCCCGGCGAGCTCGACGAGCCGATCGCCGAGGCCGTGGGGGCGGCGTTCGTCGAGGTGACCGGGGCCGTGTCCGTCGTCGTCGCCCATGACATGCGCGAGTCGTCCGTGCCGCTGGCCGAGGCGTTCGTCAGGGGCGCCCGCTCGCGCGGGGCCGACGTCGTGTTCGCCGGGCTGGGCTCCACCGACCTGCTCTACTACGCCAGCGGCAGCCTGGGCCTGCCCGGCGTGATGTTCACCGCCAGCCACAACCCGGCCCAGTACAACGGCATGAAGATGTGCCGCGGCGGCGCGGTGCCGATCGGCGGCGAGACCGGGCTGAGCGAGATCCGCGACCGCGCGGCCGAGCTGGTGGGCGCCGCCACCGCCGCCCCGACCGGGTCGCTGATCGAGAAGGACCTGCTGTCCGGCTACGCCCACCACCTGCGCTCCCTCGTCGACCTGTCGGCGATCCGGCCGCTCAAGGTCGTCGTCGACGCGGGCAACGGCATGGCCGGCCACACGGTCCCGGCCGTGTTCGAGGGCCTGCCGCTGGAGCTGGTCCCGCTCTACTTCGAGCTCGACGGCGACTTCCCCAACCACGAGGCCAACCCGCTGGAGCCGCAGAACCTCCTCGACCTGCAGCGGGCCGTCGTCGAGAGCGGCGCCGACCTGGGCCTCGCCTTCGACGGCGACGCCGACCGCTGCTGGGTGATCGACGAGCGCGGCGCGTCCGTCTCGCCGTCGGCCGTCACGGCCCTGGTGGCCACCCGCGAGCTGGCCAAAGACCCCGGCGGCACGATCATCCACAACGTGATCACCTCGCTCGGCGTGCCCGAGATCGTCCGCGAGCACGGCGGCGAGCCCGTGCGCACGCGCGTCGGCCACTCCTTCATCAAGGCGGAGATGGCCCGCACCGGCGCGATCTTCGGCGGCGAGCACTCGGCCCACTACTACTTCCGCGACTTCTGGTTCGCCGACTCGGGCCTGCTCGCCGCGATGCACGTGCTGGCCGCGCTGGGCGAGCAGGACCGCCCGCTGTCGCAGGTGGTGGCGGCCTACTCCCGCTACCACGCCTCCGGCGAGCTCAACAGCGCGGTCGCCGACCAGGGCGAGGCGCTGGCGCTCGTGCGCGCGGCCTTCGCGGGCCGCGGCGAGGTCGACGAGCTCGACGGCCTGACGATCACCGGCCCCGACTGGTGGTTCAACCTGCGCGCGTCCAACACCGAGCCGCTCCTCAGGCTGAACGCCGAGGCGGCCGACGAGAGCAAGATGAAGGCGATCAAGGACGAGGTCCTCGCCATCGTGGGAAGGGTGTCACTGTGAAGATCGACGACTGGCTGCTGGAGATCCTGGCCTGCCCGGCCTGCAAGGCGCCGCTGCGCGCCGAGGCCGAGACCGAGGAACTGGTCTGCACGGACTGCGGTCTGATCTACCCCGTGCGCGACGACATCCCCGTCCTGCTGGTCGATGAGGCAAGGAAGCCGTGACCTGGGAGCCCGGGCGGCTCGATGACCAGCATCACCTCACCGAGGCCGATCCGGGCGGCATGCTGCTCGCGGTCGCGGCCTCGGCCGCCCAGGTGCGCACGGGTCGCCGTGCCGCGGTCGAGGCCGGCGTCGACCGGCTGGTCGGCCAGGGCCGCCCGCGGGCCGTCGTGGTCGCGGGCATGGGCACGGCGGGCCTGACCGGCGACATCCTCGCGGCGGTGTGCGGCAACGGCGTGCCGCTGCCGATCATGACGCTGCGGTCCTACCAGCTCCCGGGCTGGATCGGCGCGACCGACCTGGTCATCGCCGTCTCCGCCACCGGCGACGAGGAGGAGACGGTCTCCCTCGCCGTCCAGGCCGTCCGGCGGGGGTGCGGGCTGCTGGCCGTGTGCCCGCCGGGCTCGCCGCTGGAGGCCGTGGCCGTGCAGGCGTCGGCGATCCACGTCCCGGTGCGGCCCGACGGTCCGCCCAGGGCCGCCCTGTGGCTGCTGACGATCCCGGTGATCGTGGCCGCGTCCGCGCTCGGGCTGGTCACGGCAGGGCCCGAGGTGTTCGAGCGGGTGGCCGCGACCCTTGAGGACATCGCCAACCGCTGCCGTCCCTCCAGCGAGTCCTTCGTCAACCCGGGCAAGTCCCTCGCCATGGATCTGGCCGAGAGCATCCCGATGATCTGGGGTTCCTCGCCCGTGGCCCGTGCCGCGGCGTACCGGCTGGCCTGCCAGCTCAACGAGACCGGCAAGTACCCCGCCGTCTTCGGCGAGCTGCCCGAGGCGGGCCACAACCAGGTGGCCGCCCTGGAGGGGCCGCTGGCCGAGCGGGACATCTTCGCCGACACGGCCGGGCCGACGCTCAGGCTCGTCATGCTGCGCGACGTCGAGGAGCATCCTCAGGTGACGCGGCAGCGCGAGGCGTCGCTGCGGCTCGCGCGCGACCGGGACGTGCCGGTCAGCGAGCTGGCCGCGGAGGGGCTGCATCCGCTCGAACGGCTGGCCGCGCTCGTCGGCCTGGCGGACTACGCCGCCACCTACCTGGCCCTCGGCTACGCGCTCGATCCGACGCCTGTGGCCACGATCACTGAGCTTCGGGCAAGGGTTTCGCAATAGGATCCCATGTCAGGTCCATGCAGGTGATCTTATGAGCGGAGACGACCGGTGAGCGCGAGTGGTGGCACCAAGGCAATCATTGCGGCGCTGAGCGCCAACCTGGCGATCGCGGTGGCGAAGTTCGTGGCGGCGTTCTTCACCGGGTCGTCCTCGATGCTGGCCGAGGGCATCCACTCCGTCGCCGACTCGGGCAACCAGCTCCTGCTCCTGATCGGCGGCAAACGGGCCCAGCGGGCCAGCGACAAGGCCCATCCCTTCGGCTACGGGCGCGAGCGGTACTTCTACGCGTTCGTGGTCGCCGTCGTGCTGTTCACCATCGGCGCGGTCTTCTCGATCTACGAGGGCTGGCACAAGATCTCCTCGCCGGCCGAGGTCGATGCGCCGATCTGGGCGTTCGCGGTGCTGATCTTCGCGATCATCGCCGAGGGCTTCTCGTTCCGTACGGCGGTCAAGGAGTCCAACCCGCTGCGCGGCAAGCAGTCGTGGTTCGCCTTCATCCGCCGTTCCAAGTCGCCCGAGCTGCCCGTCATCCTGCTGGAGGACCTGGGCGCGCTGCTCGGCCTGGTCTTCGCGCTGTTCGGCGTGACGATGGCCGTCGTCACCGGCGACGGCGTCTGGGACGGCATCGGCACCCTCATGATCGGCGTGCTGCTGGCCGTCATCGCGATCGTGCTGGCCGTCGAGACCAAGTCGCTGCTGCTCGGCGAGGGCGCGTCGCCCGAGGTCGAGGAGCAGATCCGGGTCGCGCTGGAGGGCGCCCCCGAGGTGACCAGGATCATCCACATGCGCACGCTGCACCTCGGCCCCGAGGAGCTGCTGGTGGCGGCCAAGATCGCGGTCGCGCACGACGACACGGCCGGCGAGGTGGCCCGCGGCATCGACGAGGCCGAGCGACGCATCCGCGACGCCGTGCCGATCGCGCGGGTGATCTACCTGGAGCCCGACCTCGACCGGCTGCGTACGACGGCCGGCTGACGCTCAGCCCCGGGGCCGCAGCAGCCTCAGGGCCTTCTCCTTCTCGAAGTCCAGGGCCCTGCGCGGTACCTGGATGCGGCCGATGCGCACGCCCAGCTCGCGCACGGCCGCGGCCACCTGGGGCTCGCTCAGCACGCGCAACGCGAAGGCCAGCTCGGCGGGCGAGACGTCGAACCGCTTCTCCAGCTCCACCCCCTGGGCCACGGCGGCGAGTTCGTCAGGACCGAATCTGCGGTGCGCACCGCGCTCCCGGACGGGCGGCAGCAGGCCCAGAGCCTCCCGGTATCGGAGCATTCGTGGGGACATGCCGAGCCGCTTGGCTGCTTCCGTGATGCGCATCCTTACATTCTTACGTCAGTTTCGCCGTCTCGGAGATGCGAGGCCGCCCGAGCGCCGCCTAAACTCGTCCGCGACACCAATCGTGACGCGAGGGGAATCCCGATGGACTTCAAGGTCGCCGACCTTTCACTTGCCGACTTCGGCCGCAAGGAAATCCGGCTCGCCGAGCACGAGATGCCCGGCCTCATGGCGATGCGCAAGGAATACGCGGCCTCCCAGCCCCTCCGCGGCGCGAAGATCATGGGCTCCCTGCACATGACGATCCAGACGGCCGTGCTCATCGAGACGCTGGTCGCGCTCGGCGCCGAGGTCCGCTGGGTGAGCTGCAACATCTTCTCCACCCAGGACCACGCCGCCGCCGCGGTCGTCGTAGGCCCCGGCGGCACCCCGGAGGACCCGAAGGGCGTCCCCGTGTTCGCCTGGAAGGGCGAGACGCTGGAGGAGTACTGGTGGTGCACCGAGCAGGCCCTCACCTGGCCGAACGGTGACGCCCCCAACATGATCCTCGACGACGGCGGCGACGCCACGCTCCTCGTCCACAAGGGCGCCGAGTACGAGAAGGCCGGGGCCGTGCCCCCCGCCGGCGCCGACGACCCGGAGGAGTGGCACGTCATCATCGACCTGCTCACCCGCACGGTCGGCGAGGACAAGCGCTGGACCCGCATCGCCGAGAGCATCAAGGGCGTGACGGAGGAGACCACCACCGGCGTGCACCGTCTCTACGAGATGCACAAGAACGGCCAGCTCCTCTTCCCGGCGATCAACGTCAACGACTCGGTCACCAAGTCGAAGTTCGACAACAAGTACGGCTGCCGCCACTCCGTCATCGACGGCCTCAACCGCGCCACCGACGTGCTCATCGGCGGCAAGGTGGCCGTGGTCTGCGGCTACGGCGACGTCGGCAAGGGCTGCGCCGACGCGCTGCGCGGCCAGGGCGCCCGGGTCATCGTCACCGAGATCGACCCGATCTGCGCCCTCCAGGCGGCCATGGACGGCTTCCAGGTCACCACGCTGGAGGAGGTCGTCGGCATCGCCGACATCTTCGTGACCACCACCGGCAACTTCAACATCATCACCGCCGCGCACATGGCGCAGATGAAGCACCAGGCGATCGTGTCCAACATCGGCCACTTCGACAACGAGATCGACATGGCCGGCCTGGCCAAGCAGCCCGGCATCGTGAAGAACAACATCAAGCCGCAGGTCGACGAGTGGGTCTTCGCCGACGGTCACTCGATCATCGTGCTGGCCGAGGGCCGCCTGATGAACCTGGGCTGCGCCACCGGCCACCCCAGCTTCGTCATGTCCAACTCCTTCACCAACCAGGTGATCGCGCAGATCGAGCTGTTCACCAAGACGGCCGAATACCCGACCGGCGTCTACACGCTGCCCAAGCACCTCGACGAGAAGGTCGCCCGCCTTCACCTCGACGCGCTCGGCGTCAAGCTCACCGAGCTGACCAAGGAGCAGGCGGCCTACATCGGCGTGCACGTCGAGGGCCCGTACAAGTCCGACCACTACCGCTACTGATCCGCAGGGCGGCTCCGGGAGGGCCTGGTCCCTCCCGGAGCCGCTTCTTTCGCGAGGGGCTGGGCATGGATCTCTGGGAAAGCGGCGAGCGGCAGATCTCCTGGGCGGCGCGCTCGATGCCGGTGCTGACCGCCATCGGCGAGCGGTTCGCGCTCGAACGGCCGCTCGACGGGCTGAAGATCGCGGCCTGCCTCCACGTCACGGCCGAGACGGCCGTGCTCATGGGCGCGTTGAAGGCGGGCGGCGCCGAGATCGCGCTGGCCGCCTCCAATCCGCTGTCCACCCAGGACGACGTGGCCGAGGCCCTGCGCGCGTACGGGATCGCCGTGCACGCCCGTGCCGGGGTCGATCGCGCCACCTACTACCTGCACATCCACCGGGCCCTCGACCTCGGGCCCGACCTCGTGCTGGACGACGGCTGCGACCTGGTGAACATCCTGCACACCGAGCGCACCGACCTGCTGGACGGTGTGAGCGGCGGCTGCGAGGAGACCACGACCGGCATCATCCGGCTGCGGCAGATGGCGGCCGAGCAGGCGTTGCGGTTCCCGGTCGTGGCCGTCAACGACACCCGTACGAAGCGCATGTTCGACAACCGGTACGGCACCGGGCAGTCCACGCTCGACGGGATCATGCGGGCCACCAACACCATGCTCGCCGGCCGTACGGTCGTGGTGGCCGGGTTCGGGTTCTGCGGGCGCGGCGTGGCCGAGCGGGCCAAGGGGCTCGGCGCCCGGGTCATCGTCACCGAGATCGACGCGGTCAAGGCCCTCGACGCCACCCTCCAGGGCTACGAGGTGCGTCCCATGGCCCAGGCGGCGATGGTCGGCGACCTGTTCGTCACCGTGACGGGCAACCGGGACGTCATCAGGGCCGAGCACCTGTCGGTCATGAAGGACGGCGCGATCCTGGCCAACGCCGGCCACTTCGACGTGGAGATCGACGTACGGGCCCTCGACGAGATGGCGCACGAGGTGCACCGGGGGGTGCGCCCGAACACCGACGAGTACGTCATGCCCGACGGCAGCCGACTGCTGCTGCTGGCCGAGGGCCGTCTGGTCAACCTGACCGCCGCCGAGGGGCATCCGGCGGCCGTCATGGACATGTCGTTCTCCGCGCAGGCGCTGGCCGTGGCCTGGCTGGCGGGGCAGCGGGCGGGCCTGACGCCCGGCGTGTACGACGTGCCGGAGGAGATCGACCACGAGGTGGCCAAGCTCAAGCTGGCCGCCGCCGGCATCGGCATCGACACGCTGACCCCCGAGCAGGAGGACTACCTCCACTCCTGGCGGGTCGGCTCCTGACGGGCTGCTGAGAGCCCCTAGAGGGCCGCCTGCATCTCCTGCATGCGGCGGATCTCGGCCGTCTGGGTGACGCTGACGTCCGTGGCCAGCTCCTCGATCTTGATGTGCGAGCCGCGGGTCAGGACCTGGTCGGACATTTCGAGCGCGCCCAGATGATGTTTGATCATCAGTTCCAGGAACAGCCGGTCGAAGTCCTTGCCCGTGGCCGCCTTCAGCTTCGCCATCTGCTCGGGCGTGGCCATGCCGGGCATGTCGTCGTGCGCCGCGTGATGGTCGGGCACCTTCTGGTCCTGCTGCTTGAGCCAGGTGGACATGAACTGGATCTCCGGGCCCTGCGCCGCCTTGATCCGGTCGGCAAGGCTCTTGAGCTTGACCGAGTCCGCCCTGGTGGGAGCCAGGATCGTCATGTCGAGGGCCTGCTGGTGATGGACGATCATGTCCTGGACGTACGTGATGTCGGCGGCGTTGGCCGTGGGCCCGGGGACGGCGGTGGCCGCGTCGCCGGGGGCCAGCGTGCGGGCCTGCTCGCCCGGACGGCCCGGGGCGAGCACCGGCGCGGTGGAGTCGGCCCGCGGCTGGGAGGAGGCGCCCGAGGAGCAGCCGGACAGGGCAATCAGCGTGCCCGCGATGACGATGAGCGCGCCGCGCACTCGGCCTCCTGACTGGCTTGGGACGAGAATGCGGACTCTAGGCCATGAATCGCCCGAAGGAAAGAGGTCGAAACGGAACAAGATTTGACACATTGGACGCTGGCCAGGTCGCGGGGAGTGAGCGACGATGGCGGAGATTTATGCCCCCTTTATAGGAGGACCACGGAGTGTTCACCCCCCGCAGGGCCCTCATCCTGGTAGCCGCCCTCGTCGCGGCAACGGGCGCCACCCTGCCCGCCCAGGCTGCGGACATCCCGGCTCCAGGCGAGATCGTCATGAGCTCGAACATCACGCACGTCGCGAACGTGCCCAAGCCGGAAGCGCTGTCCGACATCCACACGGACATGGCCTTCCAGGGCGACTACGCCTTCGTCGGCAACTACTACGGCTTCTCCATCTACGACATCAAGCACCCGAAGAAGACCTCGCTCGTGAGCTCGGTCGTGTGCCCCGGCGGCCAGATGGACATGTCCGTCTACGGCAACCTGCTGTTCGGCTCCGTCGACTCCTCGCGCAACAACGACTCGTGCAGCAGCACGTCCCAGAGCGCCTCCGTCAAGGAGTCGTGGGAGGGCATGCGCATCTTCGACGTCAGCGACAAGTCCAACCCCAAGTACATCAAGTCGGTCGAGACGAACTGCGGCTCGCACACGAACACGCTGGTGCCCGACCCGGCCGGCAAGAACGTCTACATCTACGTCTCCTCCTACGGCCCCAGCGCCAATTACCCCGACTGCAAGCCGCCGCACGACCTGATCTCGATCATCAAGGTGCCGCTGGACAACCCGACCGCCGCGGCCGTCATCGCGACGCCGAACCTGTTCCCCGACGGCGGCAACCCCGGGCTGCCGCTGCCGTACCCGAACGGGAAGTCGGCCACCACCGGCTGCCACGACATCACCGCCTACCCCGAGAAGGGCATCGCCGCGGGCGCCTGCATGGGCGAGGGCGTGCTGCTCGACATCTCCAACCCCGAGCAGCCCAAGGTCACCGCGAAGGTGCGCGATGACGTGAACTTCGCCTTCTGGCACTCGGCCACGTTCAACAACGAGGGCACGAAGGTCGTCTTCACCGACGAGCTGGGCGGCGGCAGCCGGGCCACCTGCAACGAGGCCATCGGCCCGAACAAGGGCGCCAACGCCTACTACGACATCGTCGGCGGGCAGCTCGTGTTCAAGGGCTACTTCAAGATCGCCCGTCACCAGGCCGACACCGAGAACTGCGTCGCGCACAACGGCTCGCTGATCCCGGTCAAGGGCCGCGACGTCATGGTGCAGGCGTGGTACCAGGGCGGCATCTCGGTGGTGGACTTCACCGACTCCGCCAACCCGCAGGAGATCGCCTACTTCGAGCGCGGGCCGGACGAGACCGCCCCGCCGCTCGACGGCGGTTTCTGGTCGGCGTACTACTACAACGGCTACATCTACGGCTCGGACTTCAACCTGGGCCTGGACGTGCTCAAGCTCAACGACCCGCGGACGAACCAGGCCAACAGCGTCAAGATGGGCCAGCTGAACGCTCAGACGCAGGGCTCGTACCCCGAGCACGGGCGCGGCGTCCCCGGCGGCAAGTAGTCCCGCGCCGCCGGCTCACTGCGGCGGCGCGAACCCGCCCGGAGTCGCCTTCGGCGGCTCCGGCGCGGGCCCCGGCTGAGGCCGGTGAGGAGCCTGCACCGGGTGGTGCGCCTGCTGGTACGGCCCCTGCTGCGGATACGTCGGATACGGCGAGTACGGCGTGGGCCTGGGCGCGGACCCGGCGACCAGGGCGGCGGCCTGGCGCGCGAAGCGGGCCTCCGCCCGCCGCCGGCGCTCGGCCAGGACCGCGCTCAGGTACGCGTGCGGCGGCACCCCCGCGGGCGCGGCCGGCGACACGAAGGCCGCCGTCTGCCTCGCGATGCGCAGCCCCATCTCGTGCTGGACCTGTGGCGTGAGGTCGTGCCAGCGCGTCAGGTACTGGCGGGCGGCCTGCGCGAGCTCCTCGGGAAGCTGGGAGAGCTCCAGGGTGGCGGCCCAGGCGGCCAGTGGCGGCGGCATCAGGATGGCCTGCCCGCTCTCGCGCGGCGCCCGGTCGGAGATCACGATGGTCCCGGCGAAGATGTCGCCGAGCCGCTTGCCCTGCTGCGAGACCAGCGAGGAGATCAGCGCGGGCGCCCCGGAGAGCATCCAGAACTCCACCAGCCCGGCCAGGCCGCGGAACAGCGCCTGCCGGAAGCGCTCCGGGCTGCCGTCGTCCGCGACCACCCGCAGGCCGAGCGCCAGCTTGCCGAGGCTGCGCCCCCTGGTGAGCGTCTCGAAGAGCACCGGATAGCCAACCATCACCAGCACCAGCAGGACGATCATGACCGCGCCGAACATGGCCTCGTCCGTGACGATCGCGAACGCGCCCAGGAGCATGTACGCGCCGATCAGCACGATGACCTGCACCGCCATGTCGATGACGACCGCCACCGCGCGCGAGGGCATCTGGGCCACCCGTACCTCGACGACGACGGCGTCCCCGGTCACAACCTCTGACATATGTGGAGCCTAACGGCAATGCCGCACTGAACGAGCGGCCACAATGGTCGGGTGGACATCGACGCGTTCGTCACAGCACACCGCCCCGTCTGGGACCGGCTCGACCACCTGGTCAAGAACCGCTCCTCGCTGACCGGCGCGGAAGTGGACGAACTGGTCGACCTCTATCAGCGGGTGTCGACGCATCTGTCCATCGTGCGCTCCTCCTCCCGCGACGCGGCGCTGATCGGACGGCTGTCGGCCCTGGTCGCCAGGGCGAGGTCGGCGGTGACCGGCGCGCACACGCCCGCCTGGCGGGAGCTGGTCAGGTTCTTCACCGTCTCCTTCCCCGTGGTCGCCTACCGGGCGCGGCGGTGGTGGCTGGCCACGGCGCTGGCCAGCATCGCGGTCGCGTGGGTGCTGGGGGCGTGGGTGGCCGCCAACCCCGACGTGCAGGCGTCGATCGCCTCGCCCGACGAGATCGCCCAGCTCGTCGACCACGACTTCGCCGACTACTACTCCGAGAATCCCGCCGCCTCCTTCGCCGGCCACGTGTGGGTCAACAACGCCTGGGTGTCCGCCCAGGTCGTCATCTACGCCATCCTGCTCGGCATCCCCATTCCCTTCATCCTCTACAGCAACGCCGCGAACGTCGGCGTCTCGGCCGGGCTGATGGCCTCCAGGGACAAGCTGGACATCTTCTTCGGCCTGATCACGCCGCACGGCCTGCTGGAGCTGACCGGCGTCTTCCTGGCGGCCGCCGTCGGCCTGCGCCTGGGCTGGACGGTGATCGACCCCGGGCCGCGCAGACGTCTGGAGGCGCTGGCGGAGCAGGGCAGGGCGGTGATGAGCGTGGCGCTCGGCCTGGTCGTGGTGCTGTTCGTGTCGGGGCTGATCGAGGCGTTCGTGACCCCGTCGGGGCTGCCCACGGCCGCGCGGGTGGGCATCGGGGTGCTCGCCGAGGCGGCCTTCCTGGCGTACGTGATCGTCTTCGGCCGCAGGGCCCTGCGCGAGAACGAGACCGGCGACGTCGAACGCGCTCCCGACGTCGCCCCCACCGCTTAGAGCCGGCCCGCGGCCTTCAACGCCAGGTAGGCGTCCGCCAGCGCGGGCGCGATGTCCTCGGGCGGCGCGTCCACGACCTCGACGCCGTGCCGGCGCAGCCTGGCCGTGATGCGCCTGCGGGCGAGCTGGGCCTGCTCGGCCGCCGCCGCGTCGTAGACCTCCTCGGTGCTGCCGCGCCTGGCCGCCATGGCCGCCACCCGCGGGTCGGACACGCCCGCGACCAGCACCAGGTGCCGCGAGGAGAGCTGGGACAGCACCGGCATCAGGCCCTCGTCGAGCGCCGCCGCGTTGAGGTCGGTGAGCAGCACGACCAGGCAGCGCCGCTTGGCCCGGGACAGCACGGCGGCCACCATGCCCTGCCCGTCGGCCTCGACCAGCTCGGCCTCGATCGGCGCCATCACGTTGACCAGCGACGACAGCAACTCGGTACGGGACGCGCCGCTCACCCACGCGCGCACCGCCCGGTCGTAGGCCAGGAAGTCGACCTGGTCGCCGGCCCTGGCGGCGAGCGCGGCCAGCAGCAGCGCCGCGTCCATCGACCAGTCGAGGCGCGGCCAGCCTGGGGCGGGCCGCGGGTCGGGACGTACCAGGAGCCCCGGGCCCTGCGCGGCGGCCCCGGTCAGGGGGACCGGCGCGTCGCCCACCCGGCCCGCCGACGTGCGGCCGGTGTCGAGCACGATCAGCACCCGCCGGTCGCGCTCGGGCCGCCAGGTGCGCACGACCACGTCGTTGCGGCGCGCGGTGGCCCGCCAGTCGATGGACCGCACGTCGTCGCCCACCACGTACTCGCGCAGGGAGTCGAACTCGGTGCCCTGCCCGCGCACCAGCGCCGGATGCCGGCCGTCGAGCTCGCGCAGCCGCGCCAGCCTGGACGGCAGGTGCTTGCGGGACAGGAACGGCGGCAACACGCGCACCGACCACGGCGAGCGGTGGTTGCCCTGGCGGGCGGCCAGGCCGAGGGGCCCGACCGAGCGCACGGTCACCGCCACCGACGACCGGTCGCCGCGCCTGGTCGGGTTGAGCGTGACCACGATCCTGCGCCGCTCACCGGCCGGCACGTCGAGCGCGGCGACCCGGGGTTCGGCCCCGGCCGAGGGCGGCCAGGCGTCCCTGATCCGCCCGCGCACCCGCCGGCGGCCCGGGTTCTCCACGATCAGCTCGACCGTGGCCGTCTGCCCCAGCCGTACGAGCGTGTCCCCCGAACGGTGGAGCCGCAGCGGCCGCACGGCGCCCGCGAACACCAGGTCCACGATGATCGCGGCGGCCAGCAGCAGGCAGACCCCGGCCAGCGCGGCGGCGGGCTGCGGCGCGAGCAGGACCACCACGATCCCGGCCGCGGCGAGCAGTCCGGCGCGTCCCGTCAGAGCCATCGGCGCCTCCCGGGCGACAGCGTCGCGGACCACTCGCGTTCGTCGGAGCGGGCCATCAGCGCGGGACCGGGACCGAGGCCAGGATGCCGTCGAGCAGGCCGTCGGCGGTCGCGCCCTCCAGCTCGGCCTCGGGCCGGAGCTGGACGCGGTGCCGCAGCGCGGGCCTGGCCAGCGCCTTCACGTCGTCGGGCGTCACGTAGGGCCGCCCGGACAGCCACGCCCACGCCCTGGAGGCCGCCAGCAGCGCCGTCGCGCCACGTGGCGAGACGCCGAGCTGCAGCGACGCCGAGCTCCTGGTCGCGCGGGCCACGTCGACGATGTAGCCGAGCACCTCGGGGGCCACGTGCACCTGGGAGACCGCCTCGCGGCCGGCCGCCAGGTCCTCGGCCGTGGCCACGGGCTTGACGTCGGACAGGTCACGCGGGTCGAAGCCGCGCGCGTGCCGTTCGAGCACCGAGATCTCCTGCTCGCGCGGCGGCAGCGGCACGGTCAGCTTGAGCAGGAACCGGTCGAGCTGGGCCTCGGGAAGCTGGTAGGTGCCCTCGTACTCGACCGGGTTCTGGGTCGCGCAGACCACGAACGGGTCGGGCAGCGGCCGGGCCGAGCCCTCCACGCTCACCTGGCGCTCCTCCATGGCCTCCAGCAGCGCCGCCTGCGTCTTGGGCGGGGTGCGGTTGATCTCGTCGGCGAGCAGCAGGTTCGTGAAGACCGGCCCCTCCCTGAACTCGAACTCGCTGGTCTTCGCGTCGTAGATCAGCGAGCCCGTCACGTCGCCCGGCATCAGGTCGGGAGTGAACTGCACGCGCTTGAAGTCGAGCGACAGGGCCGCGGAGAGGGTGCGCACCATCAGCGTCTTGGCCACGCCCGGCACGCCTTCGAGCAGCACGTGCCCCCGGCACAGCAGGGCGATGACGAGCCCGGTGACCACGGCGTCCTGGCCGACCACGGCCTTGGACACCTCGGCCCGCAGCGCGCCGAGCGCCTCCCTGGCCGCCTCGCCCGAGGGGGCCACGCGGAATGTCTCCTCAGAGTTCACTGACCTGCCTTTCGATGGAGTCCAAGTACCCGGCCAGCGCGACGAGCCCGGCGTCGTCGGCCGGCGGCGGGCCGTACAGTGCGGCGCCGACCACCTGCGGGTCGTCGGCGATCCGCGCGGCCAGGGCCGCGACCAGCTCGTGCGGCCCGGCGCCCTGGGCCAGGCCCAGGCGGGGCGTGAGCCGGTCGATCGTGCCGGCGCGCAGCGAGTCGGCGGCCCGCTGCCTGGCCTTCCTGGCGCGGTAGAGCCTGCCCCGGCCCTCGACCGTCTCGGCGGCCCGCACGATGACGGGCAGCTTCTCGGTGACCACCGGCCCGAGGCGGCGCCCGCGCCAGAACGCGACGAGCACCACGGTCAGGCAGGCCATCAGGAGCGCCCAGGGGATGCTCGGGGGCATCAGGTCGTACATCGACTTGCCCTCGGAGCCGGGCAGGTCGAGCGGGGGCGGGTTGTCGGGGCGTACCAGCCAGGTGACGGGCCTGCCGGTGCCGACGAGGTTGAGGGCGAGGGCCGCGTTGCCGTCCTCGGGCAGGCGCAGGTTGGTCATGAACGCGCCGTCGCCGACGACCGTGGTGGTGGCGCCGTCGGGGGTGCGGTAGCTGACCAGCGAGTGGCCCTCGCCGGCCGGGTAGCAGGCGGCGGTGCCCGGCGGGCCGGTCAGGACCAGGCCGCCGACGTACGCGCTGCCGGCCCGCGTGGCGGCGGGCAGCCCGCATTCCGGGTCGCGGGAGCGCACGCGCGACGGCTCGCGCAGGGTGCGCGCCTCGGGGGCCAGCACGTCGAGGCCGGGCAGGTCGCCGACGATCAGCCGGTCGCCCGGGATCTGCGCGAGCCGGTGCTCGTCGAGGTAGGTCAGGTCGGTGACCAGCAGCAGCCGGCCGCCGTCCGCGGCCTTGCCGGCGGCCGCCTCGACCGAGTCGACCCGGTCGACCTGGACGCCCCTGGCCCGCAGCAGCTCCGCCAGTGCCTTCGACCCGGCCAGCGAGGTGTCGGCCGGGTCGAGGAAGCGCGAGGGGCCGCGCTGCGGGCCGAACAGCACCGCGGCCGCCGCGAACAGGACGACGACCAGGCCGAGCACGACGATCATGCGGCCCGCCCGCCAGGTGGAGCGGGCGGTGGGGGAGGTGGGGGCGGAGGCGGCCGGCGGCGCGGAGGTGGACAAGCTCATGACGGGACGCCTCCCACGGCCAGCGGGACGGGCCGCGCCTGGCGCAGCCGCTCGTCCAGGTCGCTCATCGCCTGGTAGGCGGCCTGCGTGCCGGGCACGCCGCCGTAGCTGACGTCGTCGAACGAGCGGGCGGCGGCGGCCAGCTCGGCGGCGAAGGCGGGCAGCGCCGCGCCCGCCTCGGCGGCCAGCTCGTCGGCCGTGCGGCCCGGCATGCCGTCGACCAGGGCGCGTTCCTCCAGGTCACGGGCGATGGCGCGAAGGCGTTCGCGGACGGCCTGCGTCCAGTCGCCCTCGGCGGCCAGGCGTTCGGCGGCCCTGCGGTGCTCGGCGGCGTTGAGCACGCGTTCGCCGTAGAGGCCGCCGACGGCCATGGCGTTCCTGCGCGCGGTCCCGCGCAACCGCCAGGCGACCAGCAGGATCACGCCGAGGATGATCAGCGCGATCACGATGGCGGCGATGATTCCGCCGGTCGAGCCGCCGCCCGTCGCCGCGTCGGTCAGGTCACCGATGAACTGGTTGAAACGCCGATAGAGCAGGTCGAACAGGGATTCCTTCTCGTATCCGGGCTTGAGGAGCTCCTCGGCCGCTCTGCGGGCCGCCTCCTCCCGGTCGACCGGGCTCACGACCCGGCTGAGTTGGACGGGTGCCAGAGCTCGTCGGCGGAGGAGTGCACCCACCCCTGGCGCTGCTGCTCGATCGCCGCGGTCTGCAGCACGAGGTCGAACGCCTCGCCGCGCATGCGCCGGTCGGCGTAGAGCAGCCCGGAGACGCCGGCCTGGAAGGGGTAGGAGAGCATCGCGCTCAGCGTGCCGCCGACGGCGATGAACACGGCCGCGGCCACGGCCGAGCCGGGCGAGCCGCCGCCGAGCACGCCGATCACCGTCCCGCCCAGCGTGAACGGCACCGACAGCACCCCGGACAACAGCCCGACCAGCAGCGACGTCAGCAGCAGGATGCCGAGCACCCGCCAGAAGTCACCGGTCACCAGGTGCCACGAGCGTCGCATCGCGTCGATCGGCCCCCGCCCCTCCAGCACCACGGCGGGCGCGGCGAACGCGAAGCGCGTGGTGATGAACAGGTAGTACGGGATGAAGAGCAGGACGAACAGGCCCATCACGCCGAGCATCAGGCCGACGCCGTCGGAGGAGGAGACGTTCATCGCGAGCGCGAACAGGATCACCAAGAACACGGCCACGGGCACGACCATCATGACGGCCATCAGCCCCACGACCCCGAACAGCGCGGGGATGCGGCCCTTGCAGAGGTGCCACGCCTCGGCCGCGGTGATCTTGCCGCCGAAGACGGCCCGGCCGAGTATGCGGGTCAGCACGCCGGTCAGCACCGTGACCACGACGAACTGGACCGCGTACGAGACCAGCATGCCGCCGTACTGGGCGATGACGCCGTTGACGCTGTCGTAGCTGGCGGAGGCCGACGCCGGGTCCTCCAGCGCGTCGCCCATCGAGCCCAGCATGAGCGCCTGGCCCACGGCCAGCGGCACCGCGCCGAGCAGGGCGGCGATGGCCGACAGGCCGAGCACGGCCTTGGGGTTGGACCTGACCAGCTTGATCGTGCCGTCGAGGATGTCGCCGAGCCCCAGCGGGCGCAGCGGGATGATGCCGGGACGCAGCGCGGGCGGCGGCATGTAGCCGTAGCCGGGCTGCTGGTAGCCGTACTGGGGTTGGCCGGGTTGCGGATGACCGGAGTGCGGGTGGCCCGGCTGGGGGTAGGGTGTTTGAGGCCCCGGCGGGCCGTAGGGCGGCGGCTGGGGGGCTTCGCCCTGCGGCTCGTACGGTTGGCCGTACGGCGTCTGCGTGGGCGAGCCCGGCGCGGTCCACGGGGAAGCCTGCGGGGCGCTGTAGGGCGGGGGCTGTTCGGCAGACCAGCCTGGGGGCGTCTCGGGCGTGCGTCCGTGACCGTCTGACATATCCCAATCCTGGCACGCTGGGCGGGTGGCTGGTGTCACGGAGGGCATTCGCCGGCTCATCCAGCCCTCATTTATCGGCGAATCAGGGCAACGAAGGCTGCCGGGGATGGCCGAAAGTCGCTCCGTTACCGCAGACTGGGTTTGTGGTTGCGGGGGGAACCTAAAATTCGCCTTTCGTGAGGCTCATGTCCCACACATGGGCCGACCAAGGGTAACCTTCAGCGATCGTGCGGGTATGTCCCACAATGCGTAGAACGAATGAGGGGCCATGAAAGGTCGCGTGCTGGTCGTCGACGACGACGCCGCTCTCGCCGAGATGCTCGGCATCGTGTTGCGCGGAGAAGGCTTCGAGCCGTCCTTCGTCTCCGACGGCGACAAGGCCCTCGACGCGTTCCGGGATACACGCCCGGATCTTGTCCTGCTCGACCTGATGCTGCCGGGTGCCGATGGCATCGACGTGGCGCGCAGGATCAGGGCGGAGTCGGGGGTGCCGATCGTGATGCTCACCGCCAAGAGCGACACGATCGACGTGGTGCTCGGGCTGGAGTCCGGCGCCGACGACTACATCGTCAAGCCGTTCAAGCCCAAGGAGCTCGTGGCGCGGGTGCGGGCGCGGCTGCGCCGTACCGACGAGCCGACGCCCGAGATCCTCCAGATCGGCGACATCACCATCGACGTGGCCGGCCACTCGGTCAAGCGCGGCGAGGAGACGATCAACCTCACGCCGCTGGAGTTCGACCTGCTCGTCGCCCTGGCCCGCAAGCCGCGCCAGGTCTTCACCCGCGAGGTCCTGCTGGAGCAGGTCTGGGGCTACCGGCACGCCGCCGACACCCGGCTGGTGAACGTGCACGTGCAGCGCCTCCGCGCCAAGATCGAGAAGGACCCCGAGCACCCCGAGATCGTCGTGACGGTCCGCGGCGTGGGCTACAAAGCCGGCCCCGCCTAGCCTTCCCCCGCCCCGCCATGCCCCCGACCAGGCCCTCGACCCGGAATGCCCGCCGACGGACGGTCCGCCAGATTCTCGGCGGCGTCCGCCGGAGGGTGCGTCGTGCGGCGGGCCGGGTGCGCAGCGTGTGGCGGCGCTCGCTCCAGCTCCAGGTGGTCACCAGCACGCTGGTGATCTCGGTGACCGTCGTGGTCGTCCTCGGCACGTTCCTGTCCGACGAGATCAACAGGTCCGTGATCGCGAGCAGCCAGCAGTCCGCGCTCAACGAGGCCTACGCCGACCGGCTGCAGATCGCCGACGCGCTGATCCCGCCGTCCGACGACGGGGCCAAGGCCGCCGACGCCGACCAGAAGGTCAACCCGCTCGACCAGGTCATGGACACCGTCACCGGGTCCGGCGAGGACGGCTCCAAGAAGCGCTACGACGTCCTCATACTCAACGAGGCCACGCCCGGCATGTCGCGGGCCTCGGGCCGGGTCGTGCAGGCCGACGTGCCAGCCTCGCTCCGGCAGCGCCTGCAGAGGTACATGAACCGGGCCGAGTACGGCAAGACCGAAGTGTCCATCGAGACGATCAGGTTCGCCGGGCAGAGCCAGGCCACGCTCACGTTCGTGGTCGCCGGGGTCGTGCACGAGACCCTGACCGGCGAGGACTACCAGGTCTACCACTTCTTCCCGTTCAACGAGGAAGAGGAGCTGCTGTCCAACGTCCGGCTCGCCATCGTCGTGGTGGGGCTCGGGCTCGTCCTGCTGCTGGCCGCCATCGCGTACCTGGTCACCCGGCAGGTGGTCACGCCCGTACGGCTGGCCCGCCAGGCCGCCGAGCGCCTGGCCGCCGGCAAGCTGGACGAACGTCTCAAGGTGCGCGGCGAGGACGACCTCGCCCGTCTGGCGAACTCGTTCAACGAGATGGCCGCCAACCTGGCGCTCAAGATCCACCAGCTTGAGGAGCTGTCGCAGGTCCAGCGCCAGTTCGTCTCCGACGTCTCCCACGAGCTGCGCACGCCGCTGACCACCGTCCGCATGGCCGCCGACCTGCTGTACGACGCCCGCGAGGACTTCGACCCCATGGCCGCCCGCTCGGCCGAGCTGATGCAGGCCCAGCTCGAACGGTTCGAGTCGATGTTGGCCGACCTGCTGGAGATCAGCCGCTACGACGCCGGCGCCGCCACGCTCGACATCGACTCGGTGGACATGCGCGACGTCGTCCACCGGGCCATCGCCGATTCCGAGGCGCTGGCCGAGCGCCACTCCACCCGCTTCGACATCCGCCTGCCGCACGAGCCGTGCATGGTCGAGGTCGACAACCGCCGCGTCGAGCGCATCCTGCGCAACCTGCTGTTCAACGCCATCGAGCACGGCGAGGGCAGGGAGATCGTGGTGACCGTGGGGGCCGACCGCGACGCCGTCGCCGTCGCCGTCCGCGACCACGGGATCGGGCTCAAGCCGGGCGAGGAGACGATGGTGTTCGACCGGTTCTGGCGGGCCGACCCGTCCAGGGCCAGGACCATCGGCGGCACCGGGCTCGGCCTGGCCATCTCCCGCGAGGACGCCGTGCTGCACGGCGGCTGGCTCCAGGCGTGGGGGCAGCCGGGCGAGGGCTCGCAGTTCCGCCTCACGCTGCCCCGGCTGGCCGGGGCCGACCTCAAGGGCTCGCCGCTGTCGCTGGTGCCGCCCGAGATCGAGATGCGGCGCACCTGGCGCAGCCACATGACGCCGGTGCTGCTCCCGGCCTCGGGGGACGGAGGCGGCCATGACGAGGACTAGGCGGATGGGGGCCGCGGTCGCCATCGCCGCGGCCGTGGCCTGCGCGGGGTCGGGCTGCACCGTGATCCCGGTGACCGGGCCGTACACGGTGAGCGACGCCGGGGGCGGCGACCCGCTGAACAAGCCGTTCCAGCGCATGATCGCCGTCGCGCCGCGCGACGACTGGGACCCGGAGCTGCTGGTCAAGGGGCTCCAGGCGGCCATGGCGGCCTACCCCGACGACCCTTCCGTGCTGGCCAAGTACCTGACGCCCAAGGCCCAGGCCAAGTGGAAGCCGTCCGGGCCGGTGACGGTGATCGAGGACGTGTACCAGGTGGACCCGGTGGAGGGCGACGCCGCGGAGACGTACGGGCTCAAGGCCAAGCAGGTCGCCCGCATCGACCCCGACGACGCGTACGTGCCGCTGTCGGGGAACGCGCCGGAGCGGCTGTTCGTGCTGAAGAAGGACGCCCGGGGCGTCTACCGGGTGGACGACCTGCCGGACGGGCTGCTGCTCACCAAGTCCGACGTGGCCCGGGCGTACCGGCTGACCAACCTGTACTACCTCAACAGCGCCCGCGAGCGGCTGGTCGTCGACCGGGTGTGCCTGCGGCTCAAGCCGACCGAGACCTTCGCCCAGACCATCGTCAGGCGGCTGCTCAAGGGGCCCAGCGGCGCGCTGCGCGGCGCCGTGGGCACCGTGTTCCCCGAGGGCACCGAGGTCGAGTCGATCGGCACCGGCGACGACCGCGTCGTGATCAACTTGTCGGGCCCGCTCCTGCCGCTCGACCTCGGCGAGAAGGCCGCGCTGGTGGCCCAGCTCAAGTACAGCCTGACCAACAACAAGGTCGCCATCAGCCGCACCATCGAGGTGCAGGTCGAGGGCGAGCAGTACTGGACCGAGCCGCCCAACTCCGAGACCCACTGGCTGGACAACGGCGGCAACACGCCGTACTACACCAACAAGGGGTCCGTGCACGTCATGAGCAACAACGAGGGCGCGGGCGTCGCGGTGTCCGGACCGGCGGGGGAGTCGAACACCGACTTCAAGGCGTTCGCGCTGTCCACGCAGCAGACCGGCGCGATCGTCGCGGCCCGGACCTCCACCGGCATCTCGATCGCCGGGCTCACCCCCGAGGGCCGCTGGCAGCAGGTCATCGAGGGCGCCGACCTCACCGACCCCACCTGGCGCCGCGACGGCTCCCTGTGGACGTTCGACCAGCACAACAAGGTCGTCCTGCGGTACGACCCCAACGGCGGACACGGGCCTGAGCGCGTCTCCGCCCCCGGACTCGACGGCCTCGACGTCACCGCGCTCAGGATCGCGAGGGACGGCGTGCGGGTGGCCCTGCGCACCGGCAAGAACACCGTGCAGCTCGGCGCGCTGAGCGAGGGGCTCAACGGGCCCATGCTCGGCAACCTGCAGACGCTGACCTCGACGGAGGTCGAGTACGAGATCGAGGACATCGCCTGGGAGGACGACGAGCACCTGCTCGTCCTCATCAAGAGCAAGGCCGGGCAGATACTCAACGAGATCGACATCGGCGACGGCGAGACGATCGGGATCCCGCTGAAGGACCGGCTGGAGCGGGTGACTGCGCTGATCGGGCGGGTGCTCGCGGAGGCGAACACCGACAAGGGGCCCAAGATCATCGAGCTCAACCCGGACCGGCAGGGCTGGACGAGCAGGATCGACCCCAGCGCCAAGAACCCGTTCTTCCCCCTGGGCTGACCTGGACCCACCTCCCTCCGCGCGCCCGCCTCCCCTGGGCACGCTTCTCGCTGGGTCCGCCTCCCTCGGGGTCTGGTTCCCCCTGGCGCGCTTTCCTCTGGGGCCGCTCCCTCTGGGGCCGCTCCCTCCGGGTTCGCCTCCCTCCGGGTTCGCCTCCCTCCGGGTTCGCCTCCCTCCGGGTTCGCCTCCCTCCGGGTCTGTTTCGCCCTGGCCCGCCTCCCTCCGGGCTGACCTCTGCCCGCGAGCGTGCGGTGCTCGGGTTTCCCGGAACTGTCGGTGGCGGTAGGCATGCTGGGCGGCGTGTTCGGGGGCGTGCTCGATGTGTTCCTGCCGCAGTCCTGTGTGGGCTGCGGCCGTGCCGGTGCTCGGTGTTGTCCGGGGTGCGCGGCCGAGATGGCCGCCGTCCCCGCCAGGCGGGGGCCGAGACCGGGCCCGGCCGGCCTGCCCGAGTGCTGGTCGGCCACGCCGTACGAGGGCGCGGCGCGCAGGGCGATCCTGGCCTACAAGGAGCGCGGCGCGGTGGCGCTGGCCGGCGTGCTGGCGCAGGTGCTGGCGTTCACCGTGCTCACCGCCCTGGGCGCCGGGGCGGGGGCAGGGTGGGCGCGGGGGCCGTTCGCCGTCGTGCCGGTGCCGAGCGCGAGGAGGGCGCTGCGGGGCCGGGGGCACGATCCCATGGGCCGGGTGGCCGTGCTCGTCACCCGTCACCTCGTGGCGTCCGGCCTGCGGGCCGAGCCGTGGGCGGGGTTGCGGCAGGCGCGCCGGGTGGCCGACCAGGCGGGCCTGAGCGCCACGCAGCGCGTCGCGAACCTCGCCGGGTCCCTCTGTGTCGCCGGACGCGCGAAAGGCCCTCCAGCGCCCTCTGCGCTGCTCCTGGACGACATCGTGACCACGGGCGCCTCGCTCGCCGAAGCCGCCCGCGCACTGCGCGCTGCCGGCGTACGGGTGCCGATGGCGGCCACCGTCGCCGCGACACGCCGAAGATCTTGAAAACGCTTGACATCACTGTCGGTAAAGAAAGATCCAATTCTTAGGCCCATCTTGAAGGATGGATTTCCTGTTGGGGGAAGAAGAAGTGGTGCAGCTCAGACCGTCGGAAGGCGCGTGGCCACTGGGCTTGCCGACAGGGCGCTCCGAGGTCCCCCGGGCGTCCGGAACCCCGGAAAAGTCACGGAACGTGATCCTTTGGCCGACGCTCCGGCTGACATTCGCGCAGGATGCGGATAGCGTTCTGACATGGCACCCGTTCGGGTCCGTGGTTGCGCAGAGTCGGTGTCCCCGGCTCTGCTAGCCGATGCCAGCCGCAGGCAAAACGGTCCACGTAAGGCGACTCTTTGTCGACCGATCACGGTGCGGCTTAGGGATAAGTCCTGCCTTCCCGAGGGTCCAGATGTCCCTCGTCAGAAGAGAAGGGCAGTAGTGGCAACAGAGCTGCGAAATCCTCAGCAGGCGGATGTGGGGTCGAAGACCAGGTCGGCCGGACGGGTGCCACCCGAGAACCCGGTGACGTCGTGGCGGAAGAGGGTAGCGGTGACAGAGAGGCGGACCCGAAACCCCGTCCGGAACGCACAGAGTCGGGCGCTCTTGCTCAGTCGTTAGACGAAGGGGGGCTGTTGCATGGACATCATCGTCAAGGGTCGGCACACAGGAGTGAGTGACCGGTTCCGAGACCAGGTGACGACCAAGCTGGCCAGGATCGAACGTCTGGACAACAAACTCATCCGAGTCGATGTGGAGGTGTCGAAAGAACGCAACCCTCGCCTCGCCGACCAGCGCGAGCGTGTCGAACTCACCATCCATTCCAAGGGCCCGGCCATCCGCGCCGAAGCCTCGGCCGACGACCGGTTCGTAGCCCTCGACATCGCCCTCGACAAGCTGGAAGGCCGCCTGCGGCGGCTGGCCGACCGGCGCAAGGTTCATCACGGCAACCACTGCCCGCCCTCGGTGGCGGAGATCACCGCGACGCTCCCTGACGTCGGCCTGCCGCCTCTCGGGGCCAAGCACGTCCCTGAGCCGGCCGAGTCCTACGAGGACCTGCCGGTGCAGGACGAGAAGCTCGACGACGACATCGTCCCGATCGAGATGGACGGCGACGGACCGCTCGTCGTCCGGGAGAAGTTCCACAAGGCGGAACCCATGACCATCGACCAGGCCATGCTCGAAATGGAACTGGTCGGGCACGATTTCTACCTGTTCCGTGACAAGGAGAGCGGCCTGCCGAGCGTGGTCTACAACCGGCGCGGGTACAACTACGGCGTGTTGCGGCTCATAGAGCCCTGATCGCACGCTAAAAGATCTTCTCGACCACCCGAGGACCGTGCCATACGTGCCATCATGGCGGTCCGACGGCTCTGGCCCCCCGACGAGGAGGACACGTGAGCGAGCTCAGTCAGGTTCAGATGAGCGAGCGAAGCGAGGGTACTGACGGGACTACCGCCATGCGGACAGCCGCCACGGCCCCGACCGGGCGTGACAACGGAGCGGCCGTCCGATGAGCAGGTTCCCCGTGAGCAAGGCAGGCGCACGACGGACCGAGGAGGGCTCGTGACCGAGTCCGGCGAGGTCCGCACGGCAGAGAGCGAGCCGATCCGCGTGCTGATCGTTGACGATCACGAGCTGATCAGGCGCAGCCTGGCGTTGACGCTGGCCGCGGAGCCCGACATCGAGGTGGTCGGTGAGGCGAGCGACGGGCAGGAGGCGGTCGAACTGGCCGATCGCCTCATGCCCGACGTCGCCCTCATGGACGTACGCATGCCCCGGCAGGACGGGATCGAGGCGACCAAGAGCATCAGAGCCTCCGTCCCGAGCACCCGGATCATCATGCTGACCGTGAGCGACGAGGAAGAGGATCTCTTCGAGGCGATCAAGGCCGGCGCCACCGGTTATCTGCTGAAGGACGTGCAGATCAACGACGTGCCCGCCGCGGTGCGCGGCGTGCACGAGGGACAGTCCTTAATCAACCCGGCGATGGCCGCCAAGCTCATCAGCGAGTTCGCGAACATGAGCCGCAAGGAGGCCGAACGCCCGCCGCAGCTCCCCGTGCCCAGGCTGACCGACCGCGAGATGGAGGTTCTGCGCCTGGTCGCCAAGGGCATGAACAATCGCGAGATCGCCAAGCAGCTGTTCATCTCCGAGAACACGGTGAAGAACCACGTCCGCAACATCCTCGACAAGCTGCAGCTGCATTCGCGGATGGAAGCGGTGGTGTACGCGGTGCGGGAACGCATGCTGGAGATCACCTGAGGCCACCCGGCCCCGCACAGAACACCCCGAAGCCCCTCCGCTGACAGCGACCACAACACGATCCCCGGTCCACCCCCGGCCCCGGTCCTGGCCGATCCCGGTCCTGGCCCTGGTCCCCGATGGCCCTGGTCCGGCCCCCGGCCCCCGGCCTCCAACCCCGGCCTTCGGTCGCCCTGATTCGGTCCCGGGCTCTTGGTCCTGATCCTGGTGCTGGTTCGGTCTCAGGCTGCTAGCTCGGGTGCTGGTTCGGTCTCAGGCTCCTAGTTCGGGTGCTGGTTCGGTCTCGGTTTCCTGGTGCTGGCTCGATTCCTGGTTCCGGTCTCCGGTCGTTCTGCGTTCGGTTCAGGGTCCCTGGTCCCGATCCTCGGACGTCCTGGTTCTGTCCCGGCCCCGGTCCCTGGTTCTGGTCTTCGGCCGTTTGGGTTCGGTCCTGGCATCTAGCGCCAATCCTCGGATTGTCCTGGTTCTACCCTCGGTGCTCAGTCCCGGCCGACGGTGCCCGGCCCCGGGTGTCCAGCCCCCCTGGGTGTCCAGCCCCCGGCCCTCGTCCGGTTTCCGAGTGCGTTGCTTCCCGGCTGTGGCTGTAGCCGGCGGCCCGCTGCTGAGAAGGCCGTTCCAGCGCCAGGAAGCGCCGAGCTCCCGTAGCGCGGGGCACCCCACCGATGCCCTCCCCAGCCCCCGCCGCTCTGGCGCGCAACCCGCAGGGCACGGTCCGTTGAGAGCGCCCAGCGGCCCCGGCACGTAACCCGCCGCGTACGGCTCGTTGAGAGCGCCCAGCGGCGCTACAACCCCGGCCCTCGCGCCCGGCTGCAGCCGGACCGCTCGCCCTTAGGGCAGGCCCCTCCCCGAAGCCCCCGGCCCGAGCGCGGGCTGAGGTCAGGGGCGGGGGAGGGAGTGCGGAGCGCCGAAGGGAGGGGCGGGGGTACGGGGTGGTCGGGGTGGTGCCGGGGAGCTCCGAGGCGGGTTGGTGGTGCGGTGGGGGGTCCGTTTCTCGGGGGGTTACGGCTGGGGTGTGGTCAGGAGGGGGGCCAGTTCTGGGGGGTCGGTGCGTTCGACGCGTACGGAGTCGCAGCCCACCCATTCGGCGGCCGACCACAGCGCGTCGCGCAGGGCGTCGGCCCACTTGGCGGGGGACAGGCCGGGCTCAAGGTGGACCTGGCGGGCGACCAGGGTGGTGCCCTCGCGGGCCGGGTCGACCCGGCCGATCAGGCGGCCCCCGGCCAGCACGGGCATCGTGAAGTAGCCGTGGACGCGCTTCTCCTTGGGCACGTACAGCTCAAGCTGGTACTTGAACCCGAAGACGCGCTCGGTGCGGCCGCGGTGCCAGATGAGGGAGTCGAACGGGGACAGCAGCGTCGTACGGTGACGGCCGCGCGGCTCGGACTCCAGCGCCTGCGGGTCGGCCCACGCGTTGGCGTGGCCCTTCTTGGCGGGCCAGCCCGCCACCTTGACCGGCGCCAGACCGGCGGCGCCGCTGAGCAGGGCCTGGTCGAGCATCGCCGCGTACTTGCCCTTGAGGCGCAGGAAGTCGAGCAGGTCGGTACGGTTGGCCACCCCGAGCGACCGGCCCGCGATGGCGGCCAGCAGGACGATGCACTCCTCGTCGGACAGGTCGTCGGCCAGCGAGTCGGCGGGTACGACACGCTCGGTCAGGTCGTAGACGCGCCGCCAGCCGACGCGGCGCACGCAGGCGATCTCGCCGATGTCGAGCAGCCACTCCAGCCCGATCTTGGAGTCGGACCAGTCCCACCACGGGCCGCCGTTCTTGGCGCCGCCGACGTCGGACGTCGTGAGCGGGCCCGAGTCGCGCACCTGCTGCAGCAGCTTGTCGACGCTGTCGGGGACCTCGTGCCAGCGGTAGCGCCGGTCGCGGTAGGCGCGGCGCCGGAAGGCGTAGAGCGGCCAGTGCTCGATGGGCAGGATGCAGGCCGCGTGACACCAGTATTCGAAGCTCTGGGCGGGATCGTGCCAGTAGGCGCGCTCGACCGCGGGCCTGCCCACCGCGCCGAGGCGCGCGTAGGCGACCAGCTCGTGGGAGCGGGCCAGGACGGAGATCGTGTCGAGCTGTACGGCGCCGAGCCGGCGAAGCATGCCGCGCACCCCGCCCTTGCGCACGTCGGCGCCGATGAGCCCCTGGGCGCGCAGAATGACCCGACGCGCTTCGTCAGCGGTCAGGTCGGTCACGGTCGTCATGCGGCGAACCCCAGGGGGCCTTGGGGGACGGTAGGGCTATCCATGGGGGAAATTTAGCGGCGCCCACCGACAGAATCGCTCCGTCCCAGGTGGGGACGGCCGGAGGCGGCCCCACGACCTGTGCGCCGTGGGAGCGACACGCCGATGTCCTGGGGTTGGGGAATTGGATGCCGAGAACAGGGGGTTCCGGAGGGGCCGGGCATGGGAACGGCGGGCGCCCGGATGGTCGGGGCCCGCCGTGTGCCGGAGTGGTCAGCGGTGGTCTTCGGCGTGCATGCCGACGCGGGGTGCGTCGATCACCACGTCCGTGAAGATGTCGAAGACGAGGGCGAGGATGCCGCCGACGACGAACGCACCGGCGCCGACCCAGACCAGCGTCCAGTTGTCGGCCGTCAGTCCGAAGCCGGCCACGATGGTGCCCACCACCATGACAGTCACGGCCAGCCACGAGGAGGCGCGCCCGCCGTGGTTGCCGAGATTCTGCGCGTGCTCGGACTTCTTCCCCTCAACCATGACTAAATCCTTCCTTTGCCGGATATCCCGCTATTGGTGCGAACCGGCGCTCAACCGGCATACCCTCTGCCTTGACCCCATTCTCCCAGACGTGTCCGGCGCCCTCGTCGCCACGGTGGCTGTGTCTGGTTGTGGAACCGCCTACGATGGCAACCGGGGAAGTTTGTCTCGGCCTCTCCTCCTGGCGGCGCCGCCGGGGTAGACCTGCGAGGAGCTTTACATAAAGTGGCAGCCATTCTCGACAAGATCCTACGTGCCGGCGAAGGCAAGACTCTGCGCAAGCTCAAGCGGATCGCCGATCAGGTCAACTCCATCGAGGACGACTTCACGAGCCTGTCCGACGCGGAGTTGCGCGCCCTGACGGACGAGTTCAAGCAGCGTTACGCCGACGGCGAGAGCCTCGACGACCTGCTTCCCGAGGCGTTCGCGACCGTCCGTGAGGCGGCCCGGCGCGTGCTCGGCCAGCGGCACTTCGACGTGCAGATCATGGGCGGGGCCAACCTGCACATGGGCAACATCTCCGAAATGAAGACGGGTGAGGGCAAGACCCTGACCTGTACGCTGCCGGCTTACCTCAACGCGCTGGCGGGCAACGGCGTCCACGTCATCACCGTCAACGACTACCTGGTCAAGGTCGGCGCCGAGAACATGGGCCGCGTCTACCGGTTCCTGGGCATGGAAGTCGGCATGATCCTCTCCGGCCAGGCGCCGGATGAGCGGCGCAAGCAGTACGAAGCGGACATCACGTACGGCACCAACAACGAGTTCGGCTTCGACTACCTCCGCGACAACATGGCGTGGTCGCTGGAGGAGTGCGTCCAGCGCGGCCACCACTTCGCCATCGTCGACGAGGTCGACTCGATCCTCATCGACGAGGCCCGCACGCCGCTGATCATCTCCGGCCCCGGCGAGCAGTCGGGCAAGTGGTACAGCGAGTTCGCCAAGATCGTTCCCAGGCTGCGCAAGGGCGTCGAGGCGAAGAACCCGGGCGAGGAGAGCACCGGCGACTACATCGTCGACGAGAAGAAGCGCACGGTCGGCGTCCTGGAGGCCGGCGTCGAGAAGGTCGAGGACTGGCTCGGCATCGACAACCTCTACAAGCCCGAGCACACCCACCTGGTCGGCTTCCTGAACAACGCGCTCAAGGCGAAAGAGCTGTTCAAGAAGGACAAGGACTACATCGTCTCCGACGGTGAGGTGCTCATCGTCGACGAGTTCACCGGCCGCGTGCTGCACGGCCGGCGCTACAACGAGGGCATGCACCAGGCCATCGAGGCCAAGGAAGGCGTGAAGATCAAGGACGAGAACCAGACTCTCGCCACGGTCACCCTCCAGAACTACTTCCGCCTCTACGCCAAGCTGTCCGGCATGACCGGTACGGCGGTCACCGAGGCCAACGAGTTCCACCAGACGTACAAGCTCGGCGTGGTCCCGATCCCGACCAACCGGCCGATGGTCCGCAAGGACCAGCCCGACGTGGTCTACAAGACCGAGGACGCCAAGTTCAACGCGGTGGTCGAGGACATCAAGGAGCGCCACGAGGCCGGGCAGCCGGTCCTCGTCGGCACGACCTCGGTGGAGAAGTCCGAGCGGCTGTCCAAGGCGCTCAAGCGCCGCGGCGTGGTGCACGAGGTCCTCAACGCGAAGAACCACGCGCGTGAGGCGGCGATCGTCGCCGAGGCGGGCCGCAAGGGCGCCGTCACCGTCGCCACGAACATGGCCGGTCGAGGCACCGACATCATGCTCGGCGGCAACTCCGAGTTCCGCGCCGACCTTGAGCTGCGCCAGCGCGGCCTCGACCCGGTCGAGACGCCGGAGGAGTACGAGAAGGCCTACCCCGAGGCGCTGGAGAAGGCCAGGGCGGCCGTCAAGGCCGAGCACGACGAGGTCACCCAGCTCGGCGGCCTCTACGTGCTGGGCACCGAGCGCCACGAGTCGCGCCGCATCGACAACCAGCTCCGCGGCCGTTCCGGCCGTCAGGGCGACCCCGGCGAGTCGCGCTTCTACCTCTCGCTCGGCGACGACCTCATGCGCCTGTTCAACGCGGCCAGGGTCGAGATGATCATGAACAGGCTGAGCATCCCCGACGACCAGCCGATCGAGTCGGGCATCGTCTCCAAGGCCATCGCCTCCGCCCAGCACCAGGTCGAGCAGCAGAACTTCGAGATCCGCAAGGAAGTTCTGAAGTACGACGAGGTCATGAACCGGCAGCGCAAGGTGATCTACTCCGAGCGCCGCCGCGTGCTGGAGGGCGCCGACCTGCACGACCAGGTGCGCGGCTTCGTCGGCGACGTGATCGACGGCTACGTCGCGGGCGCCACCTCCGAGGGCTTCGCCGAGGAGTGGGACCTGGAGAAGCTGTGGAAGGCGTTCGGCGAGCTCTACCCGGTCTCGCTCCGGATCGACGACCTGGTCGAGGAGGTCGGCAGCCGCGAGGAGCTGACCGCCGAGATCATCTCGGAGAAGATCAAGGCCGACGCCCTGGAGGCGTACGCCAGGCGCGAGGAGCAGCTCGGCGCGGAGGCCACGCGTAACTTCGAGCGCCAGGTCATCCTGTCCGTGCTCGACCGCAAGTGGCGCGAGCACCTCTACGAGATGGACTACCTGCGCGAGGGCATCGGCATGCGGGCCTACGCGCAGAAGGACCCGCAGATCGAGTACCAGCGCGAGGGCTTCGAGATGTTCGCCGCGATGCTGGAGGGCATCAAGGAGGACTCGGTCGGCTTCCTGTTCAACCTTGAGGTCGAGGTGCAGGAGAACCCGATCGTCGAGGAGGAGGACGCCGCGGTCACCGAGACGCGGTCGATCATCTCCACCGCCCTGCGCGGGCCGCAGCGCCCGGCCGAGCTCGAATACTCCGCCCCTGGCGAGCAGGGCGACGTCGAGCACACGCGGGTGCGCACCACGCCGGCCGAGCGGGCCGCGTACGGGAACGTCGAGCGCAACGCGCCGTGCCCGTGCGGGTCGGGCAAGAAGTACAAGCGCTGCCACGGCGACCCGAAGAACGCCGTCTGACAGGCTGAGGCGAGAGCCTGAGCGGGCCCCCGTCTCCCCGTGCGAAAGCAGGGGGGGCGGGGGCTTCGTCATGCGTGATCAGGCGGGGGGTTCGCGGCCGGGGGTGGGGATGTTCAGGCGGCGGATCAGGAATGCGAAGATCAAATAGTAGAGGACGAAATACAGCAGGCCGAAGCCGATGATCAGGCCGAGCCGATGGGTGTTCGATTTGCTGGCGTTCAGCAGCATGTCGATGGCTCCGCCGGAGAAGGTGAACCCGAGTCGCGCGCCGAATTCCGCCAGCAGGGCCATCGACAACCCCGTCAGCAGGGCGTGCACCACGAAAAGCGCCGGCGCCACGAATATGAAGGCGAATTCCAGCGGCTCGGTAATGCCGGTGATGAATGCCGTCAGCCCCGCCGACAGCATGATGCCGCCCACGGACTTGCGGCGTTCCGGCGGGGCCGCCCGCCACATGGCGATGGCGGCTCCGAGCAGCCCGAACATCATCACGGGGAAGAAGCCGGTCATGAAGATGCCGGCGCCCTGCTCGCCGGCGAAGTAGCAGTTCAGGTCGCCGGCGGCGTTCCGGGTGGCGCCGTTCAGGCCCGCATGGCACTCGGGCAGGGTGAACCAGACGATGGTGTTGAGGAAGTGGTGCAGGCCGACGGGGATCAGCAGGCGGTTGGCCACGCCGTAGATGCCGGTGCCGGCGGTGCCGTGGGCCGACAGCCAGTCGCCCACGCCGGCCAGCCAGTCGCCGACCGGACGCCAGACCAGCCCGAACACGACGCCGAGCAGCAGGGCGGCGACGGCGGTGATGATCGGGACCGAGCGGCGTCCGCCGAAGAAGGCCAGCCACGGGGGCGGTTTCAGCCGGTAGAAGCGCTGCCAGAGCAGCGCCGCCGTGATGCCGATGACGATGCCGCCGAGCACGCCGGTGGGGTTCTGGGCACCGAGGTTGAGCATGGGCCCCTGGGGGGTGGCGACGACGACCTTGGCGTAGACCGCGCCGTGGCCCGCGTCGTAGAAGAGCGTACGGCTGACGCGGTCGAACACCAGGTAGCCGACCAGGGCGGCGAGGGCGGTGGAGCCGTCCGACTTGCGGGCGAACCCGATCGCCACGCCGATCGCGAACAGGACGGGCAGGTTGTCGAACAGGGCGCCGCCGGCCGCGGCCAGGACGTTGGCGACGGGCAGCATCCAGGGAAGGATGCCGCCGAGTCCGTCCTTGCCCAGCAGGTCGTCCTGGCCGAAGCGGAAGAGCAGGCCCGCCGCGGGCAGCACGGCGATGGGCATCATGAGCGAGCGGCCGATGCGCTGCAGCACCGCGAACGTCGCCGACCAGGGCGACGCGCCCATGCCCCTCACCCCCGCTCGGTGGTCCGTCAGCGGGGGAATGCCAGGTTCCTACCACGGCGGGAGAGGCGGAAAACGGGCGCTAGGTCTCGCCGGAGTCGAGGTCGGGCTCGGGTTCTCGGCCCGGTGTCATGATGTCGAACCTGCGGATGAGGAACGTGAACACGACGTAGTAGACGACGCCGTAGATCAGGCCGAGCAGCAGGATGCCCGGAAGGTTCTGGGTGTTGGACTTGCTCACGTTCAGCAGCATGTCCAGCAGGCCCGCGGAGAAGCCGAAGCCGAGCTGCCCGCCGATGAGCGTGGTGAGCGCCATCGCCAGCCCGGTCAGGATGGCGTGCGCGACCAGCAGCGCGGGCGCGACGAAGATGAACGCGAACTCGATCGGCTCGGTGATGCCGGTGACGAACGAGGCCAGCCCCGCCGAGAGCATGATGCCGCCCACCGTGGCCCGGCGGTGCGGGGGCGCGGCCCGCCACATGGCCAGGGCGGCGGCCGGCAGGGCGAACATCATGACGGGGAAGAAGCCGGCCATGAACTGGCCGGAGTGCGGGGCGCCGCCGAAGTAGCAGTTCCAGTCGCCGCCCAGCACGTGACCGCCCACCTCGCACTGCGGCACGACGTACCAGACGACCGAGTTCACGAAGTGGTGCAGGCCGAGCGGGATGAGCAGGCGGTTGATCAGGCCGTAGATGCCGGTGCCGATGGGACCGATGGCGGCCAGGGCCTCGCCGGCGTGGCGGATCCACTCGCCGAGGACCGGCCAGAGCCAGCCGAACAGCACGCCGAGCAGCAGCGCGACGATGGAGGTGATGATCGGTACGAATCGGCGTCCGCCGAAGAACGCCAGCCACGACGGCAGCTTGATCCGGTGGAAGCGCTGCCACAGCAGCGCGGTGACCAGGCCCATCACGATGCCGCCGAGCACCTTGGTGGGGTTCTGCATGCCGTAGTTGATGACTTCTTTGATGCCCTCGTCCTGGACCTGGCGCATGGCCACGGTGTCCCGGATGTCGGAGCCGAAGAACATCACCTTGGTCACCCGGTCGAACACCAGGTAGCCGACGACGGCCGCCAGTGCCGTGCTGCCGTCGGCCTTGCGGGCGAAGCCGATGGCCACGCCCACCGCGAACAGCAGCGGCAGGTTCTGGAACAGCGCGTCCCCGGCCGCGGCCAGCACCGCGGCGACCTGGCTCATCCACGCGAACCCCGGGACGTCGGCCAGGCCGCCGGAGGCCGGGCCGTTGGAGCCCAGCATGTCGGGCTGGCCGAACCGGGAGAGCAGCGCGGCCGCGGGCAGGGCCGCGATGGGCAGCATCAGCGAGCGGCCCAGCCTCTGGAGCACGTTCATCACGCGTGCGAGCGGCGAAGGCCGGGCGGCGGCGGTGGTCTCGTTCACCGGGCGTTCCTCCGGGGGGTGGGAGTGGGGCGTCCGCCGGGCCGGCCGTCCGGGCCCGGCGGAGTGGCCCTAGCCCCGTCTAACGGGCATTTCGAGTATGGTCCGCAGCTGATAGCGGTCAGCGCGGTAGGTGGACACGCCGAGCTCCGCGCAGACGCCGCCGGAGAAGGACCTGCGCTGGAGCAGCAGCACGGCGCCGCCGCGCGGGAGCTTCAGCAGGTCGGCGTCGCTCGGGTCGGCGATGCCGCCGTCGATGGTGAGCTCGCCGGCGTCCATGACCAGGCCGTAGCGGCTCTCCAGCAGCTCATACAGCGATTTGTCGGACAAGTCGTAATCGGCCAGGTCGGGGGCGAGCTTGACCGGGATGTGTGCCCGCTCGATGGACAGCGGCTCACCGTCGGCCGTACGCAGGCGTTCGATGAAGTGCACTTCCTCACCCGGCTGGATCCCCAGCTCCTTGGCCAGGTGGGCGCTGGCCCGCACGATGCGACGGTCGAGGTCGCGCGAGCCCGGGATCATGCCGCGCGCCCTCATGTCGTCGGTGAACGACGTGAGCTGCAACGCCAGCTCGATCTTGGGCCTGGCCACGAACGTGCCCTTGCCCGGCACGCGGTGCAGGCGTCCCTCGGAGACCAGGTGGTCGACGGCCTGCCGTACGGTCATCCTGGACAGGCCGAACCGCTGGCAGAGCTCCCGCTCGGACGGGATGGCGGCGCCGATGCTGAGCTCGTTGCTGTCAATGAGGTCCAGCAGGATCTCGCGAAGCTGGAAGTACTTGGGCACCGGGCTATCCGGATCGATGTGCGCCACGGATCCTCCCCTCGATCGGCAAAGAAGAAATCTGGGACTGGTGGTGCGGCAGTCTATGGGCAGATTTCTTGTTTGGTGGTCATGGGCTATGGTTCGTACTGGTCTAGTCCGGACTAGACCACATGTCGCGAAAGACGGTCAAGTGCGAACCGTATGAATCGAGGGATGAGCTCAGGATGACCACCAAGATGCGCAGTGAGATCGCCGAGCAGCCGGAGGCGCTGCGGGCCACGCTCGACGCCCTGCTCCCCAGGGTCGGCGAGGTGAAGGCGGTGGGCGAGCAGACTCGCCAGCTGCTGTTCATCGCGCGTGGAACCTCCGACAACGCCGCAGTCTACGGCCGCTACCTGGTCGAGTCCCACGCGGGACGGATGGGCGCGCTGGCCGCGCCGTCCATCGCGACGACCTACAAGCGCAAGGTCGACCTGGACGGCGTGCTGGCCGTCGCGATCTCGCAGTCGGGCCGTACGGAGGAGATCGTCGAGACCCTGGCCTGGGCCAAGGACTGCGGCGCGAAGACGGTCGGCATCACCAACGGCGGCGAGGACAGCCCACTCGCCCAGGCGGCCGACGTCGCGCTGTGCACGCTGGCCGGCGAGGAGAAGGCCGTCCCGGCGACGAAGACGTACACCACGCAGCTCGCCGCGCTGGCCGTGCTGGCGCTGGGCCTGGGCGCCGACGTGGACGCCGGGGACCTGCGGCGGGTGCCCGAGGCGGTCGAGAAGCTGATCGCCGAGCCGGGCGACCTGGACGCGGTCGTCGAAGGGCTGCTGGACAAGCCGGGCGTGGTCGTGTCCGGACGCGGGCTCGCCTTCTCCACGGCCCTGGAGACCGCGCTCAAGCTCAAGGAGGCCTGCTACCTGCACGCCATGGGCCTGTCCTACGCCGACCTGCTGCACGGCCCGATCGCCGTGGTCGACGCCGACACCCCGGCGCTGCTGGTGGCCTCGGAGAACAGCCCCACGCTGTCCGGCACGGTGGCCCTGGCCGAGCGGGTCGTGGCGGCGGGCGCGGCGGCGTACACGATCGGCGGCGGCGACGCGCTCGCGCAGGCCGGCACGGCCGCGCTGAACGGCCCCGACCTGCCCGAATGGGTGGCGCCGATGGGCCTGATCATCCCCGGCCAGCTCCTCACCGAAGCGCTGGCCCGGCGCCTCGGCATCGACCCCGACTCGCCGCGCGGACTCAACAAGGTCACGCAGACGGACTGAGCGAGGCGCCTCGTTTAGCCTGGTCAAGGAGTTGGAACGAGGGAGGACCGGATGGCGGCGGATGTGAATGCGATCATCGCCGGTCTCGGCGGTGCCGACAACATCATCGAGATCGAACCCTGCATCACCCGGTTGCGCACCGAAGTGCACGACGCGTCCAAGGTCGACCAGGCCGCCCTCAGGGCGGCGGGGGCGCACGGCGTGATGGCCGCGGGCAACGTGGTCCAGGTCGTCGTGGGGCCCGAGGCGGACACGATCGCCAGCGACATCGAGGACATCATCGGCTAAGGGCGAGACCATGACGACTGTTCTCGCCCCGGTCGAGGGGGCGGCTGTGGGGTTGGCCGCCGTGCCCGATCCGGTCTTCTCCGCGGGCATGGTGGGACCGGGAACGGCGATCGACCCGTTGCGGGGGCCAGGCAAGGCCGTGGCCCCCATAGCGGGAAAGATCATGAAACTGCATCCGCATGCCTACGTCATCGTGGGGGACGACGGCAGGGGCGTGCTGGTGCACCTGGGCATCGACACGGTCCAGCTCAAGGGGAAGGGCTTCCGGCTGCTGGCGGCCGAGGGCGACAGGGTCAGCGCGGGGCAGCCCGTCGTGGCGTGGGACCCGTCCGCCGTCGAGGCGGGCGGACGGTCCCCGGTCTGCCCGGTCGTGGCCCTCGACGCCCCCTCGGAGTCGGTGACCGGCATCGTCCAGGGGGCGGTGCACGTGGGGGACGAGCTGTTCACATGGATGTAGCGGCCGTCGGCGCGGTCCCCGAGATCGCCGTACGGGCACGGTCGTACCGGCAGAAGACGTCACAATAGGCGTGCCCCCAGCCATACCGGGCACCGGCCCGACCGCGAGCGGCCGGCCGCCATTCAAGCAGGGGTCCAGCTGGTCTGGACCGGGTAGAGAAGGAGAGGCTCATGGGTGAGCGCAAGGTCACGGTCGCGGCGGAGGTGGGTCTGCACGCCCGTCCCGCGGCGACGTTCGTGAAACGGGCCCAGCTGGCCCCGATGGACATCAGCGTGGCCAAGGCCAGCGGCGGAGGGGCGCCGGTCAACGGCAAGAGCATCCTCGCCATCATGGCGCTCGACGTCCGGCAGGGCGAGACCGTCGTGATCAGCGCCGAGGGCGACGGCTCCGAGGAGATCCTGGACGAACTGGCCACGATCGCCGGAGCGCCATGAACCTGCGGGGGGTTGGGGTCAGCCCGGGCATCGGGCACGGCCCCGCGTACGTTCTGACCGCCTCTGTGCCCGAACCCCCCGAGGGCAGCACCTACACCGGTGAGGCGGAACAGGAGAAGGAGCGGGCGACGGCCGCGCTCTCACGGGTCGCGGGCGAGCTTGAGGCCCGCGGCAACCAGGCGGGCGGCGAGGCCGAGGAGATCCTCAAGGCGCAGGCGCTGATGGCCGAGGACCCCGGGCTGGTGGTGAAGGTCAGGACCCTCATCGACCGGGGTCTCGCCGCTCCGCGGGCGGTCTTCGAGGCGTTCACCAAATACCGGGACGTGCTCAGCGGGGCCGGCGGATACCTGGGCGAGCGGGCCGCCGACCTCGACGACATCAGGGACCGGGTGATCGCCCTGCTGACCGGGCACCCGATGCCGGGGCTGCCGGTGGCGCCCGAGGAGCCGTACGTGCTGGTCGCGGTCGATCTGGCGCCCGCCGACACGGCGTTGTTGTCCCGGCGGCACGTGGCCGGGTTCGTCACCGAGCAGGGCGGGCCCACGAGCCACACCGCGATCATGGCACGGGCGATGGGCGTACCCGCCGTGGTCGCCTGCCCCGGGGCGACCGGCATCCCCGGCGGCGTCCGGGTGCTGGTGGACGGCACGACGGGCGAGGTGAGCCTGGAGCCGTCCGACGACCACGTGGCCGGGGCGCGCGACGCGGCGGCGGCGAAGCAGGCGGCGATCAGCGCGGCCAAGGGGCCGGGCCGGACCGCCGACGGGCACGCGGTGCCGCTGCTGGCCAACGTCGCCGGCCCGGCCGAGCTGACGGAGGCGGTGGCCGCCGGGGCGGAGGGCGTCGGGCTCTACCGGACCGAGTTCCTCTTCCTCGACCGCGCCGACGCCCCGGCCGTCGAGGAGCAGCGGCGGGCCTACCGCGCGGCGTTGGAGGCCGTGCCCGGCGGGACCGTGGTCGTGCGCACGCTCGACGCGGGCGCCGACAAGCCGCTGCGGTTCCTGCCCGCCCCCGCCGAGCCGAACCCGGCGCTGGGCGAGCGCGGGCTGCGCCTGTTCAGGCGGTTCCCCGAGGTGATGGACGCGCAGTTGCGCGCGCTGGCCGCGGCGGCCGAGGACGCGCCGGCCGAGCTGCTGGTGATGGCGCCCATGGTGGCTACGGCCGAGGAGGCCGAATGGTTCGCCGACGCCTGCCGGGCGCGCGGGCTGTCCAAGGTGGGTGTCATGATCGAGATCCCGTCCGCGGCGCTGCGGGCCGGGCAACTGGCCGGGATGGTGGACTTCGTCTCGCTCGGCACCAACGACCTGGCCCAGTACGCCTTCGCCGCCGACCGCCAGCTCGGCACGGTGAGCGGGCTCCAGGACCCGTGGCAGCCGGCGCTGCTCGACCTGATCGCCATGTCCTGCGGCCACGGCAAGCCGGTGGGCGTCTGCGGTGAGGCGGCCGCCGATCCCGCTCTGGCGTGCGTGCTGGTCGGGCTCGGGGCGACCACGCTGTCGATGGGGGCGGGGGCTCTGGGGGCCGTACGGGCCGCGCTGGCCGCGCACACGCTGGAGCAGTGCAGGCTGGCGGCGCGCAACGCGCGGGCCCAGGTCACGGCCGCGAACGCGCGCGCGGTGGCGCGCACGCACCTGCCCGGGCTCGCGGCGCTGGGGGTGTGAACGGGGCGTTTTGGGGCTGCGGGCCTCGGACGGGCCTCGGACGGGCCTCGGACGGGCCTCGGACGGGCCTCGGCATGGATACCTTGGAAGGCATGTTCAGACGGATCGGCCCGGCAGGGCTCCTGGTGTTGGCGCTGACCGCGTGCGGCGGCGGGGGTGGCGCCCCGGCGAGTGCGGCCCCGGCGAGCGACGGGGCCACCACCCCCGCGGGGAGCACGACACCACAGAGCCCGCCCCAGGCCGAGGCCGACCCGGTGCTGCGGGCCCTGCGGCGGATGACCCTGGAGGAGAAGGTCGGCCAGCTCTTCATGCCCGTCCTGTACGGCACCGCCGCCGACACCGTCTCCGGCGAGAACCAGGCCCGCTACGGCGCCCAGACCCCGGCCAAGGTGATCGCCCGCTACCACCTGGGCGGCGTGATCCTCTTCCCGGCGAACGTCAAGTCCACCGCCCAGGTCGTCAAGCTCACCAACGGCCTCCAGGAGGCGTCGAAGAAGGTCCCGCTGCTGGTCGGCACCGACCAGGAGAACGGCCTGGTGTCCCGCATGTCCGCGCTGATGACCGACTTCCCGGGCGCGGCCGAGATCGGCGCCACCAAGGACCCGGCGATGTCCAGGGCCGTGGCCAGGGCGACCGGCGAGGAGCTGCGGGCGCTCGGGGTCAACCTCGACTTCGCGCCCGTCGCCGACGTCAACATCAACCCGAGGAACCCGGTCATCGGCAGGCGGGCCTACGGGAACGACCCGTCCGCGGTGGCGAAGATGGTCGCGGCGGCGGTCAAGGGCTTCGGCGACGCCAAGGTGGCGTCCACGGCCAAGCACTTCCCGGGCCACGGCGACACCTCCGTCGACAGCCACACCGGCCTGCCGGTGATCAAGCACACCATGGCCCAGTGGGAGCGGATCGACGCGCCGCCGTTCAGGGCCGCCGTCGGCGCCGGGGTCGACGCCGTGATGAGCGCCCACATCGTCTTCCCCAAGCTCGACCCGTCGGGTGACCCGGCGACGCTGTCCAAGCCCATCCTGACCGGCCTGCTGCGGCAGAAGCTCGGCTTCAAGGGCGTGATCTCCACCGACGCGCTCAACATGGAGGGCGTGCGCAAGAAGTACGGCGACGGCGAGGTGGCCGTGCGCGCGGTGCTGGCCGGGGCCGACCTGCTGCTCATGCCGTACGACCTGGGCAAGGCGTACCAGGCGGTGCTGGGGGCGGTGAAGTCGGGGCGCGTCTCGGAGGACCGCCTCGACCAGTCGGTCGTCCGGCTGCTCAGGCTCAAGCAGAAGAGGGGGCTGCTGTCCGCGGCGCCCGTCGCGTCGGCGCAGGAGGCGGCCGGTGTGCTGCGGTCGCCCGAGCACCGCAAGCTGGCCGCCGAGGTGCGGGCCGCGGGGTAGGCGCGAAAGCCGATTCGCGGGGTTCTATCCTAGAACCGGATTCGAGCGAGGAGGCGGTCGTGGTCGCAGGGGTGCTCATCGACTGGGGTGGCGTGCTCACGACCAGCCTGACCGACTCCATCGCCCGGTGGCTGGCGGCCGACCGGATCGACGCCGAGCACTACCGTTCGGTGATGCGCGAGCTGGTCGACCATGCCTACCAGGGCGGCGAGGGCCAGAACGTCGTGCACGCGCTCGAACGCGGCGAGCTCGACGGCCCGGCCTTCGAGCGCGACCTGGCCGCCCGGCTGCTCACCGTCGACGGCGTGCCGCCGGTGGCCGAGGGGCTGCTGGAGCGCATGTTCGCGCAGTTCGAACGGGTCGACGCCATGTACGACATGCTCCGCGACGTACGGAAAAATGGGGTTAAGACGTGTTTGTTGTCTAACTCCTGGTCGAACACCTACCCCCGCCACGAATGGGACGGCCTCTTCGACGCGGTCGTGATCTCCGGCGAGGTCGGCATGCGCAAACCCGAGGAACGCATCTTCCGACACGCCCTCGACCAGGTCGGACTGCCCGGCGAGCAGTGCGTCTTCATCGACGACATCGAGGCCAACATCCTGGCCGCCCGCGCGCTCGGCATCACCGGAATCCACCACCGTGACGCCGACACGACCCTCACAGAGCTGGAGTCCGTTCTCCGGCTCACGCTGCGACGGGCATGATGGTGCCCTTGCGATTTCGGAAAGGTTCGTGATGCGCGTCTATCTGCCGTGCACCCTCCCCGCCCTCGCCCGCGCGGTCGAGGCAGGGGAACTGGGGCCGGCCCCCCTGACCGGTTACGCGGTGACCCCCGCGCTGACCGAGTGGTACGCCTCGGGCGACACCGAGGAACTGGAGTACGTCGCGCTGACCGAGGCGGCCCGCGCCTCGCTGCGCATGCTGGCCGCCGACGGCGTGGCCGCCGGGCCCAGGCGGGTGGTGGTCGCCGCCGAGGTGCCCGACGGCTCGGTCTCGGCCGGCGTCGGCCTGGAGGAGCGGGCCCGCGTGCGGCTCGCCGCGGCCGTCCCGATGGCGAAGGTGGCCGCGGTGCACATCGACGACCATGACGCCGCCGCCGACATCGAGGCCGCCGTCGAGGCGCTGCCCGCCTCCGACGACGGCGACGACGACGCCCGGTTCACGGTCGACGGCGCGGAGGCCCATGAGCTCATGTGGTATGCCACCCAGGAGATCCCGGACCTGCTGCGTTCAGAATAAGCTTGATGGGACATGACAAAACACATCATCTGGGATTGGAACGGGACGCTCTTTCACGACGTCGAGGCCGTCGTAGGTGCCACCAACGCCCTCTTCAAGCCGTACGCGCTGCCCGAACTGACCGCCGACGGGTTCCGCGCGGTCTACACCCGCCCCATCTGGGTCGCCTACGAGCGCCTGCTCGGCAGGCCGCTCGCCGAGGGGGAGTGGGAACTGCTGGACGACGGGTTCCATGAGCACTACTTCAGGCTGAGCGCCGCCTGCGGCCTGGCCCCCGACGCCGAGGTGGTGCTCGGCGGCTGGGCCGGCACCCAGTCGCTGTGCTCGATGGCCCCCCACGCCCATCTGGTGCCGATCGTCGAGTCCTTCGGCATCACCCGGCACTTCACCCGGGTCGACGGGCTGGTCGGGAGCACGGGGGGCGAGAAGGCCGTGCACATGACCACGCACATCCAGGCCCTCGACGTCGATCCCGGCGAGATCCTGGTGATCGGCGACAGCGTCGACGACGGGCTCGCCGCGCGGCACGTGGGTGCGCGGGCGGTGCTCTACACCGGCGGCATGACCTCGCGGGCCGAGCTGGAGGGCACCGGCCTGCCCGTGGTGGACACGCTCGCCCAGGCGCTCCAGTACGCCTGAGGGGCATGCCGGATCCGCCTCGGGGGAAGCCCCCGGGCGGGCGGCGGCCGTACCCTTGCCGGTAACCCCTCAGGAGGTCGCCATCAACCGCCTTGTGCTCTGGAACGTCGATCTCACCCTGGTCGACGTCGCCATCGTGACCCGGGACGCCTACGCCGAGGCGTTCCGCGCCGTGACCGGCCGGCCGCTGGTCAAGCTCGTGCCGCCGCTGGGCCGCCCCGACTCCGAGATCGTCTTCGAGACGCTGGCCGTCAACGGGATCCAGGCCGAGGACGACCACCTGCCCCGGTTCCTGGCCGCGCTCGCCCTCGCCTTCGCCGACCGGCGCGGCCGGCTGGCCAAGGAGGGCCGGATGATGCCGGGCGCCAAGAGCGCGCTGAAGACGGTGGCCCGGCTCGACGGCGTCGTGCAGTCGGTGCTGACCGGCACGATCAAGGGCAACGCCGTGCACAAGCTCAAGGCGTTCGGGCTGGACAAGTACGTCGACTTCGAGCTCGGCGGCTACGGCGAGGAGGTCTACCCCAAGGCGACGCTGCTGCAGGTCGCCCAGGGGAGGGCCAAGCAGCGGCTGGGCACGCCGTTCACGGCGGCCAACACGGTCGTGATCGGCGACTCCACGCGTGACGTGCAGGCGGCCAGGATCGGCGGGGCCGCCGTGATCGGGGTCGCCTCCGGGCGGTCCACGGCCGCCGAGCTGCGGGAGGCGGGCGCCGACCTGGTGCTGCCGGACCTGTCCGACGCCTCGGAGGTGGTGGCCGCCGTGAACGGCCTGACCTCCCCCCTGGACCGCAAGGCCGGCTGACCCGCCTGCTCCGCCCTGCCGACCTACGCCCCCGTGCGGTGGATCAGGGCAGGGCGGTGAGGAAACGGGCCGCGACGGGGGCCGCCACGGCCGAGCCGGCGCCGCCGCCCTCCACGACCACCGCGAACGCCACGTCCCCCTTGTAGCCGATGAACCACGAGTGCGCGGGCGGCTCCTTGCCCGAGCCGTATTCGGCCGTCCCGGTCTTGCCCGCGGTGCCCGCGGGGAAGTGCGCGGCCTTGGCGGTGCCGTCCGTGACGACGGCGGGCATGAGCTTGCGCAGGGCGGAGACCACGCCGCGCTCCAGCGGGCGCGGGCGGTCGTCGGAGACCATCCCCTTGGGCACGATCCGCGGCGGGATCCAGGCGCCCGAGGCGATGGCGGCGGCGACGGAGGCCATGTTGAGCGGGCTGGCCAGCACCCGGCCCTGGCCGATGGAGGCCGAGGCGAGGTCGGTGTCGTCCTTGGGGTCGGGGAACTCGGCCCGCACGGCGGGCACGCCCGGGTTGATCGCGGTGCCGAAGCCGAAGCTCCTGGCCACCTCGGCCAGCCTGCCGCCGTTCAGCTCGGCCACGCTCATCTCGCCGAACGTGGTGTTGCACGAGTGCGCGAAGGCGTCCTGGAAGGAGAGCGTGCCGTAGTCCTTGAAGCCGGCGTTGTGGAAGGGGAAGCCGCCGATGTTCTTCTCGGCCGGGCAGGTGACCGTCTTGGCGGGCTCGACCCCGTCCGCGACCAGCGCCGAGGCCGTGACGACCTTGAACGTCGAGCCGGGCGGATACTTGCCCAGCAGCGCCCGGTTGAAGCCGCCGGGCTTGTTGACGACGGCCAGCATCTCGCCGGTCGAGGCGCGCAACGCCACCAGCGAGGCCGGCTTGGTCACGCCTTCGAGCGCCGCGGCCCCCGCCTCGTGCACCTTCAGGTCGATCGTGGTGGTGAGCGGCTCGGTGCCGCCCGGTTTGACCAGCGTCTCGACCAGCTCGTCGCCCTTGTAGAGGCCGATGATGGAGTCGCCGCTCCCGTTGAAGCGGTCGGGGTAGGTCTGCTTGATGCCCTCCACCAGTTGCTGCACCGAGCCGGGGGCGTCCGCGCCGCCGATCTCGGTGCCGTCGGCGGCCCGGACGCTCACCGCGTCGCGCTTCTGGGCGACCAGGCGCAGCGAGAGGCCCTTCTTGAGCTGGGGATGGAGGACGGCCGGGGTCCAGGCGACCTTCCACGCGCCGTCCTGCTCGACCACCTTGAGCCGGCTGCTGTACTTCCAGTCCCGGCGGCCTTGCAGGTTGACGTTGAAGCCCAGGTAGCCGTCGTCGTCCGGGCCGTCGTCGGCGAAGGGGCCGGTCGACCGGGAGCGGGAGAAGGTGGCCTGCTCGACCTTGAGGTCGGTGCTGAAACGCCGGTGCCAGGCCTCGAAGTCGGTGGGCGGGTCGGCGACGAGCCGGCGCATCTTCGCATAGTCCTTGACGGACCAGGCCGAGAGGTATTCGTCGGTCGTCTGCTCGGGTGAGCCTTCCGTCCGCAACAGCCAGATGGTGGCCCCCGCCGCCACTACCAGCACGAGAAGGACTGCCAGGACCAGCGGCCACCTGCGCCGCCGTCGGCGGCGCGGCTCCTCCGGCCGAAGTCGCCCGTACAGGGCCCCCGTTTGTGATGCCATGGCCTGAGGACACCAGACAGTGAGACGTCCCGTCCAATATTGATATGACGGCTACATAGATATAAATCTGGATATAGTGGCTGGTCATGGACCTGGTCCGGCATCTCCGCTACTTCGTCGTGGTGGCGGAGGAACTGCACTTCGGGAACGCCGCGATCCGCCTCGGCATGGCCCAGCCGCCGCTCAGCCAGCGCATCAAGCGCCTGGAGGAGGAGCTCGGCGTGCCGCTCTTCGACCGGTCCGCCCGCCAGGTGCGCCTGACCGAGGCCGGGCGGCTGCTGCTCGGCGAGTCCCGGGAGATCGTGGCCAGGGTCGAGCGGCTGCGCGAGCTGGCCCGCCACGGCGACGGCGGCGTGCTCAAGATCGGGGTCCCGCCCGACCTGGCCGCCTCCGTGATCGCCGCCCTGGTCGCGGGCTTCCGGGCGGCGAATCCGGACGTACGGCTCGTCCCCGCCGAGATCTGGACGGCCCACCAGGTGTCCGCGCTGGCCGAGGGCACGATCGACGTCGGGCTCGTCCGCCATCCGGTCGCCGCCCCCGGCCTGGACTTCGGCCAGGTGCTCGTGCAGCCCCAGGGCGTGCTGCTGGCCGGGGACGACCCGCTGGCCGAGGCCGGCGAGGTGCACCTGACCGAGCTGGCCGGGCGCGAGCTGCTGATGCCGCCCAAGGAGGGCGAGCCGGGCTGGCACGCAGAGACGCTGGCCGAGTGCCGCCGGCACGGCTACGTCCCCGCCCAGGTGCACCAGGGCGCCGGGCTCGGCCTGGTGCTCGCGGGCCAGGCGGTGGCGTTCGGGCCGAAGGCGGACGTCCCTGGGCTGGCGTGGCGGCCGCTGCTAGGCTCGCCGATCGCGTGCCGGGTCTCCACCGCCTGGCGAACGGCGACGGGCACGAGGAAGGACTGGGTGGCCGAGTTCTCGGCCGTTGCCGTACGCACGTTGAAGGAGAGCGCCGGGATGACCGACGAGGGCGCCGCGCCCGCGCGGCGGATCAGCCGGAGGCCGGGGATGCTGGCATGAGCGATCCCGACTACGCGGCGCTGTTCCGGATGGCCGGGGTCACCGGCTGGCTGCACGCCTGCGACATCGACTCAGGGCGGGAGGCCGGGCACGACGCCGACGAGCCGGTGCCCCTGGCGTCGGTGTTCAAGCTGCCGCTGCTGGTGGAGTTCTGCCGGCAGGCCGACGCCGGGCTGCTGGACGCGACGGCCCCGACGACCGTCACGGCCGACCGGCGGGTCTCGGGGCCCACGGGCCTGTCGGCCATGCTCGACGACGTGACGATGTCGCTGCGCGACCTGGCGTACCTGATGATGGCGGTGAGCGACAACACCTCCGCCGACGTGCTGCTCGACCGGGTGGGCATGGAGGCGGTCAACACCATGCTGGACGCCTTCGGCCTCGACGGCACCCGGCTGCGGCAGAGCGGCCGGGCCCTGTTCGAGTCCATGGAGCTGGACACCGGCCACGGGTGGCCGTACCTGGATCCCGACGACATCTCCCGCCTGCGGGTGCTCGACCCGGCGCGGACGAACCGCAGCACCCCCCGCGAGATGACCCGCCTGCTCTCCATGATCTGGCGGGACGAGGCCGCCACGCCGGAGTCCTGCTCCTGGATGCGCGCCGTGCTCAACATGCAGGTGTGGCCCCACCGGCTGGCCTCGGGCTTCCCGTACGACGACGTCGAGGTCGGCGGCAAGACCGGGTCGCTGCCGACGCTGCGCACCGAGGTCGGCGTGGTCGAGTACCCCGACGGCGGCCGGTACGCGGTGGCGGTGTTCACCCGCTCGTCCAGCACGGCGGTCATCCAGCCGCGCGCCGACGCGGTGATCGGCACGGCGGCGCGTATGGCGGTGGACCACCTGAGGAGGTAGCAAGTTATGTGGGAGGTCAGGTATGACTTTCCACCTACCGGGCGACAGGATGGGGCACATGGTTGCTGAAGGTGCGCTTCTCTGGGAGCCGACCGACGAGGTCGTGGCCGCCGCCAAGCTGACCCGCTACCTGGAGTGGCTGGGACGGTCCGGAGCGAGCTACGAGGAGGTGTGGCAGTGGTCCGTCGACCGTCCTGAGGACTTCTGGACGTCGGTCTGGGACTACTTCGACGTCATCGGGGAGCGCGGTGACGGGCCGGTGCTGTCGGGCGAGATGCCCGGCGCGACCTGGTTCGCGGGAGCCTCGGTCAACTACGCCGAGAACGCGCTGCGGCGTACCGAGGGCACCGCCCTGGTCTTCGTCTCCGAGGACGGCGCCCGCCAGGAGCTGACGTACGCCGAGCTGCGCGACGAGGTGGCCCGCGTCCGCGCCGGCCTGGCCCGGCTCGGCGTCACCAGGGGCGACCGCGTGGCCGGCTATCTGCCGAACATCCCGCAGGCCCTGATCGCCTTCCTCGCCACCGCCTCGCTCGGCGCGATCTGGTCGGCCGGCTCGCCCGACTTCGGGGTGCCGAGCATCGTCGACCGGTTCAAGCAGATCGAGCCCAAGGTGCTCATCGCGGTCGACGGCTACCGCTACAACGGCAAGACCTACGACCGCTCCGACGCCGTCAACGAGATCGCCGCCGAGCTGCCCACGCTGCGCGCCACGGTCTGGATCCCCTACCTGTCGGCGGCCGGCGACGGCCGCGCCCCCCAGCAGGCCGAGCCCGGTGCCGCGCACACGCGTTCGGTGCCGCACGGCGAGGTGATCGGCTGGGAGGGGCTGCGGGCCGAGGCGGGGCCGCTGGAGTTCGACCGGGTGCCGTTCGGCCACCCGCTGTGGATCCTCTACTCCAGCGGCACGACCGGGCTGCCCAAGCCGATCGTGCACGGGCACGGCGGCGTGCTGCTCGAACACCTCAAGTCGCTCGCCTTCCACCAGGACCTGGGCGAGGAGGACGTGTTCTTCTGGTACACCACCACGGGCTGGATGATGTGGAACTACCTCATCGGCGCCCTGCTGGTGGGGGCCACGCCGGTGCTCTACGACGGCTCGGCCACGCATCCCTCGTCCGCCGCGCTCTGGCGGATCGCCGCCCAGGAGCAGGTGACGTACTTCGGGGTGGGGGCGCCGTACATCATGGCCTCGCTGAAGGAGGGGATCCGGCCGACCGGGCTGGAGCGGCTGCGCGGCATCGGCTCGACGGGCTCGCCGCTGCCGCCCGAGGGGTTCGAGTGGGTCGCCGCCGAGCTGCCCGGTACGCCGATCGGGTCGTTCTCCGGCGGCACCGACGTGTGCACCGGGTTCGTCGGGGCCACGATGCTGCACCCGATCAGGGCGGGGATCATCCCGTGCCGGTCGCTGGGGGCGAAGGTGGAGTCGTACGATCCCAAGGGCGAGCCGGTGGTCGGCGAGGTGGGCGAGCTGGTGCTGACCCGGCCGATGCCCTCGATGCCGGTGATGTTCTGGAACGACCCCGACGGGCGGCGCTACTTCGAGAGCTACTTCGACGTCTACCCCGGCGTGTGGCGGCACGGCGACTGGATCAAGATCAACGAGGACGGCGGCTGCGTCATCTACGGCCGCTCCGACTCGACACTCAACCGCGGCGGCGTGCGCATGGGCACCAGCGAGTTCTACCGGGTCGTGGAGCGGTTCGACGAGATCGCCGACAGCCTGGTGATCGACACCGGCCAGCTCGGCCAGGAGGGCCGCCTGCTGCTCTACGTCACCCTCGCCGAGGGCGCCGAGTTCGGCGAGCAGCTCGAACGCGCCCTGTGCGCGGCCCTTCGCCAGGAGCTGTCGCCCCGGCACGTGCCGAACGAGATCCGCGTCGTGCCCGGCATCCCCCGGACGCTGTCCGGCAAGAAGCTGGAGGTGCCCGTACGCAAGATCCTGCTCGGCACGCCCGTCGAGGAGGCGGCCAACCCCGACGCCATGGCGAACCCGGAGGTGTTGCGGCACTTCAGGCCGTAGCGACGGCGGATGCTCAGGGCTCCAGGCCGAACAGGGGCAGGCAGGCGTCCAGGTGGTGGATCTCGATGTCGGGCGACGGCGACCAGTCCTCGCGGGCCATGCGGAAGCGCCGGGTGACGACCGGCTCGCCCTTGCGCGCGTGCACGGTGACGCCGTCGTCGCGGTAGCCGAGCTTCCTCGTCACCGCCAGCGAGGCGTGGTTGTCCTCGAACGCCTCCGTCACGGCGTGCCGCGCGCCGAGCCCGGCGAAGGCGAAGTGCAGGACGGCCCTGCGCATCTCCGTGCCGATGCCGAGGCCCTGGAAGCGCCGCCCCAGCCAGGAGCCCGTCTTGACCTGCCGGGCCACGGGGAAGCTCGTCGCGGTGATGCCCTGGGTGCCGACCACCTGGCCCTCGTGCACCGCGACCAGTTCCACCGACCAGTCGTCGGCGGTGAACTCGGCCCAGCTCCTGAAGTGGTACTGGACCGTACGGCGTACCCGCTCGGCCGGGGCCGCCTCGGACCACGGGCGCAGGAACGGCATGAAGCCGGCGTCGTGGACACCCTCGGCCGCCCGGTCGGCCAGTTCGTCGAGGTCGTCGAGGGTGGGGTGCCGCAGTTCCAGTCGCGGCGTGGTGATGGAGAGCTCGAAGAGCGGCCAGTTACGCATATCTCGGCATACTTCCACCCGTGCTGACGCTCGCGCGACTCGTTTTTTGCCTGCCCCCGATTTTCTCCGGAAAGGTTTTGCCGAACGGTGTGCGTTCCGGGCTTCGGCTTGGCTAAGGTTGGGGCTGTTCGGAGGGGTGAACAGAGGTCCGGGTGGGTGAACGCGCAGCTCACTCCCCGGCCTCTGGAGGAAAGGCGGATGCGTCCATGGCGCATCCGCCTTTTCTTGGTCGCCCCCTTCTCTGCTTGCCCAAGACGCCGCTAAAGCTTTGACTTTGTTGTCGCATAAAAGCGATATGCCGGTTTTTAGTGTGATTTACCAGTGTCGTGAATTGTTGGTGATCTGGGTAGGCGTTGACCTATGATCACAAAGGTTCGGAGAGCGGTTGTTTTTGCCGCTCTCGGGTGTGGTGGGCTTCCCTTCCTGGCCGGTGCGCCCGCCGTGGCGGACACGGCTGTGCCCGGCACCGCTGGGCCCGGCGCGACTGGGCCCGACACGACCGGGCCCGACACGACTGGGCCTGGCACTACCGGGCGCGACACGGCCGGGCGCGACACGGCCGGGCGCGACACGGCCGGGCGCGGCACTACTGGGCGTGGCACGACCGGGCCTGGCACGGAGGTCGTGCTGCGGCCGGGCGACCGCGGCGAGACCGTCAGACGCCTCCAGGAGCGGCTGCACCGGAACGGCTACTACTACGGCAGGATCAACGGCGTCTACGACGAGCAGACCAAGTTCGGCGTGTGGGCCTTCCAGAAGCACCGGCACCTGCGTCCCCAGGGCGCGGTTGGACCAGAGGTGTGGCGGGCCTTCGACCGTCCGGTGCGGATGAAGCCGCTGGTCCCGAACGGCGAGGCCGACCGGGTCGAGATCAACCTGCGCTACCAGCTCCTCGTCGTCTACCGTCACCGCCGCCCGGCGCTCGTCTCGCACGTCTCGACGGGCGCTCGGGTCAGCTACTGCGAGAACGGCCACTGCGGCAACGCGATCACCCCGACCGGCGACTTCCACGTCACCAGCCGCGCGCCGGGCTGGACCGAGGGGCCGCTGGGCACGATGTACGACTCCCTCTACTTCGTCGGGGGCATCGCCATGCACGGCTCGTCCAAGGTGCCGCTGCGGCCCGCCTCGCACGGGTGCGTCCGGCTGCCGCTGCCCACCTCGAAGCGGCTGTTCGACATGGTGAAGATCGGCGAGCCCGTCTACGTGCGGGAGAAGTAGGTCAGATGCCCTGCGGCAGGCGGAACAGCCGGTCGGGGTCGTAGGTCGACTTCACCTCGGCCAGGCGGGCGGCGTTGGGGCCGTAGTAGGCGCCGCGCCAGCCGGTCAGGTCGGGATCGATGTAGTTCACGTAGGCGTGCTCGCCGAAGTGGGGGGTCATCTCGCCGTGCAGCCCGCGCAGCCATGTCCGGTCCGTGCCCTCCGCGTAGTACTGCACGCTGTAGAGCGCGGCCCGGTGCGGGAACGCCGTGGCGGCCGGCTTCACCCGGCCCACCGCGCCGCCGAGCGCGTCCAGCAACACGGAGTGCCGTCCGCCGCGCGCCACCCCGTCCACCAGCCTCCGGACGCCGTCGGCCGGGAGCTTGGCGTAGGCCAGGTGCGACTTGGCGGCGAACGCCTCCCTCGGCGTCCGGCGGCACTGCTCCACCGACCGCGAGGCGCATCCCGCCATGATCATCATCGCCTCCCGGTACGACGTGGTCCGCACGGACCTCGACGACGGCGTGCCGATCCGCGCGACCAGCGGGGCGAGCAGGCGGTCCAGTGACGCCTTCGGGCCCTCGTACGTGCCGACGACGAGCACGTCCAGGCCGCGTTCCGCGCGCGTCAGGTGCAGCGACGACCACAGCTCGTCCGGCGCGGACGGGCCCCACGACTGCCAGGCGCGCACCGCGGCCCCCGCCTTCGACCACGGCCAGTGCAGGAAGAACACGGTGAGGTCGCGCGTGGCGTGGGTGCGGAAGGTGAAGGAGACCGCGATGCCGACGTTGCCGCCGCCACCGCCGCGGCAGGCCCAGTAGAGGCCGGAGTGGTGGGTGGCGTCCGCGGTCAGCAGGCGGCCGTCGGCCGTGACCACGCGGACGGACTCCAGGGTGTCGCAGGTGAGCCCGTACTTCCTCGACACCACGCCGAGGCCGCCGCCCAGCGTCAGCCCGGCGATCCCGACCGTGGGGCACGAGCCCGCCGGGATGCTCACGCCGTGCCGGGCCAGCCGGTCGTAGACGTCGATCAGCTTGGCGCCCGCCCCGACCGTGGCCCGGCCGGAGGCGTAGGAGACCGCGTTCATCCGGGACACGTCGATCACCAGGCCGGTGCCGGTGGACCAGCCCGCGTAGGAGTGGCCGCCGGAGCGGGCGGTGACCGCGACGCCGGTCGCGCGCGCGAACGCCAGGCACGCCGAGACGTCCGCCGGGCTCGCGCAGTACGCCACGCCGCCCGGCCTGATCCGGTCGTAGGCCGGGTTGAACAGGCGGCGGGCGCTGTCGTACCCGGAGTCGCCGGGCAGCACCAGCGTGCCGGCGAGCTGCCTGCGCAGCCGCGCCCAGTCCGGCGGCGGCGCCGACCGCCCCGCGCCGGCCGCCCCGACGCCGAACACCTCAGCGCCGGACACCTCAGCGCCGGACAATCCGAAGCCGGACGTTCGCGCACCGGTGGCCGGTGCGCCGGGCGTCCTCGCGTCGGCGGCGAGTGCCAGCGGCGCGAGCGCGGTGAGGCGGAGAAAGTCGCGGCGGTCCATGGTCGTCCCCCGTCGGTCGTGTCGAACCGATCGATGAGACGCGTGGATCTCCGGACAAGTTGGTCACAACTCCATCACTGCAAAAATCACCCCGCCGTCCCTCCGAATCCAAAGATGTTCTGACCGGCCCCCACCCGCGTCAGCCCCGGGGCCTTCCTCAACACGCCGTCCTTGACCAGCCGAAGCGGCGACATGGGCGGTTTCGGCCCGTCCCCGTTCGTCTGGGCGATGCGCAACGCCAGCGCCGGGCACATCTCGACCGCCCGCCGCGCGTCCTTGACCATCCATCCCGGCACGTTCCTGAACGACGGGAACCCGTAGTCGTCCAGGTCCACGAACTCCGGCAGCAGGTGCGCGCACAGTCCGTGCCCCTGGCAGCGGGTCCAGTCCACCTCCAGCCGGTACTCGGGCTCCACCTCGGGCTCGGGCATCGGCAGCACGCCGCGCACCGGCCGGCCGCACGAGCCGTGCTCCAGGTGGAGCGCGATCTCGCTCTCGAACGCGTCCAGCGCCGACAGCACGAACTTGGCCGTGCCGTCCGGGTGGAAGCACGCGCCACGCCGCTCGACGGCCCGCACGCACCGGCGTACGGCGTCCACGGAGCCCGTGCCCTCGGCGATCGCGCACAGCGCCCGCGCCACGTCGGGCAACCCCAGGCGGCAGGGACCGCACTGCCCGGCCGACTCGGCGGCCAGGTACGATGCCACCCTGGCCGCCTCGCCCAGGGGACAGGTGGCGTCGCCGAGCGGCACGATGATCCCGGCCCCCAGCGTGGCCCCGGCCAGCTTCATGCCCTCCCGCGAGATCACCGCGGACCTGGCCACCTCGGCCGACAGCCACGCGCCGTGGTAGCCGCCGACCAGCACGCCGTCCCCGGCCTCGGCCTCGCACAGCGCGAGGACGTCGGCCAGCAGGACGCCGGTCGGCGCCTCGATCACCGCGCCGTTGGCCGCGCCGCCGCTCACCGTGAGCAGGATCGTGCCGGGCTCCTTGCTGGTGCCCACCTCGGCGTACTTCTCGGGGCCGTACTCGGCCAGCAGCGCGAACTGCGCGTAGGTCTCGGTGTTGGACAGCAGGGTCGGCAGCCCGTCCACGCCGCTCGTCGCGGCCCGCCGCTTCCTTCCCGGCGGGATGGCCTCCTCACCGTTCACGCCGCGGACGAGCGCACCGCCCTCCCCGCTGATGAACCTCTCCGCCAGCCCGACCACCCGGATCGGGATGCGGCTCTCCGAACCGCCCGACACGTTCGCGGCCCGGCGTTCGGCCACTGCGGCCGACACGGACGACTCGGCCACCTCGCCCGCGACGGTGGCCACGACCACCTCTCGGGCGCCCAGGGCCTCCGCCGCCAGGATGGCGCCGTCCAGCACGAGGTGCGGGTTGCGGGTGAGCAGCATGGCGTCCTTGGAGCTGGCCGGCTCGCCCTCGGCGCCGTTGACCAGCACCACGCTCTCGCCGGTGCCCGCCGCGTCCGCCACGGCCCGCAGCTTGCGCCCGAACGGGAAGGCGGCGCCGCCCCGTCCGCGCATGTCCACCTCGTTCACCATGGAGATGAGCTCGGCCAGCTCGCGCGGGCGCGGTTCGCCGTGCAGCGTCCGGTGCGCGGGCAGGTCGAGCCGCCGGCAGTGATCGAGCCCGGCGGTCAGCCGCGCCGGACCCATCCGCAGCACGCGCGGCACCCGGTGCGGGATCACGACCGGCTCCCTGAGGTCACACGGCGCGGGCTCATCCGGCCTCCCGGTACCTGCGTCGCGCGTCGGCCAGGCTCACCAGCGCGTCTGCCGGCGCCCCGGCGGTGGCCGCCGCCGCTGCCGCCGTGGCACGCGGCCGCTCGACGGGCACGTCCGCCGCGACCCCGGCCGTCACGACGGGCGCCTCGACCCTCTCCGGTACGACGGGCGGCCTGCGCAACGTGGCCAGCACGCGCACGACCAGCGCCGAACCGACCGCGGCCAGGCACGCCACGTACGACCAGGCCACCCAGCCGGCCGGCGAGCGGCCCGCCGTCAGCCCGTGCATGATCGCGATGGGCCAGGCCAGGTAGGCGGCCGAGTGCAGCAGCCGCCACAACCACGGCGTGCCGCGTACGGCGAAGCGGCCTCGGAGCATGCCCGTGACCACCGCCACGATCATGAGGTCGAAGGCGAGCGCGCCGAACCCCACGTAGAGCCCGGCGACCGGCACGACCGCGGCCCCCGGCGGCGCGTGTCCCAGGCCGACCATGAGGACGATGTGCGTGACCAGGTAGGCCAGGCCGATGAGGGCGGTGGCCCGGTGCGCGAGCTGCGCCCTGACCCGGTTGGGCGGGGACAGGAACACGCGTTCGGTGGTGAGCAGGCCGAGCGCGACCGTCGCGGTCAGCAGCACCAGGGCGAACACGCCCGCGTAGAACTCTAGGAAACTGACTCCCCGGCCGAGCAGCGCGACGCCGCGTTCGGTCCTGGCCAGCGCGAACACCGACAACAGGACGGCGGTCAACGAGGCGCTCGCCCCCAGCCGGACGTTCCTTGTGTCCAGCTTTGTGGGGGCGTGCCGGGGGTGTCGTCTGTGGAGCATCTGTTTCCCTCCAAGGTCGGGTGAGGGTACGACTCGGAAGGCTGATGGGGACGTGTCAGCAGCGGCGCCCCCGGTTGATGCACGAGACGACGAACTGCATCAGCCGATCGGGCATGACGTTGGCGAAATCCGCGTGGTCGGTAACCGGGTTGTGCTTCTGTTCAGGGAACGCGTCCACGGCGAACGACGGACCCTGTGGAACTGTGTAGGCGAGGATCATGCGCAGTTGCGGAATCGCCCTGGTGCCTTGCGGACAAGCGCCGTTCTGCCCGGGGAAGCCCACGTGCGTGCGGTGATTGGCGCTGTCGGTGTTCTGACCGTCCCAGCAGCTGGGGAAATCCAGAATACGAAGAACCTGACTTCCGCGCGGGCAAAGCGGATATTTATCGGGACTTATGCGATTTGTGAATCCTGTGCAGGTCCAGCGGGCCCGCGCGTTGGCCGCGCCGTTCGTCCCGGCCTTGGCGTCGCCGGTGATCAGCCGTAGGAACCTCGGCATCGCGACGACCCTGGAGGTCGCGTTGCCCCGGAACTGCAGGGTCACCGCACGGGCGCGGATCACCTGGCCCACGTTGCCGTCGGGGTCCTGGGCGTTCGCGTCCACTTTACGGTCACGGAGAACCGGCCAGAAGTAAGTGGATTTATCCCCTGCGCGGCAGGTGGTGTCGGCGGCGGCCAGGCTCTCGTCGGTGGAGAAGCCGTCCGTGGACAGGTTGCCCACATAGTCGTGGAGGTGGTGGGCGCCGTTGCTCACGCCGGGGGCCACGATGAAATTGTCGGGGTTGTTGTGGCCATTGCGATTGGTGCCGCATTGAGCGACGAATGTGCCGCGTGAGCCGTTCCTGCCGATGCCGGCGTCGAGCCTCAGAGGCTGCACCTGGCGGATGTCCACGAAGTCCTCGACGAACGGGCCCAGATTCCGACAGTCGTCGTCCTGGGTGGCCGTGGGGGAGGGGGAGGCGGTCCTGGTCGGCCGTCCGCGCTGGTCCGACGACTGGTCGCCGGGGTCCTGCGGGTCCTGGGGATTCTGGGGGTCCTGGGGGTTCTGCGGGTCCTGAGGGTTCTGGGGGTCCTGGGAGTTCTGGTCGGGGTTCTGGGGTGCCTCCGGGGTGGGGGTCCGGGGCGAGCGGTTGCGTCTGAACAGGCCGGTGGACTCCTCCGGATCCGGCGACTGCGCGGGGTCGCGCAGCCCGATCCCGCCGCCCTGCACCTGCTGGTCGGGCGCCTGCTGATCAGGGGCCTGCTGGTCGGGGAACTGCTGGTCGGGCGCTTGCTGGTCCGGCGCCTGCTGGTCGGGGGCCTGCTGGTCCGGCGCCTGCTGGTCAGGGACCTGCTGGTCGGGGGCGCGGTCGCCCTGGCGACGGGCGTTCTCCTGGCTGGCCTGGGCCGGGTCGCAGAGGTCGGCCCGCGCCGGCACCACCCCGATGACGGCGGCGGACACCAGGCTCCCCGCCGCCACGGCAAGAGCGGACATGGCCGCGGCCATGCGCCCAGTTCTCCTCATGGTTGTCTCCTCGTTTCGACCGCCTCGGCGGCGGCGGGCGGCCACCACGGAGCCGCCGGGCATGAGGGTCTCGCCGCACGAAGCCGTTGCATGGTGGGAGGTACGCGGGCTTACACCATCAGGTTCAGCCATGACCGGAGATAGTTAGAAATAACTGGAGTTATCGGAGTGGCTGCCGGACGCATAACGAAGGTGTAAAGATGTGCCCCGTGCTAGGTCACCTCGACGGCAGGTTCGAGAGTGCGGATGCCGAGGCGGAACATCGCATCGCGGTGCTCTACCAGGAGTTCGGCGGCCCTCTGCTGCGCCACGTACGCAAATCGACTGGTAACGATCTGCAATGGGCTGAGGACGTCGTACAGGAGACGCTGGTCAGGGCCTGGCGTAACTCGGCAAGACTGCAATGGGAACCAAGCCTTTTATGGGCGTGGCTGCTGACAGTGGCCCGCCGCATCGTTATCGATGGACGTCGACGGAAGAGCGCCCGGCCTCACGAGGTCGAGCCGCCCGAGGTCGACCAGATGTCAGTGCCGGACGGCTCCGAGCGCGCCCTCTCGGCGATCGTGGTCGCCGACGCGCTGCGCAGCCTGTCCGACGAACACCGCGAAGTCATTGAGCAGACCTACCTCCGAGACCGTACGATAAGTGAGGCGGCGGAGATTCTGGGGATACCGCCGGGCACGGTGAAGTCCCGGCTCTACTACGGGATCCGGGCTCTCCGCGAACAGCTGCGGGACAAGGGGGTAGCCGGCTGATGCACGACGGGGTGGCCGCCTACGCCCTCGGTGTCCTCGACGATGAGGAGCACGAGGCGTTCGAGCGCCACCTCGACGCATGCGAGCGGTGTCAGGCCGAGCTCGTGGAGCTGGCCGAGCTTCCCGACCGGCTCGACGACCTCAAGAACGTCCCCTCGGCCTCCGGCGATGATCCCCCCATGTCGATGTCACGTTGACGTCTATGCCCTTTTCGGGTGATATCGGTACGGCGAGGCGTACGCCCGGAATCAGGCCGGGTGTTCAGGGGGAGGTGTTCGGTGGGCATCGACGGTGATGCGCCCGTTCCCCCGTATCGGCGGATCCGCACCGGGCCGGGCACGCGTGGCCCGGCCGGTGTCCCCTGTCTCCGCGGACGTACGCGTCTGCACTACTTCCCCTTGCCATGGGAACGAAGAGCCTGGCTATGAACAGCCATGGCAAACCCTCACAAAGGAGTGAGAGCGAAATGCCGCTCGACGAGGCCAAGGATGAGCTGCTGCAAAGAGCCGCGGAGAGTTGCGCGGTCGGCAGCGAGCACATGAGCGCGGAGGAGGCCCTCTCCTTCCTGCGGTTCTACTACCGCCATGTCGCACCCGAGGACCTGCTCGACCGCAACCCCGTCGACGTGTACGGCCCGGCGATGTCCCAGCGACAGCTCGCCGAGGTACGCCCCCAAGGCCGGGCCGTGGTCCGCGCCTACACCCCCACGCTGGAGGAGAACGGCTGGGACCCGGGGCACTCGGTCGTCGAGGTGGTCACCGACGACATGTCGTTCCTCGTCGACTCGGTCACCATGGAGCTCGACCGGCACGACATCGGCGTCCACCTGGTGGTCCACCCCCAGATGCGGGTACGCCGCGACATGACGGGCCGGATGCTCGGCCGCGGCCAGGAGGACGTCACCGGCCAGATGCTGGTCGAGTCCTGGATCCACATCGAGATCGACCGGCAGGCCGACCCCGCGGTGCTCAGGCGCGTCGAGGCCGACCTGCTGCGGGTGCTGGCCGACGTGCGGTACGCGGTCGAGGACTTCAGGAAGATGCGGGCGCTGGCCGTCCAGACGGCCGAAGACCTCAGCATGAACCCGCCGCCGTTGGAGCCCGCCGAGGTCGAGGACAGCCTCGACCTGTTGCGCTGGCTCGCCGACGGGCACTTCACCTTCCTCGGCTACCGCGAGTACCGGCTGGAGCACACCGACCAGGGCGAGATGCTGAAGGCCCTGCCCGGGGCCGCGCTCGGCATCCTGCGCGACGACAAGGTCGGCTCGGACAGCTTCTCCGCGCTGCCCGCGGAGGTGCGCGCCAAGGCCCGCGAGAAGCAGCTCCTGATCATCACCAAGGCCAACAGCCGGGCGACCGTCCACCGGGCGACCTACCTCGACTACATCGGGGTCAAGCTGTTCTCGCCCGAGGGCGAGGTCATCGGGGAGCGCCGCTTCCTCGGCCTGTTCACCCACGTGGCCTACAACGAGTCGATCTCCCGCATCCCGGTGCTGCGGCGCAAACTGGCCGAGGTGCTCAACGCCGCCGGCCACTCGCCCGACAGCCACGACGGCAAGGACCTCATCGAGATCCTGGAGACGTTCCCGCGCGACGAGCTGTTCCAGACCTCGGTCTCCCAGCTCCTGCCGATCGCGCTCGGCGTGCTGCGGCTGCGCGAGCGCAAGCAGGTCAAGCTGTTCCTGCGGCGCGACGACTACGGCCGTTACATCTCCTGCCTGATCTACCTGCCACGCGACCGCTACACCACCAAGGTGCGGCTGAAGATGCAGGAGGTGCTGCTCAAGGCGCTCGGCGGCAGGTCGCTCGACTACAGCGCGATGATCGGCGAGTCCGTGCTGGCCCGGCTGCACGTGGTCGTGCGCGGCGAGCAGCTCCCCGTGCCCAGCGTCGACGTGGAGGAGCTGGAGGCGCGTCTGGCCGCGCTGACCCGCTCCTGGGAGGACGACCTGACCGTCGCGCTCGACGAGATGACCTCCGAGGAGGAGGCCCCCGCGCTGGCCAGGAGGTACGTCTCCGCCTTCCCCGAGGGGTACAAGGCCGACTTCCCGCCCAAGGTCGCCGTGGTCGACCTGCGCCGCCTGGAGCAGCTCGTCGCCGACGGCGAGGAGGTGGCGATCAACCTCTACGAGCCGTACGACGCCACCGAGGGCGAGCGGCGGCTGAAGATCTACAAGGTCGGCTCGCCGATCTCCCTGTCGGAGGCCCTGCCCCTGATCCAGCGGCTCGGCGTCGAGGTCGTGGACGAGCGGCCGTACGAGATCGACCGGGACGGCGACGCGAGCACCAAGAACGCCTGGATCTACGACTTCGGCCTGCGCTACACGCCCTCCGGCGAGGTGGACAGGAACGACTTCAAGCGGCTCTTCCAGGACGGCCTGAGCGCCCTGTGGCAGGGCCGCGTCCAGGCCGACAACTTCAACGCCCTCATCCTGCGGGCGGGCCTGACCTGGGAACAGGTCGAGATCCTGCGCGTCTACGCCAAGTACCTGCGGCAGGCCGGCAGCACGTTCTCGCAGCTCTACATGGAACGCGTGCTGCTGGGCAACGTGCGGCTGGCCCGGCTGCTGGTCCGCCTGTTCGAGGCCAAGCTCGACCCCAAGCGCGGCGACGACGTGCGGGTCGACCTCGTGGAGGCGCTCAACGAGGAGATCCTGGGCGCCCTCGACGAGGTGGCCTCCCTCGACGAGGACCGCATCCTGCGGGCCTACCTGGAGATGATCCAGGCGACCCTGCGCACCAACTACTTCCAGACGGTCGACGGGCAGCGCAAGCCGTACATCTCGCTCAAGGTCGACCCGCAGGCGATCAGCGTGCTGCCGCTGCCCCGGCCGAAGTACGAGATCTTCGTGTACTCGCCCCGCGTCGAGGGCGTGCACCTGCGGTTCGGGAAGGTCGCCCGCGGCGGCCTGCGCTGGTCCGACCGCATGGAGGACTTCAGGACCGAGATCCTCGGCCTGGTCAAGGCCCAGATGGTGAAGAACACCGTCATCGTGCCCACCGGGTCCAAGGGCGGGTTCGTGGTGAAGCAGCCGCCCGCGTCCGGCACCCGCGAGGACATGCTGGCCGAGGGCGTGGCCTGCTACCGGACGTTCATCTCCGGCCTGCTCGACGTCACCGACAACCTGGTGGACGGCAAGGTCGTGCCGCCGGCCGACGTGGTCAGGCACGACGGCGACGACACCTACCTCGTCGTGGCCGCCGACAAGGGCACCGCGACCTTCTCCGACATCGCCAACAGCGTGGCCAAGGAGTACGGCTTCTGGCTCGGTGACGCCTTCGCCTCCGGCGGCTCGGTCGGCTACGACCACAAGGCCATGGGCATCACCGCCCGCGGCGCCTGGGAGTCGGTCAAGTACCACTTCCGCACGATGGGCGTGGACGTGCAGACCACCGACTTCACCGTGGCCGGCATCGGCGACATGTCCGGCGACGTGTTCGGCAACGGCATGCTGCTCTCCCAGCACATCCGGCTGGTGGCCGCCTTCGACCACCGGCACGTCTTCATCGACCCGACGCCCGACGCGGCCCGGTCGTTCGCCGAGCGGCAACGCCTGTTCGACCTGCCGCGCAGCTCCTGGGACGACTACGACGCCTCGCTGATCTCGGCGGGCGGCGGCGTGTTCCCGCGTACCGCCAAGTCCATCCAGATCACCCCGCAGATGCGCGAGGCGCTGGGCATCGAGGCGGGCGTCAACGCCCTGGCCCCCAACGACCTGATCAGCGCCATCCTGCGGGCCCCCGTCGACCTGCTGTGGAACGGCGGCATCGGCACGTACGCCAAGGCCGGCTCCGAGTCCAACGCCGACGTCGGCGACAAGGCCAACGACGGGCTCCGGGTGAACGCCGGAGACCTGCGGTGCAAGGTCATCGGCGAGGGCGGCAACCTGGGCTTCACCCAGCTCGCCCGCATCGAGTTCGCGCTGAACGGCGGTCTGGTCAACACCGACTTCATCGACAACTCCGCCGGGGTGGACACCTCCGACCACGAGGTGAACATCAAGATCCTGCTCGACCAGGTCGTGCGCGACGGCGAGCTGACCGACAAGCAGCGCAACCAGGTCTTCTCGTCGATGACCGACGAGGTCGCCGACCTGGTGCTGCGCGACAACCACGCCCAGAACGTGGTGCTCGACGCGACCCGCGCCCAGGCGGTCGACATGCTCCACATCCACGCCCGTTACCTGCGCAAGCTCGAACGGGACGGGCTGGTCAACCGGGAGCTGGAGTTCCTGCCCTCGGACAAGACGCTGGCCGAGCGGCGGCAGGCCAGGCTCGGGCTGACCGCGCCGGAGTTCTCGGTCCTGCTGGCCTACACCAAGCTGGTGGCCGACGCCGAGGTGCTGGGGTCCGAGCTGCCCGACGACCCGTACCTGGCGTCGTGCCTGGTGTCGTACTTCCCGTCGGACCTGCGCGAGCGGTTCCGCACGTACATGGACGCGCATCCGCTGCGCCGCGAGATCATCACGACCTGCGTGGTGAACGAGCTGGTCAACTCCATGGGCACCACGTTCATGTTCCGCTTCGGCGAGGAGACCGGGGCCTCCACGTCGGACATCGTGCGGGCGTACCTGGTGGCGCGTGAGGTCTTCGACCTGCCGAGCTTCTACCGGGCCGTGGAGGCGCTGGACAACGAGGTGGACACCGCCACCCAGGTCGCCATGCTGCTGGAGGGCCGCAAGCTGCTGGAGCGCGGCACCCGCTGGCTGCTGGTCAACCGGCGTCCGCCGCTCGACCTGGCCGGGTCGGTCGCCTTCTTCCTGAAGGGCGTCAACGGGCTGTCGGCGCACATCCCCAAGCTGCTCACCGGGCCGGATCTGGCCGCGTACGAGGAGCGCCGGGACTCGTTCGTGGCCCGCGGCGTGCCGCAGGAGCTGGCCGAGCGGGTGGCGTCGATGGTGCCCGCGTACTCGACGCTGGACCTGGTCGAGGTGGCGTCGCTGACGGGCCGTCCGGTGAACGAGGTGGCGGAGGTCTACTTCGACCTGGCCGACCGCCTGCAGCTCGCCCGCCTGCGCGAACGCGTCATCGCCCTGCCCAGGGACAACCGGTGGAACTCCATCGCCCGCTCGGCCCTGCGCGACGACCTGTACACCGCGCACGCGTCGCTGACCCGTGACGTGCTGGCCCACAGCAAGCCCGGCCTGCCCCCGGAGGAGCGGCTGGCCGGCTGGACCGAGGCCAACTCGGCCGCCGTGGGACGCGCCCGTCAGACGCTGTCGGAGATCTGGGAGAGCGACCACTTCGACCTGGCGACGCTGTCGGTGGCCCTGCGCGCGATCCGCACGCTGGTGGGCGCCAGCGGCCTGCCGCGCACGGAGGCCTAGGAACCGCCCGAGGGGGCCCTCACTCGCCGCTGGCGCGGGTGAGGGCTCCGTCGTGGGCGATGACGCGGGCGGCGGCCGGGGCCGTCAGCGGCGGCACCGCCGTGGCGTACTGGTGGACCTCGGTGAGCTTGAGGCTGCGGCGCACCGAGGAGCCCGAGATGGCCCAGCTCGCCTCCGGCGGCACCGGGATGATGTAGGTGTTGTTGGCGACCGTGCGGGTCGAGGTGTTGCGCGACAGCGAGTACTGGATCAGCGCGCCGCCGTCGGACGTGCGCAGCGCGTAGACCGGCCAGTTGTCGGCGCTGAAGATCGAGTCGTAGCTGAACCCGTCCTTCTTGGCCTTCTCCCGGTCGGTGGCGATCTGCTTGGCCACCTCGGTCGTGTACTGGCCGTCGGCGAGCAGGCCCGCCGTCACCCCGGCCGCCCCCGTCTCGGCCACGCTGGCGTGCACCGGGCCCATGTACTGGGGGCTGATCGTGACGGTCTTGTCGTCGGGGGTCAGCGCCTTGGCGTAGCCGTCGGAGTCGAGCTCGACCTGCGGCAGCCGCTGCCCTGACAGGAGCTGCGCGGCCGAGCTGAGCTGCCAGTCCTCGCCGCTCTTGGCGAACGTCAGCAGCGTCGGCTGCCCGTTGCGCGTCACCAGCGCGCTGAACCAGGGCGCCCGCTCGCCCTGGGCGAACCTGGGCACGTAGAGGGTCGGCGAGCCCCACGTGTAGCGCGGCGGACGGTCGCCGGTGGACTCGTAGGCGGCCTGGGTGAGCGCGAACTGCCCGTCGCGGACCAGGTCGCTGTCGAGCGCGAGCCGCCCCGGCACGATGCTCTCGACACGCAGCACGTCGTCGGTGGGCAGGATCGCGGCGATCGCCTCCGCGGCCTCCTGACGCGTGACGGCGGGAGGCGGCGCGGACGGCGAGGGCGTGGCCGAGCCCGTGGCAGGCGCCTTCCCCTGCGACACTCCGGAGGACGTTTGAGCAGGGCCTGTGCACGCGGTAGCCGCGGCCAGCACGCCGACGGCGAGCGCCAGCATCTTCCCCCGACGGTATGCGCGCACCTCGCCATGTTATTCGTGCACGCGAGGGTCGCGTACCCTAGGGAGACGTGGCAGGCATCGATCCGGCAGAAGAGATCAACGAGCTCGCGAACACGCTCCGCAGCATCCAGGACGTGCTCGACCTCGACGCGATGCGCAAGCAGATCGAGGAGCTGGAGCAGCAGGTTGCCGCCCCAGACCTGTGGGACGACCCCGAGCAGGCGCAGAAGGTCACCAGCAAGCTCTCCCATCTCCAGGGTGAGCTCAACCGCGTCGAGGGCGTCGCACGCCGTCTCGACGACCTGAAGGTGCTCTACGAGCTCGCGGCGGAGGAAGGCGACGACGACACGCGCGTCGAGGCCGACAAGGAGCTGGAGTCCCTCAAGTCCGACATCGGCGCCCTTGAGGTACGCACGCTCCTGTCGGGCGAGTACGACGCCCGCGAGGCGCTCGTCACCATCAACTCCCAGGCCGGTGGCGTCGACGCGGCCGACTGGGCCGAGATGCTGCTGCGCATGTACCTGCGGTGGGCCGAGCGCAAGGGCTACTCCACCGAGGTCTACGACACCTCCTACGCGGAGGAGGCCGGCATCAAGTCGGCCACGTTCACCATCAAGGCCGCCTACGCCTACGGCACGCTGCGCGGCGAGCACGGCACCCACCGGCTGGTCCGCATCAGCCCGTTCGACAACCAGGGCCGCCGCCAGACCTCGTTCGCGGGCGTCGACATCGTGCCGGTCGTCGAGCAGACCGACCACATCGACATCAACGAAGACGACCTGCGCATCGACGTCTACCGTTCGTCGGGCCCCGGCGGCCAGGGCGTCAACACCACCGACTCGGCGGTGCGCATCACGCACATCCCGACCAACATCGTGGTCTCCTGCCAGAACGAGCGCTCCCAGCTCCAGAACCGCGCCTCGGCCATGAACGTGCTCCAGGCCAAGCTGCTGGAGCGCAAGCGGCAGGAGGAAGCGGAGAAGATGTCGGAGCTGCGTGGCGCGACCACCACGTCATGGGGCACGCAGATCCGCAACTACGTGCTGCACCCATACCAGATCGTGAAGGACCTGCGCACGGGCACGGAGGCGGGCAACCCGACGGCGGTGCTCGACGGCGACCTCGACGGGTTCATCGAGTCGGAGATCCGCTGGATGCGCAGGCAGGAGTCAGGCACCGACTAGGTGCCTGAGCACCAGCGTCGCGAAGAGCAGGACGAGGAGCAGGACGGCGACGAGGGCGGGTGACAATCCGGCGAAGCCGTGGTTGTGCATCCGCTCCCTGTTGGCTCGGCAGAGGGGGCAGCGGCCCTCGATCACGGGGTGGGCGCACTGCGCGCATACGAGGTGTTCGCAACTCATGACAGCCCCAAGTGTAGCCGCACAATCGTTTTGTTTCCGTTATGGACGTTCCATGCCAGTCTTCCCCCTAGACTGTCGTCTGGCCAATCGGAACGTCGATCATCAGTAAAGACGGCGTCCCCGATCGGCCGGCGGCGGGAATGGGCATGTGCCACCCTCGCTTCCGTCCTGACCCCTAGACTGGCATGCCGTGATGCTCTCGTGATCCATTTCGATAATGTCACCAAGGTCTACGCGAACCAGAACCGGCCCGCTCTCGACCACGTCTCCGTCGACGTGGACAAGGGTGAGTTCGTGTTCCTCGTCGGCCCTTCGGGGTCAGGCAAGTCCACGTTCCTGCGTCTGGTCCTGAAGGAGGAGCGGCCCAATTCCGGGGCGATTCACGTCGCCGGCAAGGACCTGGCCCGCCTCTCCAACTTCAAGGTGCCTCACCTGCGCCGCCGTATCGGCTGCGTCTTCCAGGACTTCAGGTTGCTCCCGAACAAGAACGTCTACGAGAACGTGGCGTTCGCCCTAGAGGTGATCGGCAAGCCCAGGCGGTTCATCCGCAAGGTCGTCCCCGAGGTCATCGAGCTGGTCGGCCTGGAGGGCAAGGCGCACCGCATGCCCGACGAGCTGTCCGGCGGCGAGCAGCAGCGTGTCGCCATGGCCCGCGCGTTCGTCAACCGGCCGATGATCCTGCTGGCCGACGAGCCCACGGGCAACATCGACCCCGCGACGAGCATCGGCATCATGAAGGTGCTCGACCGCATCAACCGGACTGGCACCACGGTCGTCATGGCCACGCACGACGCGGCCATCGTGGACTCCATGCGCAAACGCGTCGTCGAGCTGGAAGACGGGAAAATCGTCCGTGACCAGTCGCGTGGCGTTTACGGCCAGGCGTACTGACAGGGAGCGGCAGACAGAACATGCGGGCGAACTTCATCTTCTCCGAGGTCTGGATCGGCCTCCGTCGCAACCTGACCATGACGATCGCGGTCGTCATCACCGTGGCCGTCGGCATGGCGATGTTGGGCGTCGGCTTGTTGATCAACACCCAGGTCTCCATGCTCAAGACCTTCTGGTACGACAAGGTGGAGATCTCGGTCTTCCTGTGCACCAAGGGCTCCGCGATCCCTGCATGCAACGGCAAGGCGGTCACCCCGGCCCAGACCAAGGCACTGGAAGCCCGCCTGAAGGGCCTCCAGGGGGTCAAGGAGGTCTTCTACGAGGACCAGACCACGGCGTACGACAACTTCAAGACGGCCTACCAGGGCAGCCCGACGCTCGTCGAGGCCACCCGGGTCGAGGACATGCCGCAGTCGTTCCGCGTGAAGCTGGTCGACCCCGACAACTACCAGCCGGTGGTCCAGGCCGTGAAGGGCCAGCCGGGCGTGTCCCAGGTGATGGACCACAAGCAGCTCATCAACAAGTTCTTCGACATGCTCGACAAGCTGTCCTTCTACGCGCTGGCCGTCGCCATCATCCTGGTGCTGGCCGCGGCGCTGCTGATCGGCAACACCGTCCGGCTGTCGGCGTTCAACCGGCGCCGGGAGACCGGGATCATGCGCCTGGTGGGCGCGTCCAACCTGTACATCCAGCTCCCGTTCGTCATGGAAGGCGTGATCGCCGGCCTGATCGGCGGCGTCTTCGCGGCGATCATCCTGATCGTGACCAAGGTCCTCCTCTTCGAGGAGATCGCGGGCTACTTCGGCAGCGGCATGGCCCAGCTCGGCTGGGACTCGGTGGCCCAGACCATCACGGTCACCATGGGCATCGGCGTCGTGATCTGTGTGCTGGCCTCGTTCGTGACGCTCCGCCGATACCTCAGGGTGTGAGGAATCGCCGGTAAGGTCGAAGCATGCCACGTGAGACCGGGCGGAAGGTCATCGCCCAGAACAAGCGGGCCCGGCACGACTACCACCTTGAGGACACCTTCGAGGCGGGGCTCGTGCTCCAGGGCACGGAGGTGAAGTCGCTCCGCGAGGGCCGCGCCTCGCTCGTCGACGGCTACGCCAGCATCGACGACGGCGAAGCGTGGCTGCTCAACGTGCACATTCCCGAGTACACGCAGGGCACGTGGACCAACCACGCCGCCCGCCGCAAGCGCAAGCTGCTGCTGCACCGCAAGGAGATCGAGAAGCTGGCCGCCATCACCAAGGAGGGCGGCCTCACGATCGTCCCCACGGTCCTGTACTTCCAGGACGGCCGGGCCAAGGTCGAGATCGCCGTGGCGCGCGGCAAGAAGGACTGGGACAAGCGGCAGTCGCTGGCCGAGCAGCAGGCCAAGCGGGAGATGGCGCGGGCCCTGCGGCACCGCAACCGATGAGAGCGGCGGCACTCTAACCGATGACACGCGCGCGCCGCACCCTTGCCGCGACCGTCACGCTGGCGGTCGCGAGCATGACGCTGACCGGCTGCTTCGAGGAGTCCTCGCCGCACGACGCGGTGCGTGACTTCCTCGTGGGCTGGCAGTCCGAGGACTACGCCCTGGCCGCGGGCCGCACCGACGGCGACCCGGCCACGGTGGGCAAGGCCCTGGCCAACGCCAAGCTGGAGCTCGACGCGGCCTCGTTCCGCTTCAGGATCAAGAGCGTGAGCGTGACCGGCGAGGAGTCCAAGGCCGACTTCCGCGCCGAGGTCGACCTGGGGGAGAACACCCCCCTCTGGGAGTACGACGGCTCGCTGCCGCTGCACCTGGTCGACGGCCGATGGAAGGTGCGCTGGTCGCCGTCGGTGCTGCATCCGCAGCTCAAGGAGGGCCAGCGGTTCGCGGTCGAGACCAACCCCAAGCCGCGCCAGCCGGTGGTCGACCGCTCCGACGACCCCCTGCAGAACGAGCTCTACGTCTACGTGGTGGGCGTGGTGCCGTCCGCGCTGGGCGACCGGGCCGAGGACGTCGTGGCCAAGCTGTCGGCCATCACCGGCTACGCCCAGGACCGGCTGCTGAGCCGGATCAGGTCCTCGCCGCCCGACAAGTTCGTGCCGCTGGTCACGTTCGGGCGCTCGCGGTACCTGTCGATGAAGTCCAAGCTGGCCGGCATCGCCGGCATCGAGACCGACCCGCAGCCGCAGCCCATCGACCCCGCCGCGCCCAAGCAGATCGTCGGCAAGGTCAGCGCGCTCACCCCCGAGGACGAGCAGAAGCTCGGCGGGCCGCAGCGGGCCGGCGACTCGGTCGGTCAGAGCGGCCTGCAGCAGGCGTACCAGGACTATCTGACCGGTTCCACCGAGACCAAGGTGATCACCCTCGATCTCAAGACCGGCAAGCAGGTGGCCAAGCTGCGCGAGTGGCCGGGCCGCCAGAACGTCTCGGTCAAGACCACGATCGACAGCCACGTCCAGGCCGCGGCCGAGCGGGCGGTGGCCGAGACGGCCACGAGCGCGCTGGTGGCCGTGCAGCGCGACACCGGCGAGATCCTCGCGGTCGGCACCAGCGGGCTCAACCAGGAGAAGGACGCGCTGGCGGGCAGGTTCCCCGCGGGCACGGCCTTCTCGATCGTGGCGGCCGACGCGCTGATCAAGGGCGGCGTCAGCCCCAAGCAGCGGCTGGCCTGCCCGGCCGAGCGCACGGTCGGCGGCGCCAAGTTCGTGCACACCAGCCAGGCCGCCGGGGTCACCTCGTCGGCCACGTTCCAGGACAACTTCGCCAAGGGCTGCGTGACCGCGCTGGCCTCGCTGGCGCGCCGGGCCACCGCGGGTGGCCTGGCCACGAGCGCCAAGGCGTTCGGCATCGGGCTGCCGTGGCAGCTCCCGCTGAAGTCGTTCAGCGGGGCGATGCCCGAGCTGTCCAGCGACGCCGACAAGGCCAGGGCCATCGCGGGCCAGAACGTCGAGGTCAGCCCGCTGTCGATGGCACTCGTCGCGGCGGCGGTGGGTTCGGGCACCTGGCGGCCGCCGGTGCTCGTGACCGCCCCCAAGTCGCCCGATCCGGCCGCGGAGGTCGTCCCCGACCGGCAGCCGCCCCCCGTCGCGATGGATCCGAAGGTGCGCACGGCGCTGACCGCGATGATGCGTGCCGGCGCGGTCGGCAGCCCCGCGCAGGCGGGCCGGGGCCGGGTCTACGGCGTCCGCGCCACGGCGGGCAGCCAGGACAAGCCCATGACGTGGTTCGTCGGCTGGCAGGGGGACGTGGCGATCGCCGTCCTGGCCAAGAACTACGACGCGGCGGCCGTCGCGGGCAGCTTCTTCTCGGGCCTTCGCGACCCTGCGTGAAAATTCGTGACGGTGAGCAACCTTTCCGGACGTCGGCTGCGTCTTACTGAATGACTGGGCCCGCTCGGGGGGTTGCGGACTCAGTCGCCGTGATGAGATCAGGACTTCATCTCGGGGGAAGTCCTGCCGTCCGGACCGGCTCGACCCTGCCGGTCGGCCCCCGGGAGCGCGTGCTGCTGTGCCACGCTCCCGGGGGTTTCGCCATGCTGGAATTAAGTTGGCGTTGAGGGTGTTGTCCCCTGTAGATTCAGTGTTGCTCGTCTCTGTGTGATCAGCATTGAGGCGTGTTGACAACTGCACAGGGGGTGACTGGCTTCGACTTCGATCTTGCAAGCCAGGTGAAGCGGGCCGAGGACTGCGGACATAACCTCGTTAATCCTGTGACCGCAAAACAATAAGTGCCAATTCCAAGCGCACTGAGGTCGGCCAGGGTTCCCTGGCCCTCGCTGCCTAAGTAGCGAAACCTCTGTCAGCCCGGGAGCGCCTTCGGCCCGGTGTCTGGCATCGTGAGAAGGCTCAACCGATCGACCCGGCCACGGGGGAGATCGGGAAATCAAACAGTGGCTGAGCCCGTCGGCGACTCGCCTGTGTGATCGCCGGGGCTGAGAAAAGCACAACAGGCTGCGCCCGGAGAAGCCCTGACTTGGGGTTGAAGGACGCGGGTTCGATTCCCGCCACCTCCACGTGACCAGAACGCCTCCGACCTGCCGAGATCTCGGCGGGTCGGAGGCGTTCTGCTGTCCGGGGTGTGTTGTTGTGCTGCCTAGAGCGTGCGCAGCCATTGGCGGAAGCGGTCCAGGCCTGCGCTCGGCGTCGGTGACGGCAGGGTGCGGAGCAGCTCGTCGTCGGTGGCCGGGCGGGCGTCGAGGGCCGCCTGGCGCAGCAGCTTCGCGTCCACCCGCAGGCCGCCGAGCACCTGGACGGTCACCGTGTCGCGGCGCATCGCGTAGCCATGGGTGTCCTCTTTGCGGACGTACGTGAGGCCGGGGCCGGCGGTGGTGCACTTCTTGGCGAGGAAGCAGACGTCGTCACCGTCGACGTAGCTCGCGTACATCGTGATGCGGACGGTCTGCGCGCCGTTGCCGGTGTGGTCGGCGGGCGTGTAGATCAGGCCCGTCGGGATGCCCGTGAGCTGTGGGGTGTATCCCGGGATCTTCGCCGCGTAGTAGTCGCCGGTCTGCTCCTGGTCGCCCAGCTCGCGGGCGGTGGCCGGGCGCAGGGTCCGGGCGGCCGACCGGAGCAGGGCGTGGCCGACGGCCGCGCTCCCCACCACCGCGACGTACCGGCGCCCCACCCGCACCTGGTAGCCGTGTTCCACCGGGCCTTGCCGGTAGACCAGGCCGCCGGGCTCGGCCGTGCACGACTCGACCGGCAGATGGGCGTCCAGCGCAGTGGGTTGTCCGCATCTGTCCTCGCCCACCATGAGCCGGTCGTACGCGGCGATCGTGATGTACCGGTCGGGCGGGACGGAGGCCGGGTCCGCGGGCATGAAGCCGGAGGCGCCCAGCCCGTCGCCGTAGGCGTTGCCGTCGGGGCGGTAGCCGGGGATGGCGACCACGTACGCGGTCTTGCGGGAGAGGTTGCCGGCACTCAGCCGCGTCTCCAGGTCGTCCGGCGCGTCCTGGCGCAGCACGGCCACACCGGCCGCCAGGAGGGCCAGGATCAGCCCGAGTGCGACCGCCCGGTAGCGCCACCCGCGGACGAACACCCCGGCCACCAGGGCGTGCGGGACCCCGCCGAGCAGGAACGTCAGCAGCGCGTCGCGGCTCACGCCGAGGCCGGCGATGTCGGTCACCCTCCAGCCGAGTAGCCATCCGGCGGTCCCCAGGCCCAGGACCAGCAGCGCCCACAGCAGCCGGCCGCCGAGGGGGGTGCCGAGGACCGACACGTCACGGGTGGCCTTGATCACGAAGACCAGGTAGCCGAGGATGGCCGCCACGGCCAGTGCCGCGGCGACGAGGGGCACGGTCTCGTTGACGGCGAACAGCAGGATCATCAGGACCATCCCCGCCGCCGGCAGGATGAGCGATCCCACCGTCCAGGCCGCGGCGAGATGGGCCAGGACCCGCACCGGCTTCGGCACGGTCGGCCCGGTAGCCCCGGGCGGTCGGTCGTTCTCGGTCTCCGCGCGCACGCCGCTCTCCGTTCTTCGCGTCAGCCAATGTGTTGGATGAACGCCGGGCGGCGGGGGTTCGGCGGGCCGGGTCAACGTTCGAGGGTGGTCTTGAGGTGGCGGTTGCGAACGTTGATGAGGTGGGTCATGTGGCGGCGGAGGACCAACCGGTCGATCAGGCGGCCCAGGAGACCGGCGGGGGCGGAGAGGTCCACGATGTCGGTCATGAGGGTGGCGCCCGCATGCGGGGCCGCGTCGAAGCGGTGTTCGTGGCGCCAGTGGCGGAACGGGCCGGACACCTGCTCGTCCACGAAGTACGCGGGCCGCTCCCACGCGCTGATCGTCGAGGTCATCCGCCAGGTGAGCCCGAAGTGCCTGGCCTGCCAGGTGACCTCGTCGCCGAGGCCGAGCAGGCCCGTGGTGACGCCCGCGACGGCGCGTTCGGACGAGCCGGCCATGGACGAGGTATGGGTCTCGACCGACAGTGACGCGTCGAAGAGCACGTCAGGGGGAGCGAAGACCAGGGTCACGGTCTCGAAACGCGACATAGCGGCATTTTAGAGACCTTGGTGGAGGTCGTCGGGTCAGTGGGCGCAGCCGGTGTACTCGTCGAGGCGGCGGAGCATGGCGGCCAGCATGAGCGGGAACATCGCGACGTGCGCGACGACCATCAGGACGCCGCCGTCGATGACGCCGAGCCACAGCAGCGGATACAGCGGCACGACCGGGACGAACATCGCCGCGCACATCTCCAGCGTCGGCGGCCAGCGGTGGCCGCGGAAGCGCATCCACGCGGCCATGCCCACCGACATGTCGACGGCCATGATCAGGTACGCGAGCTCCGGCGACTCCTCGTGGGAGACGGACAGGCCGACGGCCGACTGGAGGGCGCCGAGCACGAACATGCCGGCGAACATGGCGAGGATCATCTCCACGTAGTGGAGGGCGAACTTCGACCAGCGACGTCCGGTGATGGAAGGCGGTGTCATGCTTCCGACTGTGGCCGGGCGGGGGCGACATAAGGGAAGGGCAAGGTGGTACATGTCCGGAAAGTTGGGTTGTCTGTCTGCCCTACTACAGTCGTGCCCATGGAGTACCGGCGGGTCGTGGTCGTCGCCTACGAGGCGGCCGAGCTGCTCGACATCGCGTGCGTCACCTCGACGCTGGAGAACGCCAACTGGCACGGAGCCTCACCGTACTACCAGGTGCGGATGGCCACTCCCGGAGGCCATCCCGTCACCACCGCCAGCGCGCTGGTGCTCCAGGGCCAGCTCACGCTTGAGCGGATCACCGGGCCGCTCGACACGCTCATCGTCTCCGGCGGCACCGGCCACCTGGACGCCGCCGAGAACCCGCTGGTCGTCGGCCACGTCCGCAGGCTGGCGCGGGAGAGCAGGCGGGTCGCCTCGGTGTGCACCGGCGCGTACGTGCTGGCCGCCGCGGGGCTGCTCGACGGCAGGCGCGCCACCACCCACTGGCGGGAGGCGGCCGACCTGGCGGCCCGCCATCCGCGCGTCACCGTGGATCCCGCCCCGATCTACGTCCGCGACGGCGAGGTGGCCACGTCCGCCGGGGTCACCGCCGCGCTCGACCTCACGCTTGCCTTGGTCGAGGAGGACAACGGCGCCGAGCTGTCCAGGACGGTGGCCCGCGGCATGGTCACCTACCTGCAACGGCCGGGCAACCAGGCGCAGATGAGCATGTTCGTCAGCCCTCCGGCGCCGGCCGACAGCCTGGTCAGGCGGACCGTCGAGCACATCTCCGCCAACCTGGCCGCCGACCTCACCGCGGCCACGCTGGCCGCCGCGGCGGGCGTCAGCGAACGCCACCTGACCCGGCTGTTCCTCAGGCATCTGAAGCAGACGCCGGGCAGGTTCGTGCGGCAGGCCCGTACCGAGGGGGCGGCGCACCTGCTGGTCTCGACCTCGCTGCCCATGTCCGCGATCGCCGTACGCTGCGGTTTCGGTACGGCCGAGACGTTGCGCCAGGCGTTCGTGGACCGGTACGGCATTCCGCCGTCCCGGTATCGGCTGACTCAGTCGTCCGCGACCGGTTGATTGCCTTTTGTCCGGCCCGAAAGGAGTAATTCGGGCTAGTGTGACTGACTTGGGCATTTTCCCGAGCATGAAGGTGATCATCAGATGCGAAAGACGATCGCGCTGACCGGGGCGGCCGTCGTCCTGTCGGGGTGCGGCATGCTGCCCGGCGCGCAGTCGCGGACGGCCGCGCAGGAGACGGCGGCGACCACCGCTCCCGCCGCCACCACCTCCTCTGCCTCACCGCCGCAGAGCGCGCCGCCGCAGCAGGACGAGGTCATCGCCACCCGCGAGGCCAAGGTCGGCTCGGGCGGCCAGCACGGCAAGGCCCGCGTCGACATCACCGCGCTCAAGCGCCAGGGCAGGACCGTCACACTCAACTGGACGATCACCGCCACCGAAGGCAAGGTCAACGTGCACAACGGCCTCGGCACCGGCACGCTCGACTACACGGTCGCCAACGTCTCCCTGATCGACCCGGCGAACGCCAAGCGCTACCGCGTCGCCCGCAACGGCACCGGCCCGGACGCCACGTGCGTGTGCTCCGGCACCCAGGGCCAGTTCCTGGAGAGCGGGCAGGCCAGCACGCTCTACGCGGTCTTCGCCGCGCCGCCGCCGGAGGTCACCAAGGTCAACGTCGAGATGCCGATGCTGGGCGTGCTCACCGATGTTCCGCTCTCTTAGCCTCGCGCTGGCCCTCGTCCTGACGCCGGCGCCGTCCCCGGTCCAGGTCCCGCCCGACGCCATCGGCCCGGTCGAGGACCTGGTGCTGCCGGTCGAGGACATCGTCGGCGAGGTCGAGTCCATGGACGGCGCCGAGAGCGAGACCAAGCAGGGCCGCCAGGTGACGGTCGCGCTCACCAGCGACGTGCTGTTCGCGCTGGACAAGTGGCGGCTCACACCCAAGGCCAGGAAGCGGCTGGTGGACGTGGCCGCCAAGGTCGAGGCGGAGGGCGCGGGCGGCGTCGTCAGGATCGGCGGGCACACCGACGACCAGGGGAGCGACGCGTACAACCTGGTGTTGTCGCGGCGGCGCGCGCAGGCCGTGCGCGCGGCCCTCGCGCCGCTGCTCGGCGGAGGGAACGTCACCCTCCAGGCCGCCGGCTACGGCGAGACGCGGCCCAAGCTGCCCAACCTGGTCGAGGGCAGGCCGGTGGAACGGAACCGGGCGAAGAACCGCCGCGTGGAGATCGTCTTCACGGCCAAACAGTGACGGGCGCGGTCGGGCGGGTGTCACTCGGCCTTGAGTTCGCCGAGCGTCACCGTGACGGTCTGGGTGCCGCCGTTGGCGCGCAGGATCTCCACCTTGACCTGGTCGCCGGGTTTGTAGGCGCTGACCTCCTCCGCCAGCGCGGCCATGGTCGCGGTCTTCTTGCCGTTGATCGAGAGGATCACGTCGCCGGACCGGATCCCGGCCTTCTCCGCGCCGCCGCCCTTCTCCACGCTGGCCACGCCCACGCCGCTCGGCTGCCCGGTGGCGCCGATGACCGTGCTGCCGCGGATGCCGAGCGCGGCCCGGTGGCTGTTGGTGACCTTGCCGCTCTTGACGATCTGGGCCGCGATGTCGGTGGCCGTGTTGCTCGGGATCGCGAACCCGATGCCGGGTGCGGCCCCGCCGCCGAGCTGGGGGTCGGTGGCGGCGAGCGTCGGGATGCCGATGACCTCGCCGGCCAGGTTCACCAGCGCGCCGCCGCTGTTGCCGGGGTTGATCGCGGCGGAGGTCTGGATCGCGCCGCTGATGGTGGCTCCCGGCGATTCGGGGTTCTGGGGCTCGCTGACGGTACGGCCGAGCGCCGAGACGATGCCGTTCGTGACGCTGCCCGACAGGCCCAGCGGGTTGCCCATGGCCAGGACGATCTGGCCGACCCGCAGCTTGCTAGAGTCGCCGAACCTGGCCGGACGCAGGCCGTCGGGCTGCTCCACCTTGATCACGGCCAGGTCGCCGGCGCCGAACGCCTTGACCAGCTTGGCCGGGCGGGGTGCGCCGCCGGTGGCGATCGTGACGTTCATCTCGGTCGCCTCGCCGACCACGTGCGCGTTCGTGACGATGTGACCCGCCGTGTCGTACACGATGCCGGAGCCGAGGCCCACCTTGGTGTTGATCTGCACGATCGACGGCAGGACGTCCGTGATGACCCGTTCGTACGCGCTCTCCAGCGACTCCGGCCCGCTCCCCGGCGCCGCTGCCGAGGTGGGCGACGGCGAGCCCGGCATGGTCGTGGCCGGCGAGACCGTGGACGTCGAGGTGGACGAGGACGGCCCGCAGGCGGTGAGCAGTGCGACGGCGGCCAGCCCCGCCACGATCTCCCTCATGGGGAGGTCTCTGCCCAGCTCAGCAGGAAAGATACGCCTCCCGGACGTCGCGTCTGCTCAGCTTGCCGGTCGGGGTGCGCGGCAGCGACTCCCGGTACTCGATCACCCGGGGGTGCTTCAACCGGGCCAGCCGGGGCGCGCAGTGCCGCAGCAGTTCGGCGGTCAGCGCCTCGCCGCCCGCCACGCCCGGTGCGGGCTGGACCAGCGCCACGACCTTGTGCCCCCACTCGGGATCGGGCACGCCGATCACCGCGACGTCGGCGACCGACGGGTGTTCGAGCAGCGCGGCCTCGATCTCGGCGGGGTAGATGTTGACGCCGCCCGAGATGATCAGGTCGGTCCTGCGGTCCAGCAGGAACAGGTAGCCGTCGGCGTCGAGGTAGCCGATGTCACCCGGGGTGTAGGCGGCGCCGCGCATGGCCGAGGCGGTCTTGCCGGGGTCGCCGTGGTACTCGAAGCGGTTGATGCCGCCGATGTAGACCGTCCCGGGCTCGCCGGGGGGCATCTCGTCGCCGTCGTCGCCGATGATCGTGAAGGCCATCCCGTCGAGGGCCCTGCCCACCGTGCCCGGCCTCTCCAGCCACTCCCGGGACGACACCATGGTCGCCACCGCCGCCTCCGTCGAGCCGTAGTACTCCCACAGGACGGGGCCGAGCCAGTCGATCATGGCCTGCTTGGTTGCGGGCGGGCAGGGGGCGGCGCCGTGGTAGAGGTGGGTGAGGGAGGACAGGTCGTACCTGTCCCGGTCCGGCACGGCGAGCAGCCGGTGGAACATCGTGGGCACCATGAACGCGTTCGTCACCCGGTGCCGTTCGATCAGCTTCAGCGCCTCGGTCGCGTCGAACCGTTCGGGGGCCACGATCGTGTGGCCGAACTGCAGCGCCATCATCGCCTGGCCGTACGGGGCCGAGTGGTAGAGCTGCGAGCACACCAGGTGCACGCCGTCGGACGGCAGGCCGAAGTGACGCCAGCTCTTGCGCATCAGGATGGGGTAGAGGTCCTCGGGCGTCAGGTCGAGCAGGCGGCGGCGCACGCCCTTGGGACGGCCCGTGGTGCCGGAGGTGTAGAGCATCATCGAGCCGGCCCGGCGGTGCCCGGGGGCGGTGTCCGGCCGGCCGTCGATCAGGTCGGCGACTGTGAGCGCCTCGGGGGAGACGACGACGTCGGCCGCGCAGTCGGCGATGACGTAGTCGATCTCCTCGGCCGTGAAGTGCCAGTTGACCGGCACCAGGTAGGCGCCGATCTGGTAGGTCGCCAGCATCATGGTGAGGGCGTCGAGCCCGTTCTTCAGCACGGTCACCACGGCGCCGCCCGGCCGGACGCCGCGCGCGACCAGGCCGTGGGAGGCGCGGTTGGCGCGGCCCAGCAGTTCGCCGTAGGTCGCTTCCTCGTCGCCTAGCAGGGCGGGACGGTCTGGATCGGCGGCTGCGATCTCGTAGAAACCCCTCATGTTCGCAGACCATACAGAATTAGATTCTGCTGGGGGAATAGAGGAATTATCCTCCTCTGTGGTGACGTAACCTCAAGGCCATGGCGGACGTCGGCGACGAGAGATCAGCACAGGACACCCAACCTTTCCGCAAGGTCGTCGTGCCGCCTGCCGAGCAGACCGTCAAGATCCCGCGTCCGCCTCGGCCGGGGGCGTCCCAGCCGGTCGGGTCCGCTCCGCAGCCGCCGTCCGGCCCCCAGGCTCCCCGCCCCTCCCCTCCCGGCTCCCGGCCCGGCCCGCCGCCCGCCCCGCAGTCCGCTCAGTCGCCCGCACCACCGCCCGCCCCGGCGCCCGCGCTTCCGCCCGCCCCGGCGCCCGCTCGGTCGCCCGCGCATCCGTCTGGTCAGCCGCCGTCGGGGCCGCAGTCGCGCCCGCATCCGGGGCCGCCGTCCGGCCCGCAAGGGCGCCCACCGTCCGGCCCACAGGTGCGCCCGCAGCCTCCCTCCGGGCCGCAGGCTTCCTCCGGTCGGCGGCCTTCCGGCCCGCAGCCTTCTTCCGGTCCGCAGGCGGGCCCGGCCGGTCCGCCGGGTTCCCTCGGCCCGCTCGGCCGCCCGCCGCAGCCGCCGCAAGGCGGGAACCCGCAGCTTCAGGGCGGGAATCCGCAGCTTCAGGGTGGGGGACGGCAGGGGCAGGGGAGGGCGGCGGTGCATCAGCCTGTGCAGGTGTGGCCGCCGGGAGCGCCCGGATCGCCCGAGCCGGGCCCGGGCGGACCTGTGACGCCGGTCGTCACCAAGCCGCACAAGCGCGGCATCGGGGACATCCCCATCCGCGTGGTGTACCTGGCGGGCGCGATCCTCGTCACCGTCGTGGCGGTGCTGCTGGTCTTCGTCGTGTTCTCCGGCGACGTGCCCACGCGCGTCGACTCCACCGGGACGCCGGTCTCCGTCGCCCCCGTACCGGCTGCGACCGCCACCCCGACCGCCTCGCCGACGCCCAGCGAGACGCCGGTCGTCCTCCCGGCGGTGCCCGAGAGCAAGGCGTTCGCCACGTTGCCGGGAAAGGCGTCCGTGGTCAGCGGGATCATCTCCGACCGGACGTCCGGCATCAGCTACCCGCGCCTGGCCGCGCCCTGGGACGCCAAGTCGTTCGCGCCGTTCACCGTCGCCCAGCGCATCGGCAAGGTCGCGGTGCCGCACACCGTGATCGCCTCGGCCATGTTCCCCGGCGACGCCCCCGAGAAGAAGCCCTCCAAGGACGCCGACTACCGCGAGATGGCCACCCGCGCGGCCCGCTGGACCCTGCGTACGCAGTACCCGGCGGGCGCCACGCTGACCTCCTGGACCGGGTCCAGGAAGGTGCCGGTCGGCAAGGGCTGGTCGCTGGGCTACAAGGTCACGTACGTCTCGGGCGGCAAGACCGAGACCGCCCAGGCCATGGTGACGATCGTCGAGGTCGGCAAGACGAAGCCGGCGATGCTGATGGCCTCGATCCCCGAGAAGAACAAGGCGCGATGGCCTGATTTGAACACACTCGTCCAGCAGGTGAAGCCCCTCTAGGCCAGAAGCATGCTCTAGAATATGGTTCTGGGCATCAGGCGTGGACTTTGACCTGGCTGGAGGATGAGCAATGGCGATCGGATTGAGCGAGGAGCACGAGGCGCTCCGTGACTCGGTGAGCGGCTGGGCCGACCGGAACATCCCCTCGGAGCTGCTGCGATCCGGGTCGGACGGGCGTCCGCCGTTCTGGCCGGGCCTGGCCGAGCAGGGGCTGCTCGGCCTGCACCTGCCCGAGGAGTCCGGCGGCTCGGGCTACGGGCTGCTGGAGGCGGCCGTCGCCGTCGAGGCGCTGGCCGAGAAGCTGGCCCCCGGCCCGTACGTGCCGACCGTGCTGGCGAGTGCGGTCATCCACGCCAGCAAGCGGCACGACCTGCTCGAAGCCCTCGCCGACGGCACGCTGACGGGCGCCGTCGCGCTGTCCGGCTCGCTCACCGGGGCCCGCGCCGACGACGGCTCGCTGGTCGTCTCCGGCACGGCCGACCCGGTGCTCGCCGGCTCGCTGGCCGACGTGCTGGTGCTGCCGGTGACCACGTCCGAGGGCGAGGAGTGGATCGCCGTCGACGCCGCCGCCGTCACCGTCACGCCGGTCGAGTCGCTCGACCTGACCCGTCCGGTGGCCAAGGTGGAGCTGTCGGAGGTGAGCGTGCCCGCCGAGCGGGTGCTCGACGGCGTGGAGAGCCCCGACGTGCTCAACCTGGCCGCGATCCTGCTCGGCGCGGAGGCCGCCGGGCTGGCCTCCTGGTGTGTCACGGCCGCCGCCGCCTACGCCAAGGTACGCGAGCAGTTCGGCCGCCCGATCGGCCAGTTCCAGGGCATCAAGCACAAGATCTCCCGCATGCTCGTCGCCCTTGAGCAGGCCCGCGCCACCGTCTGGGACGCCACCAGGGCCGAGGGCCGCGAGCTTGAGTACGCCGCCGCCGTCGCCGGTGTGATGGCCCCCGACGCGGCCGTCCAGTGCGCCAAGGACGCGATCCAGACGTTCGGCGGCATCGGCTACACCTACGAGCACGACGTGCACCTGTACTACCGGCGCGCCCTCACGCTGCGCGCGCTGCTCGGCTCGTCGGCCGAGTGGGCCGCCTCTGTGACCGCGCTCGCCCTTCAGGGCGTCGGCCGCGAGATGGAGATCGACCTGCCCGAGGGCGCCGAGGAGCTGCGGGAGGGCATCCGCGCCGAGATCGCGGAGATCGCCCGGCTTGAGGGCCAGGAGCAGAAGCGGGCGCTGGCCGGGCGAGGCTTCGTCATGCCTCACCTGCCCAGGCCGTGGGGCCGCGCGGCCAAGCCGCTGGAGCAGGTGCTCATTGCCCAGGAGCTCAAGGCCGCCAAGGTCAGGCTGCCCGCGATGATCATCGGCGCCTGGGTGGTGCCGTCCATCGCCGTGTACGGCACGCCTGAGCAGCAGGAACGTTTCCTGCCCAAGACGCTCGCCGGCGAGATGATCTGGTGCCAGCTCTTCTCCGAGCCGGGCGCCGGGTCCGACCTGGCCTCGCTGCAGATGAAGGCGGAGAAGGTCGAGGGCGGCTGGCGGCTCAACGGCCAGAAGATCTGGACGTCGGTCGCCCACGTGGCCGAATGGGGCATCTGCATCGCCCGCAACTCCTCCGAGGGCACCAAGCACGAGGGCATCACGTACTTCCTGGTGGACATGAAGGCCCCCGGCGTCACGGTCAGGCCGCTCACCGAGATGACCGGCGAGAACCTGTTCAACGAGGTCTTCCTCGACGACGTCTTCGTCCCGGACGACCTGGTCGTGGGCGAGGTCGGCGACGGCTGGAAGGTCGCCCGCAACACGTTGTCCAACGAGCGCGTGTCGCTCTCGTCCGGGTCGGGCGGCACCGGCGCGTCCGTGCCCGACCTGCTCGGGCTGATCGGGCGGCTGGGCCGCGAGCTCACGCCGGCCGAGGAGCAGGAGGTGGCGGGGGTCGTGTGCGAGGGGCACTCGATCAACGCGCTGTCGCTGCGGGTCACGCTCAAGCAGCTCGCCGGGACCGAGCCGGGCGCCGACGCCTCCGTACGGAAGCTGCTGTCCACCTCGCACGCCCAGCACGTCTCCGAGACGGCCGTGAGCCTGCTCGGCGCCAAGGCCGTGGTGGCCGCCGACATGAAGCTCGGCGACGCCGGCTACTGGAACCGGGCGGTGCTCGCGACCAGGGCCATGACCATCTACGGCGGCACCACCGAGGTGCAGCTCAACATCATCGGCGAGCGCATGCTCGGCCTGCCCCGGGACCCCGAGCCGGGCAAGTAACACATGTGAGGTTTCGGCGGCTACTCTCCCTTGTGCCCGGACTGCCCGTCCCGGCGCGAGGGAGAGGCGGTGTCACGGTGCGCGAAGGCCGTGCGGGCCGCTGGGGGCCCGCGGCGCTGGGGCTCGGGCTGGCGGTGCTGGCGCTCGGACCGGCGCTGGCATGGGGGCTCGTGCTCCGGTACGACCTGCTCTTCGTGCCCGACCCGCCGCTCTGGCCCGACCGCGGCGGGTTCCCCCGGGCGGTGCCCAGCGACCTGGTCGTGGCGCTGCTGTCCAGGGCGCTGCCCGTGGAGATCGTGCAGAAGGCGGCCCTGGTCGCCGTCTTCGTGCTGGCCGCGAGCGGGGCGGCGGCGCTGGTGCCGGGGGAGCGCAGGCTCGCCCGGTTCGTGGCCGCCGCGTTCTACGCCTGGAACATCTACCTCGCCCAGCGGCTCATGCTCGGCCAGTGGGCCCTGCTCCTGGGCGTGGCCGGACTGCCGTGGGCGATCCGCGCGCTCACGCGGGACGACCCCGGCGACGGCGCGCGCGAGGCCCTCCCCCCGGCCTCTCGGTCGCGGGCGGGATTCGTGCGATGCGGGCGGCTGGCGGCGGCGTTGCTGCCCGCCGCGGTCGGCGGGTTCCAGGCGATGCTGGTCTCCTGGCTGACCCTGATGCCGATCGCCGTCGCCCGGCGCAGGGTGCCGGTCGCCGCCGGGGTGCTGGTGGCGTTCAGCCTGCCGTGGGCGGTGCCCGCGCTCGGCTCGGGCGCGGTGACGGACCCGGCGGGGGTGGACGCGTTCGCGGCCCGCGCCGACGGGCCCTTCGGCGTGCTGGGCAGCCTGCTCTCGCTCGGCGGCATCTGGAACGCCGAGGCCGGGCTGCCGGGCCAGGAGTCGTGGTGGACGGCGACTGCCCGCCTCCTCCTGGTCCTCGCCGGTCTGTACGGCTACGCCCGCCTCCGCTCGGCCCCCGTACGGCCCGCGTGGTGGGGCGGACTGGCGGTGGCGGCGGCGGCCGGGTTCTGCGTCGCGGGGCTGGGCGCGTTCCAGGCCGGGCGGGAGGCGCTCAAGTGGCTCATCGCCCTGTGGCCCGGATTCGGGCCGCTGCGCGACGGCCAGGTCTACCTGGCTCCGCTGGCCCTGCTGACGGCGGTCGGCCTGGCCTCGGTCCTGCGGTCGGGCGCGCTCGCGCTGGTCGGGGTGCTGGCCCCGGTGCTGGCGCTGCCGACGTTCGCGCTGGGGGCGTTCGGCCGGCTGGAGGCGGTGACGTACCCGGCGGAATGGACGGCGGTCCGGCGGATCGTGGACGGCGACCCGGCGCCGGGAGCCCTGGTGTCGCTGCCCTGGGGCGCCCACCGGGCCTTCGCCTGGAACGGCGGGCGGGTGGTGCTCGACCCCGCGACCAAGCTGTTCAGGCGCCGGGTGCTCTGGGACGACACGCTGCTCGTCGGGCTGCCCGGCGGCGGCCGGCTGCGGGTGCGCGGCGAGGACCCGCTGAACCGCCGTGCCGGTGACCTGCTGGCCGCCCACGCCTACGGCGAGCTGCCCGCCAGATACCTCCTCATGGCCGCGGGCGAGAACGGGTTCCCGTCCGCGCCGCCCGGGTGGAGAACGGTCTTCGACGGCGAAGAGCTGCGCTTGCTGCGGCATTGACCGGCTGTTTCATGATGTACCGGAGGGTAACTTGCTTTATCACGGTTTGACCAATGTTATGGATTCAAGACGAAACACGTTCTAGTCTCGGCACACCGCGTCACCGGAAGGAAGGGAGTGCTTCGTGTTGCGACTTCTCGTGGCCCTGGCAATAGGAGCCCTGCTGGCGGTCGGAGCCTCGGTCGCGGTGGTCAACGTGGCCTCACCCTCGCTCACCCCACCCAACCAGCCGCTCTACAACTACGGCACCAGGTGATCCATCCCGCTTGACGCGGGGCCATGCACAGCGAGCACGGAGTGTGGCTCCGCCATGCCCGCATGCCGGCCGACGAGGAGTGACGGTGGTCTTTACCGGTGAGCGCAAAGCGGACCCGGCACGGCTGGCCGAGCCGCGTACGAGCGACAGGACGGCGGACGAGCGGCCACTCGCGGGCGTCCGCGTGGCGATGCTCAACTTCCGCGAGCCCCGGCAGTCCACGGCCGGCGGCGCCGAGGAGTACGCCTGGCAGGTCAGCCGGTTCCTGCTGACCCAGGGAGCCTCGGTCGTGTTCGTGACCGGCCGCCAGCGCGGGCAGCGCCGCGCCGAGGTGCTCGACGGGGTCGAGCTGCGCAGGATGGGCAACCCGTACCTGGTCTACCTGCTGGTCCCGCTCTGGCTGCTGGTCCACCGGCGGCGCGTGGACGTCGTCATCGACACCATGAACGGCATTCCCTTCTTCTCCCCGCTCGTCGTCCGCCGCCGCACGCCCGTGATCAGCCTCGTGCACCACGTCCACGACCGGCAGTTCCACGCCTTCCTGCCCGCCTGGCTGGCCCGGATCGGCTGCTTCGTGGAGGGCGAGGTGGCCCGGCTGGTCTACCGGCGCTGCCTGACGATCACCGTCTCGGAGTCGTCGAGGCGCGACCTGGCCGACAAGCTGCGCTGGCTCGCGCCGGTCACCGTCGTGCCCAACGGCTGCGCCCAGCCCGCGCGGACCGAGCCGCCGGACGCGGCCGGCGACCCCGCCCTCGTGTACGCCGGCCGCCTGATCGGCCACAAGCGCATCGAGCGCGTCGTGGACCTGGCCGCCGAGCTCGGCGACGCCTGGCCGGGCCTGCGGGTGCACGTCGTCGGCCGCGGCCCCGAACGCGACGCCCTGGCCGCCCGGGTCGCCGACCAGGGCCTGGACGGACGCGTCGAGCTGCACGGCTTCCTGCCGGAACCGCGCAAGAACGCCCTGCTGGCCGCGGCGAGGCTCAACGTGACGGCCTCGGAGTTCGAAGGCTGGGGCCTGACCGTGATCGAGGCCGCCGCGCTCGGCGTGCCCACCGTGGCCTACGACGTGGCCGGGCTGCGCGACTCCGTGCGGGACGGCGTCACCGGGTGGCTCGTACGGGACGGGGAGAGCCTGGCCGAGGTGACCGGCCGCGCGCTGGAGGAGCTGGCCGACCCGCGGCGGCGGGCGGAGGTGGCCGCGGCCTGCCGCGCCTGGGCCAGGGAATTTACGTGGGCCCGAACTGGGGCTAGCATGACCGGACTTGTCCTGGCGAAACTCCAAGATTGCGGCGGAGCCCCTCAGTGACCCAAGCCTCGCCTGGACCCCCGGGGGAACGCGGGGACTCCATCGTCGAGAGCGCCGTCGAAAGCTACGAGGCCCGGATCAGGCACAGGTTGCGGCTGCTCGCCGCCTGCCTCCTGCTCAGCGCCATCGCGTTCAACACCTCGACCGAGAAGATCATCCCCGAGACGAAGCTCGACATGGCGGTCAACCCGCTGGGCTTCCTCGGCCGGGCGCTGCACCTGTGGGACGGCGCCTACTTCGGCCACCTGCAGAACCAGGCGTACGGCTACCTGTTCCCGATGGGCCCGTTCTACGCGATCTTCCTCAAGCTGGGCATGGAGTCGTGGACCGTCCAGCGGTTGTGGATGTCGCTCGTGTTGTGCGCCGCCTTCCTCGGCGTCGTCCAGCTCGCCCGCGCGCTCGGCGTCGGCGGTCCGCACACCCGCGTCCTGGCCGGATTCGTGTACGCGCTCGCGCCGCACGCCCAGGCGCTGATCGGCATCAACTCCTCGGAGTTCCTGCCCAGCGCCGTGTTGCCGTGGATCCTTCTCCCGCTGGTCAAGGGGGCCAAGGGCGAGCTGACGCCGCGCCGGTCGGCCGCGCTGTCGGCGTTCGCCTTCCTGTTCTGCGGCGGCGTGAACGCGGTGGCCGAGGCGGCCGTGCTCGTGGTGCCGATGGTGTACCTGCTGACCAGGCGCGGCGGGCCGGTCAAACGCCGCCTGATCGCCTGGTGGCTGCCGCTGGTCGCGCTGGCCTCGATGTGGTGGGCCGTGCCGCTGCTCACGCTCGGCGGCTACATCTTCTCGTTCCTGCCCTACATCGAGACCGCCACCGCGACGACCGGCGTGACGTCCCTGGTCAACGCCCTGCGCGGCACGTCGAGCTGGCTCAGTTTCCTGACCGTGGACGGCCAGACCTGGCTGCCCGACGCCCACCAGCAGTCCACGGTCCCGTGGCTGATCGTGGTCACCGCCGCCGTGGCCGCGCTCGGCCTGGCCGGGCTCACCCTGCGCCGGCTGCCCGAGCGGCCCTTCCTGCTGATCAGCCTGCTGTGCGGGATCGCCATCATCACGACCGGCCATCCGGGCACGCCGCACGAGCAGTTCATGGTCGGGCTGCTCGACGGCCCGCTGGCCGCCTTCCGCAACCTGCACAAGTTCGACGCGCTGATCCGGCTGCCCGTCGCGCTCGGCTTCGCGGGGCTGCTCTCCCTGGCGCGTCCGCGCCTGCGCACGCCCCTGACCGCGCTGGCCGCCGGGCTCGTGGCCCTGTCGGGCCTGCCCGTCCTGTACGCCGGCCTCGCCCCCGCCGGCGGCTTCACCGCCATCCCCGACTACTGGCGGCAGGCCATCACCTGGCTCAACCGCAACGCCGGCGACGGCATGGTGCTGGCCGTGCCGGGCGCCAAACGCGGGGAGTACCTCTGGGGCCGCCCCCTGGACGAGCCGCTGCAGGCGCTCTCGCAGGCCCGCTGGTCCACGCACACGATCGTGCCGTGGGGCTCGGCCGGCATCTCGCGGCTCATGGCCGCCGTGGACGACCGTCTGGCCACCGGCCAGGGCTCGCCGGGGCTGGCCGTCACGCTGCGCCGGATGGGGGTCTCGTACCTGGTCGTCAGGAACGACCTGGACCGGGCGACGATCGGCACGGCTTGGCCGGTCCGGGTGCACCAGGCGCTGGAGGACTCGCCCGGCGTCTCGCTCGTGGCCCAGATGGGACCGGGCGTCGGCATCGGCCAGTACGGCAGAGCCGCCGCCTGGCTGGACCAGCCCTACCCCGCCGTCGAGATCTACCGCGTGGCCGGGGCCGCGCCGCTGGTCGGCACCGTGGACGCCACCCGCCCGCTGCGCGTGGGCGGCGCGCCGGAGTCCGTGCTCTCCCTGGCCGAGCAGGGTCTCCTGGGCGACGACCGGCCCGTCCTGCTCAACGACGACGCGGGCGTGGTCAAGGTGCCCGCGCACGACACGATCCTGACCGACACGCTGCGCCGCCGGGAGGTGGCCTTCGCCGACCTGCGCCGCAACGCCAGCGCCACGCTCACGGCCGACGAGCCCCTGCGCGGCAGCTCGCCCTCCAACGACCTGCTCGACCCCGGCTGGGCGCGGTACGTGTCCACGGCGGGCCTCACCGGCGTCGCGGGCGTCACCGCCTCCAGCTCCGAGGCCGACGTCGGGGCCGCCCCCAACAGCCGCGAGCCCGCCCACCAGCCCTTCGCCGCCCTGGACGGCGACCGGCGCACGAGCTGGCGCTCCACCGGCTGGAACGGCACGGTGGGCGAGTGGCTGGAGGTGACCTTCGCCGACCCGTTGACGATCCCCACGATCCAGGTGGCGTTCGAGAACTCGCCGATCGGCCCGCCGCCCAGCGAGGTCGTCGTGGAGACCGGCGCCGGCTCGCTGCGCCAGAAGGTGCGCGCGACCGCCGACCCGCAGGAGCTGGCCGTGCCGAAGGGCCCGGTCGAGCGGCTGCGCGTCAAGGTCGTCGCCACCGCCTACCAACCGGCCAACCGCCTGGGCGGCCGGGTCGGCATCACCGAGCTGACCATCCCCGGCGTCCAGCCCGGACGGTCGATCGTCGTGCCCGACCCGCGCGAGGACACCGGCGAGCCGGCCACGATCGCGCTGGCCAGGACCGGCGACGTGCCCGGCTGCGTCAGGGGCTCGGCCGCCTGGAGCTGCGCCAAGGGCCACGAGGTGCTGGGCGACGACGGCAACGGCTTCGACCGCACCTTCGTCACCGGCAAGGACGGCGCGTACGGCGTCTCGGGCCGCACCACGGTCACCGACCGCGCCACCGTCGAACGCCTCAGCACGCTGCCCGGCGACCCCCTGAGCGTGCGCGCCTCCTCCACCTCGGTGGACGGCGGCGCGGCGGGCGGGCGCTGGGCCTTCGACGGCGACCCGAAGACGGCCTGGTTCGCCGACCCGCTCGACCCCAGGCCCACGCTGACCGTCGAGCTGGCCCGCGAGACGAAGTTGTCGCAGCTCCGCGTCATCACGCCCGACTCCTACCTCGGCGCCCCTCCCGTCCGGGTGACGATCCGCGCGGAGGGCGGCGTGCGGCAGAGCTGGGTCGGCACGGACGGTCTCATCCGCTTCCCGGAGATGCGGGCCAAGAAGGTCGCGCTGGAGTTCGGGGCGTCGGGCGGACGGCCCATCGAGATCAGCGACGTGGCCTTCCCCGGCGTACGGCCGCTCGGCGCGCTGACCGGTTTCAAGCTCACGCTGCCCTGCGGCTTCGGGCCGACGCTCACCATCGACGGCAACGAGGTGCACACCGCCATCACCGGCGGCACCCTGCACGACGTGGTCACCGGCCGGCCGGTGACCTTCGAGACCTGCGAGCGGCTGCAGCTCGTGGCCGGTCCGACCAGGCTGTCGGTGCGGCCGGGCGAGTCGTACCGGGTCGAGTCGGCCGTCGTGCGGCACGAGCCGGGCAGCCCGGCCGCCGGGCCCACCGTCATGCGGCCGACGCCGGTCGGCAAGTGGGCGGCCGGTGAGCGGGTCGTCCAGGTCAGCGTCCAGGACGACTCCTACCTGGTGGTCAACGAGAACTTCAACGCCGGCTGGAAGGCCACGCTGGGGGCCGCGGCGCTCAAGCCGGTCCGGCTGGACGGCTGGCGGCAGGCGTGGTTCCTGCCCGCGTTCACCGCCGGGACGGTGACGCTCACGTACGAGCCGGACGAGCCGTACCGGGCGGGGCTCGCGGCGGGCGGGGCGCTGGCGCTGCTCGTCGCCGGGCTGGCCCTGGTGGGAAGGGGCAGGCCGGGACGCCATCTTGCGCCCGTCCTGGCCGCCCGGCCGCGCGTCCGGCACGTCGCGGTCTTCGCCGTGGCGCTCGGCTACTGGGTCGGCGGGCCGGCGGGCGCGGGCGTGGCCGGGGTGGCGTTCGTGCTGGGCGCCTGGTCGCGTCCGCTGCGCGAGGCCGAGCACCTGCGCGGGCGGCGGTGCTGGACCCTGCTGCTCGGGCCGCCCGGCGGGATCGCGCTCTACCTGGCCGTCACGGTCGCCACGGCGTTCGGCGCGGGCGGCCTGTGGACGCAACTGCTCTGCCTGCCGCTGCTCGGGCAGCTCATCGTCGAGGTGGCGGCCAGGCGGGCGCCGGTGAGGCAGACGACCGTACCGATCACCGTCGCCGCAGGCGGCCCGACCATGACGAGTGTTCCGTGACCGACACGATCAAGCCGCGTCCGGGGACCGTGATCACGGTTCCCGGCCCGGTGGCGCGGGCCGCCCGCCGGATCCGCCGCCACGGCGTCCTGCTGGCCGGGCTCGTGCTCATCGCCGTGGCGATGGCGGGCAAGGCGGCCGTCGTCCAGGAGGCGTACTTCAAGGAGGACGACTACGAGTTCGTGGCCAGGGCGATGGAGAGCGACCTGTCGTTCGACTACCTGACCCGGATCCATTTCGGCCAGTTCATGCCGGGCGGCTTCCTGCTGGCCTGGCTGGTCTCCCGGCTGCACCCCTTCGACTGGGGGTGGGCGGCCGGCACGGTGCTGGCGCTGCACGCCGTGGCCGCCCTCGGCGTGCTGCGCATGCTGCGGGTGGTCTTCGGCAGGCGGCCGGCGACGCTCGTGCCGCTGCTGGTCTTCCTCCTCGCGCCGGTCACCGTGCCCGCGCTCGCCTGGTGGGCGGCCGGGCTCAACACCGTCTTCCTCCAGGTCGCGCTGCCCATGGCGGTCGCCTCGCACTGGCATCACCTGCGCACGGGCAGGCTGCGGCACGCCGTGGCCGCGGCGCTGTGGGTGCTGGTCGGGCTGCTGGGCTTCGTCAAGGGGTTCGCGCTGCCGCTGCTGCTGTTCGCCCTCACCGCGATCTACCACGGCGGGCTGCGCGCCGCGCTGCGCCGCCACCTGGCCGCCTGGGGCATGTACCTCACCGTGCTGGTGGCCTTCGGCGCGCTCTACGTCCAGCGGTCGTCGGCGGCGCCGAACACCGGGGCGCTGCCGATCTTCGACCAGGCCCTCGGCTTCCTGTGGGAGCTGCTGGGCAGGACGTTCGCCACCACCGTGCTCGGCGGGCCGTGGCGGTGGTTCGCGGGCGGCGACTGGGGAGTGGCCTCGCCGCCGCTGCCGCTGGTGATCGCCTCCCTCGCCGTCCTCGCCGCGCTGGTGATGATCACCAGCCGGTACCGCAGGCGGGCCCTCCTGGCCTGGGCCACGCTGCTGGGCTACCTGCTCGTCGCCGACGCGCTGCCGGTGTTGTGGGGACGCGTCCACCTGCTGGGCTCGTTCGTCGGCACCGACACCCGGTACGTCGCCGACGCCGTCCCGCTGCTCGCGCTGGTCGTGGGCCTGGTGCTGCTGCCGCTGCGCGGCGAGGAGGAGCCGTACCGCAGGGCGCTGCCGGCGCGGGAGCGGGTGACGGGCGCGGCCGGCGCGATGCTCGGCCTGTTCGCGGGCGCGTCGCTGGTCACGGTGACGCTCTTCGCCGGGTACATGGGCGCCGAACGGCGGCACGACTACATCGAGACCGCCCGCGCCGAGCTGGCCAGGGCGGCCCCCGACAGCGTGATCTACGACCGGCTGGTGCCGACCGAGGTGCTGCCGAACTCGTACCGGACCTACAGCCTGACCTCGCGGGTGCTGGGCGCGATGGCCACGCCCGCGCTCAGGGCCAGGATGCAGGCGCCGCCCGCCGCGCTCGACGGCCTCGTCTTCGACGATCAGGGCCGCCTGCGGCCGGTGGACGTGCAGGGCATCCCGCTCGTGCCCACCACGCGCGACCGGTGCTGGCCGGTCACCGGCGGGACCGTCCAGGTGCCGCTGGACAACCGCGTCACCCGCGTCGAGGGCACCCTGGTCAGGCTGGGGTACGCGGCCCGCTCCGACACGACGGTCACCCTGTGGATGGGCGACCGCGCCACCGACGTGAAGCTGCGCGCGGGCTTCGGCAGGGTCTTCGTGCTCGCCGCTCCGGGGGCCGACCGGATTGTCGTGCACGACGTGCCGTCCGGCCTGTGCCTGGGCGACGTGACGCCAGGACAGGCGGTGCCCCGGCCGTGACCCCCCTGAGCCGCAGGAGCCTCGCGCCGGTGCTGGCCGGCGTGGGCGCCTTCCTGCTGACGCTCATCCCCCTGACCCGCCTGTACGTCTACGATCAGGTGCTCAAGGCCCCCCTCGAACAGCAGAGCATGACCAGGGCGACCGCCGCGTCGGCCACGTACGTGGACCCGGCGACCATGCGGCAGACGACCGGCGACCTGGTCCAGACCCGGTGGCTGATCGGCGACGTGCTGGCCGGCGACGACGACCGGGCGGTGTGGGGCGAGTCGGTCTCCCTGGCCACCCGCGACGGCCGCCGCCTGGACTACCACGAGCGCCGCCTGGCCTTCGACCGGCGTACCGGCGAGATCGTGAACTGCTGCGGCGAGTACCTGGACGAGGACGTCTCCGTCCGGCAGACCGGGCAGGCCTTCCGCTGGCCCTTCAACGCCGAACGCCGCGACTACCCGCTGTTCGACCTGCGCCTGCGCCGCCCGGTCACGGCCGCCTTCGACGGGGTCGAGCGGGTGCGCGGCGTCGAGACGTACCGCTACGTCCAGCGCACGCCGCGCCGGCTCGTGCCCGGGGAGACGCCGCCGCTGCCGCGCCACCTGCTCGGCCTGCCCGGCAAGGGCGACGTCGGCCTCGGCCGCTACGCCGAGATCCGGCGCACGTACTGGGTCGAACCGGTCAGCGGCCTGCCCGTCAGGACGCAGGAGGAGGTGACCGAGACGCTGGTCACCGCGGACGGCCGGGGCCGGCTGACCGCCCTCGACGCCGACCTCCGCACCTCGGAGTCGGACGTCGCCGCGTCCCTGGCGACGGCGGCGGCCTACCGGCGCTGGATCCTGCTGCTCGGCACGGTGGCGCCGATCGGCGGCGGCCTGCTCGGCGTGGGCTGCGTGGTGGCCGCCCTGTGGTTGTCGCGGCGGCGCTCACCTGCGGCGCAGGACGAGGAGCAGGTTCCAGGTGACCAGCTCGCGGATGCCAGGTAGGTGGACGACGTGCCTGGCCCAGCGTGGGTGGTACCGGGGGACCGCGTCGAGGATCTCCACGTCGCGCCGCCCGCGCGCCCAGGCCAGGGGCTTGGCCACGCCGATGGCGTACATGCTCTCGCCGTAGACGTTCTTGGGGGGCCTGCCGTGGGTGCGGGCGTAGCGGCGGGCGGCATAGTGGCCGCCGAGGTAGTGCCAGGGGGACGTCTCGTGGCCGCCCCAGGGCGAGAACCAGATCGTGTACGACAGGTACACCACGCCGCCCGGCCGGGTCACCCGGACCATCTCGGAGGCCATCCGCAGCGGGTCGGGGACGTGCTCCAGCACGTTGGAGGAGAAGCACACGTCCACCGAGCCGTCGGCGAGCGGCAGGTCGAGCGCGCTGCCGAGCACGGCGTCGCGGGGTGGCACGCCGTCGCGCAGGCGCATCTCACCGGCGTCGCAGTCGACGCACAGGGGACGCGCGCCGACCGCGCGCAGGGCGTCGGCGAAGTAGCCGGGGCCGCCGCCGATGTCGGCCACGGTCGCGCCGGCCAGGTCGGTGTAGGTCGCGAGCTGGGCCACCGTGTCCCTGGCCAGGGTGCCGTAGAAGAAGTCGGGGTCGCTCTGCTCCAGGCGGAAGGCGCGCAGCAAACGGACGGATCTGCCGAGATCCGCTCGGAACGGTTCGGTGTCCACGGCGCGGAGCTTACTGCAGTGGAGGGATACGTCCATGACTGAAGACCTCAAGCGAGCAGAGCCCTTCCAGATCACGATCCCGGCGGTGCGCACCGGGCCGGTCATCGGCGTGGGCCTGCTGATCATCGTGGTCTCGCTGGTGTTCCGGGCGAGCCTGCTCAGCAAGGCCTACTTCGTCGAGGACGACTTCCTCTTCGTGGCCGGGGCCGGCGACAGCGGGCCGACCTGGGAGTACCTGATGAGGGTGCACAAGGGGCACCTCATGCCGGGCGCGCTCGGCCTGGTGTGGCTGCTCACGTCGGTGGCGCCGTACAGCTGGGCGCTGGTGTCGTTCGTGACCGTCGCGATCCAGGGGGCCGCCTCGGTCATGTTCCTGGTGCTGCTGCGGCGGCTGTTCGGCGACCGGGCGGCCGTGCTCGCCGCGCTGACCGTCTACGCCTTCGCGCCGCTCACCGCGCCCGCCATGAGCTGGTGGTCGGCCGCGCTCAACGCCGTGCCGTTGCAGCTCGCGCTGGTCGCGGCGCTGGCCGCGCACGTCCGGTACGTCCGCGAGGGCAAGGGCCGCTGGCGGGCCCTGGCCTGGACCGCCGTCGGGATGGCCTTCTCCACCAAGGGGGTGTTCATCCCGTTCGTGGTGCTCGGGGTGAGCAGCGCCTACCTCGGCCGGGGCCTGTGGGCCCGCGCCCTGCTCGCCGAGCTGCGCAGGCCCGTCTGGTGGGCGCACGGCCTGCTGCTGGCCGGGTACGCCCTGCTCTACTGGCTGCGCCGCGACACCGCCGGGGCCGACGCGCTGACCGGCCCGAAGGCCGAGGTGGTCCCCGGGCTGCTGCGCAGGCTGCTGGGCGAGACCTTCCCCACCGGGGCCGTCGGCGGTCCGCTGCGCTGGGGCGGTGTCACCTCGACCGGCGGGCTGGCCGACCCGGCCCCGGTCACCGTGGTCGTGGCGTGGGCGGTGCTCGCGGCGCTGGTCGTGGTGACCTGCGTGTACCGCAGGCGGGCCTGGCGGGCGTGGGCGATCCTGGCGGCCTACGTGGTGGTCGCCGACGCGGTGCCCACCGTGATCGCGCGGGCCACCGCCTGGGACCTGGTCGGCGCCGAGACCCGGTACGTCGCCGACGCCGCCGTGCTCTTCGCGCTCTGCCTGGCGCTGGCCGTCATGCCGGTGGAGGATGAGCCCGACGTCGTCCGCAGGCCGGCGCCGTCGAGCATGCCGGCCGTCGGCGCCGGGCTGACCGCCGTGTTCCTCGTCGTGTCGCTGGTCTCGATCAACACCTTCGGCGACACGCTCACCGGCGACCGGGTCAGGACGTACCTGGAGAACGCCAGGACCTCGCTGGCCGCGGCGGCCGGGGACGCCGACATCTACGCCCGTCCCGTGCCGCCGGAGATCGTCCTGCCGTGGAACGGGGAGCGCCGGATGACCTCGTACGTGCTGGCGCCGCTGGTCGACGCCGAGACCCGGGAGCGCATGCGCGACCCGCGGCCGTCGTCGGAGCCGTACGTGCTGGACGACACGGGCAAGCTCGTCCTGGTGGGACGGGTGGCGCCGTTCTTCGACGCGGTCAAGGGGCGCAGGTGTTACCCGGCGGGCAAGGAGTTCCCCGTCGAGTCCTTCGGCGGGGCCGGCGTGGTGGTGGCCATGTCGTACGTCAGCCCGCAGCCCGTGCAGGTCGTGGTGGAGGTCGGCGAGGCCCAGCGGGCGGCCACGCTGCCCGCGACCGGCGCCATGGGCGCGCTGTTCTACGTGCCGCACGACGGGCCGGGCAAGGGCATGCGGATCACCGCGGCCGGGGCGCAGGGTCAGGCGTTCTGCCTCAGGGCGGTGGCCTTCGGCGAGCCGGGTCCGGCGGCGCGCTGAGGCACCAGGCGGACGAGCCGCCTGGCGGGTTCCTCGACGTAGCGGTGGGTGAGCCCGGCCATGGTGACGGTGATGGCGGTGACGGCGACCAGGTTGACCAGGAGGTTGCCGGTCCACGGCTTCTGTCCGGTGAAGTCGTACCAGAGGTAGAGGATGACGAACTGCCACAGGAAGACGCCGTAGGAGATCTGGCCCAGGTAGCTCATCACCCGTCCGCCGAGCAGCTCGCGCACCCGCGTGGACCGTCCGGGCTCCAGCGCGGCCGGGGCGACCAGGCAGAAGGCGACGAGCGTGTACAGGCCCTGCTCGTAGAACGCGGTCCAGATGCTGCCCAGGCCGACCGCGCGCGGCCCGGTGACCGGCGTCGAGGCGATGAGGTACGCCAGGCCCGCGATGACCCACAGCGTGCCCCAGGAGGAGGCCAGCGCGGCGCTCAGCCGCCGTGCGCGGCCGTCCTCGGCCCTGGCCCAGACGGTCAGCACGGCCAGCGCCATGCCGGGCACGAAGAACGTCCAGGAGCGCGGCAGCCAGATGTTCATCCAGGGCCGGTAGTCGGGGAAGTACTCGAAGACCGTGTACACGTACGACAGCGCGCCGAAGGCGGCCAGGCCGACGAGCAGCCGCCGGCCCCTGGTCCGCAGGTCTGGGTCGCCGCGCAGGGCGAACCTGCGCAGCACGGCCGCCATCAGCGGGAGCGTGAGGTAGAAGGTCAGCTCGACCGCGAGGCTCCACATCTGGCCCAGCCCCTTGGGGCCGAGGCCGTACCACCAGGGGGTGATGTCGTAGGTGTGCACGAGGAACAACATCTGCGCCCACGTCCAGGGGTCGGCCCGGTGCGCCTCGCCCCACAGCAGCAGCGCCACGGCGACCACCAGCCAGTACGCCGGCATGATCCGGAAGAAGCGTTTCCACAGGTAGCGGCGGGTGTCCGGGGCCCGGTCGCCGAGCAGCACCTGCGCCGCCCACGGCCGGTACAGCAGCAGGCCGGAGAGCGTGAAGAAGATCGGCACGCCGATCTCGCCCCTGGACAGCACGCCGCCCAGGAACCCCGGGTCCAGGGCCGTCCCCGCCTCCATGGACACGTGGAAGAGCAGGACGGCGAAGGCGGCCACGGCGCGCACGCCGTCGAGCGAGGTCTGGTGTCCTGAGACCACCGGAACCCCGCTCGAAGTAGAACCTGTTTCGGTCACGTTTCCGCATCCCTGGTGACGTCGGTCACTCATCGCAATAACATACCGGCGAGTAGGTAGTTCGTTTCAGTACTTAACCACCCAAACGGGCGTCCGTGCACCTGCACACATGGAGGGTCCATGAACCGGGTCGTCGTTGGCAGCGTCCTCATCGCCGTCGGGGCATTCCTCATCGTTCTGGCTCCCCTGGTCCGTCTCCAGGTCGCGCCCGCCTTCATGGCCGCCAAGGGCGACCAGTACAGCATCAGCAAGCTGCACGCGACGGGCGCCCAGTACTTCAGCATCCCCGACGGCAAGGTGCTGACCGCCGACCTCGACATCATCGTGACCACCCGCGGTGACGTGAAGGAGGCCAGCGACGACCGCGTCGTCTGGGACGAGTTCACCGCCGTCAACGACGTCACCAACAGCAAGCCCGGCATCAACTTCAGCGAGCGGCGCAGCGCCTTCGACAAGCGCACCGGCGTCGGGCTCAACTGCTGCGGCGTCAGCATCGACAAGGCCCCCGTGCAGCTCCAGGGGCAGATCTACAAGTTCCCGTTCGACGTGGAGAAGAAGACCTACCTGGTGTTCAACGCCAGCGCGGGCAAGGCGTTCGACGCCAAGTTCGTCGGCGAGGAGCAGGTCGACGGGCTGGCCACGTACAAGTTCGAGCAGACCGTCCCCGAGACCAGGACGCAGACCCTGAACGCGCCCGCCGCCTGGTTCGGCATGGGCACCACGGGCGACGTGCAACTGAACCGGTTCTACTCCGGCACCGTCACCTACTGGATCGAGCCCACCACCGGCGCGCCCGTCAAGCAGGAGCAGGTCCGCAACGAGGTGCTCAAGAGCCAGGACGGCATCGAGCGCTCCAAGGCGTTCGTGGCCACCGCCAAGATGACCGACGACACGGTCAAGGGCCTGGTCGACAGCGCCGCCGACGGCAAGAGCCAGATCAACCTGATCAGGACCACGCTGCCGATCGTGCTCGGCGTGGTCGGGATCGTCCTCCTCCTGGGCGGCCTCCTGCTCGCCCTGCGCGGCCGCCGGTCCGCATGAGCCAGGGCGTGGTCGCCCGGCCCTGGTCGGCCGCGCCCGCGCTGGCCCTGGCCAGGGCCGCCCGGCCGCGCCAGTGGCTGAAGAACCTGCTCGTCCTGGCCGCCCCCATGGCGGCCGGGGTGCTCGGGCAGCCGGGCCGGCTGCTGTCGGCGCTGCTCGTCCTGGCCGCCTTCTGCCTGGCCGCCAGCGGCTCCTACCTGCTGAACGACGCCTCCGACGTCGAGGCCGACCGGCTGCACCCGCGCAAGCGCCGCCGTCCCGTCGCCTCCGGCGCGGTGTCGGTGCGCACGGCCCGGGTGGCGGGGGTCGTCCTGCTGGTCCTCGGGCCCGCGGTCGCCGCGCTCACCGGCGGCTGGCAGTCGCCCGCGGTCGTCGCCGGGTACGTCGCCCTGACCCTGGCCTACACGACGTGGCTCAAGCACCAGGAGGTCGTGGACCTCATCGCGGTCGCCGGATGCCACGTGATCAGGGCCTTCGCCGGGGCCGTCGCCGTCGGCGTGCCGGTGACCGGCTGGTTCCTCGTGGTCGTCTCGCTGGCCGCGCTCCAGCTCGTGGCCGGCAAGCGCGAGGCCGAGCTGCGGTCGCGGGGCGTGTCGGGGACGCGGGCCACGCTCGCCGCGTACCCGGCCGCCTACCTGACGCAGGTGCGGATCATGGCGTCCGGGGCGATGATCGTCACGTACTGTCTGTGGGCGCTGAACGCGCACGAGAACCTGTTCTACGGGCTCAGCATCGTCCCGTTCCTGCTCCTGGTGCTCCGGCACAACCTGCTCGTCGAGCGGGGCGCCGGGGAGGAGCCCGAGGAGCTGGTGATCCGCGACCGGCACACCCTCGTCTTCGCCGCCGCGCTGGTCGTCCTGGTGGGGCTGGGGATCTACGCATGAGCACGTTCCTCACCGGCTGGGGACGCACCTCGCCCAGCCCCGCCGAGCTGCGGCGTCCCCGCTCCCTGGCCGAGCTGCGCGACCTGGTCCTGGCCGCGCCGGGCCGCGGGGTCGTCGCCCGCGGGCTCGGCCGCTCGTACGGCGACGCCGCCCAGAACGCCGGCGGCCTCGTCCTGGACTGCACCGGCCTGGACACGTGGAGCTTCGACGAGCGCACCGGCGTCGTGACCGCGGCGGGCGGGGTCAGCCTGCACGAGGTGATGACGGCGCTCGTGCCCCGGGGCTGGTTCGTGCACGTGAGCCCCGGGACCAGGCACGTCACGGTCGGCGGGGCCGTCGCGGCCGACGTGCACGGCAAGAACCACCACCGCGACTCCTCCTTCGGCGCGCACGTCCGCTCGCTCACCCTGGTGACCGCCGACGGCGCCGCCAGGGTGCTGCGTCCCGGCGAACCGCTCTTCCGGGCGACCGTCGGCGGCATGGGGCTGACCGGGGTGGTGGCCGAGGCGACGTTCGGCTGCGTGCCCGTGGAGACGTCCCTGATGCGGGTGGACGTCCGGCGCACCGCCGACCTGGACGAGACCCTCGACGTCATGGCCCGCACCGACGACCGCTACCGCTACACGGTCGCCTGGATCGACCTGCTCGCCCGGGGACGCCGGATGGGCCGCAGCGTGCTGACCAGGGGCGACCACGCGCCGCGCGACACGGAGAAGCCGCCGCCGGGCTTCGCGCCCGGCGGCGAGGACGCCCTGGCCTTCGCGCCGCGCGCGCGGCTGCACGCGCCGCCGTGGGCGCCGGACGGCCTGCTCAACGGGCTCAGCGTGCGGGCGTTCAACGAGCTCTGGTACCGCAGGGCGCCGCGGAGCGCGACCGTCACGCAGGGCATCGCGCCGTTCTTCCACCCGCTCGACTTCGTCGAGGGCTGGAACCGCATGTACGGCTCGCGCGGCTTCGTCCAGTACCAGTTCGTCGTGCCGTTCGGCGCGGAGGAGACGCTGCGCGGCATCGTCGGGGCGTTGTCGGCGCACGGGACGGTGTCGTTCCTGACCGTGCTCAAGCGGTTCGGTCCCGGTTCGGGCGGTCTGCTGTCCTTCCCCGTGCCCGGCTGGACCCTGGCCCTGGACATCCCGGCCGGTCAGCGCGGCCTGAGCGGGCTCCTGCGCGGCTTCGACGAGCGCGTCGCGCAGGCCGGGGGACGGGTGTACCTGGCCAAGGACGCCCGCCTGCGCGCCGACATGATGGCGGCGATGTACCCCGAACTGGAACGATGGCGGAGCATCAGGGACGAGGCCGACCCGGAGGGCCTGTTCCGCTCGGATCTGTCCAGGAGACTACGACTGTGACCGCCGCTTCGCCCTCGACGGCCAGCGCCGCACTCGGGAGGGCCGCCGCTTCGCGCCCCGGGACCGTCGCTTCGGGCCGGAGGGCCTCGTGAGGAACGCGCTCGGGGCCGTGGACAGTGTGCTGCTGCTGGGCGGCCGGAGCGAGATCGGCCTGGAGATGGTCAGGCTGCTGGTCGGGCTGGGCGCGACCAGGGTCGTGCTGGCCGTCCGGGGCGAGCTCGCGCCGCCGGCCGACCTCGCCGCCGAGGTGCACGTCCTGCCGTTCGACGCGCTGGACGTGGGCTCGCACGCCGCCGTCCTCGACCGGGCCGTGGAGCTGGTGGGCGACCTCGACGTGGTGATCTCCGCGTTCGGCGTGCTCGGCAGCCAGGACGACTACGACGCCGACCCGGCCGCCGCCGCCGAGGCGGTCGCGGTCAACTACGGCGGCCACGTCTCGGTGGACCTGCACGCCGCCAGGGTCCTGCGTGAGCAGGGACACGGCACTCTCGTGGTGCTCTCGTCGGTGGCCGGCGCGCGGGTGCGCAAGGCCAACTTCGTCTACGGCTCGGCCAAGGCCGGGCTCGACGGGTTCGCGCAGGGGCTCGGCGACGCGCTGCACGGGTCGGGCGCGCGCGTGCTGATCGTCCGTCCCGGCTTCGTCGTCGGCCGGATGACCAAGGGGCTGCCGCCCGCGCCCCTGTCCTCGACGCCCCGCCAGGTGGCCCTGGCCGCCGTGCGCGCGCTGCGCGAGGGCGCGTCGTCGGTGTGGGTGCCGCGGGCGCTCGGCCCGGCGTTCGGCCTTCTGCGCCTGCTTCCGAGGCCGCTCTGGCGCCGGCTGCCGCGCTAGGACGCGTTCCACGCGTGGGAGCCGACCGACCAAAGGTTCTAGAGTAGAACGCGTTGCAGTTCGGCTGCGCCGCGGCTTATCGTCGGGCCATGCGGACACGTGTCACGGACATGTTCGGAATCGAGCTCCCGATCTTCGCGTTCAGCCACTGCCGGGACGTGGTCGCCGCGGTCAGCCGCGCGGGCGGCATGGGAGTGCTCGGCGCGCTCTATTTCACCCCGGAAGAGCTCGAAATGGAGCTCAAATGGATCGACGACCACGTCGACGGCAAACCGTACGGGGTGGACGTGGTCATGCCCGCCTCCTACGAGGGCGCCGACTTCGCCCCCGAGGAACTGGTCGGCCGCCTGCAGGCGATGATCCCCGAAGGGCACCGCGCGTTCGTCGAGAACCTGCTGGGCAAGCACGGCGTCCCGGCGCTGTCGTCCGACGCCGACCCCGGCAGGGTCCTGCTCGGCTGGACCGACGCCACCGCCCGTCCCCAGGTCGAGGTCGCGCTCCGCCATCCCATCGCCCTGCTGGCCAACGCCCTCGGCCCGCCACCGGCCGACGTCGTGGACCTGGCCCACCGGCACGGCGTCAAGGTCGCCGCCCTCGCCTCGACCCCGCGCCACGCGCTCAAGCAGGTCGAGGTCGGCGTGGACGTCGTCGTCGCCCAGGGCACCGAGGCCGGCGGCCACACCGGCGAGATCTCGACCATGGTCCTCATCCCGCAGGTGGTGGACGCCGTGGACGTCCCCGTCCTCGCGGCGGGCGGCATCGGGAACGGCCGGCAGATGGCGGCCGGGCTGGCCCTGGGCGCGGAAGGCGTCTGGACCGGCTCCCTGTGGCTCACCGTCGAGGAGGCCGACACCCCCGAGATGGCGAAGCGCCGCATCCTGGAGGCCACCTCGCGCGACACCGTGCGCTCGCGGAGCTGGACCGGCAAGCCGGCCCGCCTGCTCAGGAACGAGTGGACCGAGGCGTGGGAGTCGCAGGAGTCGCCGGGCACGCTGCCGATGCCGCTGCAGTTCATGCTGGTCTCGGACGCGCTGCGCCGGATCGGCCGGTCGGACGCCTCCGAGCTGGCCACGTTCCCCGCCGGGCAGGTCATCGGCCTCACCAACCAGGTGCGCTCGACGAAGGACGTGGTGTTCGGGCTCGTGGAGGAGTACGCGGACGCCCTGGAACGCCTCGGCCGCATCACCGAGGACTGATCGTCCGGCTGTTACCGTGGGGACGTGTCGGTCTTATACGTGCCGTACCACCTCGATGAGCACCAGCCCGATCTCAACGTCCCGCTGCCCGGCGGCGTGCCCGTCGCCGAGTTCGCCGTGGAGCTGCCCGGAGCGGACGTCTGGTCGCGGCTCGGGCGGCTCTACGACGCCGTCGCCACCACAGTCGAGCGGGCCGTGCGGGCGGGGGAGAGGCCCGTCGTGGTCTCCGGCGACTGCACGGTGTCGATCGGCATGACGGCGGGCCTGCAACGAGCAGGGCTCGACCCCTCGATCGTCTGGATCGACGCCCACGGCGACCTCCAGACGCCGGAGACGACCACGTCGGGCTATCTCGGCGGCATGGCGCTGCGCTTCCTCCTCGGCTACCGCCCCCGCGACGTGGCCGGCCGCCTGGCCCTGCGTCCGCCGCCAGAGGACCGCGTGCTCCTCGTCGACGCCCGCGACCTCGACCCGCCCGAGGCCGGCTACCTGGCCTCGTCGGGCGTGGCCCGGGCGGGCCTCGACGAGGTGACGTCCGAGAGCCTGCCGCCCGGCCCTCTCCTGCTCAACCTGGACCTGGACGTCCTCGACCCGTCCTGCCTGCCCGGCCTGCGCTACCCGGCGGCCGGCGGGCCCGACGTCCCGGCGCTGCTGCGGGCCGTACGGGTGGTGCTGGGCAGCGGCCGGCTCGCCGCGCTCAATCTCGCCTGCACGTGGCACCCGGGCCGGGACGACCCCGGCGGCGTCCGCGAGCGCCTGGTCGCGGCGATCCTCGCCGACCTGCGGGACAGCGCGGGCTGACCCGCAGGTCGTGCCTCCCGGCGTGAGGTTCCCCGTCAGTCGAACATGCCGGGCACGTAGTCGCCCGCGGGCTGCTGGGTGACGACGTTCACCCGGTTGAAGGCGTTGATGAGGGCGATCAGGCACACGAGCGCCCCGAGCTGCTCCTCGTCGTAGTGCTTGGCGGCGTTCGCCCAGACCTCGTCCGGGACGCCGCCGGCGGCGTCGGCGATGCGGGTGCCGTGCTCGGCCAGCTCCAGCGCGGCCCGCTCGGCCTCGGTGAACACCTTGGCCTCCCGCCAGGCGGCGACCAGGTTGAGCCGGATCGGGGTCTCCCCGGCGTGCGCGGCGTCCTTGGTGTGCATGTCGGTGCAGAAGCCGCAGCCGTTGATCTGGCTGGCCCGGATCTTCACCAGCTCCTGCGTCGCGAGGGGGAGAGCCGAGTCCATGATCACCTTGTTGGACGTGATGAGGTGCTTGAGGACCTTGGCCGTGATCTGGTTCTGGAAGAGGTTCATGCGAGCTTCCATGACGCGCTCCTTGCCGTGGCTGATTGCTTCCACCTCTCCGACGGGACAGCCCGGCCGCACGTGACAGGAATGGATGTGACGTGCGTCTCTCCGTGTCCCGGGGTCAGTGGCCCTCGTACCGGGCGGGGCGCTTCTCGCGGAACGCCCGGGTGCCCTCCTTGGCGTCCTCCGAGCCGATCACCGGCCAGCCCAGCTCGTCCGACACCTTCAGGGCCTCCGGCTCCGGCATGCCCAGCGTGTCCCGGTACGTCCGCAGAATGGCCTGCACCGCCAACGGCCCGGAACCGGCGATGTCCTCGGCCAGCTCACGAGCCGTCGCCAGCGCCTGGCCGTCCGGCACGACCCGGTTGACCAGGCCCATCGCCAGGGCCTCGGCGGCGGTGACGGAACGGCCGGTGAGCAGCAGGTCCATGGCGTGGCAGTACGGGATCTGGCGCGGCAGCCGGATCGCGCTGCCGCCCATCGGGAAGAGCGCACGTTTGGCCTCGAAGAGCCCCAGGGTGGCCGATTCCGCCACCACCCTCAGATCGGTGCCGACCAGCAACTCCGTGCCACCGGCCACCGCGTGACCCTCGACGGCGCTGATGATCGGCTTCGTCGGCAGGTCCTCCCTCAGAAGCCCTTTCCAGTGGAAATTCGGGATCTGGGCGGCCCTTGCCTGGACGTCCGGATCGGTCGAGGGTTGACCCATGGCCTTGAGGTCGGCCCCGGCGCAGAACGTCCCCGCCGCCCCGGTCAGGATCGCGACCCGGATCGAGGGCTCGGCCGACGCGTACGCCCAGGCCGAGGCCAGTCCGATCAGCATGTCCGAGGAGAGGGCGTTGCGGGCCTCCGGCCGGTTCATCGTGACGGTCAGGACGTGGCCGTCGCGTTCCACCCGGCAGTGCGGGGTGCTGATCGGCAGAAGCTCCATGTACGCCTCCCAAGTCCCAGAAGCTACAGAATCAAGCGCTTGCTACGGACTTTACCCGCGGGATACGCTCCGCACAGCAAACGAGAACAAGTTCCTGTTTTGCTACGCCTGAGCTGAGGAGATCAGATGGGCACGCTCGGTTTCTGGAGGCTGGCGCAGGCGGATCCCGAGTGGATCGCGGCCGTCGACCCCGACGGCACGGAGCACCGCGCGGGTGACCTCCTGGCCCGCTCGAACCGCCTCGTCCACGGATTACGCGAGCTCGGCCTCCAGCCGGGCGACGGCATCTGCGGCCTGGTGCCGAACGGCGCGGACGGCCTCGTCCTCTATCTGGCCGCGCTCCAGGCGGGCTGGTACTACACGCCGATCAACTGGCACCTGACCGGCCCGGAGATCGCCTACATCGTGTCCGACAGCGAGGCCAAGGCGTTCTTCGTCCATCCCCGCTTCCTCCAGGAAGGCTCCAGGGGAGCCGAGGCGATCGAGCCGCACCGCCGCTTCCTCCTCGGGGACGGCCGGCAGGACGGCTTCCGCCCGGCGGACGACCTGACCGGCGGGCAGCCGGACACCGCGCCGCCCGACCGCACGGCCGGTGCCACCATGCACTACACCTCGGGCACCACCGGCAGGCCCAAGGGCGTCAGGCGCACGCTGAGCGGCCTCGACCCCGACGACGGCGCCGAGCTGATGACCTTCCTGCTCGGCCTGTTCGGCATCACGGCCGGACCGCCCAACGCGCACCTGGTCACCTCGCCGAGCTACCACACCGCCGTCACCCAGTTCGGCGGCAGCGCCCTGCACATGGGCCACACCCTCGTCTACATGGACAAATGGGACGCCGAGGAGACGCTCCGGCTGTGCGAGCGCTACCGCGTCACGAACTCCCACCTGGTCCCCACGCACTTCAAGCGCCTGCTCGCGCTCCCTGAGGCCACCAGGGCCAAGTACGACCTGTCCTCGCTCAAGTGGATGATCCATGCCGCCGCCCCCTGCCCGGTCCCGGTCAAATGGGCGATGTTCGAGTGGTGGGGCGACTGCATCTACGAGTACTACGCGGCCACCGAGGGAGGCGGCACCCTGGCCACGCCCGAGGGCTGGAAGTCGCACCCGGGCACGGTCGGCTCCGCCTGGCCCATCAGCGAGCTGCTGATCGCGGACGACCAGGGCGAACCCGTCCCGACCGGCACGCCAGGGACGATCTACATGAAGATGATGGGCGTGCCCTTCGAGTACAAGGGCGACCCCGCCAAGACCGCCGCGAACCGGCTCAAGGACTACTTCACGGTCGGTGACATCGGATATCTGGACGAGGACGGCTTCCTCTTCCTCTGCGACCGCAAGGCCGACATGATCATCTCCGGCGGGACGAACATCTACCCGGCCGAGATCGAGAACGAGCTCATGGTCCATCCCAAGGTCGCGGACGTGGCCGTGTTCGGCATCCCGGACGAGGAGTGGGGCGAGCAGATCAAGGCGGTCGTCGAGCCCGCGCCGGGCGTGCCGCCGGGGCCCGGGCTCGCCGCCGAGCTGATCGCCTCACTGGAGGGCCGCCTGGCCCGGATGAAGTGGCCCAAGAGCATCGACTTCATCGCCGAGATGCCCCGCGAGCCCAACGGCAAGCTGCTCAAACGCAAGCTCCGCGCACCGTACTGGGAGGGTCACGACCGTGCCATCTGACGACCCGCTGGTCGCCCAGCATGTCCTGGAGTTCCCCGGCGGCTACACCCGGACGACCGGGCCGGTGATCGGGCGTTTCCTCACCGAGTTACGCGGCCGCCGCATCGTCGGAGTGCGTACGAAAGAGGGCAAGGTCCTCGTGCCGCCCCTCGAATACGACCCCGCCACCGGCGAACCCGTCACCTGCGAGTACGTCGAGGTCGGCCCGGCCGGCACGGTCACCTCCTGGGCCTGGGTGCCCGAGCCCCTGGCGAACCACCCGCTCGACCAGCCCTTCGCCTGGGCCACGATCCTGCTGGACGGCGCCGACACCGCGCTCGTGCACGCCGTCGCCGCCGACAACCCCAAGGCGTTGTCGAAGGGCTCCCGCGTCTGGCCGGTGTGGCGCGACCGGCCCACCGGCCACATCACCGACATCGCCCACTTCGCGCCCGAGGTCACGAAGATCGTGTCCAACGTCCGCGCCGAGTACCGCCTCCAGGCGGGCGGCTCGCTCCGCGTCTTCCTGGAGGGCGTCGAGCGCGGCGTCTTCCTCGGCGGACGCTGCGAGCAGTGCGACCAGGTGTACGTGCCCTACCGGATGTCCTGCCCCCAATGCGGAGGTCTCATCCCGGAGACGCTCGAACTCCCCGACACCGGGACGATCACCACGTTCGCCATCAACAACCTGCCGGATCCGCGCGCTCCGGAAGTGCCGTTCGTCTCCGCCTACATCCTGCTCGACCACGCCGACATCCCCATGATCGCGCTCATCGGCGACGTACCCGCGCACGAGGTGCGTCAGGGCATGCGGGTCAGGGCCGTCTGGGTGCCCGAGGAGGAGCGGAGCAAGTCCATGGCGAACATCCGCTGGTTCGCCCCCACCGGCGAGCCTGACGTGGAGCTGTCATGAGAGAGGTCGCGATCGTCGCGTTCGCGCAGACCGTCCATACCGACCACGACACCGGGCTCACCGAGCCCGAGCTGATCCTGCCCGTGATCAGCGAGGTCAAGGAGCGGACCGGGCTGACCAGGTTCGGCTTCACCTGCTCGGGAAGCTGCGACTACCTGGCCGGGGCCCCGTTCTCGTTCGTCAGCGCCCTCGACGCGCTCGGCGCCTGGCCGCCCGTCTCCGAGAGCCACGTCGAGATGGACGGCGCCTGGGCCCTGTACGAGGCGTGGGTCCGCCTCCAGCACGGCGACATCGACTCGGCCCTGGTCTACGGCTTCGGCAAGTCGTCGCTCGGCGACCTCCGCACGATCACGACCCTCCAGCTCGACCCCTACTACCTGGAACCCCTCGGTCTCGACCAGTTCTCCCTGGCCGCACTCCAGGCGAACGCGCTCGACGCGGACAGGAAGCACCTCGACGAGATCGTCCGCAGGTCCAGGGCGGACGGCAGAAGCAACCCGTACGCGCTCGACCTGCTCGAACCGGACGGCGAGGACGTCGCCGTCGAACCCCTCAGAAGAACGGACGTGCCGCCCATCACGGACGGCGCGGCGGCGATCGTGCTCGCCACGGACGAACTGGCCCGGCGGCTCACCAGCCGTCCCGCCTTCATCAGGGGCATCGCCCATCGCATCGAGCCCCACTACCTGGGCATGCGGGAGCTGGCCCGCTCGGCCTCCGCCGCCGACGCCGCCCGAGCCGCCGGGGTCGGCAAGGGCCCGGTCGAGGTGGCCGAACTGCACGCCCAGTTCCCCCACGAGGAGCTGATCCTGCGCGAGGCGCTCGAACTGGGCGGCGACACGGTGATCAACCCCTCCGGCGGCCCGCTCGCCGCCAACCCCGTCATGGCCACGGGGCTCATCCGCATCGGCGAGGCCGCGCGGCGCATCCTGGACGGCGGCGCGAGCCGCACCGTCGGGCACGCCGCCGGCGGCCCCTGCCTTCAGCACAACCTCGTCACGGTCCTGGAGGCGTGAATCATGGGCAACCGGTGCGCGGTGATCGGGGTCGGGCAGACGCACTACACCACCAAGCGCAGGGACGTCTCCATCGCGGGCCTGGTCCGCGAGGCGGCGCTGCGGGCCCTGGAGGACGCGGGGCTGACGTTCAAGGACATCGACGCCGTCGTGGTCGGCAAGGCGCCCGACCTGTTCGAGGGCGTGATGATGCCCGAGGCGTACCTGGCCGACGCGCTCGGCGCGGCGGGCAAGCCGATGATGCGGGTGCACACCGCGGGCAGCGTCGGCGGCTCGACGGCGCTGGTCGGCGCGAGCCTCATCCAGGGCGGCGTGCACGAACGGGTGCTCGTCGTGGCCTTCGAGAAGCAGTCGGAGTCCAACGCGACCTGGGCGCTCTCCACCCACCTGCCCTTCAGCGCCTCGCTCGTGGTCGGCGCGGGCGGCTACTTCGCGCCGCACATCCGCGAGTACATGCGCAGGTCGGGCGCGCCAGGCCACGTCGGCACGCTGGTCGCCGTCAAGGACCGGCTGAACGCGCTGAAGAACCCCTACGCCCACCTCAGGATCCCCGGCATCGACCAGAAGATGGTCGAGTCCACGCCGATGCTCTGGGAGCCGATCCGCTACCTGGAGACCTGCCCGTCCAGCGACGGCGCCTGCGCGATGGTCCTGGCCGCCGAGCACAAGGTCACCGGCACCCCCGCCTGGGTGCACGGCACCGCCATGCGCTCGGAGCCCATCTTCCGGGCCGGCCGCGACACCGTCAGCCCCCAGGGCGGCAAGGACTGCGCCGCCGACGTCTACCGCCAGGCCGGCGTCACCGACCCGCGCCGCGAGATCGACGTGGCCGAGGTGTACGTGCCCTTCTCCTGGTACGAGCCGATGTGGCTGGAGAACCTCGGGTTCGCGGCGGAAGGCGAGGGCTGGAAGCTGACCGAGTCCGGCGCCACCGCGCTCGACGGCGACATCCCGTGGAACGCCTCGGGCGGCGTGCTGTCCAGCAACCCGATCGGGGCCTCGGGGCTGATCCGGTTCGCCGAGGCCGCCCTCCAGGTCCGCGGCCAGGCCGGCGAGCACCAGGTGGACGGCGCCCGCACGGCGCTCGGCCACGCCTACGGCGGCGGAGCCCAGTTCTTTGCGATGTGGATCGTCGGACGGGAGAAGCCCTGATGGAGTTCAACCACGCGGACCTGTTCGAGGCGCTCGCCGACGCGATCGGGGACCGCACCGCCGTCATCTGCGGCGCCGACCGGCGCACCTACGCCGAGCTGGACGCCGAGGCCAACCGGCTCGCCCACTACCTGACCGACCTGGGCGTCGGGCCGGGCCAGCACGTCGGGCTGCACCTGTACAACGGCGTGGAGTACCTGGCCGGGCTGCTGGCCGCGCTCAAGATCCGGGCCGTGCCGATCAACGTCAACTACCGGTACGTCGAGGCCGAGCTGCTCTACCTCTACCAGGACGCCGACCTGCGCGCGCTGGTCTACGACGTCGAGTTCGACCCGCGCGTGGCCGCCGTCGCGCACCAGGCGCCGCTGCTGGACCATCTGATCGCGGTCGGGGGCGAGTCGTCGATCGCCTCCGCGGTGCCGTACGCGGCGGCGCTGGAGCGCGGCAAGCCGGAGCGCGGCTTCGCCCCGCGCACCGGCCAGGACGTCTACATCATCTACACCGGCGGCACCACCGGCATGCCCAAGGGCGCGATGTGGCACGTCGAGGACCTGTTCATGGCCTTCGGCGGCGGCAACCCGTACGGCGACCCGCGCGCCACGCCGCAGGAGGTCGTGGACGAAGCCGTCAAGGCCGGCCCGATGGTCATGATGGCCACTTCGCCGCTCATGCACGGGGCCGCGCAGATGGCCACGTTCATCAGCTGGTGGGCGGGCGGCACGATGGTGCTCGTCCCCAGGTTCGACGCCGGGGAGGTGTGGCGGGCGGTCGAGCGCGAGCGCGTGCTCACCGTCAGCATCACGGGCGACGCCATGGCCCGGCCGCTGGCCGAGGCGCTGGAGACGGGCACGTACGACCTGTCGTCGCTGTTCGTGGTCAGCTCGACCGGCGCGATCCTGAGCGGCGCGGTCCGTGACCGGCTCCAGAGCCTGCTGCCCGCCGTCATGATCGTGGACAGCTTCGGCTCGACGGAGTCCGGCTACACCGCCTCCGCGCTGCCCGGCTCCACGCCCGAGACCGGGCTGCGCTACCAGCCCAACCCGTCGGCCAGGATCAGCGTCCTGGACGAGCGGGGACGTCCCGTTCCGCCGGGTTCGGGGCAGATGGGGACGGTGGCCAGGTCGGGACGGGTGGCGTTCGGCTACTACAACGACCCGGACAAGTCGGCACGCACGTTCGTCACCGACCCCGACGGCACCCGCTGGCTGCTCACCGGCGACCTGGCGACCGTGGACGCCGACGGCACCGTGCACGTGTTCGGCCGGGGCTCGCAGTGCATCAACACCGGGGGCGAGAAGGTGTTCCCGGAGGAGGTCGAGGCCGTGCTCAAGGGGCATCCGGCCGTGTTCGACGCGGTGGTGACCGGTGTGCCGGACGACCGGTGGGGGAGCAGGGTGGCGGCCGTGGTCGAGCCGCGCCCCGGCGTCGAGCTGACCGCCGCCGAGCTGGACGTCCACTGCCGGGCGTCGTTGTCGGGGTACAAGGTGCCGCGTTCGTACGCGTTCGTGGAGGAGATGGTGCGCTCCCCGGCCGGCAAGGCCGACTACCGCTGGGCCAGACAAACCGCCGAGTCCGCCACCACCCCCTGACCGTCCCTCCCTAGGGCCCGGCGCCGCCACCCCTGCTTCCTAGGGCCCGGCGCCGCCATCCCCTGACCACCCCTTCCTGGGGCTCGGTGCCGCCACCCGCGGCCTGTCCTTCGCCGGGCGCGGTGTCGTCGCTGTGGGCTCGTTCCGCGCGGGGGCTGCTAGGTCGCTCGTAGCTCGGCAGCCACCTGGGACGCCTCCTCGCGCCTGCCGGACTTCTCCAGAAGCCCCAGCCGGCCGCGTAGCACGTCGCGGAGCAGCTCGGTCAGCTCGCGGTTCTCGTCGTGTTCGCGACGTTCGAGGTGTCCGTCGTTCGCGCCGGTGGTGGGGTCGCCTGTGGTCAGGAGGCCGCGTAGCAGGCCGTGGGCGACCCGGAGCGCGGTGTCGGCCGCGTCGTCCCTGCCCAGTTCCTGCTGGCAGAAGCCGAGCCGGGCGTGGGCGACGGCGGCGGCCGGCTCGTCGCCGATGACCTGGGCGCCGCGATGGAAGACCAGGCTCGCCTCCAGCGCCCGTCCCGACTCCATCAGGGCGTCGCCCAGCATGAGCATCGCCCGGGAAAGGATGCCACCGAGCAGGGGGTTCGCGGGGGCATGGCGTTCGAGCACGGCGACGGCCTCGCGCAGCGGCCCCACCGCCTCCGCCGGCTGCTCGCGGAGCCGGAGCGCGGCGGCCAGCGTGAGCCCGGCGCCCGCCCGGCTGACGTGCAGCGCCTCCGCGTTCATGCCCGTGGTCAGCAGCTCGTCGTAGATCGCGATGGCCTCGCGGGCCCGCGCCTCGGCCTCCGCCGCCGCGCCGGGCCGCAGCAGGGGCAGCAGCTCCGAGCTCTGCGCCAGCGAATCGGCCAGGATCGCCCGGTACGTCAGGTCGCCCGGTGTCCGCCTGGCCAGCCGGATCAGCTCCTCGGCCAGCACGCCCGCCTCCCGCGCCTCGCCCAGCATCATGTGGCACCTGACCAGGCGCTGGGTGGCGAGGGCGTGCCTGAGCGTGCGCGGCGGATGGCCGGTGACGGCGATCCTGGCGTACTCGGCGGCCTCCTCGGGACGCCCGGCGGCCAGCAGGTCGTCGGCGATCGTCCCGGCCACCTCGGCCGCCGCCGCGGGCCGGGCGAGCCGGACGTGGAGCCGCATGGCCTCCGTCAGGTCGGCCAGCGCCTCCTGCGTCCTGCCGAACGCGCGCAGCACCTGCCCGCGCACCTGGATCACCTGCGCGCGCACCCCGAGCAGCCCGGCCTCACCACCCCGCCCCTGCCCGCCCTGCTCCTGCGTGGCGCGTTCCTGTTCGGCCAGGGACCAGGTCACCGCCTCCAACGCGGCCTGCGGGCGGTCCAGGGCGGCCAGCGCCGCGCCGAGCTGGGCGTACGTGACGGCGGCGACGGCGGGCTCGTCCAGCTCGTCGCAGAGGTCGGCGGCGCGTTCGGCGTGGGCCAGCGCCTCCACGGCCCGGCCGGCCTCCAGCAGCCTGACCGCGTACCTGTTCAGCGTCTCGGTCAGCGCCGTCCCGTCCTCGGACAGCAGGTCGACGGCCTGCTCCAAGGTGGCCAGGTCGGCGTCGCCGAGCGCGGCCAGCGCCAGGCCCAGGGAGCGCCGGTGGCGGGGGTCGATCGCGGCCAGCCCCTTGTGGACGCGTACGGCCGGGGCCGCCGTCCCGCCGCTCAGCATCAGGCAGCGGCCGAACCGTTCGTGGAGCAGCGGGTTCTCGCTGACCGGAGCCCAGTGCTCCAACGCCTCGGCGAACGCCGTGAGCTGCGGCAGCAGCCTGACAGCCGTCCTGGCGGTGGCCGTGCGCAGGTGGGCCGACAGCTCGTCCACGACTGTCGTGAGCACGTCGGGGCGAGGCAGCGGACGTACCCGGAGAAGCTGGGCGTACAGGTCGATCCCGGCGGACGGGCCGTGTCCGGTCACGCGGAGTCTGGCCAGGCGGGCCAGGGCCTGCACGTGCACGCCGGTCAGGTCGCGGGTGAGCGGGCCGTCCTCGGCCGTCAGGGCGATGCCCTTGGCCAGCTCGGCGGCGGCGAGGTCGCGTTCGTCCAGGTCGGCGTGGCACAGGCCGCTGAGCTCCAGGCAGGTGGCGGTCAGCAGGCGGGTGCGCTCGGGCGGCTCCGGGACGAGGATGTCCAGGGCACGGGTGACCGATTGGAGCGCTCCTTCCACGTTCCCGCGCGACCGGCGGAGGCCGGCGTGCAGGCGCAGCGCGCCCGCCAGCGCGATCGGGGACTCCAGGCGCTCGGCCACCAGGCCCTCGCACACCGCGACCAGCCGTTCCGCCTCGGCGTCGGCGGCGTCCAGGTGGCCGGTGCCGTCCAGCGCGACGATCTCCAGGATGAGCAGCTTCGCCAGCTCCTGCTGCACCGCGAAGCTGACCTCGGCCTGCGGCCCGTACGACTCGACGGCGGCCCGCAACCACGGCAACGCCTCCCGGTGACGCCCGAGCCCCACGAGCGCCCGCCCGAGCGCCCCCGCCACCACCCCACCCACCACACTCCCGCCCACCCCCGCACCACCCGCCACCGAACCCCCCGCCGTCGGACCACCCGTCTCGGGACCGCCCATCTCGGGACCGCTCGCCTCCGGGCCGCCCATCTCGGGGCGGCTCGCCTCGGGGCTGATCGCCTTCGAGTCCCCCATGGTCGGGGCGCTCGTCACCTGGCCGTCCGTCACCCGGACGTCCGCCTTCGGGGCGTACGTGACCGGCGGCGGTTGGTGCAGCAGGTCGGTGGCCTGCGTCGCGAGCAGGAACCCGTCGCGGGGGCGTCCCGTGTCGGCCCAGGCACGGGCCAGCGCTGCTTGGGCGGCGACGTACGCGTGCACCTGCGTGATCTCCGGCCCGTCCGCGCCCTCCGCGCCCTCCGCGCCCTCCGCGCCCTCCGCGCCCTCCGCGCCCTCCGCGGCGGCGCGGCGTTCGGCGAGGTGTCGTTCGGCTCTGGCCACGTCGGGGGGCGGGGTGATCAGGGACAGCATCCAGGGTTGCTCGGCCTCCCCGGTGGCGGTGGCGGGGTCGTCCGTCGATTCCCGCCAGGCCCGGACCTCGTCCCGGTGCCGCCGACAGGACGGGTCATCGGCGCTCAGAACGTCATAAAACCCGGCCGCCGCCTCCATGTGGGCACGGGCGTCGGCGGGACGGTCGAGCTCGGCCAGGCAGAGGCCGAGGAGGTGCCTGGAGCGGGCCTTGGCGGCCGTGTGCCGTCGTCCGTCCAGCTCGGCGGCGAGGATCGCGGCGTCCTGGAGCGGGTCGAGCGCCTCGTGCGGGCGGCCGTCGGTCAACAGCAGCTCGCCCAGGTCCAGGAGCTGGGCGGCCAGGGACGGGCGGTGCTCGTCGGGTTCGAGCGCGACCAGCGCGCGCAGGCTGCGCACGGCCTCGGCGGCGAACCGTTCGGCCTGGTCCAGGTCGTCCAGGTCGCGGTGGAAGCCGGCCAGCAGGCCCGCGGCCTCGGCCAGCAGCTGCCGCAGGCCCGGCTCCTCGCCCGCCAGGCCGCGCAGCCGTACGACGGCCTCGGCGGCGGGGGCGACGGCCTCGACCGCCCTGCCGTGCTCCCCGAGCCACGCGGCCAGCAGGCACAGCCGTTGAGCCAGGTCCCGATCGGTCGGAGCCGCCCCCGCCACGGCCGCCGTGGCCGCCACGACGAGACAGGCGGCCAGTTCGGCCATCGCCTCAGGATCGGGGCCGCCGAAGTCGAGGGGCGGGATGGGGGCGGGGGCCCGCCTGACGACACCGGGCATAGGGCCTGACCCGAGGAGGCCGGGGGCGGAGGTCTGTCCGAAGATGCGGGGCGTGGGGGACTGTCCCATGGTGCCGGATGTGGGGGGCTGGTCGAGGGCGCCAGGTGTAGGGGTCCGTCCGGGCACGCCGGGCGTGGGGGGCTGTTCGTGGGGGTTGGGTGTCGGGGCTCGGACGGGAGTGGGTGGCTCGGGGAGGGGGAGCGTCGGGAAGACACTCACTGTGAGGACGCCCGCCAGAGCGGCGGCGACCTCGTCGTCCCCGCCCGCCGCCGCGAACGCCTCCACCGCCTCGCCCGTCCGCCCCGAGTCCAGGAGCGCGCACGTCAGGTTGTGGTACGCCCGAGCCGCCCGCGCCGCGTACCGGGGGTCGTCCTCGGCCAGGATGCGGAACCGGGTCGCCGCCTCCTGGGCGGGCCTGAGCGCGCTGCCGGACTCGCCCGCGAGCAGCAGGCACGCGCCCAGGACGAACAGCGCCTCCGCCTGACCGGCCGCCTCCTCGTACGGGGGCGCGGCGGCGAAGATCTCCACGGCCTCGGCGGCGGCCACCACCGCCTCACCCACCCGTCCCACGGCCGCCAGCCGGGCCGACAGCCGTGACAGCGCACCCGCCAGCGCGGTCCGCCCGCCCCCCTCCCGGAAATGCCGCACGGCCAGCTCGGCCAGCGTCACCTCAAGAGCCCGCAGCCCGAGCGGCGCCCCCGCCCGCGCCGCATCCGGCAGCGCGGCCACCGCCGCGCCCGGCAGTGTGGCCACGGCCGCGACCGTCGCGCGGTCGTCCGGCAGCATCGTGAGTGCGGCGTTGAGGTGGTCGCCGAGCCGGGTGGCGGGGTTCGCCGCCGCCTCCGCGACCAGCGCCCCGATCCTGGACGTCACCAGCACCCGCAGCGCCCGCCCCACCTCCTCCCGCCCCGCGCCCAGCCGGAGCACGTCGAGCAGCCGCACCAGGTGCCCCGGCGAGCGCCGCTCGTGGTCGTGCACGGCCAGGACCAGCGCGTCCAGGTCCTCGGTCTCGGCGAGCGCCTGCTCGGCGACCAGGTCGGGCCCGAGCGGGCACAGCCGGTCCACGCCGGGGAAGACGCGCCCCAGCCAGTCGGCGACGACCTCCGCGGCATGGGGATCGCCGTGCAGGGCGGGCACGGCCGACAGCAGGCCGGGCAGCTCGGCGGGGGTGGGGGCGGTGAGCGTGAGCAGGGCGACGGCCTGCCGGGCGGTGACCTCGTCCACCTGCTCGCGGCCGGCGGGCCAGACGGTGGCCCACTGGTCGCGTTCGCGGTCGAGGAAGCGGCCGAGCAGTTCCTCGCCGGAGCCGGCCAACGGACGCGTCCGGGTCCCGCCCCGGCCGCCGGGACGGAAGGCGTTCCAGGGCTCCGGCGCCGTCCGGTAGGGCGGGGCGCCGATGCCGCCGCCCGGCAGGGTGCCGGGGACGGCGGGCGCGGGCAGGACCTCCGTCTCGCCGCCGCGCATCCGCAGCAGGGCCGCCAGGTGGACGCGGAGCGGCAGGCCGTACTCGGGGTCGTCCAGGCGCGGGGGAGTGGGCAGCGCGGCCCGGCTCGGCGCGAACGCCTTCATGGCCGTGAACGCGTGCTCGGTGCGCTCGTTCAGGGTGAGTGGATGCTGGTTGAGCTGCACGGTCGTGGTGTTGAGCCGGCGCAGCCAGCCGCCCGCCGCCGTGTCCAGCCGCCGCCACCACTCCGCGTCGCCGGGCTCGCGGGCCCGCAACAGCACCCGTACGCGGGGGTTGTGCCCGTGTTTGGCCAGCCGCCGTATCAGCTCGCCCACCAGCGGAGCGGACGGCTCCGGCGACTCCACGACGACGAGCGAGGGCCGCACCGCCTCCAGCGGCACCGCCTCGGGCCCGGACAGGGCGGCGAGCGCGGCGTCCAGGGCCAGGAAACCGGCGTCCCAGCCCGCTTCCCGCAGCTCCTCGCACAGCTCCCCGGCCAGCCGGGTACGGCCCGTGCCGCTCCGCCCGGTCACCACCGCGACCGACAGCGCGGCCGGTTCCGCGGCCCAGGCGCGCAGGGCCGCGAGCTGCCCGCCGCGCCCCGCGTACGGCACCACGGCGTGCCGCGGCAGCAGCAGCCGCCAGTCGGGGCAGTCGGACGGCAACGGCTCACGCGCCGGCAGCAGCAGCCCGGACAGGACCACCCGCCCGTCACCGGCGGAAACGCTCTCCAGCGGGCCCGGCGGCGTCCCGGTGAGCGCGCGGAACCGGTCGTCGCCCAGCAGCACGCGCACGGGCACCGCGTCGAGCCGCGTCCCGGCGGGCCCGGCGGCCGAGGCGACGACGACGGCGGCGACCTGCCCGGCGGGCTCGGCCAGCACCGCGGCCCCGGTCAGACCCGCCCGCACGTCCATGGGAGGCGAGGGGCTGAGCACGTCCATGGAGAGCGTCCGCGACGCCGGACCCGCGGGGGCGTCGGCCAGGCCGGACAGCACCCGGACGTCCCTGAACCCCGCCCTCCGCCGCGCCCGCGGGAACCCCATGGCCAGGCACGGCACCCGCTCCCCGGCCAGAACGGCCCACCGGACGTGCCCGATGCCGGGGACGTCGGCCCACGGCGGTCCGGGCACCCGCAGCAGCGCCGCGCCGTGCCCGCGCCAGACCTGCTCGGCCGCCGCCCACCGGGACGACCACGGCGGGCGCACGTGACAGGGCGCTCCGGGGTCCACCACCAGGGACGAGGTCAGCACGAGCTCCGGGCCGACCACATGGCCGGTTCCGGTCACGCCGACCACGTCGTCGTGACCCGAGTAGACCTCGACGACTCGTTCGAGGCCGAGGCGGTGCGGTGGCGCGTCCATGGGTCCGCCTAGCTGCTACGTCCCGGCTTTTCGTCCCCCGATTGATCTCACTATCGCATCATGGACGCAAAATTTCCCGGCTTGTCATGCCTTCTCAGTTGTGAGCCAGGCGGCCAGCCCGAGGTACACCAGGCCGCTGCTCACGTCCAGCCGCCGCCGGGCCCGTACGGACCCGCGCAGCCGCGCGGCCAGCACCGACGACAGCAGCGCGTACATGCCGTCGCTGGCCATCCCCAGCACCAGCCACAACGCGCCGAGCAGGAGGATCTGCGGCCCCACCGGCCCCGCCGCCGGGTCGGTGAACAGCGGGAGGAAGGTCAGGAAGAACACGGCCGTCTTCGGGTTGAGCACGTTGACCACGAACCCCTCCCAGAACAGCCGCCGCCTGGACTGCACCTTCAGCTCGACGACCTCCTCGGACTCCCCGCCGCGCTTCATCAGCTTGCGCAGGCCGAGCCAGAGCAGGTACGCCACGCCCACGTACTTGACGACCGTGAACGCGGTCGCCGAGGCCGCGATCAGCGCGCTGATGCCGAGGGCCGCAGCGCCGATGTGGACCAGCGAGCCGGTGTGCACGCCCAGCACCGAGACCAGCCCGGCCGACCGGCCCTGGGAGACGCTCCGGGTGACGATGTAGAGGACCGCCGGTCCGGGGACCAGCAGCAGCCCGAGTGTGGCCGCGCAGAAGAGTGCGAGATGCGTGATGTCCGGCATGTGCTCATCGTAGGGACGTCGTCAACGATTTTCCCGGGCGGGTGACAGGCTTTCCGTCAGCGCTTCGAGCAGGGCGCCGGTGGCCGGCGGATGGGGCGGCTCGCCGTAGACGGCGGCGTAGACGTGCCTGGTGGAACCGGGCACCCGGGTCACCTCGACGTCGGGGTTGCGGTGGGCGGTGAGCGCCAGGCCGGGCAGCACGGTCAGGCCCATGCCGGCCGCCACGAGCGCCTGCACGGCCACGATGTCGTCGCTGGTGAAGGAGATGCGCGGCTCGAAACCGGCCTTGGCGCAGATGTCGAGCAGGTGGCTGCGGCAGCGGTCGCAGCCGGCGATCCAGGGGGAGCCGGCATGGTCGGCCAGCTCGCCGCCGGGCCCGATGGAGACCAGGTAGCTGGGGTCGTCGAAGAGGTGGATCAGGTGCAGGCCGGGTTCTTCGGGGGCGGTGTCGTCGTACCGGAACATGACCGCGACGTCGACGCGCCCGGCGCGCAGCAGCCTGAGGGCCTCGGGCGGCTCGGTCTCGGTGAGCTGCATGCGCAGCCCCGGATGGGCGCCCGACAGGCGGCGGACGGCGGACGGGATGAACGTGCCCAGCGCTGACGGGAAGGCGGCCAGCCGGACGCGCCCCTCGCGCAGGCCCACGTGGGCGGCCAGTTCCTCGGCCGTGGCGTCGATCCGGCCGATGATGTCGGCGGCCCGGTCGGCGAGCATCCGGCCCGCCTCCGTCAGCCGGATGCCGCGGCCCACCCGCTGGACGAGCTTGGCGCCGGTCTCGGCCTCCAGCCGGGCCAGGTGGTGGCTGATGGAGGGCTGGGAGTAGTGGAGCTCCTTGGCGGCCGCGGTGAGCGACCCCTTGCGGGCCACAGCGACGAGGACGCGGAGCCGGGCGACGTCGAGCATTCATCAATCGTATCTATCGATGGGCCAGAAGACTTCTGTTGGACCTATCGATTCACTTGAGACACCGTAGAGAGGGAGGACAAATTGCCACATTTTCCCTAGGGGGACACCGTGAACATGGTCGCGACCACCACCAGGCCAGGGCTCGACGTGCTGGTGTCCGGCATCTCCGAGATCGTGGCCAGAAAGCTCCCCGCCCGCGAGACCGCGTTCGCCGTGGCCGACCTGCTGCGCGACCGGCTGCCCGGCATGGACGTCCTCACCCCCGAGGAGCGCCTCGGCACGCCCGACCGCTACACCTCACACCTGCTGCACGCCCAGGACGAGTTCTCGATCGTGGCCGTCGTGTGGCGTCCCGGCCAGTACACGGTGATCCACGACCACGTCTCGTGGTGCACGTTCGGCATCCTCAGCGGCATCGAGCACGAGACCCTCTACCGCGACATGGGCGACCACCTGGTGGAGATCGGACGGGCCGACAACCGGCCGGGCGAGGTCAGCGGGTTCGCCCCTCCCGGCGACATCCACATGGTCCTCAACACCAGCGACGAGGTCGGGGTGTCGCTGCACGTGTACGGCGCGGACGTGGGCAAGCTCGGCAGCAGCGTGCGCCGCGTCTACGAGCTGCCGGTGCGCTGACGCCTCACCTGATGCGGCCGTTGAGCAGCTCGACCAGGGTCTGGTGGGTCTGCTCGATCGGCCGCTCGGGGTAGAGGGCGCGGCGTTCGATGGCGACCGTCAGGACCATGCCGAACAGGGCGGTCGCCGCCGTCTCCACGTCGAGGTCGGCGCGGATCTCGCCGCTCGCCGCCGCCCTGCGCAGGACGCCCGCGTACACGCCGAGCGCGCTCTCGCGCAGCCGGGCCACCGCCTCCTGCCAGGCGGTGCGCCACATCTCGGACAGCAGCACCCGGGCGAACGGCCCGTGCTCCTCGAAGAAGCGCAGCTGGCCCAGCACGACCGAGTCGAGGGCGGCCACGCCGCTCTCCCCGGTGTCGGCGGCGGCCAGCGCGCCCGCCAGCCGCTCGATCGAGTGGTCGAGCAGCGCGGAGAACAGGCCCTCCTTGCTGCCGAAGTTGTAGAACACGGTGCCCTTGGCCACCCCGGCGCGCTCGGCGATCGCGTCGACCGTGGTGGCCGCGTAGCCCTGCTCGGCGATCAGCTCGACCGCCGCCGTGAACACCTTCGCCCGGGTGTCCTGCCTGCTCACAGCGACAGCTCGGGGTGCAGGCGCTTCATGGACCAGACGCGGCCGCGCTCCACCGCGAGGGTGGTCAGCGCGAGCCCGAGCACGAGGAATGCGGACAGCACGCCGCAAGCCTGCCACACCACGGTCAGATCGCCGCCACTGATCAGCCTGCGCAGGGCCGAGACGACCCAGCTCATCGGCAACCACGGCGAGATCGTCTGGAAGAACCCGGGCGAGGTCTCGATCGGGTACGTCCCCGCCGCCGAGGTGAGCTGGAGCATCAGCAGCGCCAGCCCCACCACCCGGCCGGGCGGCCCGAGCAGCGCGTTGACCGCCTGCACCACCGCCAGGAACGCGGCCGCCGCCAGCAGCAGCAGCCCGATCACCCCGAGCCAGTGCGCCGCCTCCAGACCGAGCGCGAACCGCAGCACCGCCGCCAGCACCCCGACCTGGGCCGCGCCCAGCGCCACCGCGGGCAGCCAGCCTGCCAGCGCGATGCGCACCCCGCCCTGCGTCCCGGCCAGCCGCCGCTGGTTCAACGGCTTGAGCACCATGAACGTGATCATCGCGCCCACCCAGAGCGCCAGCGGCAGGAAGAACGGCGCGAAGCCGGTGCCGTAGTTGGGGACCTCGTTGTCGACCGTCTTGGCCAGCCGCACCGGGTCGCTCATCACGTCGGCGCGGGCGGCCCGCTGCCGGGCGTCGTAGTCGGGGATCTTCTCCGCGCCCTCGCCGAGCCCGCCGGCCAGGTCCTTCGAGCCCTTGGCGAGCTGGTCCATGCCCTTGTCGACCTGGCCCGCGCCGTCGTGCAGCCGGTCGACCCCGGCGTACAGGGTCCCGGCGCCGTCGCTCAGCTTGACCAGGCCGCCGCCGAGCTGCCCGAGGCCGCTGGTCACCTTGGCGGAGCCGTCGTGCAGCTTGGTCGCGCCCTGGTAGAGGGTGCCCGCGCCGGTGCCGGCCTTGGCCAGGCTCGCGTCCACGGTCGCCGCGCCGGCGGCCAGCTTGGCCAGGCCGTCGTCCAGGGCGTTCACCTGGCTCCTGACCTGGTCGACCTTGGGGCCGATCTGCGGGGCCACGGCCGCGATCTTCCGGGCGTTCCTGGCCAGCTCGCGGGCCTGGGCGGACAGGGCGGAGGCGCCGCCGGAACCGCCGGTGCCCGCCGAGCCGGCCTGCTCGGCGGCGCGTTCGGCGGCGTTCGCCGCGCTGCGCAGCAGGGAGCGCAGCTCGGGGTCGGCGTCCGCGCCGAGGCGGTCGAGGGCGGCCTGGGCCTGGGAGGCGGCCTCCCGGGCGCTGCCCGCGGCGCGGGTCGCGCCGGTGCCCGTGCCGGAGCCGTCCGCGAGCCGGTCGGCGGCGTCGGCCACCTGCTCGGCGGCGTCGGCGACCTTCGGGCCCCACTCGTTCAGCACCGGTACGTACTTGTCGGCGAGCTGGTTGACCGCGCGCGTCTGGGTGTGGACCTGGTCGGCCGCCTTGCGGGTGCCCTTCCGTAGCTCGGAGGTGCCCTCGCGGCGGAGCTTGGCCAGGCCGTCCCGCAGCTCGCCGATGCCCTGCTGCGCCTTGCCGATGCCGCCGGTGACCTGCGCCGAGCCGTCCCGGAGCTTGCCGGTGGCGGTGTTGGCGCTGTTCAGGCCGACCGAGAGCTGCTGGGCGCCGTTCTCGGCGGTGCCGAGGCCGGAGTTGAGCCGGGAGACGCCGTCGCCGGCCTTGACCGCGCCGTCGTGCAGCTTGCCGGCGCCGTCGGCGGCCTCGGTGGTGGCGTCGTGGATGTCGCCGATCGAGACGAAGACCTTGTCGAAGTAGTCGTGGACGGCCGTGCGCTCGGCGGCGGCGCGCACCTCGTTGAAGACCGCGTCGGAGATGCTGCCGACGATGTAGCTGCGGCCGGTGTCCACACGCAGGCCGAGCTGGGCGGGGGTGGGGGTCGTCGTGTCGTCGGACGGCGAGGCCAGGCGGGCGCTGAAGTCGGCGGGCACGGTGAGCGACAGGTAGTAGCTGCCGTCGGCGACCCCGTCGGCCGCCTGCCGGGGCGTGGCCTCGTGCCAGGCGAACGTCCGGCGCTCGCGCAGCTCGTCGGCCAGGTCCTGGCCCGCGTGCAGGGTCTTGCCGTCGACCGTGGCCGGACGGTCCTCCATGACCAGCGCGACCGGGACCCGGTCCAGGTTGCCCTGGGGGTCCCAGAACGACCACAGGTACAGTCCGGCGTACAGGAGCGGCAGCACGATCACCGCCGCCAGCGCAGCCCGGGTCAACCGGGACCGCAGCATGCCCTTCATCACAGCTCCACGAGGTGGTCGTAGCGGGCGGGCGGGCGCACGCAGCTCGCGACCACGGCCGTGCCGAGGCCGCGCAGGAGGTCCCACAGCTCGCCCACGCGGTCGTCGGGCAGGCCCGCGTCCACGTTGTCGGCGAGGATCAGCGCGGGCTCGTCCAGCAGGGCCAGGGCGACGCCGAGGCGCACCTGCTGCTCGCGGTCCAGCTCGCTCACCGGCGTCGTGTCCGGCGCCGCGAGCCCCGCCCGCTTCAGGACTTCCTGGTACGGCTTGCGCCTGCGCTCGCGCAGGTGCTCCTTGACCGTCAGCGCTCTGTCGAGATCCGTCACGCCGTCCACCAGCGCGAGGGCCGCCACCTTGCGGATGGCCCGCGGCCTGGCGTGCCCGGCGACGGAGAGCGTGCCCGTCGTCGGCTTCATCCGCCCGGCCAGCGTGAGCAGCAGGCTCGTACGCCCGCTGCCCGCCGGCCCCGCGACCGCCGTGAGCGTCCCGGGGCCCGCCTTCAGCGAGACCGCCGGGTACACCCCCTCGATCGACAAGCCCTCCGCGACGATCACCACAACCCCATCTCTTGAACTGACTGGTCAGTACAAAAGATTACCTCGTGATGCGGTGCGTCACACTGTGAGATACGCCTCCAACCGCTCGGCCAGCTCCTTCGGCCGCGACAGCATGACCATGTGGCTGCCCCCGATCTCGTCGGGCACGACACCGAGCCGTTCCCGGACCACCCGCCGCATGAACTCGGGCGGGAAGAACCGGTCGTCCCGGCAGAGCAGGAATTTCGTCGGCACGTCCGGCCACGCCGTGCCCGGCCACGGCTCGACGGACGACTTCTCCGCCTGTGGACGCCCACGGGTCAGCTCCTCCGCGGCCAGCTCCGCCGGGACGTCGTGCATGAACTGGGCGATCGTGTCAAGGTCTTCGGCGCTGCGGTGGCCGGTGTTGGCCCACCACTCGCCCGGCGGCTCGCCCGGCGCCGGGATCATGGCCGTGACCAGCACGAGCAGCTTGACGGGCAGGCGGTCGCAGACCAGCGGCGCGACGAAGCCGCCCCACGAGTGGGCCACCACGACCAGCTCGTCCGCCTCGCCGACGGCCCGCGCCACGGCGTCGGCGTAGTCGGCCAGGCCGGCGGACTCGTCCTCGATCGGCAGGTCGACGGCCACCGTGCGGTGGCCCCAGGCGCGCAGCTCGGCCTCGACCAGGTGCCAGTCCCATGCCGAGCTGCCGCCGCCGTGGATCAGCGCGAACGTGGCCGGACGGCCCTGGGGCGCCTCGCTCATACTCTTGCTCCCTTCGTCGGTGGTGCGGAAGTAGTTCTACGCCCCGGGGCAGACAGAAAAGCGAAGTCCGCAACTTTTATTGCGCAATTTTTCTTTCGCATCTAGGATGGAGGCATGGCAAGGCACGAGCGGCAGCGCGTCCAGGACGTCGGCACCCTCAAGGCGCTGGCGCACCCGCTGCGCATGAAGCTGTACCGCGCGCTCAAGGTGGCCGGCTCGGCGACGGCCTCGCAGCTCGCCGAGCAGGTGGACGAAGCGGTCTCCCTGGTCAGCTACCACCTGCGCAAACTCGCCTCCCACGGCCTCATCGAGGAGGCGGAGAGCGGCCGGGGCGACGGCCGGGAGCGCTGGTGGCGGACGTCCGCGGAGAGCTTCTCCACCCGCAACTCCGACTTCCGCGACAACCCGGAGGGCGCCGTGGCCCACCAGGCGATCTCACGCCTGCACGCCCGCCAGCTCACCGAGATGTACGACGGCTACCTCGACGCCCAGTGGGCCTGGAGCGAGGACTGGCAGGACTCCTCCTTCGGCTCGGAGTTCCTGCTCACGCTGACCGCCGAGGAGTTGCGCGGCCTCAGGCAGGAGATCGACGACGTGGTCCTGAGGTGGACGGCCCGCGGCAAGGCGGCCGCCGAGGCGGGTGACGCCAAGGGCCGCGAGAACGTCGCCGTGCACCTGTACGGGTTCCCGTTCACGACGTGAGGAGAGAGCAGGATGTATCCCGACTTATACCTACTTGTAGAGCAGGTACGCGGCCAGGAGTTGCGCGCCGCGGCCCGGACCCCCCGACGGGCGTGGCGGGCGCGCCGCGGAAGGGGCGCCCGCTCCTGGGAACGGCGGCTCGGCTGGGCCCTCGTGGAGACCGGGCTGCGCCTGGTGTGCCGCGGCGCGGCCAAGGGCCCCCGCCTGGTGGACCGCCACGCCTGACCCTCCCGCCGGGATCAACCGCCGTTCAGGCCGTTCAGGCCCCTCAGGACCGCGCGTTCCACCGGGGTGGGGGCGGTGCCGGTGAGGTCGAGCAGGCCGGTCGGCACCAGCGGCGGCTGGGCCATGAAGCGCGGCACGCTGCCGCGATGCGGCTGGGCGGCGTGGATCAGGAACGGGTGGCACAGGTAGACGTCCCCCGCCGAGCCGGTGACGGTGACCTCCCTGCGCCCCTCGCTGAGCGGCACCGCCTCCCCGCACAGCGGGAACCATTCACGCCCTTCGTCCCCGGAACCGGCGAGCAGAGCGGGCACGTCCAGATGTGAGCCGACCCGTACCCGGGTGGGGGCGTCGTCCGGGCCGACCTCGGAGAACAGGAACAGCATGAGCAGGGCACGGCCGCGCGAGCGCAGGTTCACCCGGTACTCGCCGCCGTCGCCGGTGAAGCTCGCCTCCAGGTGCCACCCGTCGTCGCCGGGCTCCTGGTCGCTGGGGAAGCGCAGCGGGAAGGTGCCGAGGCCCATGGGCGCGGTCCATCGTCCGGCGCCCGCGAGCTGGTCGTACGCCTCGTGCAGCGCCTGTGTGTTCGCCGCGGCGCGGAACGGCGGGGTCGCCAACCCGCCCAGCCGGACGACCGGCTGGGTCCAGCTCGACGGGTCGTCCGGATCGCAGCCGCTGGCCGCCCACAGCTCGGCCCGGCACTGGTCGACCGTCTCCCGGGGAACCGCGCCGGGCAACCGGACGAACCCGTCCTCGACGAACGACTCGACCTGCTCGTCGGTCAACATGCGCTGCCCTTTCTGACGGACTCCGGTGAACGCCGTGCAGTCTGGCGAACCGGGCCCCGGAAGGGCAACGCGTTTACCGGCTCAGACGCCGAGCGCCGACGGCAGGCTCAGCTCCTGCAGGAACAGCGCCTCGGCGGTGGCCACGCGGCGCAGCTCGTCGAGGTCGACCCGCTCGTTCGGGGCGTGGATGGCGGCGTCCTCGTCCTCGGCGCCGAACAGCAGGATCTCGGCCGCCGGGTACTGCTTGAGCAGCGTGTTCACCAGCGGGATCGAGCCGCCCGCGCCCACGTCGCGCGGCGGGCGGCCGAAGGCGCGCTCCATCGCCCGGTTGAGCGCCGCGCGCGCCTTGCCGCCGGAGTCGGCCTGGAAGCCGGACCCGACGGTGAAGTCGCCGAACGACACCTGCACGCCCCACGGCGCCACCTGGCGCAGGAACTCCACCACGGCGTTGACCGTGGTCTTCGGGTCGCCGGACGGAGGAATCCGGACGGTCACCCGGGCGCGCGCCGCGGGCTGGACCGCGTTCACGGCGCCCGACACGCTCGGCACGTCGAGGCCCGTGACGGTGATGGCGTACGACGCCCACAGCCGGTCGGCCAGCGAGCCGGACCCGACCAGCGACACGCCGTCCGCCACGCCGGCGGTCTTCCTGAACTCCTCCTCCGACGGGCCCTGGCCGAGGAAGCTGCCGCGCGGCAGGCCGGGGACGCGGATGTCGCCGTTCTCGTCGTGCAGCGCGGTCAGCATGCGCATGAGGGCGGCCAGCGCGTCGGGGGCGGCGCCGCCGAACGAGCCGCTGTGGACGGCCTCGCGCAGCGTGCGCACCTCGATGGTGAAGGCCGCCATGCCGCGCAGCGACGTCGTGATCGCCGGGTCGCCGACGCGCGGGTTGCCGCTGTCGGCCACCACGATCGCGTCGGCGCGCAGCAGGTCGGGGTTGCGCTCGACGAAGGACTCCAGGCGCTCGCCCGCGTACTCCTCCTGGCCCTCGATGATGACCTTGATGCCCACCGGGAACCGGCCCTGGAAGGCACGCAGGGCGGTGACGTGGGAGATGATGCCTGACTTGTCGTCCGCGCAGCCTCGGCCGTACAGCTTGCCGTCGATCAGGGTCGGCTCGAACGGCGGCGTGCGCCAGGCGGCCAGGTCGCCGGCCGGCTGCACGTCGTAGTGCGCGTAGAGCAGGACCGTGGGCGCTCCGGGAGGGGCGGGGGCCTCGCCGTAGATCGCGGGGAAGCTGCCCTCGACGGCGACCTGCTGGACGTGCGGCAGGCCGGCCGAGCGGACGAGTTCCTCCGTCACCGACGCGGCGGCGAGGACCGGCTGGTCGGGGTGTCCCGGAAAGGCCACGGAAGGAATGGCGGCGAGCCGCTTGAGCTCCTCGATGGCCTGGGGCATCGCGGCGGCGACAGCGCTCTCGATCTGGTCAGGAGTCACGGGACGGTCCCCCGGGGGTCGTTCTCGACAGTTTGGTCTCATTGGATCACAGAACGTTCCACAGTACGGAAACAGGCATGACCCGCGCGTTAATCTACCTGCGGATTTCGTTGCTGTTACACAACGGTTCTGCGGATCTCGATTTTCTTGCATAGTGCTGCGACCGATTCGCTTGGCAAACCGCAGGTGAAGATGCAGACTGTGGGGAGTTCGACACAAGGGAAGATAACCATGACGCAGCCGGAAAACGACGTCCTGAAGGCCGCGCAGGACAACCTGTGGTTGCACTTCACGAGGCACAGCGCCTACCAGAAGAACGAGATCCCGACCATCGTGCGCGGTGAGGGGTCCTACATCTACGACATTCACGGCAAGCGTTACCTCGACGGCCTGGCCGGGCTGTTCGTCGTCCAGGTCGGGCACGGGCGTGGCGAGCTGGCCGAGGCCGCCGCCAAGCAGGCGCAGGAGCTGGCCTTCTTCCCCCTGTGGTCCTACGCGCACCCCAAGGCGGCCGAGCTGGCCGCCCGCCTGGCCGCCCAGGCGCCGGGCGAGCTGAACCGGGTCTTCTTCACCACCGGCGGCGGCGAGGCCGTCGAGACCGCGTGGAAGCTGGCCAAGCAGTACTACAAGCTCGTCGGCAAGCCGCTCAAGCACAAGGTCATCAGCCGCCAGATCGCCTACCACGGCACCCCGCAGGGCGCCCTGTCGATCACCGGCATCCCGGCGTTCAAGCAGATGTTCGAGCCTCTCGTGCCCGGTTCGGTGCGCGTTCCGAACACGAACTACTACCGCGCCGACGAAATCAGCGGCGTTCCCGGCATGTCGCCGGAGGAATACGGCATCTGGGCGGCCGACCGCGTGGCCCGCGCCATCGAGATGGAGGGCCCCGACACCGTGGCCGCCGTCTTCGCCGAGCCCGTCCAGAACGCCGGCGGCTGCTTCCCGCCGCCCCCCGGCTACTTCCAGCGCCTGCGCGAGATCTGCGACGAGTACGACGTGCTGCTCGTCTCCGACGAGGTCATCTGCGCCTTCGGCCGCCTCGGCACCATGTTCGGCGGCCAGAAGTTCGACTACGTGCCCGACATCATCACCTGCGCCAAGGGCCTGACCAGCGGCTACTCGCCCATCGGCGCGATGATCGCGCACGAGCGGCTGTTCGAGCCGTTCAAGGAGGGCGACACCATGTTCGCCCACGGCTACACCTTCGGCGGCCACCCCGTGTCCGCCGCCGTGGCCCTCGCCAACCTCGACATCTTCGAGCGCGAGGACCTGCTCGGCCACGTCACCAAGAACGAGCCCCTCTTCCAGGCGGCCCTCGACGACCTGCGCGACCTGCCGATCGTCGGCGACGTGCGGGGCTCGGGCTACTTCTGGGGCATCGAGCTGGTCAAGGACAAGGCCACCAAGGAGACGTTCAACGCCGAGGAGTCCGAGCGGTTGCTGCGCGGGTTCTTGTCCAAGGCGCTGTTCGACGCCGGACTCTACTGCCGGGCCGACGACCGCGGAGACCCCGTGATCCAGCTCGCGCCCCCGCTGATCGCGGGGCCAAGGGAGTTCGACGAGATCGGATCCATCCTGAGGGGCGTGCTCTCGGAAGCGTGGGCGCGCCTCTAACACCCTCCCCACCCGGTACGACGAAGTGCCGCGGTCTCCGAAAGGATCCCTACGATGAAGATCGGCGTCCCTGCCGAGGTCAAGAACCACGAATACCGTGTGGCGGTCACCCCCGCCGGTGTTCACGAGCTGGTGCGGAACGGTCACGACGTCACCGTCCAGCGGGGTGCCGGCCTCGGCTCACACATCACTGACGAGGAATACCTCGCCGCGGGCGCGAAGATCCTCGACAACGCCGACGCCGTATGGGCCAGGGCGGACATGGTCCTCAAGGTCAAGGAGCCCATCGCGGAGGAGTACCACCGCCTGCGCGAGGGCCTGGTCCTGTTCACCTACCTGCACCTGGCCGCCTCACGGCCGTGCACCGACGCCCTGCTCGCCGCCAGGACGACCGGCATCGCGTACGAGACCGTGCAGGTGGGCCACACGCTGCCGCTGCTCGCCCCGATGTCGGAGGTCGCGGGCCGGCTCGCGCCGCAGGTGGGCGCCTACAACCTCATGCGCTTCAACGGCGGCCGCGGCGTCCTGCCCGGCGGCGTGCCCGGCGTGGCCCCGGCCAGGATCGTCGTCATCGGCGGCGGCGTCTCGGGCCTGAACGCCGCCCAGATCGCCGTCGGCATGGGCGCGGACGTGACCGTGCTCGACACCAACATCGACCGGCTCCGCCAGATCGACGCCATCTACCAGGGCCGGCTCAAGACCCTCGTGTCCACCTCGTACGCGATCGAGCGGGAGGTCCTCCAGGCCGACCTGGTCATCGGCGCGGTGCTGATCCCCGGCGCCAAGGCCCCGACGCTGGTCTCCAACGACCTGGTCTCACGGATGAAGCCGGGCTCGGTGCTCGTGGACATCGCCATCGACCAGGGCGGCTGCTTCGAGGACTCGCGGCCGACCACGCACGCCGAGCCGACGTACAAGGTGCACGAGTCGATCTTCTACTGCGTGGCGAACATGCCCGGTTCGGTGGCCAACACCTCCACCTACGCCCTGACCAACGCGACGCTCCCGTACGCGGTCAAGCTGGCCAACCTGGGCTGGCGTGACGCGCTGAAGGCCGACCAGGGCCTCGCGGGCGGTCTGAACACCCATGACGGCCAGCTCACCAACGAGCCGGTCGCCCAGGCGCTGGGGCTGGCGTACACGCCGGTCGCCGACGTGCTCTGAAACCTCTGAAGGGGCGCGGCACGAGGTCGCGCCCCTAACTCACTCCCAGGCGGCGGCGCAGATCGCGCGCGGTGGCCAGGACGTGGTGGATCTCGCCCGTGCCCGGCCACGGCGCGCTGCCGGGACGCAGCAGCGTGCCGCGCACCGACGCCAGGTGCTCGACCGCGCTGCGGTGCACCCCGCTCCGCTCGACCAGCCAGCCGATCACGTCGGAGTGGTCGTGCAGCGGCCTGGTCACCAGGTCCCAGGTGCCCAGGACCTCGGTCAGGTCCGGCACGGACAGCGGCACGCCGCCCCGGCGGCCCGTGGCCGCGGCCGCCAGCTCGGCGCGGGCGGCCAGCTCCGGCTCGGCAGTGCGCGCCCACGCCGGAGGCGGCGGGGCGGCCAGCCACTCCTCGGCCTCGCCCAGCTCGCCGGCGACCGTCAGCAGCCCGCCCAGCTCGACCGCCGCGCCGTGGTGGCCCGCCCGCGCGGCCTGGCGAAACCAGTGGCGGCCGCCGGCCAGGTCGCCGAACTCGGCGATCAGCAGCAGGCCGTAGTTGAAGGCCGATTCGGCGTCGCCGCCCGCAGCCGCCCTGCCGAACCAGTGGCTGGCGGCCGGGGTGTCGCCGAGCTCCACGCAGACGAACCCGGCCATGCGCTGGTCCTCCAGCCGCCCGGCCGCGGCCGCCCGCTCGTACCAGGCGCGGGCCGTGCGCAGGTCGCCGCAGGACAGGGCGATGGCGCCGAGGCGGGAGGCGGCGCCCGGGTGCTCGTTCTTGGCGGCCAGCCGGTAGTAGGCCTCGGCGCCCTCGGGGTCGCGGCTGGCGTGCAGGTAGAGGCCCATGCAGTGGGCGGAGTCGGCGTGGCCGCCCCTGGCGGCGTACTCCCACCAGCGCACGGTCTCCTCGTCCTCGCCGGCGGAGTAGGCCAGGAAGCCGAGGTCGTGGGCCGAGGTCATGTCGCCCTCGTCGGCCGCCCTGCGGTGCCACTCGCGGGCCACGCCGGTCTCGCCGGTGTCCTCGCACAGCAGGGCCAGCCGGCGCGCCGCGGTGCGCGACCCGGCCAGGGCCGAGCGTTCGAACCAGGCCCTGGCGGCCCCGGCGTCGCCGCGCTGTTCGAGCAGGAGCGTGGCCAGGTTGGCGGCGGCCTCGGCGTCGCCGGTGGCCGCGGCGGTCTCGTACCAGCCGACCGCCTCCTCCAGGCTGCCGTGCTTCTCGTGCCAGACGCCCAGGTTGTAGGCGCTGTCGACGTTGCCTCCCGAGGCCGCCAGCTCCCACCAGAGCCGGGCCGCCGCGCGGTCGCCGTGCTGGGCGTAGAGCTTGCCGAGCCGGTGGGCCGCCTGGGCGTCGCCCTGCCGCGCGGCCGCCAGCAGCTCCGGCTCGTCCCCCGCCCGTGGCGCCGGAACGGCCGGCGTCGCCACCTCTCCCTGCCACCAGGCCATGGCGACAGACTGGCACGTGATCATACGATCGCGAACCGTAATCGCCGACAACGGGCCTAGGAGAACCTGATGAACCCCGAATACATCCCCATCCCGCACACGTAACGCAGCGAGCCGGGGCGGTGGGGCGGCAGCCGTACGGTGGCGGGCAGGGCCACGTCGCGCCCGTCGATGGTGACCGTGCTCGTGCAGCCCGGATCGACCAGTTTGAAGATGACCTCGACCGGTACGTTCGCGCGGGCGGACACGGTGGCGGGCCGGTAGCCGTCGCGGGTGGCGAAGACCGTGACGATCTGGGCGGCGGGCCCGGCGGCGGCCGGTGCGGCGTCCCCCGTCCAGCCGCCCAGGTTGAGCCCGGCCACGACGGTCCAGAGCCCGGCGGCCATGGCGACGACCCCGGCGAGCCGGGCCAGCCTGGTGCGGGAGATCCGCCGCAGCACGTACCCGAGCAGCGCGAACGCGGGCGCGGTGCCGAGCACGAAGCCCGCCATGGCCGCCGCGCCCGACAGCGGCGAGCCGCTGGACACGGCGAGCATCTCCATGCCGAGCGTCACCCCGCAGGGCACCAGGACGGTGGCCGCGCCCAGCAGCGGCGCCTTGTAACCGGACGTCCGGACGGGCTCGGCGCAGGCGTGGCCCCCGCCGCGCAGGAGCCGGATCGCGAACCCGATCACCGCGCAGCCCGCCGCGACCAGGAGCAGGGCCCGCGCCCGCGGCGGCAGGCCGACGGCCGAGCCGAGCAGCCCGAGCAACGCCCCCACCAGCGTGTACGAGGCCAACCGCCCGCCCAGGAACCAGGCCACCAGCGCGGGGTCGCCTCCGGGACGCCGACCGACCAGGCCCACCAGCAGCCCGCCCTGCGCGGCGGTGCAGGACGCGGTGCCGCCCACCAGCCCGGCGGCCACGCCCCCGGCGAACAGGGTGACGGCCTCCACGTTCAGCCCCTCCCGGCTCTCTCGCGAAGCTCTGGGGGAAACGTAACGCGGCCCGCCGGATGCGGCCAGTGACAGTTCTTGTACCCTTAGTGACGTTTAGGTGGTTGCGCCCGCAATCACGCCCCGGACGTCGGTACGCCGGGACGCCGGGCCTCGATGAGGAACCTGGACGAATGGGCGACGAACGGCCCTTCGGCCTCGATGAGCTCGTGCAGCTCGCGCAACTTGCCGCCGTAGCGGCCGACCGAGAAGCCCGGCACGATCCAGATCACCTTGCGCAGGAAGTAGATCACCGCGCCGATGTCGCGGAACTCCATTCGCAGCCGCTCGACCCGCAGGTCGGCCACTTCGAGCCCGGCCGCCTCCGCCTCCGCCACGGCCTGGCGCGGGTCGCGGGCCGAGCCGTCCTGCGGGCCCATGAAGAACTCGGTCAGCTCGAACACGCTGCGCGGGCCGACCTGCTGCGAGAAGTACGCGCCCCCGGGGCGCAGCACCCTGGCGATCTCCGCCCACCAGGTCTCCACCGGATGGCGGCTGACCACCAGGTCGAAGACGCCGTCGCGGAACGGCAGGCGCGGCTCGTCGTCGTCGGCCACCACCCGCGCCCCGCGCGGGCGCAGCCGGGCGGCGGCCAGCGCCAGGTTGGGCGGCCACGACTCGGTCGCCACCGTCACCTTCGGCAGTGTGGGCAGCCCGGCCAGGATCTCGCCGCCGCCGGTCTGGACGTCGAGCGCCGCCTCGGCCGCCGCCATCCGCCCGGCCAGCAGGCGGGAGTAGCCCCATGAGGGCCGTTCCTCGGTGGCCCGGCCCTCCAGCCAGGAGAAGTCCCAGCCGTCCACGGACACGGTGTCGGCCTCTTCGACCAGGTCATCGTACGTACGCCGCATCCTCCGACCATGTCAGCGCCCGGGGGGTGGCTTCAACCGGATTTCTCCCGTGTCGCGGATCAGGCGATGCGGGCGCGCACGGCGGCGCGGTCGATGCCGAGCTGGTCGATCAGCCCGGCCACCGGGTCGTGGCGGTCCCGCTCCAGCAGGGCGAGCAGGAGGTGCCGGGGAACCTCCTGCCTGGTCTTGCGCCGCGTGGCGCCGATGGCGGCGTTGACCACCGCGCGGGCGCTCGACGTGAGCGAGGTGCCGGGGACCGGCGGGTGCCGGCGCGGCGTCGCGCGCGGTGCCTGGCCGAGGTCGAGGCCGATCGAGCGCAGCGCCTCCCGGTCGAGCTCGTCGAGCGCGGCCCGCGCCCCCGCCAGGTCCACGCCGAGCGCCCGCGCCGGCTCGGCGGCGGGGTCGTGCAGCAGGCCGAGCAGCAGGTGCTCGGTGCCGAGCCGCCGGTCGCCGCGCTGCCTGGCCTCGTCGAGCGCCGCGCTGACGACGGCCGCGAACGGGCTCTTCTCCTTGCCGAACATGGCGATCCTCACTTTCCGTATCGGGCGTGCACGGACTGCCGCGACATGCCGAGCGCGTCGCCGATCTGCTCCCAGGTCCAGCCCTGTTCCCTGGCCAGCGCCACCGACGTCGCCTCGACCTGCTCGGCCAGCCGGTGCAGCGCGCCCACGGCCCGCAGGCCGAGGGCGGGGTCGTTCGACCTGATGCGTTGAGACAGCTCTTCCATGTCCACGTCGTCAGGCTAGATTGACAGACAGGTTTTTGTCAATCTAGCCTGACGGGCATGGACGACGTGATGATCGTGGGAGCGGGCCCGGTCGGGCTCATGCTCGCGGGCGAACTGGCCCTGGCTGGACTACGCCCGATCGTGCTGGACAAACGCCCTGAACCGAGCGAACTACCCAAGGCGAACGGGCTCGCGGGCCAGATCGTCGAGCTGCTCGACCACCGGGGCCTGCTCGGCCCCCTCTCCGAGGGCAGCGGCTTCGCGGGCCCCGCGCCGGGGTTCCCGTTCGGGCAGGTGCCGCTGCGGTTCGCCGGGCACGACGACATGCCGCTGCGGCTGCTGCTGATCCAGCAGCCGCGGCTGGAACGGCTGCTGACCGAGCGGGCCGGACGGCTCGGAGCCGAGATCAGGCGGGGCCACGAGGTGCTCGGGCTCGTCCAGGACGAGGAGGGCGTCACGCTGGAGCTGTCCACCGGCCGGGCCCGCGCCCGCTACGCGGTGGGCTGCGACGGCGGGCACAGCACCGTGCGCGCGCTGACGGGCATCGGCTTCCCCGGCAGCACCGACGACGAGGTGCTGCGGCTCGGCCACTTCGCCTGGGACGGGCAGGGCCCGTTCGAGGAGCCGCGGGCCGAGGGCCTGGAGCCGGGCTGGAACCGCACCCCCGCCGGACGCCTGCTGCTCACCTCGCTCCGGCCCGGCGTGCTCGTCGCGGGCGTGCGCGAGCGCGGCGCGGCGCCCGAGGGCCCGGTCACGCCGGAGGACTTCCGCGCCGCCGTGCGCCGCGTGATCGGGCGGGACCTGCCGCTCGGGGAGCCGCTCTGGCTGTCCGGCACGGTCGCGCAGGCCCGGCTCGCCGACCGCTACCGGGCCGGCCGGGTGTTCCTGGCCGGGGACGCCGCCCACCTGTTCCCGGCGGGCGGGACGGCGCTCAACGTCGGCATGACGGAGGCCGTCAACCTGGCCTGGAAGCTGGCCGCCGTGCTGCTCGGACGGGTGCCCGAGGGCCTGCTGGACACCTACGAGGAGGAACGCCGTCCGGTGGCCGGGCGGGCGCTGGCGCAGACCCGTGCCCAGGCGGCGCTGGAACGGGCCCCCGGCGAGGACGGCGACGCCCTGCGCGCGCTGCTCGCCGAGCTGTTCGCCCACGAGCAGCCGCTGCGCCACCTCGCCGCGATCCTGCACGGCTCCGACACCCGCTACCCGCCCGGCCCGGAGCACCCGCATCCGCTCGTCGGCCGGTTCGTCCCCGACCTGCGGCTGAGCACGGCGGAAGGGGAGCGGCGGGTGGCCGAACTGATGCGCGCCGGGCGGCCGGTGCTCCTCGACCTCCGCGGCGAGACCGGCCCGGCGTCGCCCGGCGGCGGCTGGATCGACGTGGTCAGGGCGCGGTGCGCCGAGCCGCCCGCCGACGTGCTGCTGATCCGCCCCGACGGGTACGTGGCCTGGGCCGGCACCGACGGCCTGGCCGGGGCCGCGCGGGCGTGGTTCGGCGCGGAGCCGCCCGCCGTCAGAGCCACCCCGGCTTGACCAGGCCCGACTCGTAGGCGATGACCACGAGCTGCGCGCGGTCGCGGGCGTGCAGCTTCATCATGGCCCGGCTGACGTGGGTCTTGGCGGTGGCCGGCGACATGAACAGCTTGGCGGCGATCTCGTCGTTGGTCATGCCCGTGCCGACCAGGGAGAGCACCTCGCGCTCGCGGTCGGTGAGCTGGTCGAGGCCCTGCGTGGCGACCGGTTCCTTGGCGCGCGAGGCGTACTCGGCGATCAGCCGCCGGGTCACGCTCGGCGACAGCAGCGCCTCGCCCGCCGCCACCACCCGTACGGCCTGGATGAGCTCGGCCGGCTCGGTGTCCTTGACCAGGAAGCCGGACGCGCCGCCGCGCAGGGCCTCGAAGACGTACTCGTCCAGCTCGAACGTGGTCAGGATGATGATGTGCGGGCCGGGCGGCATCAGGCGGGTGGCGGTCAGGCCGTCGGTGCCGGGCATGCGGATGTCCATCAGCACGACGTCCGGGGCGTGCTCGCCGGCCAGGCGCACCGCCTCCGCGCCGTCGGCCGCCTCGGCCACCACGGTCATGTCGGGCTGGGCGTCCAGCAACGCCTTGAAGCCCGCGCGGACCAGCGCCTGGTCGTCGGCGAGCAACACCTTGATCACGTTGGGTTCTCCTCGGGTAGGGGCAGACGGGCCTCGACCTGGAAGCCGTCGCCCGACGGGCCGGCGACGAGCGTGCCGCCCAGGGCGGAGGCGCGTTCGCGCATGCCGGGGATGCCGTTGCCGCTGCCCTCCTCCGACAGCACGGCGGGAGTCGTCGCCCCCGTGTCGGCGACCACGATGACGAGCTGCGCCGCGCCGTACTCCAGGCGCACCGTCACCCGCGAGCCGGGCGCGTGGCGGGCGGCGTTGGTGAGCGACTCCTGCACGATCCGGTACGCGGCCCGCTCGACCTGCGGCGGCAGCGGCCGCGAGCCCACCCGCCTGAGCGAGACCTCCATCCCCGAACGCTGGACGAGGTCGTCGAGCCGGTCGAGCCCGGCCGTCGGGGAACGCGGAGCGCCCTCGCGCAGCACGTTGAGCACCGAGCGCATCTCGCCCAGCACCTCCTTGGACGCCGTCTTGATCGTGGCCAGGGCCGAGCGGGCCTGCTCGGGGTTGGCGTCGATGAGGTGCAACGCGGTGCTGGCCTGCACGTGGATGAGCGAGATGTTGTGCGCGAGCACGTCGTGCAGCTCCTGGGCCATGGTCAGGCGCTCCTCGCTGGCCTGCCGCCTGGCCTCCTCCTCAAGGATGCGCTCGCGCTCGGCCCGGCGTTCCCTGACGATCCTGACCAGCTCGGCCACGACCATGAACAGCAGGATGAAGGCCAGGATCGACAGGCTGTGGAACAGGTCGCGGTTGCCCACCCACCAGGCGTAGCTGAGGAGCGAGGTCACCGTCATGGTCGCCATCGTCCAGGCCATCAGCCGTCTGCCCCCGGTGACCAGGAGGAACAGCAGGACACCCGGGCTGAGGAAGGCGGGGCCGTAGGCGTAGCCGCCGATGAGGAACAGGTCCATCGCGGCGAGCGCGACGGAGACCGTCAGCAGCGGGAACCGCCTGCGGAAGAGGATGGCCAGCGGCCCGATCAGCAGCAGCGCGTACGCGTACGGGTCGAGCTGCTCCCTGAGGAGACGCTGGCCCCACGTCGCGCCTTGGGCGATCACCAACTGGGCGACCGCCACGATCAGGGCGAGATAAGGGTCGAAACCGGACTTCCTGCGCACCCCACCACGCTAGGCCACCGGCGGAGGGCCGGACATCCTCCCCTCGTGCGAGGGGGCCCTACCACGACGGGCGTAGCTGGGTCATGGTGGACACCATGCGCCGTGTGATCCATTCCGCAGCAGCAGTCCTCATCTCCCTCCTGCCCGCCGCGCCCGCGTCCGCGGGCCCCCAGCAGAAGTCCCCGGTCGCCGAGGGGTACGGAGGCGCCGTCGCCACCGTCGACCTCGACGCCAGCAAGGCCGCGCTCTCCGTGCTGAGACGCGGCGGCAACGCCGTCGACGCGGCCGTGGCCGCCGGAGCCGTGCTCGGGGTCACCGAGCCGTACTCTGCCGGCCTGACCGGCGGCGGCTTCATGGTGTTGTACGACGCCAGGCAGCGCAAGGTGTTCACCATCGACGGCCGCGAGACGGCCCCGCGCGCCATGACCGCCACCAGCTTCGAGGGCATCCCGTTCGACGAGGGCGTCACCAGCGGCCTGTCGGCGGGCGTGCCCGGCACGCTGGCCCACTGGGACCTGGCCCTGCGCAGGTTCGGCACGCTCTCGCTCGGCCAGGCGCTCCAGCCGGCCATCGAGGTGGCCTCCCGCGGCTTCGTCGTGGACCAGACGTTCCACGACCAGACGGCCGCCAACGTCGACCGCTTCAAGGACATCGCCTCCACGGCCCGGCTCTACCTCCCGAACGGCGCGCCGCCGCCGGTCGGCTCGGTGTTCAGGAACCCGGAGCTGGCGAACACGTACCGGGAACTGGCCCGGCGCGGCCCCGGCTGGCTGTACGGCGGCCGGCTCGGCCAGGAGGTCGTGGCCACCGTCAAGAAGCCGCCGGTCACCCCCGGCAGCACCCGCAACGTGCGGCCCGGCCTGATGGAGCTGTCGGACCTGCGGGACTACCGCGCCCTCCTGCGCGAGCCCACCAAGATCTCCTACAACGGCATGGACGTGTACGGCATGGCGCCGCCGTCCTCGGGCGGCTCGACCGTCGGCGAGGCGCTCAACATCCTCGAAGCCCTGCCCAAGGTGGGCCTGCACGAGTACCTGGAGGCGTCCAGGCTGTCCTTCGCCGACCGCAACGCCTACGTCGGCGACCTGCCCGGCGTGCCGCTGCACGAGCTGCTGTCCGACGGCTTCGCCAAGGAGCGGGCCTGCCTGATCGGCGACCGGGCCTTGAGCAGCCCGGCCGCCCCCGGCAGCCCCGACGGCACGTACGGCGCCTGCGCCACCCCGACCGGCAGCGCGACCCCGATCGCGGACGAGGGGCCGGAGACCACGCACCTGGTCGTCGCCGACCGCTGGGGCAACGTGGTCGCCTACAACCTCACCATCGAGTCGACCGGAGGCAACGGCATCGTGGTGCCGGGCCGCGGCGTGCTGCTCAACAACGAGCTGACCGACTTCACCTTCGGCCCCGCCCCCGGCGACCCCAACCTGCCCGGCCCCGGCAAGCGGCCGCGCTCGTCGATGGCGCCGACTCTGGTGTTCGACCACGGCAGGCCGGTGCTGGCCGCCGGCTCGCCGGGCGGCTCGACGATCATCACGACCGTGCTGCAGATCCTGGTCAACCGGTACGAGTTCGGCATGAGCCTGCCCGACGCGCTCGCCGCGCCGCGGGCCACCCAACGCAACACCGCCCAGACGCAGGCCGAGCAGGCGTTCCTCGACAAGTACCGGACCGAGCTGGAGGCCAAGGGGCACAGCTTCGTGCTGAACCCCGAGATCGGCGCGGCCACGGCCCTGGAACTGCGCGGCCACGGCCTCGTCCAGGCCGTCGCCGAGCCCGTACGGCGGGGCGGCGGCAGCGCCCTGGTGCTCGACCCGCGCTGAAACCCGCGCTGAGCGCGCACGGCGGCGGCCCCCGGCGGGCCGCCGCCTCTTGCGGGGGTGACCGAGGTCACGGCTTGACTGCCGCATGAGGGAATGTTTGCGCAGGTCACAGGGTTGTAACGGGCATCGCGACGGGTCGTGGCGCCGTGCCGCCGAGCGGAATCCGCCGGCCGCACCCTCATTCAGCCGCCGTCGTTCGAGCCGGATCCCGAGAGACATCCGTGGGCTGCCCCGGCCTGCCCTCAGGAGGAACCCTGTGAACGCCAAGAAGCTGTACGCGACCGCCCTGCTGGCCGCCACCGCCGCCGTGTCGGCCCTCGGCCTGACGTCCGCCCCGGCCCACGCCGACGGCCTCACCTACGGCCAGGACGTCTCCAGCTACCAGCCGGACCACGACTGGGCCGCCAGCGGCGCCTCGTTCGGCATCGTCAAGGCCACCGAGGGCGCCACCCACGTGGACGCCTCCTTCGCCCGCCACTGGGCCGACCTGGGCACGAAGGGCAAGGTGCGGGGCGCCTACCACTACGGGCACCCGTCCAACGACCCGGTCGCCGAGGCCGACCACTTCCTGTCCGTGGTGAACCGGCAGCCGGCCGCCAAGGGCGACCTGCTCGCGCTCGACCTGGAGACCACCGACGGCCAGTCCGTGACCGCGGTCAACGCCTGGGCCAAGAAGTGGCTGGCGCACGTCCAGGCCAGGACGGGCATCACGCCGCTGTTCTACAGCGGCTGGAACTTCGCCGACGAGTACGGCCACGGCCTGCAGCAGTACCCGCTGTGGGTGGCCCGCTACGGCCAGGGCCCCGGCCAGGTGACCGCCCCCGCCGACTGGAAGACCTGGACCATCCACCAGTACGCCGACGCGCCGGTGGACCAGAACGTCTCCGCCCTCACCCCCGTCCAGCTCAAGGCGCTGGGCCGCAGGTGACCCGCCGTCCTCAGTAGATGAGCTCGTACGCCGCCGGGCGCACCTTCCGCGTACGGGCCCAGTACTCGAAGGTGAAGCCCGGCCAGATCGTCCGGTTCACTCCGTGCTCGTCCAGGTACCAGGAGGTGCAGCCGCCCGCGTTCCACACGAGCGGGTCCAGGCGGGCGCGCAGCCGGCGGTTGAAGGCGTCCTGGACGTCCTTCCTGACGTCCACCGCCCTGGCCCCGGTCCTGGACAGCAGGCGCAGGCACTCGACGACGTGGCGCACCTGTGACTCGATCATGAAGACGACCGAGTGGTGGCCGAGGCCGGTGTTCGGGCCGAGCAGGAAGAACAGGTTGGGGAAGCCGGAGGCCGTGATGCCGAGGTAGGTCTCGATGCCGTCCTGCCAGGCGTCCTGGAGCTTCAGGCCGTTCCGGCCGGTGATGCGCTGGGTCTGGAGGGCGTCCACGACCTTGAAGCCGGTGCCGTAGACGATCACGTCCACCTCGTGCTCCTCGCCGGTCGCGGTCACGATCGAGCGGGGCCGGATCTCGGCGATGCCGTCGGTGACGAGGGTGACGTCGGGCCTGGTCAGGGCCGGGTAGTAGTCGCTGGAGACGAGCAGGCGCTTGCAGCCGATCGTGTAGTCGGGCGTCAGCTTCCTGCGCAGGTCCGGATCGGGCACCTGGGCCGCCAGGTGCCTGAGCGCCAGCGACTCGTGCGGCTTCATCAGGCGCGGGTGCACCGCGAAGCCGAGCGCCCGGCTCTCCAGCGCCCAGTAGATGCCGCCGCGCAGGGCCCGGGCCATGCCGGGCAGGCGCAGGACCCGCCGGGCGGCGGGGGAGAAGGTGAGGTCGGGCTTGGGGTGGATCCACGGCGGCGTGCGCTGGAAGACGGTCAGCTCGCGCGCCTGTGGGGCGATCCGGGGGACGAACTGCACGGCGGAGGCGCCGGTGCCGATGACCGCGACGCGCTTGCCGGTGAGATCGACCGAGTGGTCCCATTCGGCGGAGTGGAAGGAGGGGCCGGCGAAGGACTCCCTCCCCACAATTGCCGGAAATTTCGGGATATGGAGGGCGCCGATGCCGGAGACGACCGCGTTCGTCCGGATGGTGGCGCCGTCGTCCGTGGTGACCGCCCAGCCTCGATGGTCGTCGTCGTACTCCAGGGCCGTGACGTGCTTGTTGTAGCGGATGTGGGGCGTTACTCCGTACTTGTCCGCGCACGTGCGCAGGTAGTCCCAGATCTCGGCCTGCGGGGCGAACATCCGCGACCATCCGGGATTCAGCTCGTATGAGTAGGAGTACATGTGCGACGGCACGTCGCACGCGCACCCGGGGTAGGTGTTGTCCCGCCAGGTGCCCCCGAGGTCGGCGGCCTTCTCCAGGATCACGAAGTCGTGGTAGCCCGCCTCCTTGAGCTTGATCGCCATGCCGATCCCGGCGAAGCCGGTGCCGACGATCACCAATCCTGGCTCGGCCACTGAACCTCCACGACGACCGCGACCACCGCGGTCCGATGTATTGGACGTATCGTCCAATGTAGTCGGCCGGCCACCGCCGGTCCAGGGAGGCGGTACGCCCGGCCTGTGCGAAACGAGTGTGCGGAAACGACGAAGACCCGCCACGGCGTCGGGGCGGGTGGGTGGTCCGTATGGGGTTGTGTGCTAGCGGAGCAGCAGGAAGGCGGCGACGCCGATGATCACGATCACCACGGCGACCGCCAGGATCGGCAGCAGCGGCGACTTCTTGGGAGCCGCCTCGGCTTCCTGCTCCTGGCGCTGCGCGAAGGCGCGGAACTGCTGGGTGTTGCCCGCCGGGTCGATATGCTGGTCAGACATGGCCAGCAGCCTAGCGTGATGACATGGTCCATTTGCACCCTTTGCCACTATCTATAGGCATGGGCTGATGAGGGGACCACTCCACCCGGCGGATAGCTTTGAGTCATGCTCCGGACCCTGCTCTCACCCCGCGTCGTGGGGCTGCATCTGCTGACGATCGGGGTCCTGATCGCGTTCATCCTGCTCGGCCGCTGGCAGCTCGGTGTGTTCCAGGACTCCGGCAGGCCGCACGCCGCCGTCGACCCGGCCCCCGTGGGGGTCGCCACGCTGGCTCCCGTGGGCGGGCAGATGGAGGGCGAGGCCGTCGGCCGCAGGGTCACGGCTGAGGGCACGTACGAGGCCGCGCGCCAGCTCCTGGTCGCCGACCGCCGCCCCGACGTCGACGCCCCCGGTGGCAACGTCTCGCGCGACCACGGCTACTGGGTGCTCACCCCGATCAGGCTCGACGACGGCACGCTGATGCCGGTCGTGCGCGGCTGGGCGGCCAAGGCGGACGACCCGGGCGTTTCCGTCGTGCCCGAGGGCCGGGTCGCGGTGATCGGGCGGCTGCGCGGCCAGCAGGGCACCGACAGCGTCCAGCGGCGGGTGGAGGGGCTGCCTCCCGGTCAGGTCCAGACGGTGTCCACCGGAGAGCTGATCAACCTGTGGACCGGCCAGAAGCTGCGGACCGGCTTCATGGTGGCGCAGCCGCCGTCCGGCTCGCTCGGGCAGGTCAAGATCCGGCCGCCGGAGGTCGGTGGCACACTGACCTGGCGTAATCTGGCATATGCCGCAAATTGGTGGATCTTCGCTGGATTCGCCGTCTTCATGTGGTTCCACTTCGTACGCGACGCCGTACGGGCGGATCGGGACCGCGACAAGTCCCCCGAGATGGTTCTGGAAGGTTAACGGTGGAATCGGCTCTCAAGCCCTTCCGGGTGCTCGCCTACGTGGTCGGCGTCATGCTGCTCATCCTGTGCGTCGCCATGGTGCTGCGCTACGGCTTCGGCGCCGCGGAGATGTCCAAGATCATCGCGCCCATCCACGGCGGCCTCTACATGATCTACCTCATCACCGTGATGAACCTGGGCATGAAGGCGCGCTGGAGCTGGCCCTACATGCTCGGGGTCATGCTCGGCGGCACGATCCCGTTCCTGTCGTTCTACGTGGAGCGCCGGGTGCACAGCCGGGTGCGCACCGAGCTGAGCGCGGCGAGGGCCTGACGGCGGCCCCCGCCGCGGCTCGCGGGCCTCAGCTGCCGATCCCGCGCCTGCGGGCCCGCTTGAGCCGCTCGCGCTGCGACGGGTCGAGCATGAGGTAGCCGACCACCGGCGCCGCGACCGCGCCGAGGACCACCAGCAGCGTGATCCAGCCCGGCAAGAAGATCAGCGAGAGCAGAACCGCGGCGCCTGCGCCGATGACGTACTTCTGAACTGGCGACATCCCTGGCTTCCTCCGAACGCGGAGCCCGTGCCCCGCCTCTCCCACATTCTGCGTCGCCCTTCCAACGAGTGGACCCGTGCCCTGGGTTCCAGGACGCGATGTATCTCAATTGTTGCGGGACCAGAGGGTCAGGTGGATCGAGCCGTAGGTGCGTGTCTGTCCTGGTACGAGCGTTCTTTTCAGGGTGCGGTAGCGCTCGTCGTCGGCGTACTTCGTCCCGATCCTGGGGGAGATGAGCCAGACCCGGTCGACGCCCTTCAGCGCCGCGTCCAGTTCGTCGGCCGTCCGCGGGCCGGGCGCGCCGGGTGCGCGGGTGAGGTCCGTCAGGCGGTCGTACGGGGTGCCGTACACGGCCACGAACAGCCGGAAGCGCTGCGGCACGAACAACACCCGGTCCCCCGGACGCTCCTCCGCGGCCAGCGCGGCGGCCAGCGTGCGCAGGTCGTCGGGACGGGCGGCGGGCTGCCTCATCGCCACCTGCGCGGGCAGGACGAGCACGGCGTACAGGGCCAGCGCGGCGACCGCCACGGGACGCCACCGCACCCCGGCCAGGCCGATCCCGGCCGGCAGAGCGAGCAGCGGGACCGCGAAGAGCACGTAACGCGGATGGTAGACCGGCTGGACCTGGGAGATCGCGAACGAGAGCGCCACCGGCGACGCCGCCCACACCGCCACCGCCGGGGCGCGTACGGCCCCCCACAGGGCGGCGGCGAACAGCACGGCCGCGCCCGCCCCCGCGACCTCGCCGGGGAAGGCGGCCAGCTCGGCCCAGCCCGGTGACCTGAGCCAGAACACCTGGGCGTCCCGCTGACCGGCGGCCAGGGCGAGGAGCGGGACGAGCGCCACCCCCGCCGCCCCCACGGCGACCAGCGAGCGCACGACGGCGGGCGCCGGGTTCGCGGCGAGCGTGCGGCGGAGCACCGGCAACCAGGCGGTGAGCAGGTGGGCGGGGACGAGGAGCAGCGCGTACAGGTGCAGCCAGCCGAGCAGGGCCACGCTCGCGCCGTAGGCCACGAGGGCGGCCCGGCCGGGACGGTCGAGCAGCCTGACCAGCAGCCACGTCGCCAGCACGGCGACCGCGCTCACCAGGGCGTACGAGCGGGCCTCCTGGGCGTACCGGGCGGCCATGGGGGTGAGGGCGTACAGGAGACCGGCGTACAGGCCGGCGGCGGTGCCGGCCAGGCGGCGGCCCAGGGCCGCGACCCCGTAGGCGGCGGCCACGAAGGCGAGCACCGAGGGCAGGCGGACGGCGATCTCCGGCGGCCAGGGAAGGGCGGCGAAGGGCCGCAGGAGGAGGTAGTAGAGGGCGTGGACGGCGTCGAGGTCGGCGAGGAAGCGGCGCAGCTCGTCGAAAGACATGCGCGCGACCAGCGCGCTGACCGACTCGTCCCGCCACAGCGACGGCACCGGGAGCCCCCAGAACCCGGCCACCGCGGCGACGAGCGCGGGCCCGGCGGGCCACCACCGGCCGGCGCCCCGCCCGGCGGCTCCGGCCTCGGCCTGACGCGGCAGGACGGTCACGCCGGTCATCGGCGCGGGCCCATGACCGCGAGGAGCTGCTGACGGAGGGCCTCGGGGGTGGGACGGTCGGCCGGGACGCCGGACAGGAGGCGGACCAGGACGGGAGCCAGCGCCCCCGCCAGCGCCAGCGACGCCCCCGGCGCGGGCGGCACACCTTCCACGGCCATGAAGAGCGTCGCGCCCAGGGACCACAGGTCGGCGGCCGGGCCCGCGCCCCCCTCCGGAGCCGTGTACGCCGGGACGGTGGCCGACCGCAGCGGGGCGACCAGCGTGGCCCGCCCCTGGTCGGAGATGAGGATGCCGCCCGGCTGCACCGCCCCGTGGTGGCCGCCCCTGGCCTGGAGCTGGTCGAGCACGGCGAGCCCGATCTCGGCCACCTCGGCGGGCGGGAGCGGTCCAAGGGCGTGGACGACCTGGTCGAGCGGCTGGTCCACGGCCAGCCGCTCCAGCGTCTCGCGCACCACCTCCACCGGCGGCGATCCGGCGGGATGCAACATGGCCCGGATCAGCGACCTGAGCGGGTCGGCGCCCTCGGCGGGCACCTGGCCGGGCGGGCGGCCCTCCACGGCGAAGTGCAGCGTGGCCGCCAGCGACCACAGGTCGGCCGAGGGCCGCATGCTCAGGCTCGGCACCCCGAACCCGGTGAGCACCGCCCTTCCGGTGCTGGTCAGCAGCACGTTCCCGGGGCTGACCTGCCCATGGACGATCCCGGCCGCGTGCGCGGCGTCCAGCGCCGACAACACGCAGACGCCCATCCTGGCCACCTGGACGACGGGCAGCGGCTGCCGCCCGCGTACGGCCTGCTCCAGGGACACGCCCGAGACGAACTCCATGACCAGCCACGGCACCCGGTCCTCGACCAGCACGCCGAGCACCCGGGCGATGGAGGCGTGGCGCAACCCGGCGGCCCTGCGCGCCTCGTGCAGGGCGGACTCGCGGAGCTCGGGCGGGATGCGCAGCTCCCTGACCGCGACGTCGCGGTGTTCCGTCTCGTCGAAGGCCAGCCGTACGGACCCCGCGCCCAGGGGGTTGAGCAGCCGATAGCGCCCGGCGAGCTTCCTGGTCTCAGCCATGTCGAGTGCACGATAGCGCTCGCCCGCACTGCCCGGCCATCACGCGGTCCGGCCGGTCAGCCACGCCTCGTGGGCGTCGTTCAGCCTGCTCCAGAGCCCTTCGGCGTCGTGGGTGCCCAGGTCGTCGAAGGTCAGCCGGAACACGTCGGCGAGCGCGGCGTAGTAGTCGCGCGCCGTGTCCAGGGTGATCGAGTGGCTGCCGGCGCCGACGCGGGACAGGACGAGCCCGCGCAGCGAGTCCACACCGGAGGCGTCCCGCCGTTGGACGACGGCCGTGCGCACGAACCCCGACGACGGTGACGTCGACAAATGGTTGTGCATATCAGCGAACGCGGACATGTCTGTGGAGGTCCGCTCGAAATCCATGCCCACGAACGAACCACTCGGATCGTGGTCGAACCGCCACCCGCCGGGCGCGACCTCCGACGGCCGCAGGGCGTACGTGAACGGCCCCTGCCGGTACGCGCCCGCGACCAGCGGCAGCGGCTCGTGCAGGCCGTCCCCGAGCCCGAGGTCGGCCAGCCACTCGCCGCCCGGGTTGTCCTCGCTCGGCAGGCCGCGCACGGTCAGCACCAGGTGGTTGCCGGTGACGCCGGGCTCGCTGCTGGGGTTCTGCACGCCGCCGACGTGCCTGGTGACGTCGTAGCCGAGGTTCCTGATCAGCTCGGAGAAGGCGCCGTTCAGGTGGTAGCAGTAGCCGCCGCGCCCCCTGATGATGCGCTCGGCGGACTCGACGGGATCAAGGGAGGTGGGACGGTTCAGCCAGATCTCCAGCGCCTCGTAGGCGACCCTCTCGACGTGCGCGACGTGGAGCGCGCGCAGGCCCTCGGCGCTCGCGGGGGCGTCGATCAGGCGGGACAGGCCCAGACGGCTGAGGTAGCCAGCGGTGTTCACCGGCCAAGTCTGCACCAGATGTGCACAAATTATGGAGTGTCGTCTGCACGGCGCACTTCTACTCTTTCGTACGTGGCAGAGCAGCGGTGCGTCCTCGTGGTCGAGGACGATGTGACGATCGCCCTGGCCGTACGGAACAGGCTGGCCGCCGAGGGCTTCGACGTCCGGGTGGCGGGCGACGGGCACGACGCCCTGGTCCAGTACGGGAAGGCGGAGCCCGACCTGGTGATCCTCGACCGGCTGTTGCCCGGTCTGGACGGGCTGGAGGTGTGCCGCAGGATGCAGGCGGCGCGCCCGGTGCCCGTCCTCATGCTGACCGCGCTCGGCGAGGAGACCGACGTGCTGGTCGGGCTGGGGGTGGGGGCCGACGACTACCTGGCCAAGCCGTTCAGCATGCGCGAGCTGGTGGCCAGGATCCACGCGCTGCTGCGCCGGGTCGAGCGGGCCGCCCAGCTCGCGGTCGAGGACACGGTGATCAGGGTGGGCGAGGTGGAGATCGACACGGCCGCGCGCCGGGTGTTCGTCCGGGGGGTCGAGGCCCAGCTCACCAGGACCGAGTTCGACCTGCTGCGACGGCTGGCCGAGCGCCCCGGGCAGGTCTTCGAGCGCGACCGGCTGCTGTCGGACGTGTGGGGCTTCTCCGAGGCCGCCGCGACCAGGACCGTGGACAGCCACGTCCGCGCGCTGCGCCGCAAGCTGGGCTCCGACGTGGTGCGTACCGTCCACGGTGTGGGCTACGCCCTGGTCCGGCAATGAGGCCGCTCGACTTCCTCGGCCGCATCAAGGTCAAGCTCGGCATCGTCATCGTGCTGGCGGTGGGCACCGCGTTCGTGGTGAACGAGGTGGGGCTCAACGCCGGGTTCACCCGGGACGTCCGCATCGTGGTCGCGGTCATCCTCGCGTTGATCATGGTCCAGGTGCTGGCCATGGGCATGACCAAGCCGCTGCGCCAGATGGCCAGGGCCGCCCAGACCATCGCCAAGGGCAGCTACGGCCTGCGGGTCAGCGCCACCTCGCGGGACGAGGTGGGCGAGCTGGCCAGGGCGTTCAACGCGATGGCCGCCGACCTCGGCGCGGTGGACCGGCAGCGGCGCGAGCTCGTCGCGAACGTCAGCCACGAGCTGCGCACCCCCATCACCGGCCTGCGCGCGGTGCTGGAGAACGTCGTGGACGGCGTCTCCGCGCCCGACCCGGTCACCATGAGGACCGCGCTCGCCCAGACCGAACGGCTCGGCCGCCTGGTCGCCCAGCTCCTCGACCTGTCCAGGCTCGACTCGGGCGTACGGCTGATCGAGCCCGAGGCCGTCGAGCTGGCGCCGCTGGTCGAGCAGGCCGTGCGGGAGGCGTCGCTGGCGCGCGAGGACGTCACGATCACGGCGTCGGCGCCCGGCGGGCCGGCGGTGCGGGCCGATCCCGACCTGCTGGCGCAGGTGCTGGCGAACCTGCTGGACAACGCCGTACGGCACAGCCCTTCCGGGGGCGTGGTGACGGTGACGTGCTCGGCCGGGCGGGACGGGGCGCGGATGGTGGTGGCCGACCAGGGGCCGGGCATCCCGGAGGCGGCCAGGGGACGGGTGTTCGAACGGTTCTCCCGGCTGGACGCGGGGCGGGCGGCCGACTCCGGGGGCGCGGGGCTGGGGCTGGCGATCGTCAAGGAGGTCGTGGAGCTGCACGGGGGGTCGATCCGCATCGACGACTGCGCGGGGTGCCGCATGGTCGTCGACTTACCAGGAAGGACGACGATGACGGAGACACCGTTCGACAAGGGGGCGAACAGGGTGCACGAGGGCCGTCCGGCGGACGCGCCTCCCCTGGGCGACGCGCTCCCCGCGGCCGAGGACGGCCCGCCTCCGCCCCCCGCGCCCCTTGGCACGGCGGGCCCTGGCCCGGCGACCCCGGGCAGGGCGGGCCCGCAGCCGCCCGCCGGACCGGGCGCCGCCGGGGACCCGGCGCCGCTCCCCCCGGACGCGACGGCACCAGGGGCCGGCACCCTCGTGGGGGCCGGGGCGGGGATGCCTGCGGGAGCCCCGGTTCCGCCCGTGAACCAGGCGGGGAGCGGGGGGCTCGCCAGGATGGTCGGGGGCGGGGTGCTCGGGGTCGTGGTCGGCTTCCTGGGCGGGCTGTTCGCGGCCGTGCTGGCCTCGGTGACCGTCGGCGACGGCCTCGCGCTCGTCACGCTGGTCATGGTGACCGCGCTGGGCGGCGCGCTCGGAATGGCGCTGGGCGCGGGGTCGGGGCGCAGGGCGGCGGCGTACCAGGCCGCGTACCAGGTGGCGGGGCGGGGGCCGGGCGGGGGCGGGCCGGCGTACGTGCCGCCGCCGCTCTTCCCCAGGCCCGAGCTGCCCGTCGCGCCACGCTGGCTGCTGCCGGCCGCCGCGGGCGCGGGCGTGTTCGCCGCCGTGGCGCTGCCCGAGGCCCAGGTGGGGCTGGGCATCGTGCTCGTGGCCATGGTGCTCGGCGCGGCGGCGCTGCCGGCCGTGCTGCGCAGGATGACCCCCTGGACGCTGGCGTTCGGGGTGACGGCGTACTGGCTGATCTCCATGGCGGCCGTGCGCGACGCGGACTGGCTGGTCGCGATCCTGCTCGTGGCGGGGGCCGGGCTGGGCGCGCTGGCGGTGTCCGGCGCGGGGGCGGGATGGCTCGGCGTGATCAGGGGCGGCGTGTCCGTGGTGCTCGCGCTCGGTCCGGTGCCGTGGTTCCTCGCCGGGCCGATCAGGAAGCTGACCGCCAGGCGGCGGATCATGCCGGTGCTCGCGGGGCTCGGCATCACGGTCGTGCTGGTGCTGGTGTTCGGGCTGCTGTTCGCCTCGGCCGACGCGGTGTTCGCCGCGTACGTCGAGCGCCTGACCAGCACCCCGGCCTGGGCCGACTCGGTGCCTTCGCGGATCTTCGTCTTCGGGTTCGTCGCCCTGCTGCTGGCCGCCACGGTGCTGGTCGCGCTGCGGCCGGTGATCGACCCGGTCGGTCCCGCGCACAAGTTCGGCGTGAGCAGGAGCGTGTGGCTGGTGCCGCTGGTCTCGGTGAACCTGCTGTTCTCGGCGTTCGTGGCGGTCCAGATCAGGGCGCTGTTCGGCGGCGCCGACTGGGTGCTGCGGACGGCCGGCCTGACCTACGCCGAGTACGCCAGGCAGGGGTTCTTCCAGCTCGTGGTGGTCAGCGTGTTCGTGCTCGGCATCGTCGCGGTGGCCGGGGGGCTGCTGCGGACCGAGCGCGGCGAGCGCTGGCTGCTGGCCGTCGTGCTCGGCGTGCTGTGCGGCCTGACCATGGTGGTGCTGGCCTCGGCCCTGCACCGGATGAACCTCTACACCGACGCCTACGGCCTGTCACGGTTGCGGATCTCCGTCCAGGCGACCGTGTGGTGGCTGGGCGCGTTGTTCGCGCTCGTGCTGCTGGCCGGCGCGGTACGCCTGGCGGGCCGCGGCTCCGGCTGGCTGCCGCGCACGGTCGTCCTGGTCACCGGGCTCGGCCTGGGCGTGTTCTCGCTGGTGAACCCCGACCTCCAGGTCGCGCAGACCCAGGTCGAGGTGCGCGGCGTGACCAACATGGACTCCGACTACCTGGGCGACCTCGGCGCGGAGGCCGTGTCCGCGCTCGACCGGCTGCCCGAGCCGCAGCGCAGTTGCGTGCTCGCCGACGTGGTCCGCGCCAACGGGCTCGACCGCGCCGACCCGTGGAACGGCTGGAACCTCGCCCGCGCCCGGGCCAGGGACCTGCTGGCCGAGCGGCCCGTAGACCGCTGGTCACCGTGCCCATCGGCGTCCTCGCGCGGCTCTGATTGAATCTTGGTGTGAGGTTCGACGTAGTCATCAGCGGCGGCCGGGTGCTCGACGGCACGGGCGCGCCGCCGTACCGGGCGGATGTGGGGATCGCGGGCGACGAGGTCGCGGCGGTCGGCAGGCTGGACGGCGCGCAGGCGGAGACGGTGATCGACGCGACCGGGCGGTTCGTCGCGCCCGGCTTCGTCGACTGCCACGCCCACGGCGACGCCGCCGTGTTCGACCCGGCCGTGCAGCTCGCGGCGCTGCGGCAGGGGGTGACCACGTTCGTCCTGGGACAGGATGGTCTGTCCTTCGCGCCGGGGTCGGCCGAGACCGTCGCCTACGCCTCCCGCTACTTCGCCGCCGTCAACGGCGCCCTGCACGAGGGCCCGCTGAGCGTGGCCGAGCTGCTCGACGGCTACGACCGCGCGGTGGCGCTGAACACGGCCTACCTGCTGCCGCACGGCACGATCCGCTACGACGTCCTGGGGGCCTCGCCGGAGCAGGCCTCGCGGGCGGAGCTGGCCGCGATGGTCGAGCGGGTCGAGCGCGGCCTGTCCGAGGGCGCGGTCGGGCTGTCCAGCGGGCTGGAGTACCTGCCGGGCCGCTACGCCGACGCCGCGGAGCTGGCCGCCCTGTGCGCGCCGCTCGGCGGCCTGCCGTACGTCACCCACATGCGGGCCTACGGCGTGAACGCCGGGGTCGGCATGGCGGAGGTCGTGGACATCGCCGGGCGTTCCGGCGCGGCCGTGCACGTCTCCCATCTGCACGGGCCGGCCGACGTGCTGCTGCCGCTGGTCGGCAGGGCCCACGACGAGGGCGTCGACCTCACCTTCGACACCTACCCCTACCTGCGCGGCAGCACGATCCTGGCCATGGTGGTGCTGCCGCCGTCCGTGCCGGGCGCCGAGACCGACGCGGCGCTGGAGATGATCACCTCGCCCGAGCTGGACGACTGGTGGGCCGGGCTCGGCGACGTCTACCCCCGGCTGACCGTCTCCCACGCGCCCGGCCTGGAATGGGCCGAGGGGCTCGCCCTGCCGGACGCCGCCGCGCGGGCCGGCATGACGCCCGCCGCGTTCTGCCGCCACCTGCTGGTGGAGACGCGGCTGGAGGCCGGGTGCGTCTCCGCGCGTCCCGACGAGGGCCCCGCGGGTGAGGAGTCGGTACGCCGGATCCTGCGCCATCCGTCCCACACCGGCGGCTCCGACGGCATCTACGTGGGCGGTCATCCGCATCCGCGCGGGTTCGGGGCCTTCGCCAGGTTCCTCGGCCGGCACGTCCGCGAGCTGGGCGACTGGACGTGGGAGCAGGCGGTCGTGCACCTGGCCTCCCACCCGGCCCGGCGGTTCGGGCTCGACCGGCGCGGGCTGGTGCGCGGCGGGTGCGTCGCCGACCTGGTGGTGTTCGATCCGCTCACGGTGTCCGACCGGGCGACGTACGCCGATCCGCGCAGCCCGGCGCACGGCGTCGACGACGTGCTCGTGTCCGGCGTACGGGTGCTGGCCGGGGGCGAGCTGACCGGGGCCCGTCCGGGACGGGCACTTCGATCACGCTGATCCCGCCTGGGATAAGGTCAGACGCGGATAAAGGGGGGTGTCGTGCAGGTAATCCTTGGGCAGTCGGTCCTCGACGGCGAGCTCGGCTTTCCGCTGATGATCGTGCACCGCGACGCGCTGGAGCACAACGTGGCCACGATGGCGGCGTTCGCCCGCGACCACGGCATGGAGCTGGCTCCGCACGTCAAGACCCACATGTCGCCGGAGATCTCCGCCATGCAGCTCGAAGCGGGCGCGTGGGGGCTGACGGTCGCGACGACCCGGCAGGCCAGGATCGCCCGCGGCTACGGCGGCGACCGCATCATGGTGGCCAACCAGATCGTCGACTCCGCCGGGCTGACATGGGCCGCCGGAGAGCTCGACCGCGACCCGGCCTTCGAGTTCCTCAGCTTCGTCGACTCCGAGGCCGGGGTGGACATTCTCGCCCGGCACGCCTCGACCCGCCCGTTCCGGGTGCTCGTGGAGCTCGGGCACGAAGGCGGACGAGCCGGCTGCCGCACCCTCGACGAGCTGCTGAAGGTGGCCGCCTACGTGCAGGAGACGCCCGGCGTCGAGCTGGCCGGCGTCGCCGGGTACGAGGGGGCGCTGAAGAGCGCGGAGGAGGTCCGGCGTTACCTGGGCGGCCTTCAGGAGGCCGTCGAGCACGTCCGGGTCCGCAACCCGATCCTGACGATCGGCGGCAGCCAGTGGTTCGACGTGATCGGGCGCGAGCTGGTCACCACGCACGCCCGCATCCTGCTGCGCAGCGGCGCGTACGTCACCCACGACGACGGCTACTACCGCGAGCGCACGCCGTTCAACCGGATCGAGGGCGAGCTGCGACCGGCCCTTGAGGTGTGGGCGCACGTGCTGTCCACGCCCGAGCCGGGCCTCGCGGTCGTCGGCATGGGCAAGCGCGACGCGCCCTACGACGAGGGCCTGCCGGTGCCGCGCCGGAACGGCGTCACGATCACGAAGATGCAGGACCAGCACACCGTCGTACGGGCCGACGGGCTCAAGCCGGGCGACCTGCTGGCCTTCGGGATCTCACATCCGTGCACCGCCTTCGACAAGTGGCGCGTTCTGCCGTTGGTGGACCGGGACTACCGTGTCGTCGGCACGATACACACCGATTTCTAGGGAGATTTCGTGAAGAAAGAGCTCAAGACCACCGAGGGCGCCGCTCCCGTCGGGGCCTACTCCCAGGGGCTCGTGGTGGGCGACTTCGTCTACACCTCCGGGATGGGCCCGCTCGACCCGCACACCGGCGAGATCGTCGGCGACGACGTCGCCACCCAGACCCACCAGGTCATGAAGAACCTCGGGGCCATCCTCGCCGCCCACGGCCTGGGCTTCGACGACGTCATCAAGTCGACGGTCCACCTCCAGGACGTCAAGGAGGACTTCGCCGCCTACAACGAGGTGTACAAGTCGTACTTCACCCAGCCGTACCCGGTGCGGACGACGGTGGGCTCGCAGCTCATGAACATCCTGGTGGAGATCGACTTCGTCGCGCACAAGAGCGCGTAAGGTCTGCACGTGGACAGTTCGGTATACGTCTTCGCCGAGGACCTGCACGGTGAGGGCGTCGAGCGGGTGCTCGACAGGGTCAGCGCGTACGGCGTGGGCGGGGTCACGGTCGGCGCCGTCCACCACGCCGCGCGCGACGTCACCCCGCACGGACTGTCCAGGCTGACCATCAGGCACGACGGCGCCCACTTCACCCCGCCGGCCGGGCTGTTCGACGGGCTCCGGCTCGCTCCCGTGCCCGGCCACGTCCACGCCCTCGACGGGCTGCGCGAGGCGTGCGCCGGACGCGGCCTGAAGCTCCACGGCTGGACGGTCTTCCTGCGCAACGCCACGCTCGGCAACGAGCACCCCGACGTGACCGTCCGCGACTGCTTCGGCGACCGCGGCTCGCTGATCGACCTGTGCCCGGCCCATCCCGACGTGCGCGAGTACTCCGTCGCGCTGGCCAGGGCGGTGGCCAGGCTGGGCGTCGACAGCGTGGTCGCCGAGGCGCTGCACTTCACGCCGGTCGAGCCGCAGCGCTCCTTCGTGCAGCTCGGGCCCATGGACACGTACCTGTTCGGGCTCTGCTTCTGCGACTACTGCATGCGCCGGGCCACCGACCTGGGCGTGAACGCCGAGGTGGCGCGTGAGGAGTGCGCGCGGATCGTGGGCGGCGTCTTCGACGGCGACCCGGCCGCGCAGGGCGAGGTGACCAGGGCGGCGCTCACCGCCTACGCCGGGCCCGAGGTGGTGGCGTACGCGCGGGCGCGCTCCGAGACCGTCACCACGCTCGTCTCCGAGGTGTCGTCGGCGGTCGCCGAAGAGGGCTCCAGGCTGGTCTTCGTCGACTCGACCGGCGCGGTGAAGGGCTACCGGGACGGCCTGCCGACCCCGGGCCTGGCCGCCCACGACGCCTGGCAGCTCGGCGTGGACCTGGTGGCGCTGGGCGACCTGGTGCCCGCTTTCGGCGTGCTGGCGTACGCGCGGGACGCGGCGCGGGTGGCCGACGACGTGGGCGCGTACCTGCGGTCGGTGGGCAAGGACCGCGAGGTGCGGGCGGTGCTGCGGCCCGGCTACCCCGACAGCGACTCGACCGACCGCCTGGTGGCCAAGGCCAGGGGGGCGAAGGCGGCGGGCGCGCTGGCGGTCGACTTCTACGCCTACGGCCTGGTGCCGCACCCGGTGCTCGACCGCATCCCGGCCGCCCTCGCCGCCGCCGGCTGACCCCGCCCGCTCAGAAGGCGTCGAGCAGGGCTGAGACGGCCTTCTTCGCGAAGCCGTCGGGCAGGGGCATCCCGCGGAGGACCGTGCGCATCCACACGGCCCCCGCCAGCAGATCCATGATCAGCAACGGATCGGCCGACCCGCTCAGCTCACCCCGCCGCACCGCCCGCTCGAACACCACACGCTCCCGCGCGAACCGGTCGGCGAAGAACCGGCGGGCGTCGAGCTCGGGATGGCGCACGGCGGCGGCCAGCGCCGCGACCGCGATGTCGCTGCCGGGCGGCTCGGTGAGCAGCCGCTCGACCTGCTCGACCAGCGCCACCAGGTCACTCCGGAAGGACCCGGTGTCCGGCGGCTCGAACGCCAGCACGTCGGACTCGACCAGCGCGGCCCCGAGCAGCGCCGCCTTCGACGGCCACCACCGGTAGATCGTCGTCTTGTTGACCCCGGACCGCTCGGCGACCCCCTCGACCGTCAGCCCGTCATAGCCCTTCTCCGCGACCATCCACAGCGTCGCGTCGAAGATCTCCTGCTGCTTCCTCGGCGCCATAGGTCATTTTCTCCCGGCGAACGCCATGGCCACGCCGAGCCCCAGGTAGACGACGCCGCTGACGTACCGCATCGCCTTGGCGGCCCTGGTCAGGCGGGCGCCGAGGGTGCCGGCGGTGAGGGCGTACACGATGTCGGAGGCGAACCCCAGGAGCAGCAGCGTCAGGCCGAACACGACGATCTGGAGTGCCGGCGAGCCGGCGCCGGGGTTCACGAACTGCGGGAGGAACGCCACGAAGAACAGCGCCACCTTGGGGTTGAGCACGTTGACCAGGACCCCTTCGAGGAACACCTTGGACAGCGGCTGCACGGGCGGTGTCCCGGCCTGCGCGTCCTTGCCGGTGAAGGCGCGCACGCCCAGGTAGACGAGGTAGCCCACGCCCGCCCACTTGACGACCGCGAACAGCGTCGCCGACCGCGAGATGACGTAGGAGAGCCCGGCGGCGGCCGCGGCGATGTGCACCAGCGTGCCGGTCTCGACGCCGAGCGCGCTGGCCAGCCCGGCCGCCCTGCCCTGGGCCAGGCCCCTGGCGGCGATGTACAGGTGGTTGGGCCCGGGGACGATCACCAGGGTGAGCGAGGCCATCACGAAGAGCGCGAAAGTCGTCAAGGAGATCACGAAAGAGCAGCGTAGAGTGACTTTGGTATGACGATGAGGGCCAATTCCGCGGCGGTCGGGCGGACCAATGAAATGTCGCAGGAGCGTGGCACACTTGCTGGCGTGAACGGTCTTCTCGTCGGGCGCTCGGCCGAGCTGTCCAAGCTCGTGCGTGTGCTGGAGTCCGCGGCCGGCGGCACGGCCGGGGTCGCGCTCATCGGCGGCGACGCGGGGATCGGCAAGACGCGTCTGGCCGGTGAGCTGGTGGCCGAGGCGCGCGAGCGCGGCTTCCACGTCATGGTCGGCCAGTGCGCCGAGCTGGGCGACGCGCTGCCCTACCTGCCGCTGGCCGACGCGCTGCGCGGGGCCGAGCCCGGCGTGCGCGAGGCGGTCGCCGCCCATCCCATGCTGGGCCAGCTCCTTCCGGGCCAGGAGAGCGGGGCGCCCTCGGCCGGGCTCACCCAGCAGCGGCTGTTCGGCTCGCTGCTCGGGCTGCTGGCCGACGTCCAGCCGGTGCTGTTCGTGATCGAAGACCTCCACTGGGCCGACCGCTCCACCCGCGACCTGCTGGTCTTCCTCAGCCGCATGCTCCAGAGCGAGCGCGTCTGCGTGGCCGGCACCTACCGCACCGACGACCTCCACCGCCGCCATCCGCTGCGCGGGGTGCTGGCCGAGCTGAAGCGGCTGCCGTCGGTGACGAACGTGGAGCTGGGTCCGCTGGGGTCCGGCGAGATGTCGGACTATGTCACGACCTTGGGAGAGGTGGGGGCGCAGGAGCTCGGGGTCATCGTCTCGCGCGCCGACGGCAACCCGTTCTACGCCGAAGAGCTGTTCGCGGCCATGTCCGAGGGCGACAGCCTGCCCGACGGGCTGGCCAGCCTGCTGCTGTCGCGGGTCGAGGTGCTGTCCGAGGCCGGGCAGCGGGTGCTGCGCGCCGCCGCGGTGGCCGGCCGCCGGGTGGAGGACGAGCTGCTGCGCGAGGTCTCGGGGCTGCCGCTGGCCGAGTTCGAGGAGGCGGTCAGGGAGATCGTCTCGCGCGGCCTGCTCAAGGTGCAGGGCCACGGCTACACCTTCCGTCACGCCCTGCTGCAGGAGGCGGTCTACACCGATCTGCTGCCCGGCGAGCGCACGAGGCTCCACGCCGACTTCACCCGTCTGCTCACCTCGCCCGCCGAGCTGGCCCACCACCACCTCGCCAGCCACGACCTGGCCGGGGCGCTCGCCGCCTCGGCCCAGGCGGGCCGGGACGCCGAGCGGCTGGGCGCGCCCGCCGAGGCCCACAACCACTATGACCAGGCGCTCGCCCTGTGGGACCGCGTCGAGGGCGCCGACGAGCTGGCCGGGGAGAGCCGGGTCGCGCTGGCCTTCCGCAGCGCCGTCGCGGCGGCCGACAGCGGCGACAACCACCGGGCGGTCCACCGGCTGCGGGCGCTGCCGTCGTCCTCCGAGGTCGACGAGCGGCTGGCCTACTACCTCTTCGAGACCAACGACCCGCCCGGCGCCATCGCCGCCGCCGAGCGCGCGGTCGAGGAGGCCGGAGACCAGCCGAGCCTCGCCCGCGCCCTCGCCACCCAGGCCCGCACGCTGCTGTGGACCGCGCGCCACCACGAGGTCGAGCCGCTGACCGCGCGCGCCCTGGAGACGGCCCGCGCGTGCGGCGCCGTCGACGCCGAGGTGGGCGCGCTGCTCACGCTGGCCAGCTACGTCGAGCAGCGGGGTGATGTGGCGCGGGCCCATTCGCTGGTCGAGAGCGCCTCCGCCCGGGAGACGGGCGACCTGGCGATGGACCTGCGGGCCCGCTTCCACCACGCCCGCATCCACTACGAGCAGGGCCTGCTCGCCCAGGCCGCCGAGGTGGCCGACAACGGCATCGAGCTGGCCGTCAGCACCGGCCTCAACTGGAGCACCTACGGCACCGACCTGCGCTTCCTGCGCCTGCTCATCCACTACGTCGCCGGCGAGTGGGACGCCGCGGAGGCGGTGGCCGCCGGGTTCGGCGCGCGGGTGGGCACGCTGTCGGAGGCCATCCTGTCGTCGTTCGCCCTGTTCATCGAGGTGGGGCGAGGGTTGCCGGTGGTCGAGGAGCGGCTGGGGTGGCTGCGTCCGTTCTGGCATGATCCGCTGGCGACGTACATGTCGCGGGGCATGGCCGCCGAGCACGCCCTGTGGAACGGCGACCCGGCCGCCGCGCTCGACCACGTCCACGCGGCCATGGCCACGCTCGACGAGGGCGAGTCCGGCGCGCTGCGGCTGGCCGCCGTCGGCCTGTGGGCGATGGCCGAGCTGGGCACCACGGAGGGGGCCGACGACCTGCTGGCCCGCGCCCGGTTCGCCGCCACCAAGGGGCCGACCGGCGAAGGTGGCCACCTCGGTCCCGAGGGCCAGGCCTGGACGCTGCGGGTGGAGGCCGACTGGCACCGCCTCCACGGGCGGCTCGACGTCGAGCTGTGGCGCGAGGTGGTCGCGGCCTTCGACTTCGGCTTCGTCTACGAGGTGGCCAGGGCGCGCTGGCGGCTGGCCGAGGCGCTGCTGGCGGCCGGCGAGCGGGAGGCGGCGCAGGCGGAGTGGGCCCTGGCCAAGGAGGCGGCCGGCAGCCTGCGGGCCGCGCCGCTGGAGGCCGCGCTGCTGGAGTTCGGCAGGCGGGCCCGGTTCGGCGGCGGGCAGCCCGAGGGTGGCCTGACCGCGCGCGAGGTCGAGGTGTTGCGGCTGGTCGCCGAGGGGCTGACCAACCGGGAGATCGCCGGGCGGCTGTTCATCGCGCAGAAGACGGTGAGCGTGCACGTCTCCAACATCCTGAGCAAGCTCGACGTCTCCACCCGTACCCAGGCGGCCGCCGCCGCCCGGACGCACGGGCTCGTGTGATCGCGGCGCTGAACGAGGCCGCGCGGTGGTCGGGCGTGGTGGTCGAGTTCTCCGGCAGGGGGGCCGATGGGCGACGGCACCTGGGCCAGGCCAAGCAGACCCGTTGGCGGGACAGGCAGGGGTGAGTCCGTACATCTGGGACGCCACGTGCGGCCATTTGGGACGACGTTTGCGTCTCGCCTCGTAGCGTCCGAGATCGGGACCTCTCACCGGAGAGCGATGGCGGGCCCGGCCGGCGGCTCGCGTCGACCTGTCCCGTCGTGACAGGTCGGCCCATCCCGTTGTGATGCGCCGACCCGTCCTGTCTCGAAAGGGAGCAGTCATGCCCACTCTCGCCACGTCACTGCCCGCTCTGGCCGCCGCCGGGTTGACCGTCCTGGCTCCGGTCGTCGTCCCGGGGGCCGCGCACGCCGCGGCCGCGATCTCGTGCACCGTGTCCGGCAAGGCCCAGTACCTGCCGGGGGCGGGCCGGCTCTCGCAGACGGAACGTTCCGACAGGGGCGCGTGGAACTGCGTGGACCGCAGCGGCTCCGGGGTCACGGCGGCCCAGCTCCACGCCACCTTCAACGGCGTGCACTCCAACTGCGACGGGAGCAGGGCGTTCACCTCAAGAGGGCGCCCGTCCGGCGGCGGCAACGCGTTCGACCAGGTGTTCGGCACCCGCGACTACGAGCGGCGCAACCTCGCCAACCGCATCATCTACGACCGCGAGGGCCACAACCTGGCCGACCGCATCATCCACGACCGCGACGAGCGCGAGATGGCCGACCGCATCGTCTACGACCGCGAGCGCTGGGGGGCCTCCGACGGGGTCGTCCGCGACCGCGCCGCCTCCGCCGGGAGCACCGCGCCCGGGGGCATCGGCACGGTCACCATCGACTGGACCATCAGAGGCACCAAGCAGACCAGCATGGCCAGTGCGCGCATCGTCGACGTCGTGCACGACACGGCCAAGGTGTCCGGGACGATCCAGTCCGGGCCGTTCAGGGGCAAGACGTTCACGGGCCGGTTCGGCAGCCACCTGCTCGGCGGTTCGTGCGTCTCGGGCGCGTCCGGCAGCGTGCTGAACGCGGACTTCAGGGGCGAGTTCGAGGTCGCCTGACCGCCACGCCACAGGGCGCGACCGGCGCCTGGCCCCCGTACGGGCGGCCAGTCCGCCGGTCCCGCTCGATCGCGTCTGTTTGGTAAGTTGTCGTGAGGTGTGCCGGGAAGTCTGGTCGGCGATTCTGCCGTCGATCGTGGAGTTCTCCTTGAAGGCTTTCCCAGGTGGTCCGCCGTGACCGTCACCGCGTGGCTGGCGGTCGCCGTCTTCCTCGTCTCGTACACGCTGATCGCCACCGAGAAGGTGCACCGGGTCGCCGCGGCGCTCGGCGGCGCTGGGATCATGCTGGTGCTGCACGCCACCGACGGCGGCGCGGCCTTCTTCGACGAGCACACCGGCATCGACTGGAACGTCATCTTCCTGCTGCTCGGCATGATGATCATCGTCGGCGTGCTGAAACAGACGGGCGTCTTCGAATTCCTGGCCATCTGGGCCGCCAAACGGGCCAGGGGACGCCCGTTCCGGCTCATGGTGCTGCTAATCCTGATCACCGCGGGCGCGTCGGCGCTGCTGGACAACGTGACCACCGTGCTGCTGATCGCGCCGGTGACGTTCCTGGTCTGCGAGCGGCTGGCGCTGCCGGTGGCGCCGTTCCTCATCGCCGAGGCGATGGCCTCCAACATCGGCGGCACCGCCACCCTGGTCGGCGACCCGCCCAACATCATCATCGCCAGCCGCGGCGGGCTGACCTTCAACGACTTCCTCGTGCACCTGACCCCGCTGATCGTGGTGCTGATCGTCGTCTTCATCGGGTTGTGCCGGGTGATGTTCCGCCGGTCGTTCACCTACGATCCCGAGCTGGCGGCCGAGATCATGGCGCTCGACGAGCGCGAGGCCATCGCCGACCGCAGGCTGCTGTGGCAGTCGCTGACCGTGCTCGCGCTGGTGATGGCGGCGTTCGTGCTGCATCCCGTGCTGCACTACGAGCCGTCGGTGGTGGCGCTGCTCGGCGCCGGCGTGCTGGTGGCCCTCACCAAGGTGACCACCGAGGAGGCGATCGCCGAGGTCGAGTGGCCCACGCTGGTGTTCTTCGCGGGCCTGTTCGTCATGGTCGGGGCGCTGGTGGAGACCGGGGTCATCGACCGGGTCTCCCAGGCCGCCGCGCGGGCCACGCACGGTGAGCTCGGGCTGACCGCGATGGTGCTGCTGTGGGCCTCGGCGGGCCTGTCCGCCATCGTGGACAACATCCCGTACGTGGCCACCATGAGCCCGATCGTGGCCGACCTCGTCCAGGCCAACGGCGGCAACGGACCGGCGCAGGTGTTGTGGTGGGCCCTGGCGCTCGGCGCCGACCTGGGCGGCAACGCCACCGCCGTGGGCGCGGCGGCGAACGTGGTCATCCTCGGCATCGCGGCCCGCAACGGCACCCCGATCAGCTTCTGGCAGTTCACGAAGTACGGCCTGGTCGTCACGGTGACGACGGTCGCGCTCGCCACGCCGTACCTGTGGCTGCGCTACCTGGCGTGACGCGGCTCATGTCACACCAGGGGGCCGCGAACGCTCTCAGAGGACATGATGCCTGGAATGACGGACGTTTTCGCCGGCCACAGGGAGCTGCTGTTCTCCATCGTCTACAACATGCTCGGCAGCGTCTCCGACACCGAGGACGTGCTCCAGGAGACCTGGCTGTCGTGGTCGTCGAGAGATCCGGACGAGATCGGGAACCCGCGCGCCTACCTGGTGCGCATCGCCGTGAACCAGGCGCTCGCCCACCAGTCGGCGCTGCGCCGCCGCCGCGAGACCTACGTCGGGCCGTGGCTGCCCGAGCCGCTGGTCACCGCGGCTGACAGAGCCGCCGACAGAGCAGCCGACAGGGCAGCCGACGGGGCGGAGGAGGTGGTGCGGGGCGAGTCGGTGTCGCTGGCGCTGCTGGTGGTGCTGGAGACGCTGACCCCGCTGGAGCGGGCCGTGTTCATCCTGCACGAGGTGTTCGCCTTCCAGCACACCGAGATCGCCGGCATGCTCGGCCGCAGCCCCGCCGCCGTACGGCAGGTCGCGCACCGGGCCCGCGAGCACGTCCAGGCCAGACGGCCGCGCAACCGGGTGGACGCGCACGTCCAGCAGGAGGTGACCGAACGGTTCGTGGCCGCGGCGTTCGGCGGCGACCTCGACGCGCTGATGGAGCTGCTGGCGCCGGAGGTGACGTTGTGGGCCGACGGCGGCGGCAAGTCGGTGGTGGGCGGCCCGCGTCCGGTCCGGGGCCGGGACAAGGTGGCCCGGCTGCTCGTCGCGCGCACCGCCCAGCCGATGGAAGGGTTGGACATCCAGTACAGAGAGACCAACGGGGACCCCTCGGCGGTGGTGTTCGTGGAGAACGCGCCGTTCGCCGTCATGGTCGTGGACCTGACCCCCGACGGGTCGCAGGTGCGCGACATCTACACGGTCGCCAACCCCGACAAGCTCTCCAGGGTGCGGAAGGAGCCATGATCTAGGCGTGAGACCTACAGCCCGCCAGGTGGCCGAACTGGCGAACGTGTCCGTGGCGACCGTCTCCTACGTACTCAGCGGCCGGGACCGTCCCGTCGGCGCGGAGACCAGGAAACGGGTGCTCGACGCCGCCAAACAGCTCGGCTACACCCCCAACCAGGCCGCCCGCAGCCTGCGCCGGCGCAGCACGCAGCGGGTCTGCCTGGTGCTCGGCTCGCTCGGCGGGGTGCCCGCCGACGAGCGGCTGGCCGCCGACCTGCACGACATGGCCGACGCCCGCGGCTACTCGGTGGTCACGCTGGCCGTCTACTCGCCGGCCCGCGCCCGTTCCGCGGTCGACGTGCTGCTCGGCGGCATCGCCGACGGCGCGCTGTTCAACGTCACCGGTGACCATCTCACCGGCGACCTGCTGGCCGAGCTGGCCGCCGCCGGGCTGCCCATGGTGGCGCTGCGCAACGAGGAGGTGCCCGAGGGCTGCGACGTCGTGCGCACCCCCGAGACGGAGGCGTGCGCCGAGGCGGTCGAGCACCTGGTGGCCGGGGGACGGCGGCGGATCGCGTTCATGGGCCAGCGTTACGAGCTCTACCGCGACCGGCCGGTCGGCCGCCTGCTGGGCTACACCACGGCCCTCGACCGGCACGGCGTCACCGACCGGATCATCACCTCCGGCGCGGACGACCGGGTCTCGGCCTACCAGACCGCCGCCGAACTGCTCCGCTCGCCCGACCGTCCCGACGCGGTCTTCGCCGCCTCCGACCGGGCCGCGATCAGCGTCATCTGGGCCGCCCGGGACGCGGGGCTGCGCATCCCCGAGGATCTGGCGGTGGTCGGCGTCGGCAACATCGACGAGGGGCTCATCAGCAACCCGCAGCTCAGCACCGTCGGCCCGCTCAGGCACGACTACACCGACGTCGTACGCCTGCTCTTCGACCGGCTCCAGGCCGAGGAGCCGCCACCCGGCCGGGAGATCGTCCGGCCGTGGCGGTTCCTGCGCAGGGGATCGTCCTAACCGACGGTCTCGGGCACCGGGCTCTCGACGGGCGCGGCGGCGGCGCGGGCCCGCAGGCCGAACGCGGTCACCAGCACGGCCACCACCGCGGCGGCCACCGGGACGACCAGCGCGATCCGGAGCGAGTCCAGGGTCGGCGCGGTGCCCCCGCCGAGCGCGGCCACGTTCACGGCGGTCACCGCCGACAGGCCGAGCGCGGTGCCGAACTGCATCGCCGTGTAGAGCAGGCCGCCGGCCAGGCCCTGCCGGTCCTCGTCCACGCCTTCGGTCGCGGCCATGGTCAACGGGCCGTACGTCAGCGAGAAGGCCAGGCCGAGCAGGAGCATGGTGGGCAGCATGGCGGCGTACGTCCAGTCCGGGCCGACCGGCAGGAACAGCGCGTACGCCAGCGCCGACAGCACGATGCCGCCGAACAGCACCCGGGCGTTGCCGAACCTGTTCACCAGGCGCGGCGTGAGCGTGGGGGCCAGGACCGTGTCGATGCCGATCACCAGCATGGCCAGGCCGGTCTGCAGGGTGCTCCAACCGCGCACCTCCTGGAGGTAGAGCGTGGCCAGGAATTGGAACCCGGCGAACGAGGCCAGGAACAGCAGCGCGCCCAGGTTGGCCCGGACCAGCGGCCCCGAGCGCAGGATGTCCAGCCGGACCAGCGGGTTGGCCGAGCGGCGTTCGATCAGCACGAACAGGGCGAGCAGCAGCAGCCCGGCGGCGAACGTCGCGAGCGTGACGCCGGAGCCGTCGGCGGGCGCCTCCAGGCGGACCACGCCGTACACGAGCAGCAGCATCGAGCCGGTGATGGTCAGCGCCCCGGCCAGGTCGAACGAGCCCCGCGCCCGTTCGCCGGAGTCCTTGACCAGCGGGACGGCGGCCAGCAGGATCACCGCCGACAGCACCACGGGGGCGAAGAACACCCAGCGCCAGCCGATCGAGGCCAGCAGGCCGCCGGCGACCAGGCCGAGCGAGAAGCCGCCGGCCGCGGTCCCGGCGTAGACGCCGAGGGCCTTGGTGCGCTGCGGGCCCTCGGGGAAGGTGCCGGTGACCAGCGCCAGCCCGGCGGGCGCCATGAACGCGGCGGCGACCCCCGTGACGAACCGGGCGAGCAGCAACATCCACCCCTCGGTCGCCAGCCCGCCCAGGCCGGAGAAGAGCAGGAACACCGTCATCCAGGTCAGGAACATGCGGCGGTGCCCGAGCAGGTCGGCGGCCCGTCCGCCCAGCAGCATGAACCCGCCGTAGCCCAGCACGTACGCGCTGACCACGCCGCTCAGCGTGCCGGTGGACAGGCCGAGGTCGGCGCGGATCGACGGCAGCGCCACGTTCAGCATGGCCACGTCGATGCCTTCCAGGAAGACGGCCCCCGCCAGGACGAACAGCGCGCTCCACGCGCGTGCGCCCATGCGCTCGTTCGAGGGAGACATGGGAGACATGATGCATTCCTTCCACAACAGTCGGTTCCTTCTTGTAACCAGCAGCATTTTTGGTGACTATTGGGACTCATGGAAGACGGAACTTCGATGTCACTCGGTCACTGCGGGGATACCGACTACGACGTGCTGCAATGGGACCAGCGGGAGGACTGCGAGGTCAGGCAGATCCTCGACCGGGTCGCCGACAAGTGGTCGCTCCAGGTGATCGCGCTGCTCGACCGGCGCAGCCTGCGCTTCACCGAGCTGCGCCGCATGATCGACGGCGTGAGCCAGCGCATGCTGACCAGGACCCTTCGTCACCTGGAACGCGACGGCCTGGTGAGCCGTACGGTCCATGCGACCGTGCCGCCCCGCGTGGACTACGCGCTGACGCCCCTGGGCGGCACGTTGCACGCCACCATCCGCGCCCTGGTCACCTGGACCGAGGAGCACCAGGGCGAGATCGCCGCCGCCCGCGCCGCCTACGACGTGCGCGTGGCGGGCGAGCAGGAGGCGGCGGCGGAGGGGGCGGCCGAACGCGACGCCGTCGCGCGCGGCGTGCTCGCGGGCATGCGCTGACGGCCGTGGCGGTCGGCAGCCGTCAGCCTCAGTGGCCGGGTGAGTGCCGGGGAGCGTGCTTGGGCGCGTGTCCCGGCGCCGCCGGGGTGGTGGTGGCGGCCGGGCCGGCGGGGGGCTGGGACGCGTTCTGCTTCACCGGCACGATCACCCGCACGGCCCCCGCGTCGCGGAAGACGAAGGTCATGGGCACGGAGGGTCCGCGTACGCCGGTGACCGTGCCGAGGGGCTGCTCGTTGGTGCCCACGGGCTGGTCGGGCCGGATGTCGGTGGCGGCGCCGGAGAGCTGCACCGAGCCGCCGCCGTCGACGGTGATCTGCTGGAGCTGGTCGGGCTTGTGGCCGTCGTTGATCAGCACGGCGTAGAGGGTCTGCTCGGAGGCGGGCGAGACGGGCGAGGCCGCCTGGCCGGAGGCGGCCCGGAGGTGGGCGTTGCGCACGTGCAGGACGCCCTTGGCGTCGGCGTTCGCGCCGTCGTTCTGCGGCAGGTGCTGCCCCGTGTCGAACCCGGTGTTCGTGCAGCCCGTGGCGACCAGGGCCAGGAGCGCGGCACAGCTGATGGGACGCTTCACGACGCCCTCCCCGTTCGGTACACACCGTCATCGTTCCGTTACCCGTCATGATGGAGGCGAACCCTTGGCGAAACACCAATTTTCCTACCGGAAGTGTGGGAGAATGGAGTATGGGATTGGACCGGACCCGCTCGCCGAGTGAGCGCGCCGAGACTCCGCTGACCGCCGCGATCATGGCGGGCCGCTGGATCCGCACCGCCGCCGTGGACGACGGCCGAGGCCGTCACTGGCGTGCCAACCCCGACCCCCGGGGCAGGTCGGCCGCCGCCGGCGACTCCGCCTCCCTGTACGCGGGCGCGGCCGGCATCGTGCTGTTCTTCCTGGAACTGGCCGCCGCGACCGGCCACGAGGCGTACCTGGACGACGCCCGCAGGGGCGCCCGCTACCTGGCCGCCACCTGGCGCGAACGCGCCGACCTGTCCCTCTACCACGGCCTGACCGGCACCCTCGTCGCGCTCATCGAGGCCGGCTGGGCCTTCGGCGACGGCGTCTTCGAGGAGGAGGCCGTCGCGGTGGCCGACGCGATCGTCCGGGCCGCGCGCCCGCTCGACGGCGGGCCCGGCTGGACGCGGGAGCCCGCACAGCGCGGCGACGGCGGGATCGTGCTGGGGCTGCTCCAGGCGTCGGCGGCGCTCGGCGTGCCGGGCTACGCGGAGACGGCCGTGGCGGCGGGCGAGCGCATCGCCGGGCTCGCCGTGCCCGGCCACCGCTTCGGCGACTGCGCCGACCTGCCCCTCGACGCCGTCACCCCGGGCTTCCTGTCCGGCACGGCGGGCACCGCCTTCCTGCTGGCCAGGCTCTTCGGCGTCACGGGGGAGCGGCGCTTCCTGGAGGCGGCCGCCCGTGGCGCGGGCTTCGTGCGCGAGGTGAGCGCGGTGGCGGGCAGGTGCGCGGTCGTCCCCCACCATGTGCCGCAGGGGCGCGAGCTGCACTACCTGGGCTTCTGCTCGGGCTCGGCGGGCGTGGCCCGGATGTTCTACGAGCTGTACCGGGTGACCGGCGACCCCGGCCACCTCGACTGGGTCGAACGACTCGCGCACGGCGTCGTCGAGAGCGGCGCCCCCCACCGGCAGACCGACGGCTTCTGGAACGTGGCCTGCCAGTGTTGCGGCGCGGCCGGGCTGCTCGAACTGTTCGTCGGCCTGTGGGCGGCGACCGGCGACGAGGCCCGCCTTGAGCACGCCCGGGTGCTCGCCGAGCACCTCATCGGACGCGGCGACAACCACGACGGCCAGGGGTTCCGCTGGTACCAGGCGTACCGGCGGCTGCGTCCGGGCGAGGTGAGCGCGGACACCGGGTACATGGTCGGCGCGGCCGGCATCGGGGCCGCCCTGCTGCACCTCGACGCGGCCCTACAGTCCCGGCAGGCGCGCCGGGTCATCCTGCTGCCGGACAACCCTTTCCCGGCGATCCCGGTGCCGTCCGCCAAACTTCGCGATTCATCCCAATAGGTATTCCCTTTAAAACCAGTAGGGAATATTGACTTCCGGCTTGCGGCGGCCTAGCGTCGTGGGCATGAGCCAGGGCACTCTCCTGACCAGGCGCCCGCACGTGGACTTCGGCCACGTCGCCAGCGCCCAGTGTCGTTGATCACGGACCAGCAGCCGCCCGCCTTCCCCCGAGCGCTCCAGCGTGGCCGACGCCGTCCACGCCTCCGCTGACGAATCCCCCCTCTCCGTGCCCCCTTCCCGGCGCTCCCGGCCCCGCCGCCGGGAGCGGCGTGAGCACGCCCTCTCTCCCGTGAGGAGCCTTTCCGTGATCGCATTCCGACCTGTCCGCCCGTCCCGAGCCCGCCGACCTGGCAGGGCCGGCGCATGACCGACACGCTGCCCGACCAGCAGGCCGTCGGCGCGGACGTGTTCCGCCAGGCGCTCGCCGTGCACGCCAGCGGAGTGGTGGTGATCACCGCGCAGAGCGACGGCATCCCCGTCGGGCTCACGGCCACCTCGTTCTCCTCGGTCAGCCTCGATCCGCCGCTCGTCTCCTTCTACGTCGACCAGTCCTCGACCACCTGGCCGTGGCTGCGCGGAGCCGACCACTTCGCGGTCAACATCCTGGCCAGCGACCAGGCCGAGCTGGCGGCGCGGTTCGCGCGCAAGGGGGTGGACCGGTTCGCCGCGCCCACGCGATGGAGGGCCGGGCCGCTGGGCGCGCCGCTGCTCCAGGACGTCTCCGCGCACCTGATCTGCCTGCCGTACGAGACCGTCGAGGTCGGCGACCACGTGCTGGTCGTCGGTCTGGTGGCCGAGGCGGCCACGCACAACGCCGGCCGTCCGCTCCTCTACCACCAGGGCCGGTTCGGCCGCTTCCTACCCCACCAGGAGAACCTGTGACCGCCACCACCGGCACGCCGGTCTACGCCGGCCCGCTCGACCGCACCGCCTACGGCCAGTACGGCCCCGGCCGCCTGCATCTGTCGTCCGGCTGGGACCGCCCGATCTACCCCTTCCAGGACCGCGTCACCGCCGACGGGACCAGCGGCTACCGCGCCGAGCCCGGCCGCTATCACCTCTACGTCGCCTGGACCTGCCCCTACGCCCAGCGCGCCGTGATCGTCCGCAAGCTCAAGCGCCTGGAGGACGTCGTCACGCTGTCGTACGTGGACGACGAGCGCGACGGCCGCGGCTGGGCCTTCAGGGAGCGCAGGGGCCCGGACCCGGTCAACGGCTTCACCCTGCTGGAGCAGGCGTACGACGCCACCGAGAAGGGCTACCCGGGCCACATCTCGGTGCCCGTGCTCTGGGACAGGGCGCGGCGCAGGATCGTCAGCAACAACTTCCCCGACATCACGATCGACCTGGCCACCCAGTTCGAGAAGTGGGCCGACACCTCGGTCGACCTCTACCCCGAGCACCTGCGCGCCGAGATCGACAAGCTGAACGGGTGGATCTACCACGACGTCAACACCGGCGTCACGCGGGTGGCCCCCGCCGGCACCGAGGCCGCCCGCGAGGAGGAGCGCCACCGCGTCGTCTCGGCCCTGGAACGCCTGGACGAACGCCTGGCCGAGCAGCGCTTCCTGACCGGTGACACGATCACCGAGGCGGACGTGCGGCTGTGGGTGACGCTGGCCAGGTTCGACGCGCTGCACAACCGCGACCACCTCGTCAGCGAGCGCGAGCTGCCCGACTTCGAGCACCTGTGGGGCTACGCCCGCGACCTCTACCAGCGCCCGGCGTTCGGCGAGACCATCGAGGGCCTGCCCGACGCCTGGAACACGCCGCACGGGCGGGGCCGGTGACGCGCAAGAGGCAGGTGCACCTCGCCGCGCACTTCCCCGGCGTGAACAACACCACCGTGTGGGCCGATCCCCGGTCGGGGAGCCAGATCGACTTCGCCTCGTTCGTCCACCTCGCCAGGACGGCCGAGCGCGGCACGTTCGACTTCTTCTTCCTGGCCGAGGGGCTGCGGCTGCGCGAGCTCAAGGGCCGCGTCCACGATCTGGACGTCGTGGGCAGGCCCGAGGCGCTGACCGTGCTCAGCGCCCTGGCCGCGGTGACCGGACGGCTCGGGCTCGCGGGCACCGTCAACGCCACCTTCAACGAGCCGTACGAGCTGGCCAGGCGGCTGTCCACGCTCGACCACCTGAGCGAGGGCCGGGCCGCCTGGAACGTGGTGACCACCTCCGACGCCTTCACCGGCGAGAACTTCCGCCGCGGCGGCTTCCTCGACCGCGCCGACCGGTACGAGCGGGCCGCGGAGTTCGTCCGGCTGTCGCGCGAGCTGTGGGACTCCTGGCAGCCGGACGCCGTGCTCGCCGACGCGGACACGGGCCGCTTCCTGAGGGAGGGCGCGATCGGCACGGTCAGCCATCGGGGCAGGCACTTCACCGTCGAGGGCCGGTTCACGCTGCCGCGCGCCCCGCAGGGACACCCGGTGATCATCCAGGCCGGCGACTCGGACGACGGCCGCGAGTTCGCCGCCGCCCACGCCGACGTGATCTTCACCCCGCACGGCAGGCTGGAGGACGGCAGGCGCTTCTACGCCGACGTCAAGGGCCGCCTGGCCAGGTACGGCCGCGAACCCCACCAGCTCAAGATCATGCCCGGCGTGACGTTCGCGCTGGGCGACACCGAGGAGGAGGCCACCGAGAACGCCGCCCTGATCCGGCGGCAGCAGGTCGGGCCGCAGACCGCGATCGCGTTCCTGGAGCAGGTGTGGGGGCGGGACATGTCGGCCTTCGACCCCGATGGACCGTTCCCCGACGTCGAGCCGGACCTGTCCGAAGGCGTCTCCCAGGGACGGGTGCCGATCAAGGACCGCGCCGAGGTGGCGGCCAAATGGCGGGCGCTGGCCGGGGAGAAGGGGCTGAGCATCCGCGAGCTGGTGATCGAGGTGACCGGACGGCAGACGTTCGTCGGCACCCCGCAGAGCGTGGCCCGGCAGATCGACGAGCACGTGCAGGCCGAGGCGGCCGACGGCTTCATCCTCGTCCCGCACCTGACCCCCGGCGGGCTGGACGAGTTCGTGGACCGCGTGGTGCCGGTGCTGCGGGAACGCGGCGTCTTCCGCACCGAGTACACCGGGACCACCCTGCGCGAACACCTGGAGCTGTCATGACACTGCACCTGGCCGTGGCGCTGGACGGCGCGGGCTGGCACCCCGCCGCCTGGCGCGAGACCCCCGGCGAACGGCTCTTCTCGGCCGGCCACTGGGCGGGGCTGGTCGCCGAGGCCGAGCGCGGGCTGCTCGACTTCGTCACCGTCGAGGACGCCCTCGGACCGCAGTCCACCCTGCCCGACGGCCCCGACGACCGCACCGACCAGGTGCGCGGCCGGTTCGACGCGGTGCTGCTGGCGGCCCGGCTGGCGCCGCTCACCACCCGGATCGGCCTGGTGCCGACGGCCACCACCACGCACACCGAGCCGTTCCACGTGGCCATCGGCATCGCCACGCTCGACCACGTCAGCGGCGGCCGGGCGGGCTGGCGGCCGCAGATCTCGGCGCGGGCGAGCGAGGCCGCCCACTTCGGCCGCCGCCGGTTCCCCCCGATCGACCAGGTGCTGAACCGGCCCGGCGGCGTGGACCTGTCGGCCGACCCGCACGTGCGCGCCCTGTTCGCCGAGGCCGCCGACGCGGTGGAGGTGGCCCGGCGGCTCTGGGACAGTTGGGAGGACGACGCCGAGATCAGGGACGTGGCCACCGGCCGGTTCATCGACCGGGACAAACTCCACTACATCGACTTCGAGGGCGGGTTCTTCTCCGTGAAGGGGCCGTCCATCACGCCCAGGTCGCCGCAGGGGCAGCCGGTGGTGGCCGCGCTGGCCCACGCGCGACTGCCGTACGAGTTCGCCGCGGCGAGCGCCGACGTCGTCTTCGTCACGCCGCGCTCGGCCGAGCACGCGCGGGACATCGTCGAGGAGGTCCGGGGCCTGTCCGGCACGATCAAGATCTTCGCCGACCTGGTCGTCTTCCTGGGCCCGGACGCGGCCCGGCGCAAGGCGCGGCTCGACGAGCTGGACGGCGCCGAACTGGCCTCCGACGCGGCGATCTTCACCGGGACCGTGGCGGAGCTGGCCGGCCTGCTGCTGGAGTGGCGGCGGGCCGGGATCGAGGGGTTCCGGCTGCGGCCGGGGGCGGTGCCGTACGACCTGGAGCGGATCAGCCGGGAGCTGACGGCCGAGCTGCGCGGGCGCGGGGCCTTCAGGAGCAGGTACGAAGCCGGGACGTTACGCGGGCTCCTCGGCCTGCCGCGCCCGGCGAGCAGGTACGCGGAGGTGTCATGAAATTTCTCGGCATCACATTGATCGTCCACAACGACGGCAGATCACCGACGGAACGTTTCCGCGAGGTCGTCGAGAACGCCGTGCTCTTCGAGGAACTCGGCTTCGACGGCTACGGCGTGGGCGAGCGGCACGAACGGCCCTTCATCTCCTCCTCGCCCCCGGTCGTGCTCAGCCACATCGCGGCCCGGACGTCCAGGATCAGGCTGTTCACCGCGGTCACCACGCTGAGCCTGCTCGACCCGGTCCGCGCCTACGAGGACTACGCCACGCTCGACCACCTGTCCGGCGGCCGGCTCGAACTGATCGTCGGCAAGGGGAACGGCGCGGCGCAGGCCAAGCTCTTCCACGTCACCACCGAGGACCAGTGGGAGCGCAACCGCGAGTCGTACGAGCTGTTCCGCCGGCTCTGGCGGGAGGACAGGGTCACCTGGGAGGGCAGGTTCCGCCCCTCGCTGACCGACGCCGAGACCTGGCCGCGTCCGCTGCAGAAGCCGATCAGGGTCTGGCACGGCAGCGCGACCAGCAAGGAGTCGGTCGACCTGGCCGCCCGCTACGGCGACCCGCTGTTCTCGGCCAACGTCACCAACCCCATCGAGCCCTACGCCGAGCTGATCGACCACTACCGCGAACGCTGGGCGCACTACGGCCACGACCCCGCCGACGCGCTGGTCGGGGCGGGCACCGCGGGCTACTACGCGGCCCGCACCTCGCAGGAGGCCGTCGCCGTCTACCGGCCGATCTACGAAGCCCGGCTGGAGACGTTCCGGCGGGTCGGCGTGGAGCCGGTCTTCCCCACCCTGGAGGACGCCATCGAGCGCAGCTCGATCCTGGTCGGCAGCCCGCAGCAGATCATCGACAAGGTGCTGCGCTACCACAAGCGGTTCGGGCACGAGGTCATGCATCTGCAGGCCGACGCCGACGGCCTCACGCCGGGGCAGCACCGGGAGACGCTGGAGCTGTTCCAGGCCGAGATCGCGCCGGCGCTGCGCAAGGAGATCCCCAGCCGTCCGTTCCCGGGGAGCGCGTCATGAGCCTGTCCATCCTCGACCTGGCCCCCATCAGCTCGGGCGGCACCGCGGGCGAGGCGCTGCGCAACACCATCGACCTCGCTCGCCGCGCGGAGGAACTCGGCTACGTCCGTTACTGGCTGGCCGAGCACCACTTCGCCCGGGGCGTGGCCGGCTCGGCCCCCGCCGTGCTGATCGGCCTGGTGGCGGCGGCCACCGCGACGATCAGGGTCGGCTCGGGCGCCGTACAGCTCGGTCACCAGACGCCGGTGTCGGTGGTCGAGCAGTTCGGGGTCATCGACGCGCTGCATCCGGGACGGCTCGATCTGGGGATCGGGCGGTCAGGGCAGCGCAGGACCGAGCCGGCCCCCGTCCACCACCCTGGCCAGGAGGCCAGGGTGGTGGACGGGCTGCTCATCCCGCCGCCCTTCGACTGGTCGCGGCTGGCCAAGGTGCCCCGCCTGGCCTTCCAGGCGAGCCTGCTCCAGCAGCCCGGAGCCGTGACGCCTGACTTCGCCGACCAGATCGACGAGGTGCTGGCGCTGCTCAAGGGGACCCACGAGGCGCACGTCGTGCCGGGCGAGGGAGCCGACCTGCGGGTGTGGATCCTCGGCAGCAGCGGCGGGCAGAGCGCCCAGGTCGCGGGGGAGCGCGGGTTGCCGTTCGCGGCGAACTACCACGTCAGCCCGTCCAGCGTGCTGGAGGCCGTGGAGGCGTACCGGGAGGCGTTCAAGCCGTCGGGCGAGCTGGCCGAGCCGTACGTGATCGTGTCGGCCGACGCGGTGGTGGCCGAGGACGAGGCCAGAGCGCGCGAGCTGGCCTCGCCGTACGGGCTGTGGGTGCGCAGCATCAGGACCGGGGAGGGGGCGATGCCGTACCCGACGCCGGCGGAGGCGGCCCGGCACGTCTGGACCGACGCCGACCGCGCGCTGGTCAAGGACCGGATCGACACGCAGTTCGTCGGCACGCCGGAGACGGTGGCCGAGCGGCTGCGGGTGCTGCGCCGGGTCACCGGGGCCGACGAGCTGCTGGTCACCACCATCACCCACGACCACACCGACCGCGTGCGCTCCTACGAGCTGCTCGCCGAAGCCTGGGAACGCCCGTGAAGCGCCTGCCCGCCGTCCTGCTGGCACTCGCGCTGGCCGCGTGCGGCGCCCAGCGACCCGCCGAGCAGGCCCCCGGAACCTCCCTGACCTGGGCGATCGAGACGCAGCCGATCACCCTCAACCCCCAGCAGTGGGCCCAGAACAAGGTCCGGCTGCTGGTGTTCAACCAGTTCGACGCGCTGCTCTCGCGGGCCGAGGACGGCACCTTCCACCCCTGGCTGGCCACCTCGTGGAAGGCGTCGGACGACGGCCTGACCTACACCCTCGACCTGCGGCGGGACGTGACCTTCCACGACGGCACGCGGTTCGACGCCGCCGCGGTGAAGGCCAACCTCGACCAGTTCCGCGTGCCCGGCTACAACCCGGCCGTCTCGGCGATCCAGTTGCGCGCCTTCGACCAGGCCGAGGTGGTCTCGCCGTACACGGTCAGGATCACGCTCAAGGAGCCCGACGGGCTGTTCCTCGACTTCCTCGCCTCCCCGTACGCCGGGCAGGTCTCGCCGGCCTCACTCAAGCACGCCAAGGACCTCAAGTTCGGCGGCACGGACCTGGTCGGAACCGGGCCGTTCATCCTCGACCGGTACGTGCCCGGCCAGGAGATCCGCTACCGCCGCAACCCCGCCTACAAGTGGCCGCCCGCCGGGGCCGCGCACCAGGGCCCCGCCTACCTCTCCGAGCTCACCTACCGGTTCCTGCCGGAGGCGGCGGTCCGGGTGGGCGCGCTCACCTCGGGGCAGGTGCAGGTCATCGAGGGCGTCCCGGCCACCGACGTCGAACTGATCAAGAAGGACCCCGACCTGGCCCTGCGCACGTCGCTCAACGCCGGCACCTCCTTCTCCTACTACTTCAACACCGGCCGCGCCCCCTTCGACGACCAGCGCGTGCGCGAGGCCTTCCGCGAGGCCGTGGACGTGGACGCCGTCCTGCGGTCGGTCTACCAGGGCACCGCCACCAGGGCGTGGAGCGTCGTCGGCGAACGCAGCCCGTTCTACGACGCCACCCTGGAGAACGCCTACGGCGGCGACCCGGCCAGGGCGAACGCGCTGCTCGACGCGGCGGGCTGGCGGCAGCGCGACGCCGAGGGCTTCCGGGTCAAGGACGGCAGGCGGCTCACCGTGCGCACGGTCGCCTCGGCGCCGTTCGTCCGCGACCGCCGCGACATCCTCGCCCAGGCCGTCCAGGCCCAGGTCAAGCAGAGCGCGGGCATCGACTTCCAGGTCAAGATCGTCGATCAGGGCAGCGCGCAGAAGGCCGTGGAGGAGAACGAGTACGAGATCTTCGAGAACTCGCGCGGCGACCCCGACGTCGGCGCGGCGCTCAACCTCATCCTGCCGGGCCAGGGCGCGATCAACCGGACCCACTTCACCGACGAGCGCGTGGACAAGTGGCTCGCGCAGGCGTCGGCCAGCTCCGACCAGGCCAGGCGCAAGGAGCTCTACGCCAAGGTCCAGCAGGCGGTGGTGCGGGAGAAGGCGATCGTGTTCCCGCTCTACGTGCCCGCCGACCAGCTCGCCGCGCGCAGGAGCGTGCAGGGGCTCGGCTTCGATCCCGCGTCCGGCACGCCGGCCGGCGCCTACGACGTACGGATCGGGACGTGATCCGACGACTCGGGACCGGGCTCGCCGTCCTGTGGGCGGCGGCCACGGCCTCCTACCTCGCGCTGCTGCTCGCCCCCGGCGACACCGTGGACATCCTGATCGGCGACGGGGCCGACACGCCGGAGATCCGGGCGCGGATCGTCCAGGAATGGGGACTCGACCGGCCGGAGGTCGTCCAGTACCTGTCCTATCTGTGGCGGTTGCTGCACGGCGACCTCGGGCGCTCGTACCGGCTCCAGCTCGGCGTCGGCGAGGTGCTGGCCACGCAGATCCTGCCGACCGCGCAGCTCACGCTCGCGGCGGCCGGGGTCGGCGTCGCGCTCGCCGGGGTGATCGCGATCGTCACCGCCGGGCGCGGGCGGCTGCCGCGCGGCGTGGCCTCGCTGGCCGAGCTGGTGTCGGTGTCGGTGCCGCCGTTCCTGATCGGGATCGTGCTGCTGTCGGTGTTCTCGTTCACGCTCGGCTGGTTCCCGGTGTCGGGGGCGGCGGGGCCGCTCGCGCTCGTGCTGCCCGCGCTCTCGCTGGGGCTGCCGATCGCGGGCGTGCTCGGCCAGGTGCTGCGCGGCGGGCTGGAACGGGCCCTGGAACAGCCGTTCGCGGTCACCGCCAGGGCCCGCGGGCTGACCGAGCGGGCGCTGGTGGCCAGGCACGCGCTCAGGCACGCGCTGATCCCCGCCGTGACGCTGGCCGGCTGGTTCACCGGCACGCTGCTCGGCGGGACGGTGATCACCGAGGTGCTGTTCGGGCGTCCCGGGCTCGGGCGGGTGGCCATGGAGGCCGTCACGGGGCAGGACATGCCGGTGGTGATGGCCGTCGTGCTGCTGTCGGCGGTCGCGTACGTGACCATCAGCACCCTGCTCGACCTGGCCTACCGCGTCATCGACCCGCGGATGAGGGGCTGAGCGGCGATGAGCGCGCCGGTTCTCGCGCTCCCGCGCCGCCGCCCGTCCGCCGCCGCGCTCCGGACGGCGGCGCCGGTCCTGCTGCTCGCCCTGCTCGCGCTGGCCGTGCTGGCGCCGGGGCTGCTCGCCGGGGCGGACCCGCTGGCCGCCGACCCGCTCGGCGCGCTGTCCCCGCCGGGCGGCGCGCACCCGCTCGGCACCGACCATCTCGGCCGGGACGTGCTCGCCCGCGTCGTCCACGGCGCCCGGCACTCGATCAGCATCGGCGTCGGGGCCACCCTGCTCGCGGTCGTGACGGGCGCGCTGCTCGGGCTGGCCGCCGGGCTGTCGCCGAAATGGCTGGACGAGGCCCTGGCCCGCTCGTTCGACGTGCTGTCCACGCTGCCCGAGCTGCTGCTCGCGCTGCTCGTCGTGGCGATCACCGGGCCGGGCACGGTCAACGTGATCCTCGCGATCGCCGTCGCGCAGATCCCCAACTACGCCCGCGTGGTCCGCGCCCAGACCTTCGTGGTGCGCCGATCGGGGTACGTGGAGCAGGCCCGCACGTTCGGTCGCCCGCCCGCGGCGATCACGTTCGGGCACGTGCTGCCGAACGTGCTCGGGCCCGTCCCCGTGCTGGCCACGATCGGGCTCGGCACGGCGGTCATCGCGGGCTCGGGGCTCAGCTTCCTCGGCATGGGGCCGCAACCGCCGGCCGCCGAATGGGGGGCGATGCTCTCCGAGGGCCGCAACTATCTGCGCGTCGCCTGGTGGGAGGCGCTGTTCCCGGGCCTGGCGATCACGCTGACCGTGGTCTGCCTGACCGTCGTCGGACGCCGGCTGCAACGCCGTTTCGAAGGGAGGACCCCATGACCGCCGTCCGGGACGAAGGCACCGCGCCCGCCGTGGCCCGGCCCGCCGGCTCCGCGCTGGTCGCCGTGGAGGACCTGCGGGTGAGCTTCGGCGACGCCGAGGTCGTCCACGGGATCTCGTTGTCGGTCGCGGCCGGGGAGTGCGTGGCGATCGTGGGGGAGTCGGGGTCGGGCAAGAGCGTCACCGCGCGCACCCTGCTGGGGCTGACCGGGCCGGGCTCGTCCGTGACGGCCTCGGCGTTCACGGTCGCCGGGCGGGACGCGCTCGCGTTCGGCGAGCGGGAGTGGCGGCGGCTGCGCGGCCGGTTCGCCGGGCTGGTGCTCCAGGACGCGCTGGTCTCGCTCGACCCGCTGCGCACCGTCGGCGCGGAGATCGCCGAGGTGCTGGCCACGCACGACGTCGTGCCCCGCGCCCGGCGCGCGGAGCGGGTGCTCGACCTGCTGGCGGCGGTCGGCGTGCCGGAGCCCGCCCTGCGGGCCCGGCAGCGGCCGCACCAGCTCTCGGGCGGGCTGCGGCAGCGCGTGCTGATCGCCTCGGCCATCGCGGCCGACCCCGAGCTGATCATCGCCGACGAGCCCACGACGGCGCTCGACGTCACCGTGCAGGCCCAGGTCCTGCGGCTGCTGGCCGAACGCAAGGCGGCCGGCACGGCGTTGCTGCTGATCAGCCATGATCTGGCCGTCGTGTCCTCGATCGCCGACCGTGTCCTGGTGATGAAGGACGGCCGGGTCGTCGAGGAGGGCCGGACGCGGGACGTGCTGGGCGCCCCGGCCCACCCGTACACGCGCGCGCTGCTGGCCGCCGTGCCGTCGGCGGCCTCCCGGGGCTCCCGGCTCACCGCCGGCCCGCCCATCGCCGTACGCGAGCCGGACCCGTATGCCCGGGTGCTGGCCGGTACGGGCCTCACCCGCGCGTACGGGCGGCGGGTGGTGGTCGACCACGTCTCCTTCACCCTGCACGAGGGCGAGACGCTGGGCGTCGTCGGCGAGTCCGGCTCCGGCAAGAGCACGCTCGCCCGGCTGGTCCTGGCCCTGCTGGCGCCCGACGCGGGCCGGGTCAGCCTGCACGGACGCCCCTGGAGCGACCTGCCGGAGAGCCGCCGCCGCCCGCTGCGGCCCCGGATCCAGCTCGTCTCGCAGGACCCGCTGGGCTCCTTCGACCCCCGCCACACCGTGGGCCGCCTGGTCGCCGAGCCGTTGCGGCTGCCGCGCGGCGAACGCCGGGCCCGCGTGCTCGACCTGCTGGCCCGGGTCGGCCTGCCGCCGGGGACGGCCGACCGCCGTCCCCGCGAGCTGTCCGGCGGCCAGCGTCAGCGCGTGGCCATCGCGCGGGCCCTGGGGCCCCGCCCCGACGTGCTGGTCTGCGACGAGCCGGTCTCCGCGCTCGACGTCTCGATCCAGGCGCAGGTGCTCGACCTGCTCGCCGGGATCCAGGCCGAGGACGGCACGGCGATGGTGTTCATCTCCCACGACCTGGGCGTCGTGCACCACGTCAGCCACCGCGTGCTGGTCATGAAGGACGGCCAGGTCGTGGAGGAGGGCGAGGTCGGCGAGGTGTTCACCCGCCCGCGTCACGCCTACACCGAGGCCCTGGTGGCTTCGGTGCCACGTTTGCTGTAGCCTTTTCCTACTTTTTAGGTATGTTTTGTCTGAAAGGCAGTACCCCCATGTCCTCATCCAACCTGCGCACCGCAGCCGTCATGCTCGCCGTCGTTGGGCTCCTCGGCGCCTGTGGTGGTCAAGGGGGTGCTGCCGGCGCGGCGCCGTCCAGCGATCAGCCGGTCTACGGCGGCACGCTGACCTACCTGGAGCACCAGCCGCCCACCTGCCTCTACCTGCCGGCCGCCGGCTTCTATCCCAACGGCGGCATCCTCAACCAGATCACCGACAAGCTGACCTGGCAGAACCCTCAGACCCTGGAGATCGAGCCCTGGATCGCCACCAAGTGGGAGGTGAACAAGGACGCCACCGAGTACACCTTCCACCTGCGCCAGGGCGTGACCTTCAGCGACGGCAGCCCGCTCGACGCCGCCGCCGTCGCCGCCAACTTCGACGTGTACGGCCTCGGGAACACCGAGCTCAAGCTGCCGGTCGCCGAGTTCGTCAACAACTACGAGCGCAGTGAGGTCGTCGACCCGCTGACCGTCAAGTTCCACTTCAAGAAGCCCTCGCCCGGGTTCCTCCAGGGCACCTCGGTCATCGGGGCCGGGCTGGTGTCGAAGAAGACGATCTCGCTGCCGTACGAGCAGCAGTGCCAGCTCAAGAACATCGTCGGCTCGGGCCCCTTCACGCTGAAGAACCAGATCGTCGACAAGGAGGTGGACCTGGCCGCGCGCAAGGACTACGACTGGGCGCCGCCCTCCTCCAAGCACCAGGGGCGGGCGTACCTGGACGAGATCAAGATCATCGTGACGCCCGAGGACAACGTCCGGGTCGGCGCGCTGACCTCCGGCCAGGCCGACTTCGTGCGCTACGTCCAGGCCTACGACGAGAAGACGGTCAAGGACGCGGGCTTCCAGATCTACGCCGAGCCGACCAGGGGCGTGAACAACGGCCTGTACCTGCGGCCGTCCAACAGCATCCTGAAGGACCTCGACGTGCGCAAGGCGCTCCAGGCGGGCACCGACGTCAAGGAGGTCGTGGACACCCTGTTCACCGCGAGCTACCCGCGCGCCACCTCTGTGCTCAGCCACCTCGCCCAGGGGTACGTCGATCTGTCGAAGGACCTGGCCTACGACCCGGTCAAGGCCGGCGAGCTGCTCGACAAGGCCGGCTGGACCAAGGGCGCCGACGGCGTGCGCGAGAAGGGCGGCGTCAAGCTGCGGCTGGGCGTCTTCGTGGCCGGGCCGCAGCCGCTGTCCAAGCAGACGCTCGAACTCGTCGGCCAGCAGTGGGCCAAGCTCGGCGTGCAACTGGAGATCCGCCCCGCCGACGCCGGCACCCAGGCCGTCGACATCAAGGACGCCGAGAAGACCGCCGTCGCGCACAGCATGGTCGGCCGCGCCGACCAGGACGTCATCAAGAGCCACTTCCACAGCCAGAACCGCGACGTCATCCTCTCCAAGGACAAGAAGCTCGACACCCTGCTGGAGGAGGAGTCCGCCGAGCCCGACAACGCCGAGCGCAACGCCAAGGTCGCCGAGATCCAGCGGTACGTGATCGACCAGGGCTACGCCATCCCCCTGTTCGAGGAGCCCCAGGTGTACGGCGGCGCGCCGTACGTCAAGGGCGTGGCCTTCGAGGCGGTCGCCCGCCCGTGGTTCTACTCGGCCTGGAAGACGCAGCAATGACCAGGTACCTCCTGACGAGGGCCGGGCAGGCGGTGCTCGTGCTGTGGGCCGCCTTCACCGCGAGCTACGTGCTGCTGCAACTGCTGCCCGGCGACTCGATCCTGATCAAGTTCCAGAACCCCGAGCTCGGCCTGTCGCCGCAGCAGATCGCCGACATCCGGGCGTACTACAGCGGCGGCTCGCCGATCGGCGAGTACCTGCGCACCCTGTCCGGCTTCCTGACCGGCGGCTTCGGCTACTCGATCGACACCGGCACCCCCGTGGTCGAGCGCCTGGGCGAGGCGCTGCCCGAGACGGCCCGGCTGGCCTCGGCGGCGTTCGCGCTGGCGGTCCTGCTCGCCGTGGTGATCGCCTTCGTGGCGAGCTACAGCAGGACGTCGTGGCTGCGCGGGGCGCTGCTGTCGGTGCCGTCGCTGTTCATCTCGGTCCCGGCGTTCTGGCTGGGGATCCTGCTGATCCAGGTCTTCTCCTTCCGGCTGCGGCTGGTGCCGGTCATCGGCGGCGGCGAGCTCCAGCAACTCGTCCTGCCGGTGGTGACGCTGGCCGTGCCGATCTCGGCGCCCATCGCGCAGGTGCTGGCGCGCGGCATCGACCAGGTGTACGCGCAGCCGTTCGTGCCGGTGATCGCGGCCAAGGGCGCCACCCGCTGGTGGATCCTGTGGCGGCACGTGGCGCGCAACGCCGTGCTGCCGACGCTGACCGTGGCGGGCCTGACGTTCGGCGAGCTGATCGCGGGCTCGGTCGTGACGGAGACCGTCTTCGGCCGCAACGGCATCGGGCGGCTCACCGAGCAGGCCGTGACCGCCCAGGACACGCCGGTGATGCTGGCCGTCGTGGTGCTCGCCGCGGCGGTGTTCGTCCTGGTCAACCTGGTGGTGGACGTGTTGTTCCCGGTGCTCGACCCGCGGCTGAAGGCGGCGTCGTGAGGGCCGGCCTGATCCTGTCCTGGACGGTGATCGCCGTGGTGCTGCTGTGGGCGGTCGTCCCTGGCCTGTTCACCGGGTACGACCCGATCGCCGGCGTGCCGGTCGAGAAGCTCCAGGCGCCGAGCGGGCAGCACCTGTTCGGCACCGACGCCGTCGGGCGTGACGTGTTCGCGCGGGTGGTGCACGGAGCCGTGAACTCGCTGTCGGGGGCGTTCGTCGCCGTCGCGGTCGGCCTGCTGCTCGGCACGCTGCTCGGGCTGCTGGCCGGCTCGCTCGGCGGGGTGACCGACGCCGCCGTCATGCGGGTCGTGGACGTGCTGCTGTCGGTCCCCGGCCTGCTCCTGGCCCTGGTCATGATCATCCTGCTCGGCCCGGGGACGGTGAACGTGGCCGTCGCGGTCGGCGTCGGCTCGGTCGCCGCGTTCGCCCGGCTGTCGCGCTCGGAGGTCGTCCGGGTGCGCCGCACCGACTACGTGGAGGCCGCCTTCGGCAGCGGCGGCCGGTTCACCGCCGTGCTGTGGCGGCACGTGCTGCCCAACTCGCTCGGTCCCGTCGTCGCGCTGGCCGCCCTGCAGTTCGGCGTGGCCATCCTGGCCATCTCGACGCTCGGCTTCCTCGGCTACGGCGCCGAGCCGCCCACCCCCGAGTGGGGGCTGCTCATCGCCGAGGGCCGCAACTACCTGGCCACGTCCTGGTGGCTGACCACGCTGCCCGGGGCCGTGGTGGTCGCGGTCGTGCTCGCCGCCGGCCGGATCAGCCGGTCCATCGCCAAGGAGTCCTCGTGAGCCTGCTCGACGTCCGCGACCTCGCGGTCTCCTACGACGGCCGCCCGGCGGTGCACGGCGTCTCCTTCACCGTCGAGCCGGGCGAGGTCGTCGCGGTCGTCGGCGAGTCGGGGTCCGGCAAGACCACGACCGCGCACTCGATCATCGGCCTGCTGCCGGGCAACGCCTCGCTGGAGCGCGGCAGCGTGCTGCTGGGCGAGAACGACCTGGCGACCTGGTCGCCGCGGCGGATGGAGTCCGTACGCGGGGCGCAGATCGGGCTCGTGCCGCAGGATCCGTCCAACTCCCTCGATCCGGTCAAGACGGTCGGGGCGCAGATCGCCGAGGTGCTGCGCATCCACAAGCGCGGCGACCGGGCCGCCGTCCGGCGCCGGGTGGTCGAACTGCTCACCCGCGTCGGCCTGCCCGACCCCGAGACGCGGGCCCGCCAGTACCCGCACGAGCTGTCCGGCGGCATGCGCCAGCGCGTGCTGATCGCCATCGCCGTCGCGCTCGAACCCCGGCTGATCATCGCCGACGAGCCCACCAGCGCCCTGGACGTCACCGTGCAGCGGCGCATCCTGGACCTCATCGACGACCTGCGCGCCGAGTTCGGCACGGCCGTGCTGCTGGTCACCCACGACCTCGGCGTGGCCGCGAGCCGCTCGGACCGGCTGGTCGTCATGAAGGACGGCCGCGTCGAGGAACAGGGCCCGACCAGGGAGATCCTGGCGGCGCCCGGCGCGGACTACACCCGGCGGCTGCTGCACGACGCCCCCGCGTTGTCGGCCCGTCCCTTCCGCGAGCCGGTGGCCGCCGAGCCCGCGATCGTGGTGCGCGACCTGGTCAAGGAGTTCCGTTCAGGCCGGCGGGCCTTCCGGGCCGTGGACGGCGTCTCGTTCGAGGTGCCGCGCGGCACCACGCACGCCCTGGTCGGGGAGTCGGGATCGGGCAAGACCACCACCGCGCGCATGGTGGTGCGCTTCGCCGAGCCCACGTCGGGAACGGTCACCGTCACCGGGGCCCCCGACGGCCGCGGATTCCGCCGTCACGTCCAGCTCGTCCACCAGAACCCGTACGGGTCGCTGGACCCGAGGCAGTCGATCGCCGACATCGTGGAGGAGCCGTTGCGCAACTTCGGGCTCGGCGACCGGGCCGCCCGCCGGGCCCGCGTCGCGGAACTCCTCCACCGGGTGGCGCTGCCCGCCGACGTGAGCTCCCGCAGGCCGCGCGAGCTGTCGGGCGGGCAGCGGCAGCGGGTGGCCATCGCCCGCGCGCTGGCCGCCGGCCCGGAGGTGCTCGTGCTCGACGAGGCCGTCTCGGCGCTGGACGTCACCGTCCAGGCGCAGATCCTCGACCTGCTCGGACAGCTCCAGCGCGACCTCGGCCTGACCTACCTCTTCATCTCGCACGACCTGGCGGTGGTGCGGCAGATCTCACACACCGTCTCCGTCATGAACAAAGGACGCATCGTGGAATCAGGATCCACCCGGCGGGTCTTCACCGACCCGGCCGACGACTACACCCGCGAGCTGCTCGCCGCCATCCCGGAGCCGGTGCGATGAGGCTCGGCTTCTTCACCCGGGTCCTGGACGAGGCGCCTCCGGCCGAGCGCTACCGGCTGGCCGCCGAGCAGATCGCGCACGCGGAGTCGCTCGGGTTCGACACCGCCTGGGTGGCCCAGCACCACTTCGACGGCGAGGAGGGCGGGCTCCCCGCGCCGCTGGTGTTCCTCGCCCACGTGGCGGCCAGGACCAGCCGCATCCGTCTCGGCACCGGCATCATCACCCTCCCGCTGGAGCAGCCCGTCCGGGTGGCCGAGGACACCGCCGTGCTCGACCTGCTCACCGGCGGGCGGCTGGAGGTCGGGGTCGGCAGCGGCGGGACGCCGTCGTCGTTCGGGCCGTTCGGGCACGACAGCGGCGACCGCGCCACCCTGTACGCCGAGCACCTGTCGATCCTGCTCAGGGCCTGGTCGGGCGAGGACCTGGGCGGCGGCAACCGGCTCTACCCGCCCGCGCCCCGGCTGGCCGGCGCCGTCTGGGAGGCGACGTTCTCGGTCTCCGGAGGAGCGCGGGCCGGCCGGGCGGGCAACGGGCTGATGCTCTCGCGCACGCAGCCGCGGCCGGCCGACGACCCGCAGGCGACGCTCGCCGACCTGCAACAGCCGATCGTGGACGCCTACCACGAGAACCTGCCCGCGGGCGCCGTCCCGCGCATCGTGGCCTCGCGGACCGCGTTCGTGGCCGACAACAGGGCCGAGGCGCTGCGCCTGGCCGAAGCGGGGCTCGGCCGCCGCCCGCTGCCGTGGGAGCTGCCCGGCGGCGACCTCGACAGCCGCATCGCCGCCTTCGACGTGCACGTGGGCACCCCCCAGGACGTCATCGACAGCCTGCGCGCCGACCCGACCCTCGAACGGGTCACCGACCTGGTCTTCCAGGTGCACTCGGTGGACCCGCCGCATCCGCTCGTCCTCCGTTCGATCGAGCTGCTGGCGACCGAGGTCGCGCCCGCGCTCGGCTGGCTCCCCTCCACCGAAATGAGCTCCACATGATCAACGACGTCATCGACCACCTGGCCGAGATAAGACCGGGCTCCCGCCTGGACAAGCTGCGCGACCTGCGGCCCGCCGCCCGCGAGCACGCCCAGCGCGGCTTCGACGCGCTCTTCGTCCCCGACGAGGAGGGCGAGGTCACCCTCGTCGAACGGGACGCGGTCGCGGCCTTCGTGGCCGGGCTGCACCGCGACGCCGTCGTCGCCGGCTTCTACGCCGACCGGCTCGCCGAGCTGGCCCCCGGCCTGCTGAAGACCGTCGAGGCGGAGGTCGAGGCGGGCGTCACCACCGGCCCGTACGGGGTCTACCCCGCCCCGCTGGCCGCCGAGAGCGACGAGGGCCTGCGCTACCGGGTACGGAACCCGGACGAGCTGGGCGTCCGGCTCGCCGCCGCGTTCGAGCACGCGCACCTGCTGGTCTTCCGGCCGCGAGAGGCGAGCCGGCAGGCCCTGGACGCGCTGGCGGCGGCGGGCTGGAGCCCGACGGGCGTGGTGACGTTGTCGCAGCTCGTCGCCTTCCTCGCCTTCCAGGTCAGGGTGGTCGGCGGGCTCCGGCTGCTCGGCCAGGAGGTGGCCGCGTGAGCACCGGATTCACCCAGGAACAGCTCGGCTGGAAGCCCTGGCTGCCGCCGCTCGCGCCGGAGGAGCTGACCGAGGCCCACCACGAGGCGCTGGTGGACCGGGCGCGGGCGTCGTCGCCGTACTTCCTGCTGCTGGCCCGCGACCCCGAGATCCTGCACGCGCGCACCAAGACCGACAACGACATCTTCTACAACGCCGACGGCGGGCTGCCGCGCGCCGAGCGCGAGCTGGCCGCGACCGCCACCTCGCGGCGCAACGGCTGCGTGTTCTGCGCGTCGGTGCACGCCCGCTTCGCCGCCCACCACTCCAAGCGCCCGCAGGACGTGCAGCGCCTGCTCGACGAGGGGGTGGACGCGCCGCAGGACGACACCTGGCGGGCGGTCGTCGACGCCTCGGTTGCGCTGGCCGCCACACCCGTCGAGTTCGGGCCCGAGCACCTCGCGGCGCTGCGCGCGGCCGGGCTCGACGACCTGGCGATCAGCGACACCATCCACGCCGCCGCCTTCTTCAACTGGGCGAACCGGCTCATGCTCTCACTCGGCGAACCGGAGGACCACCGATGACCGACCGTCACCTCGACCACCTCGTTCATGCCGTGCCCGACCTGCTCAAGGGGGTTGAGGACTTCGCCGCGCGCACCGGCGTGCGGCCCGTCCGGGGCGGCAGCCATCCCGGGGGCACCGCGAACTACCTGGTGCGTTTCGGGCCGGACGCGTACCTGGAGATCATCGGCCCGGACCCGGAGTCGGAGGTGCGGCCGAGGGCGTTCGGGCTGGAGACGCTGACCGAACCCCGCCTGGCCGCCTGGGCCGTGCATCCGCGGGACCTCGACAAGACCGTGGAGCTGGCCCGCGAGCGCGGCTACGACCCCGGCGACGTGCAGCCGCTGTCCCGGCGCACCCCGTCCGGGGAGTTGCTGGAGTGGCGACTCACCCGGCGCGAGGACCCGGCCGCGGTCCGGCCGGTGCCCTTCCTCATCGACTGGGGCTCGACCACCCATCCGGCCGCCACGGACCTGCCGCTGGTCGGCCTGGTCTCCTTCGCCGCCGTCCACCCCGACCCCGGCGCGCTCCGCCGCGACCTGGCCGCGCTCGACGTGACGCTCGACGTCACCGAGGGGCCCGAGCCCGCCCTGCGGGCCGTCATCGACACCCCGCTCGGCCACGTGACCCTGAGCTGAACCCCTTCCGGAGAGAAAGACCCATGAGCACCCTTCGCGAGTACCTGTCGCACAAGCGCGCCGCCCTGCTGGCCCGCCGGGAGGCCCCGGCGGGCGGCCCGGTGCCGCTGCACGCCCACGTCACGGCCGAGGGCCGCAGCGGGATCCGGCGCATCAGGATCAGGGACTTCCAGATCATCAGCGACAGCGGCCCCGACTTCGCCGGCTACGACCTCGGCCCCGGCTCGCCCGAGCTCCAGGCCGGCGTCCTGGGCAGCTGCGTGACGCACATCTTCCTGATCAAGGCGGCCGAGCTGGAGGTGCCGATCGACTCCCTGGAGGTGGACGTCCGCGCCGAGTACGACCCCAAGGCCCAGCTCCCGGGCGACCAGGGTGTCCCGGTGTCCCCGCACAACTTCACCTACGAGGTGCAGATCAGCTCGCCCGCCTCCGACGAGGAGCTGGCCGGGCTGCACGCCGAGGTCGAGCGGGTGTGCCCGATCCTCAACCTGATCCGCAACCCGCAGCAGATCAGCGGCTCGATCGTGCGGGTGGCGGACCCCGCCGAGCTGCCCGTCGCCTAGCGGGACGGCCCCGCCCTCAGGGGGCGGGGCTCTCAGCCGGCCGTGAAACCGGAGAACAGCGCCAGGGCCAGGGCCAGCGCGACGACCACGTTGACCACCGTCGCGGCGGCGAACACGGCGACCGGCCGCCATCCGGCCTCACGCAGCGCCGACACCCGGAACTCCAGCCCGATGCTGACGAACGCCAGGATCAGGAACCAGGTCCGCAGGTCGTTGGCGACCCCGATGACCGCCTTGCCCTCGCCCGCGGCGACCGTCGTCAGCCACCAGGTGGCGACCACGGACGCGGCGACGAACCCGAGCACGAACTTCGGGAAGCGCCGCCACAACTCGATCAGGCCGGGCCGTTCGGCGTCGGCCCGCCGCTCGACCCGGAAGGCGAACCAGGCGGTCAGCGCGACCACGACGACGCCGATGAGCGCGTTCTGGGTGACCTTGACGATCGTGGCGATGGCCAGGGCGTCCTCGCCCGCGATCGTCCCGGCGGCGGTGACGGCGGCGGTGGTGTCGATGTTGCCGCCGATCCAGGCCCCCGCCACCTCGGGCGGGAGCCCGAGCAGCGAGGCCAGGGCGGGCAGGACGAAGATCGACGGCAGCGCGAACGCGATCACCAGGCTGGCGCTGTAGGCGAGCTGCTCCTTCCTGGCCTGGACGGCCCCCGCCGCCGCGATGGCCGCGCTGACCCCGCAGATCGACACGGCCGACGACAGCAGCGCGCGCAGCCGGTCGTCGAGCCCGAGCCGTCCGCCGAGCCACCAGGTGAACAGGAACACCGCGCTGATCAGCACGATCGCCTGGACCACGGCGGGTCCGGCGGCGGTCACGATCACCTTGAGGTTGATGGACGCGCCGAGCAGGACCAGCCCGGTCTTGATGAAGAACTCGGTGCGGAACCCGCCGGACAGCCGCTCCCGCAGCCCGGACGCGGTGAGCAGCGCGTTGCCGAGCAGCCCGAGCGCGATCGCGTAGACCGGGAACTCGACGGCCTTGGCCAGGCCGGACCCGGGGAACCAGCCGGGGACGCCCTTCTCCAGGACGCGGGTGGCGGCGGCCAGCACGAGCACGACCAGGACGCCGAGCGCTGTCCCGTGCCAGGTGGCGCGGGTGTCGGTGACGGTGCTCATCAGGGCACCAGCCCGACGGGGATGACGCCGGTGAGGACGAGGACGAGCAGGACCAGGCCGACGGCCGTGGCGGCCCAGTCCTCGTTGACCGCGACGCGGCTCTCGCGCCCGGTGGGAGATTCGTCGGTGCTCATGTGCGTGCCTTTCACATCGGGGGGTGAGACGTGAAAGGCGTGGTCAGGTGCCTTTCACATCGGGGGGTGGGACGTGGGGGGGGGGGGGGGCCCGCCCCGCGCCCCCGCGGGGAGGCGCCGCGGCGCCGGACCGCCCCCCGCCCCGGCGGTGGTGGGGGGGGCCGGCCGC